>JBIKRT010000021.1:0-55345 GCA_044349005.1 Cyclobacteriaceae bacterium
TTGAACGTAACCCTGGCAGGTTGCTCCTCAGCAGAGCCCGCTTCCGTTTCAGTTCAACTATGCAAAATTCAAAACAGTCATCTATATTTACAACCTGTCAAAATTCTCAGCCATTTACCCATGTAATCCAACTCTGAATTCGGTTGATTTGTGTTGGGACCATTTGACGCTTGTTCAATTTTACTAATCGTTTGATTAAATCTATGAAAGGTAATCGGCTTTAACAAATAGTCAATTACATTATAATTGAAACTATCCAGTGCATGTTGGCTATAGGCAGTAGTGAAAACAAATTTTTGATTACCGGGGAGAATTTTAGCTAACTCAAGTCCTGATAAAAGGGGCATTTTGATATCTGTAAAGATAACGTCAACATTGTTTTTTTGAAGAAACAATGAAGCATCTAGTCCATCATGGAATGCATTGATTAGCTGAAGTAATTTAACCTTAGATATGTAATCTTTTAATAGTCGAAGTGCATTAGGCTCATCATCGATAATTATACAACTAATTTTCATAAAGTGGCAAAGTTAATTGTAACTCATATGAATTAGTACTTTCCGTGATCAATAGCGTAAAATTATGACCATAATATAATTCTAACCTCTTTTTAAGATTAACTATCCCTATTCCTGCTAAATCATTTATTCGCATTTCCTGTTGTTTATCATTTTTCGCGCTGAAATGAAGATTCCCTTCAATCACATCAACTAAAATTTCAACGCGATTTTGCATATTCTTTCTACCTACTCCGTGCTTAAAGATGTTTTCTATAATTGGCATTAATAAAAATGGTGGAATGGAATAGCGTGAAATTGAACCTAATACTTCAAACATTAATGAAATGGAATTATGAATTCTAATACGTTCAAGTTCAATATAATCCTTAATCAGTTCAATTTCATCTTGTAGCTTTATACTAGCTTTTGGACTGTTTTCAAGAAAATAGCGTAATATTTTTGAAAGACGGTTGATTAAATCGGCTGTTTCTGGGGAGTCTCTCTGTGCGAGATAGTAAATGTTATTTAAGGTATTGAACAGAAAATGAGGATGAAGCTGTTGTTTCAAAAGGCTTAGTTCTGCATTTGCTCTTTCTGCTTTTATGCGCTCCTGATTTCTGCTTAGATGGAAAAACCGTAAGGCAAGACTAAATGAAATGCTTACAATAAATACAAGTAAAGTTGAAAACGCATTAGAGACAACCATCTTGTAATTTATTGTAACAAGTTCAGTTGCTAGCCACGTATTGTAAACCGAAATTGAAATGATCACATCCAGCGCATTGGCCACAACAATTAGTAAAAGCGCCATCAGTGCATATTTTGCATATCTTTTTTTATCGTAGAATCTGGGAATAATCCATAATGCATGAACATAAACAATAAAGCAGTAGATCAAACAATTTATAAGCGAAAATGTAACTGCATGTGTCCAATGCTTATACTGCAACAGATTTAACATCATGGATAGCCAGACTGCTATCCAGACAATCCATTGAAGGCGAGTAAGGTTGAATTTTTTTATTTCAAATTCCATCATTAAAAGTAACAAAAGAATCTTATTAAATATGGCTTGTAATCATGGAAAAACTCTTTTACGTCATAGTCTTTTATTTACCTTTCCACTTCAACGGTTGAAAAAATGAGCACATTAGTTGAATTAATTTTTCTTTAATAATAAAAATTACGCTCTTGCCGAGACATAGAACATTTAATTATATGGATCGGCCCGTTTTTATTGCCTACAACCAACCTATTAAAGAAAATAGCCTTGTTTAATCATTCCGCATCTTATAGACGACAATTCATATCACTTGAACTTAGGAACAAAGCAATAAGAACAAACTAAATTTACTATTTTATGAGATTAACTTTATTTACATTTTATCTTTTTATTTCCTTAGCCACTCGCGGTCAAAACGAAACAACGCGATATATAGGTAAGCACTACGGAGATCATCCAAATTGGGAATATTTTGCTGAAACAAAAATCTATAAAAAAGCGGATACAATTGTATATGAAGAATATCGATACGATCGTGATGCCATACGAACTCCAAAGAGCTATTCGCATAGTCATGTAATCAAAATGATTGCTGATAAAAAAGGGTTCAAACTTCTTAATGAAGCGGTAACCTATAGCTTTGGTTATTCATGGTCAATACGTGATCGAGGCGATTCGCTAATAGATAGTAGCGGAAAAACCTATTCGAAGGTATCTGATCAATCTCTAAGCTTTACCTCATTGGAAGCGCTTCAGTTGTACTTTAAATTCAATAAGCCTGATCCTACATTGCAATTAAGATTTATCTATTTAGATGAAGCACCACTTAATAGAAGACAATTTATTGCCAAAAACTTAGGCGAAATTAAGATTGCTGGCTTAAAGACGAAAGTATCCGACTGTTATGAGGTGGCGGTTATATCGCTGGACAGTTCAAATGTAGGCGATGCGAAATTGTATTTAGACAAGTTGACAGGCAATGTTGTAAAGAAGGAATATGTAGTAGTAGAAGAATCATCAAAAACTGGTACTGCAAAGAAAAGCATTGCAAATGAACTAATCATTTCACCAGACTATGAAATTGATTTAAAGTCAATTTCCTCGCCTACGCCTAACGATTATATTGAAGCTGCATCTACCGCAATCAATAAACGGCAAGATTATAAATCGGCCACACGAATTCTTGAGGGGGCGTTGTCGAAGACGTTTAATCAAGAATTGATCAATGCGCAAGTCACTATTTTAAAAAAGACTAGCTCAAACAATGATGTCTTAAATTATATTAAAAAGCATCTGGATAATCCAGCTTGGCAAATGATGCAAACACACCTAATGGCAAGAGATTTCTTGCGGGAAGGAAATTTGGAAATAGCAGAGGAGTTATTCCAGTACAACGCAAACAAATACCCTGATAACTATGTCACTCTTGTTGGTTTAGCCAGAGTATTTAGCATGAAAGGTGAACTGATAAAGGCCAAAGAACTGCTACAAAAAGCTCTTACGCTAAAAGTTGATGAACCGAATAGAGCACGAATTAATGAAAACATACTGCGATTAAGCCGAGGTGAAAAAATGCTGTAGCCTATTGAAGTCTTCTCGGCAAGTTGTATCTTTCAGAACTTCAAGAGAGTACTATGAAGAAAAACAAGAGCATTCCGGTTGTCAATCCTCAGCTTTTTGTTAAGAACTATTTGCAAGCCTCAAAAAAAAATTAAACCTATTCAATACCGTAATCCAACCCTCTAGCGGATTTCGCCATAATCGCTCAAAATCACAAAATGACCACTATTGACGCCAATCCTACGTCCAACCGAAAGATTTACTAAAAGCGATGATGAATGGTTTTATTTAAATCTTTAGACTTTTCATTTAAAGGCAACATTAAAATTTCAAAGTATGGAATCACTTATCAAATTTATTACTGACTTTTCCCCTCAAATAAAGGATCATGAATTAGACTTAGTTTTATCAAAGTTCTCTATCCGCAAATTGAAAAAGGATAAGTTTCTTCTGAAGAAAGGGAAAGTATGTAATGAGTTCGTGATCGTACACAAAGGATGCTTTCGCATCTTCAGTCCTTCTGAAGGAATTGAATTGAATTCGTGGTTTTCTTTTGAAAATATGACTGCTACGGAGTTCGAAAGCTTTTATAATCGAAAACCTTCGTTTTACTCAGTGCAAGCTATTGAAGACGCTGAAATATATGTTATCTCCCATAAAGACTTACAAGCATTATACAATGAAATAGAAAACTTCAAATACTTTGGTTTGCGCTTGAATGAACTTTTAGTAACGAATGTTATAAATATTCTGATTTCTTGCCAATTCAAAACTCCAGAAGAACGGTATTTGGATGTGATGAATAATCCCAATTATATGAATCGTATTCCATTAAAAGATCTGGCATCATTTATAGGTCTTACGCCAAATTCTCTGAGCCGCCTGCGGAGCCGGTTAGTTCGAAAGCAGAAGATGTAATTAAGCAAAGCACTTACTTCATTTCTATTCCACGGAATAGTTCACAGAAATTTTGTATCCGTTAGCACACTCAACCGAGTTGTATAACTGTTACATTTTACATGATTAAATGTCAAAGTCCATTGAAAGACATACTTCCATATCTGAATACTTGAATCGATTGTCTACTGATTTCAGGAGCGACTTCAAAGATTCTTCGAAAGCATTGAAAAAAGCATCTGATGACTTTTTTATCCATCGAATTGACAAGAAAGTGGGAACTGCTGAGGTTTGCGTAAAACCGCACCGGGCCGATTTCTATAGGCTGATCTATATTGAGAAGGGCAAGGTTAAAATATCCATCGATGGACGTTCCATTGATTCTAATGACAATTCTGTGCTACTCATAAACCCTTATCAGGTAACAACTTTTTCTGCAGAAGATATGCAAGGGTATGCAGTTTATTTTTTGCCGGCATTTATTAATCGAGGTTTTTACGAAAGAATGGAAGCTCAATTACCGGTCTTACGATTTTATTCAAGCGTTTTTATAGATATTAGCAAAAAAGGAAGTGTTTTTGGTTTCTATTTAGCGTGTATTTTACGTGAGTTCCATCGACAGGATTTAGGTTACAAAAGATTTATTGAATCCTCGTTGTTAGCACTTCTAATCTTGATAAATCGTTTCCACGGATTGCAGACAGTTACAGAAGGCAAACGTAGTAAGATGATAAACTTACTCATTGAATTTGAATCTTTGATCTTGAAATACTTGCCCGAACGAAAACCGTTAAAACATTTTGCCAAAAAGCTATCCATTAGCAAAAAACATTTAAATGAATCTGTAAAGAAGACAACCGGAAAAACAACTTCACAATACATCAATTATCTTTACATGCTGGAGGCTGAGCGTTTGTTATTACAGACAGATCAAAGTGTGCTGGAAATCTCTTTCTTGCTGGGGTTTAAAGATGCCTCTCATTTTGGTAAGATGTTTCGATCACACTTTGATGTTCCACCACTCACTTATAGAAAACAAAAGTTTAAGATATTAGGGCCTAATGTATGAAAAATTCCAGCAATGTCAATATTTGTTTCTGTGTCACTAAAATGAATACAGCTAGCATTCACTATTCACTTCTTAGCACCTCAATCAGATTAGTAGACGCAGCTTTGAGTGATTGATAAAAAACACTTACAAATGCCAGCACAAATAAAGCTAAGCAAGGTAGCGCAAACTATAATGGAGACGGCTGAAAATGATACGCGAACTTTTCCAGATAGTCGTTAACGGCAAAGTAAGAGATGGGCACAGATAGCAGAGAGGCCAAAACAATCAGCTTACCAAAATCCTTGAAAAGTAGAATAACTACTAACGATTTAGCCCTCTACTTTTAAGAGGTATCCTTTTCCATGAATGTTTATGATTCGTACCAGCTCGTCTTTTTTAAGGTGTATGCGAAGTTTGTAAATAAAAACATCCATGCTTTTTCGGGCAAAGTAATCGTTGCGCCCCCATAGCTGTTTTAACACCTTACTACGGTCAACCACTCTTCCTCTGTTTATGCATAGTTCGCGCAGCAACTCAGCTTCGCGATGCGAGAGTTGAACAACCTCATCACCAAGATGCAATAACTGATTACTAAAGTCAAATTGATAACTACCAATTGTAAAGGAGCTAATATCAGAAGTATTTACTTTTCCTGACCTCCTTAACACGGCATGGATACGTGCAATCAATTCATCTTCATCCACAGGCTTTAAAATATAATCATCTGCTCCTGCTCTAAAACCCTTTAGCTTATCCACCTTCAAGCTTTTGGAAGTAAGAAGCAGTACGGGAAATTCCGCGTTTAATGTTTTCATATCAACTAAGAGCGCAAACCCATTCTTTATAGGCATCATCACATCTACTATCGCAATGGCGAAATCCAACAGCTTAAACTGATCCAATGCTTCTTTTCCATTTTTCGCCCATGTTACTTCAAAGTCATTCAGTTGTAAATATTCTTGCAATAAGTACCCCAGCGTTTCGTCATCTTCAGCAAGCAATAGCCTAGTTTTCATTTCGTCCCAAGTTGTGGTAAATTGATGGTGAAGATACTGCCTTCGCCCAAATGGCTGGTAAGTGACAGCGTTCCTTGGTGTGCCTTTACAATACTCTTCACATAACTAAGTCCTAACCCAAATCCTTTTACTGTATGCACGTCTCCCTTCTCGCCACGGTAAAATTTCTCAAACACATTTTTTTGCACCTCTTCGCTCATGCCAATTCCATTATCTTGTACAAGTATTGCCAATATACCCTGTGTTTTATTTCGCTCCATTACATTTATGTTTTTTGTTTCAATTTTTATGATGGGGTTTTCATTACTGTATTTTAACGAATTATCAATTAAGTTGTAAAGCATATTTTTTAAATGAACCCCATCGCCCTCTATAAAGAAGTGAGCAGCATTGAGTTCCAGCGCAATATTAGCCGACTTGCTGGCAATAGATAGTTCAAAACCAATAATTGTTTCGTGGATGAGTTGGTGCAAATCAACCGTGCTTTTTTCCAAGCTAAAATTATCGGAATCAATCAATGCCATCTGCAATATCTTATCTACGTGATTTTTCATGCGATTATTCTCGTTATCAATTAGCAACAAGTGTCGTGATAGCTCTGTCGAGCTTTTGAGGTAAGGGTCTCGCTTGAGAAAACTTGAGGCCAAGCCAATGGAAAACAAAGGTGTTTTAAATTCGTGGGTAAGGTTGTTGATAAAATCGTTTTTTATATCTGCTGCTTTTTTTTGCTTGTAGATAGTGTGAAGAAAATAAATGAATGTATAGATTAAGATAATGGCAAATAGAATGCAAATAATGATCAGCCCAGTAATCTGCGAGATAAGGTAACGCGACAGGTTGGGAAAGTGAATAACAATATGGTAATCAAATTCTCTTGTATGCGAAGATCCATTTAAAGAGAATTGAGCAAATTTATATCGTGCATCATACGAATTCATGCATTGACCTAAGTCAATTCGATCTCGGAACGCTCCAAATGCATAGGTAAGTACTTTTTTTTCTTGTTGGTGCAAGTATATTCCTAGCTGATAAGGCAAGTCCATGTCATTCTCTTTCAAGACTTCACGTAAAGTGGCATTTAACTCGTGTTCTAGCAATGCTAAATTGGCTTTGTCAAGTTTGTCCATATTCAAATGTGGAAGTTGACTTGATTGATCGGTCTTCTTGAAGCGATCGCTTACCTCATGCAGCAGCGTATTGACCCGATTGGCAAATGTTTGGCGGTTGGCCTCTACGGCTTTACTCATCAAAATCACCTGAACAACTACCATCGCCACAAAGGCAGCGACAACCGCAATAGTGATAATCCTTACTTTACCCATATGCAAAAATAACTCGAATTGGTGATCATATTCATGCATTTAGCAGCCATTAACTTTTTGTTAACCCTTTTAACCTTTTGCAGCACAGGTTTAACTCATGCCCACTTTTTGGTTAAGATTTCAGGTCGCAGCTTTGCCCTCATAAATACACGCTCATGGCGTCTTCCCTAATCTATCTACTTATGAACCCACTAAAAAAGATATTGCTGACAATGTTATTATTGATGCCTTTACTTACATTCGCTCAACTAAACCATGCCATGCTCAGCGGCTTGCTTACTGACGATGGTAAAAAACCTTTGCCCGGTGCCACGGTGCGTCTTTTTTTTGAGCAAGATAGTACACGAGTCAAGTTTACAGTTACAGACCAATTTGGAAAGTTTGAATTTACAAAAGCACCCCAAGGCACCTATTTACTAGTGATAACAATGACGGGATTTGAGCCCTTCAAGAGCAAAGTAGCACTCACTGCAGAACATCTTGATCTCGGCAACATATTGCTCAAAGAAGATGTAAAAATGCTAGGAGAAGTAAGCATATCGGCTTCCAAGGTGGTGTTAGAATCAAAACCGGGAATGACCATCTACAATGTGGCTAACGACCCGATGGCCGTTGGTAAGTCATTGACAGACGTGGCCACTAATCTGCCTGGCATTTCACAAAATGGAACGGGTGCGCTTTCTTATGGTGGTAGCAACCAAGTGGTGGTACTAGTCAATGGGCGCAAATCAAACATCAATGCATCGGATGTGGTACAGCAAATACAAACCGGCAATGTCGAAAAACTTGAGTTAATCACGGGTGCCAATCCACGTTTTGCATCGGTGAGTGGTTCCGCCACAATTAATATTGTGTTGAAAAAAAATAAGCAGCAAGGCGTGAATGGTAACGCTGCCCTTGTAGCGAATACATTTGGCTTTTTCAACGGTTCGTTTAATGTCAATCGATTTTCAGGAAAGACCAACGTGTATACTTTCTTAACTAGCGATGATAGGTTTCTGTTGATGGAAACTGCCTACAAAAGAATAAATACACCTAACTACTCGCTGCTTTTTGCCGGTGATATTCGTAATCAATTACACCATTCAATGCGCACCGCTACCATTGGCACTGATTTTTATTTGGACAGTCTAAACGTGATTACGGTAGAGCACAGTACCTCATTCCATTCTGATGCGATGGATGCCAGAACCATTATTACCAAGCCCACTGACATAGGCATCACCACAACTACCCAATCCGCTCCGAAAGAATGGGAGAACACTTTATCAGTCAATCATCAGGTAACCATGGGGAAAGGCAACTTGATGGAATCCGAAATCTCAGGCACACTGTTTTCGTTGAATAACTCCCGTCAATATGGTTCGGGTGCGGGGAGAGAAGATTTAAGCATTGATAATTATGCGCTACGAGGAAGAAGCGAGTACACTAAACTCGTTTCGAAAAATAACACAATGAACTTGGGCGTAGACTATGTGCTTATTCATACGGACAATAAATCAACAACATTCACTGATAGTACTCCCAACTTCAATAACGACTTTACCTATGACAATCAAAAGGCAGCCGTGTATGCTTCTTACCTGTTCAAGGCAAGCAACATATTGAGCATCCGTCCAGGCATGCGCCTTGAGAATGCAAAGACTAATGCGAAGGGAAACGGCTTTGATGCCGTCAATTTTGACCTCACCACGTTTTACCCAACACTCAATTTACAATGGGAAGCAAGTAAGAAAAATGTGATACAATTAGATGCCCTACGGAAAATTCAATATCCCGATTTATACTCGCTTTACACTATCCCCAACCAACCTGACACACTCAATTTACGCAGGGGTAATGCCCAATTGCTACCATCAATCCATCACGAAGCTATCCTTGAGCATCGGTACATAAGTTCTAAATTCAATCTGACCACCCGAGTATACGGAAGATACATTATAGATTTTATGGAATCATATTCATTTTCAGATGATAAAAACCGTATGACCAACGTTACAGAAAACGTGGGCGATGCATTAAGTTATGGCGGTTTCCTATCTGCCTCCTTTGATTTAGCACCCTTCTGGAAGTTGAGGGCGAACTCTAATTTCAACTTCACAGACGTGAGGATGACAAAAAACATCTACATCGCTACTACCCAATTATATTCCTTTAGTGGTGCTTTCAACAACCGATTTATTTTTAGCAAAAAACTAGATACCGAGATCGGATTTCGGATGATGAATTATTCACGCGGGTTAAGCGATCGCTATGACCCCATGTACAATCTCTCATTTCAGTTCAATTACAAAACACAAAATAGCAAGTGGATCATCGGATTGCTAGCCAATGATATACTTGGTACGATGGTTAGTAGGGGAAGCATCATACCTAACTCTTCCGTTTCTCACGACATGACATTCAGATTCCGTACCCAGTACATACAGGTTACCATCAAGTACAAGTTTGGCAACTTGGGCAAGAACCGAAGCAAAAAATTGGAAGGTGGAAATATGCAGTTTATTAACGGGTAATTTTTTGGTGAGTTCTATTTTGAAAGAGATTTGGCTTGTACACTTAAAAATGAAGCATGTCAATTCAGTAATTTATAGAGTTTAAAGTTAAGCACTCTGTTCTGGTAAATTTTCAATATCAGTAGCGATTTGACAAAGAAATTAACTAATCTCGCAGGTCATTTTAAAAAACAGGCTAGCCAATTTAGAAATCTCCCGACCTGTTTTAAGTATCTCGCTTGATTATCGTAGTTAATATTAATCAATTATATCAAATATCTTAAACTAATTCAATGGGGTAGGTTATTATTCACTTCTTAACACCTCAGTCGGATTGGTAGAAGCAGCTTTGAACGATTGATAAAAAACACTTATAAAAGCCAGCACAAATACAGCCAAGCAAGGCAACGCAAACAACAATGGAGATGGCTGAAAATGATATGCGAACTTTTCCAGATAGTCATTAACAGCCATATAAGAGATAGGGACAGATAACAAAGATGCCAAAAGAATCAATTTGCCAAAGTCTTTGAAAAGTAGCATAACCACACCTGAAATCGTGGCTCCTAGCACTTTCCGTACACCTATTTCCTTCGCTCTTTTCTCGGCTGTATAAGATACCAAACCAATCAATCCTAAGCAGGATACTAACACCGCAATTATTGTAAATGCGCTCGAGAGTTTACCCATGGTAGTCTCAAACGAATACTGTCTTTTGAATCCGTCATCCATAAGGTCTGAACTGAATGGGAAGACATCATCATATTTTTTATGAAGAGCTTCCAGCTTCTTCATCACTTCATTTGCTTGATTGGGGGCAACCTTTACAAATACCCGGTTGTGGTCATAATCTAAACGCAGCAGCAGCGGATTAAGACCTTCGTACAAACTCCAGCTATTAAAGTCACTTACAACCCCTATGATGGAATACTTTTCATTTACTTTTTTTCCAATCGGGTCATCGAAGCCCATGATGTCGGCCAATTGTTTGCTGATTATTATCGCATTACTATCTGAAGCAAAGTCTCTTGAAAAGTTTCGACCTTTTATTATTGTCATTTGCATTGTGGGTATCAAATCATAATCTACCCCATAATTCTGCACAAGCACTTGCTGATCTTTAGGCTTACCCTCCCACTCTAAATCGCCATTATTTCCAATGCTATACGGCACCGACTGTGCGGACGACACACCTACAACTCCCGACAGATTTCTTACTTCACGAAAGAAAGCTTCACTACTTTGTTTAACTATAGCAGAAGGCCGATAGATCAACACATTATCCCTTCTATAGCCCACATCTTTGTTTAGTATAAAATCGACTTGCTTGAAAACAGTAAACACAGTGGATAGTAAAATGACGGTCATGCCGAATTGAATGACTACCAATGCCTTCCTTAATAAAGCTCCCCGCCCACCATCACTCTTGCCTTTGAGAATGGACGATGGCTTCAATGAAGAAAGTAAAAAAGCTGGGTAGAGACCTGCCAGAATTGTGGTTGTCAGCACTACTACTAAAAGACCTAATAAGATGCTGGGTTCAAAGAAATCTATAACGAGATGTTTTTGGGTAACTTGATTGTAAAAAGGTATAAGAAGATACGCCAAGCCCATGGCAACAATAGTGGCTATGAGGGTAAAGCCAAAAGATTCTACAATAAACTGGGAGATTAATTGCCACCTTGCCGCACCTACTACCTTTTTTACGCCTACTTCCTTTGCACGCACGGCCGAACGCGCAGTGGAAAGGTTTACAAAATTTATGATAGCCATCGCCAAAATGATCAACGCTACAATGGTCATGTTCCTTACGTTCTTAATTCCTCCACCAGCAGGTTTTCCATCAACAAAATTGGAATACAACCTTGACTTAGCGTATGGCCAAATGAATAGTTCTACTATCGACTCCTTGTTATATTTATTCACGATGTGGTGAATTTTTTCATTCACCTTTTCTTCATCGTTAGAATTGTTCAAGGTTATATAAGTATCCACACCGTTGTTGCCCCAGTTTGTAAGCCATTCGTTATCGCGCATAAAAACTTCAAAAGGAAGCACGTAATCAAATTGAAGAGTTGAATTTTGGGGTACGTCTCTAAACACGCCCGTGACCATAAAATCGTTTTTATTCTGAAATCGGACTGATTTTCCCAGCACTTCTCCATTTCCAAAAAGTTTTTTTGCAAGCCTTTCCGAAAGAACAATGGACGAATTGTTTTCGAGCAGTTTATTGCTATTTCCACTCACCAAGGGAAATGTAAACATGTTAAAAAAACTTGCATCCGTATAGATTCCGCTTTCCGTAAAACTCTTTTCGCTAAATGCAAGTAAACCCGTTGCATCGAACAGACGCGTGGCATCGGCTACTTCAGGAAATTGTGTCTTCAAGCCTTCTGCCAATGGGCCCGGGGTTGATTGAAACGTAAACACGCTGCCGGAATATCGTTGAGTATCCCATACTTGGTATAATCGATCCTTATTAGTATGGAATTGATCAAAACTATATTCGTCCAACACCCAAAGCATAATGAGCATAGATGCGGTAAGGCCAACCGTTAAGCTGGCTATGTTAAGAAATGCATAACGCTTGTTTTTGAAAAGATTTCGATAAAATACCTTGAAGTAGTGCTTCATATAATTGGAGATAGTTTAACTATTTACCTTAAAAAAATTAAAAGGTTGCATCCCAAAAAATAATTTTTATTTCAATTGGTTTCGTATAAAATAACTATTGCAAAATCATGGTTTTGATACTTACTCGATCCTCCCTACAGACCTTTCTATGTTACGAATATGTTAAGAGGTAAAGCCATTGACAGATGAGCATATGCAAAAATAATGACGTTGATGGCAAAGCACCAACCACAATTTTTATTCAATATGGTTTGACTATTGCCCGTTCATTTATAATGGTTTCTTAAATACCATAAAATACGATTTTCGTACCATTCAAAATATAGCTGGACAAATACTTTTGCGATATGAATTTTTATATCGCATATCAATTTGTCAGAGGGTCAAACAGAAAGTTTGCTTTGTTCATACTCGCTGTTTTTATTTCACTCAATCTTTTTGCACAAGAAAAAAGAGTGATATCGCTATTACCCATGCACCTAGTTAGGTACGATGAAAATTATGATACACTCACTTTTTCAAAAGATGCGCCAATAATTCAAAGAGTAAAACATATTGATTTGAATTTAAAATCTACTTACCTCTTTTTGGTTGGCGAAGTTAATGGAGTTTCTCAAGTAATTTCTCTGACCCCTATTGTTGTCAAAGGGTTAAAATAACATAATTCAATTTAACTAAAATAAATATGAGACTTTTAGAGGTAACAAAACTTGGAAATGCAAGGCTGCAAAACCGCATGGCAATGGCTCCCATGACCAGAAGTCGGGCTGACATGCACGGGGTCGTGGGTGATTTAACAGTTTTGTATTATGCCCAGCGGGCAACTGCAGGGTTATTGATTACTGAAGCTATCAATATTTCAGAACAAGCATTAGGCAGTCCTTTTACACCGGGCATTTATACACCAAATCAAATAGCTTCCTGGAAAAAAGTAACAAAAACTATTCATGATAAAGGAGGGATAATCTTTGCTCAATTGTGGCATACAGGTCGTGTTGGTCACTCCGTTGATAAAGGAGGCGTTTTGCCTGTTGCTCCTTCTGCTATTGCCATTCAGGGGCAAGAGCATTTTACTTCTCAAGGGCCAAAACACTACGAAACACCAAGAGCATTGGAGAATGCTGAAATCAAACAAATTGTTCAAGATTACAGGCAAGCCGCAATCAATGCTATTCAAGCAGGTTTTGATGGCGTTGAACTACATGCAGCTTTTGGTTATCTGCCCAACCAATTTTTGGTTGAAAGTGCCAATCAGCGAACAGATGAATACGGAGGAAGCATTGAGAACAGATGTCGTTTTGTAATAGAAGTAATGCAAGCTATGGTAAATGCTATTGGCCAAAACAAAGTAGCCATTAAACTTTCTCCAAGCATTCCTTTTAACAGTATTATTGACAGCAACCCAACAAAACTCTTTACCTATTTGATTTCGGAATTGGATAAAATACCATTGGCATATATCCATTTGATGAATCCAATGTTCCCCATTGATCATTTGCCCCAATACCCCAAAGATGTAATTCGAACATTTGGCAGGCTAACAAAACATTTGGTGATGGCCAATGGAGGTTATACCAGCGAAACGGGTGAAGGGGAGTTAGAAAGAGGTATTGCCAAGATGATTTCTTACGGAGCACTGTTTTTAGCAAACCCTGACTTACCAAAACGCTTTGAATTAAAAGCCCAACTCAATCACCCCGACCGTGCTACGATGTATGGCGGTGGCGAAAAAGGATACACAGATTATCCCTTTTTGTAAAAACGAATATTTTAACACATATTTTATGTACAAGAAAGTTATAGAAAAAACACACGGACAACTTGCACCGCTAGGGCCAGACATGAAAGTAAGGAGAGTAATACCATCGCATGAAGTAAATGATGTAAACCCGTTTGTTTTTTTAGACCACATGGGTCCAGTTGTTCATAAGCCCGGTTCTAAAAGTGGAGGAACGGGCGCACACCCTCATAAAGGCTTTTGCACATTCACTTATTTGTTAAGCGGTGAGGTGGAGCATAAGGACAGCAGGAAACATCACGGCATTGTTGGTGCAGGTGGGGTACAGTGGATGATGGCGGCATCGGGCATTGTACACGATGAAAAGCCAACACCTGCTTACTTAGCAGAAGGAGGCATCTTACATGGTTTTCAATTATGGATAAACCTTCCTGCAAAATTTAAAAATGACGAACCGCAGTACTTTCCACTGCAAAGCGAAGACATACAGGAAGTGAAAATGGGTGAGAGTACCGTAAGGGTTCTAATTGGTTCATTTAAAGAAGTCAATTCACCCATACCTGTTTTTTCACCCCTGTTTGCGTATCACATTCAATTGGCTGGCAATAGCGAAATTTCAATTCCAATAAGAGTTGAATTTAATGTGTTTGCTTACATACCTATTGGCGAAACGGTAAGTAATAATGAAAAGTTGACTGGTGCTGGGTTGGCTTTATTTGGGAAGGAGGGCGATTCCGTTCATTTCAAAAATGAAACGGAAAGCATTACAGATATTATGCTTTTTGGTGGTGAACCTATACCAGAGCCAATTATAGCCCACGGCCCATTTGTAATGAATGCCGAAAATGAAATTGAGCTTGCTTATCATGAATACCATTCAGGAAAATACGGTACAATAGATTTTTAAATTTAAAAATAAACAAAATGAGTAAATTCAATTCAAATCAATTATCAAGAAGTGAGTTTTTAAAACTTACAGCTTTAGCAAGTGCAGGAGTATTGCTGGGTACAAACAAATTGTTTGCTTTGCCCAATGAAGCCAATAAAGATTTTCATCATTTTAAAATTGGTGCATTTAAGTGTACTGCCATAAGCGATGGTACCCTCACTTTCCCTTCAGGTTTTTACGCAGTAAATGCAAAGCAGGAAGAAGTTGAAAAGGTATTAAGAGAACACAAACTTCCTGAAAAATCTGTTACCAATCAGTCTATATCACTTGTGGTTAATACTGGCAAAAATTTGGTTTTGATTGACACAGGTATGGGTGAATACCTTATACCCGGAATGAAGGAACGAACGGGTGGCAAGCTGCAGGAAAATTTAAAAAAAGCTGGAATAAGAACCAGTGAAATTGATACCGTTATTTTAACGCATGCCCACCCAGACCATATAGCGGGAGTATTAACACCTCAAGGAGTTCCTGCGTTTGCTAATGCAACTTATTATATCTGGAAAGGGGAATGGGATTACTGGATTCCGGTAGTAGAAAGTACCAGTGCAGAAGACTTAAAGAATGATGTAACAAAAACGGTTATAAAAGAAAAACTGGCTCCGCTAACAAAACACAAACTTGTTTTTATTGATAAGGAAGATGAAATTGTGCCGGGCATAAAAGCCATTTCTTCTATTGGCCATACACCGGGCCATATAACCCTTGAGATCACTTCAGGCAAAACTACTTTTCTCCACACAGTTGACGTTGCTGGTCATTTTGTAATTGCGACTGAACATCCCGATTGGTATGGTGGCTATGATATGGATGGTACAAAAGCAATGGCAGTAAGAAGAAAAATATTGGATAAAGCAGCCGATAATAAACTCTTAATGATGGGCTATCATTTTCCATTTCCTGGTATAGGTCACATTGCAAAAAACAAATCAGGTAACAACTGGGACTGGCATCCTATAAAACTAAAGTAAATGAAAATAGATAAACTAAAATCGTCCAACCTTTCCACAGATGGATTTGATTGGTTAAAAAAATCTTACCTCCATTCAGATAGTTTTAATCTCGATGGATTTGCAAGTATACTTGCCGATAATGTTTCCTTTCAAATGGGCAACAACCCGGTAGTTACTGGCAAAGAAGAAATACTAAAAAATATTGCAGCTTTTTGGAGTTCTATTCAATCAATGAACCACAATTTCATCAATGTATTTTCAGTAGAAAAAACAATTGTACTGGAAGCCCATATTGACTATCAAAAGAAGGACAGCAGTGTAGTAACTATTCCTTGCGTTACTATCATAGAAAGAGATGACCAAGGGTTGGCAACCAGCAACAGAGTTTTTATTGATATGACTCCACTCTTTAATTAAGTACAATCAAAAAGATGAAAGAATGAAACTAATAAAAATCAGTTTAATGCTTGTTTTCCTAACACAATTTTTCATTTCCTGCTCGGATAAAGCTGGGAATAATGAAAGCCACACAAATTTATCAACAACTGTAGATTCGCTTCGGCAAGAATTAAATACAGTAAAAGACAGGCAAGATATTGCCGCTTTAGCTTATGGATTTTCTGATGCAGTGATGAGAGCGGATTCTGCCTCGTTTTCTAAGATATGGGACGATGATGCAGTTTGGACAATAAAAGCTCCAATGTTTAGCAGTCTGGTTAGTAAGAAAGAAATCATGAAAGTGTTTTTGCCAAGAATGAAATCGCTTGATTATTTTATCAACTATCCAACCAACTACACCATTAGTATCACCGGCAATCAGGCATCTGCATTATTCTACATATTAGAAGCAGGGCAATTTAAAGAGGGCAAAAAAGGGTATTACAATTATGCGGTTTATTCAGACAGCCTTGTGAAGAAAAATGGCAAATGGCTTTTCACAAAGAGAGAGTACAATTATATCTACTTAGACCATTCTGCAATGAAAGGAGACCCAATTGCAAGCCCTTTCTCAGTTCTAGAAAATTAATAATCAAGTAAAGTAGTAATCAATCAATAGTTCAAGCAATTAATTCAAACAATTTAAAAAAAAGTAAAATGAAAAAAGTAAAAATTTATTTCGCAGCTTTAGCTCTTTTAATGGTAACCAGTTTTACCAGTTGGTCGCAGTCTAAAACCAAAAGCGATTTCCTGGGAAGAATAGACCCAGACAATTCCGTATTGTTACTAATTGACCATCAGACAAATTTGATTTTGGGTTGTCAGTCTATGGAACCCATGTTATTAAAAAGTAATACAGTGGCATTAGCCGCAATGGCGAAGATTTTTAAAGTACCTATAGTGCTTACCACAACCGGTGGCGGTGGCAATGGTCCTGCCGGTCCTTTATTTCCAGAACTGCTGGCAGAACTTCCAGGGCAGGAGGTCATTGACCGTCAGCAATTTTACAATTCAATGGACGATGCAAAGTTTAAAGCAGCCGTAGAAAAGACGGGCAGAAAAAAATTAATCATTGCCGGCATCACATCCGACTTATGCGTCATGTTCCCATCTTTAACAGCATTGTCTCAAGGGTATGATGTGTATATAGTAACAGATGCTTGTGCATCGTGGAGTAAAGAGGTAGATATTGCTGCCATGAACAGGTTAAGTCAGGCAGGATGTATTCTTACCAATATAAATGGGTTATATGCCGAGTTGCAGAATAACTTAACACTTAAAGATGCGGCTCGAGCCAAAGCATTGCAGTTTGAAGGCATTAAATTCTTTGGTCGTTTTGTCGGCCCATTGAGTTTAATGAATGGCACATTCTTTAAAGATGGCCTTAAGTGGCCGGAAAAGAAATAGTTAATTATTGAATATGGTTAACTATGCTCACTGGGCTTTCATATGAGAAAGCCCAGTGTTTTTTTAGCAGTCTCTCTTAACTTTTCGCTTGGTGAAAAACTTGTACCATTCATAAGTATAAGCCTCAGTCAAATACTACTTATTCAGTCTCTTAGATTTCCATGAAAAGAAACAAACATATTTCATCCATTTTCTCACTTTGCTTCTCGTTGATTTTTCCTTCTGCTTATTTAAAAGCTCAAAGTAAAGTTGATTTAGACTCCTTATCTTCAGCAAAACATGTTTATCCTCCTTTGAGATATGATGAAGATTGGAGCTACTTGAAAGATGCTTCATTTAGAACAGAGGGCTTGGATAAATTCAAGTTTATTCCATTGAACAAGAGCAAAGCAGCTTTTATCACGTTAGGTGGTGAAAGTAGATTGAGGTTTGAATATTATCACAATGAAAACCTCGGGGCTTCGCCACATACCGATAATGGCTATTTTCAACAGCGAAGCTTTTTACATGCGGACATACACCTTTCAGAGCATTTCAGGGTTTTTACGCAGCTAAATTCAAGCACTACATCCTTCAGGCAAGGAGGCCCCAGGCCAATTTTTGATAAAGATGTTCTGGACGTTAACCAAGCTTTTTTTGACATATCCTTTGGCGACAAGAAGAAAAACTTTACGTTAAGATCGGGTAGACAAGAATTACATTATGGCAACGGAAAATTAGTAGAACCACGTGAAGGTCCTAATCAGCGACTTGCTTTTGATGCAATTCGAATGATTGTAAAAACTAAAGCCGTAAATATTGAAACATTTCTGGCGCAACCCGTTATAAATAAACAAAGCACTTTTGATAATACTGGTGATTCAAACACAACTTTTTGGGGCATTTATTCTTCATTAGCACCGATGAAGGGATTTGGTTTAGATGTCTATTATTTCGGCATCAAAAATAAGCTGGCGTTGTTTGAAAAAGGAAGTGGTGAAGAGGATAGACACACGTTTGGTTTTAAATTTAATGGCAGGTACAAAAAACTTGATTATGAAACCGAAAATTTCTTTCAGACAGGTACTTTTGCTAATTACAGCATCGCAGCGTGGGGAAGCACAGTAAATTTTAGTTATAGATTACCTGCCCAATTGTTGAAATCAACTATTGGAATCGGAGCCTCAATCAGCAGTGGAGATGACGGCACGGCAAGTAATAGGCTGGGCACATTTAACGCGCTTTTCCCAACAGGTTTTTACTTTGGTCCCCCTGCGCTCCCGATTGGCCCTGCAAATTTAAAAGTAGTTCGTGTTTCGTTGACTTCAGTGCTGTTGAAGAATTTACTTTTCATGCCAAGCTGGGGAGTGTTTTGGCGGCAAAATGCCAATGACGGAATTTATACTCCTGCTTCTACCTTGTACAGAGCCGGAAATTCCGCCAATGCTGATTATATAGGCAATCAGCTAAATATGACTTTACTTTTGAAAATAAATCCACACATAACATTTATGACATCTTACGCAACATTTACTTCAGGTGACTTCATCAAGGAAACAGGTCCAAATAAAAATGTAAGCTATATAAATACTGATTTAACTTTTAAATTTTAGATAGTACACTTTTCAAAGTAGAACAACGCATGGAATTAGTCAAAGAAATTATTTCAGAGCATGACAACGCAAAAGTGATTGTCATTTTTGGTAGCAATCCTTATATGAGAGACCAGGTAGTTCGTTCGTTGAGTACTTTAGGAAATGTAAGTGTTTATGGAACCTTGAGCGAGAAAGAAGGAATGGAAAAGGTAAGTTCATTACACAAAGTAGATTTACTACTTATAGGTAGAGCCTATACCCAAGAACAACGTATACGAATCAAGTCCTTGGTTAAAAGTAATTTACCAAATACAAAAGTCGCAGAGCCTGGAATAGATTTTTCAGTAGAGAATTATGGTGTTGAAGAAAACATAAGACGTTTGTTAAGCTTATAGTTTATCAAAAATAGACGGCCTAATCAGAAGCATAAGCGTACCCATTTTGGTGAGCTTTGTAGCAGTGCCTATGATATTGTACGCGCAGAAGAAGGATTTGGGTGTGCACCGCATCAAAATATTAAGATCAGCTGGACGATGGTATTTGATTCCAAAAGTTGCAACAAATCTTGATCTGGGCTGAAACTAACAAAAACTCAAAACTTATGACTAAGTCAATATTCTTTGCACTTACGATGCTCCTCATAAGGTTTACGGCATGTTATTCACAACATGATTGGACGCTAAAGAAAAAGAAAGACGGTATTTCGGTTTACAGTTTGAAAGAAGAAAACTCCCAATTCAACTCCATAAAAGTAGAAGCAGTGTTAAAAGGCACGATAAAAGATTTAGCTAAGGTGCTATTGGATGTAGAAGGCCATATTGAATGGGCTTTTGACACAAAGGCGATTTCGTTGCTTAAAAAGATATCAGATGCTGAACTGATTTATTATAAGCAGATCCAATCTCCACTAACGGTAAAGAACCGCGATTTAATACTTCATTTAAAAGTTATGGAAGATAAGTCCAATCAATCGCTAAGGGTGCAATCATATTCAGAACCAAACTACATCCCTGAAAAGGAAGATTTTGTGAGGGTGAGAAAATCGGATGAAATTTGGAAGATAAGCCAAGTCTCAGATGATACAATTGAGATTGATTACCAACTTCATATAGATCCAGGTGGAACCCTTGCACCTAGGCTTGTAAATCTTTTCTCATCTCAAGGCCCGTATGAATCTTTCGAGAAGCTCAGAGTCATTCTTCTTAAAACGCTGAATCAACCATAAAAAAAACCGCATGAATTCTTTAACTGACGTTTCTGTTATCAAGAAACTAGCAATTTTATTTCTTGCTTTTGCTGGCTTGTATTTTGCAAAAAACCTTTTGGTGCCTATATGTATAGCAGCGATTCTATCAGCATTATTTCTCCCTTTGTGTCGATGGCTAGAAAATCGAAATATTTCGCGCATTGCCGCAGCACTAACTTGCTTGGTTTGTTTGCTGTTAATCATTTCCGTCATCGCCATCATTGTTGGTTGGCAGATCACAGCTCTGGCAAATGGTATTGTAACAATCCGCGAAAAGATTTTCCAATCAACTGATAGCTTTCAGCAGTATCTGTTTGATCATTTTGGCATTGCAAAAAATGTTCAATCGCAATTTATTATTGATAAAGAAGGTATTGTTATCGAAATTCTTTCCTTAGCGGCCGGTTCGTTTTTGACTTTTTTAACAAAGCTGATATTCGTATTGATTTATGTTCTTTTCTTTCTCTATTATCGAAATCATATTAAAAACTTTTTAGTTCAATTAGCTCACCCAGAGAATGAGAAAGAGACGAATGAAATTATTTCAAGTGCGGCTGGTGTTTCTCAACAATATCTGTCGGGTGTCAGCAAAATTATTGTTATCCTTTGGATAATCTATGCCCTTTGCTTCTCCGTGTTGGGCCTGAAGAATGCCCTGCTATTGGCTATTGTGTGCGGACTTTTTGAAATAATACCTTATTTAGGCAATATCTTAGGGACAGCCCTTAATGTTTTACTGGCCTTGGTAAATGGCGCTGATTTATATTTGCTAACAGGCATCGTTGTGATCTATGCTTTGATTCAACTTTTTAGAGGCTGGATTTTAGAACCACTAATCTTGGGGCCACAAGTAAAAATTAACCCACTTTCAACAATTATAGCCTTGGTAATTGGTGAAATGGTATGGGGTATTCCTGGCATCATTTTATCTATACCCCTTACGGCCATTATCAAAATCATCTTTGATCATATCAATGGACTTAAAGCATACGGTTTTTTAATTGGCGAAGTTCAAAAACCCAGAATTCTCTATAGTTCTGAAGATGCCGATCCTGTGTAAAGAGAATCATTTATTGAAAATCCGGCTTAATTAAAATCAATATTTTGGAATAGAACAAACATGAACAAGAATTTTATCTTTTGCTTACTACTTCTCGCCTTTGGGTTATACCACCAAGTTCACGGTCAAAACGGAGGTCGTATTCAATTTATCAAGATATCAGAAGATAACGATTTGATCAGTCCGCGTGGAAAAGGGACCGATCGGTTTTATACCAATGGTACAAGAGTAGATGTTTATTATACTAAAAAGTCAAGACGAAGGTTTTTGTCAAAGCTTTTGATCCCGCTCAACAATGAATCAGATAACATCTTTGGTATTGGCCTCAACCAAGAAATATATACCATCCAACATTCAGCGAACGGATATATTATTTGGCGACCGCCCCTATGCTGGTGTTTTGTATGGTGCTCATACGCTGATATCATCCGATAACGTAAAAAAACAAAAATTAACCACCGAGTTTGATTTTGGATTAATAGGGCCAGCCTCTTTAGCGGGAGCTACACAGACTTGGGTGCACGAACAAATTGGCTCAGCAACTCCAAAAGGTTGGGGTAACCAAGTAAAAAACGATGTCATCTTAAATTACTTGATACGTTATGAAAAGCTGCTAATTGCGCCATCTAGCGAGCTTGAAGTTATTGGCTTGCTTGAGGCTAACATAGGCACACTTACTAATAATCTAACGGCTGGGCTTCAATTTAGAGCAGGCGTTTTTCGGTCTTATTTTTCGAATTACGAAAAACCAGGTGCCCACGAGTCTGCAAGCACAACAGCAGAATTTAAAAAGTACCAACTTTTTTTCTTTATGAAGCCCGCCTTTACTGCATTCTCAGACAATTCAACTTTACAGGGAGGGTTCTTCACAGGTAAAAATTCTGTTTACACTATTAGTCCTGATGATCTAACAAGATTCTTTCTTGATTTCGAATCTGGAATTGTTATTGGATATCAACGATTAGGTATCGCCATTAGTCAGCGATTAAGAACTGCTCAATATAAAGATTCTCCAATTCAGCAATATGGAAACATTACACTTTTCGTTGGTTTATGATCTATGGATTCAGTAAACGAACTTGCTAATGCTTACTTTCCATGCCTTTGTTGCTGCTATTAATTAAATAAATAAAATTAGCCATAAGGGTTTCCGTTCTAAACAAGTTACGGTTAAAAACTCGGCATGTTGTTTTGGTATTGCTTCCTCCATTACCATAAAATAATGAAAACTCGGTTATCTATTTTATTTGAATATGAGCGGACGTTCGGAAGTTTGGGGTCTTAGCGTCCGCTAAGAGGGTGGGGCACGAATCAGAACTATAAACAAATCAAAGATTTGATGACACCGTGACGTAATCAGAGACGCCAAGCAAAGGTGCATAGGCCATTTAAAACGACCTTTCGCACCGCTTTACAAAGCCAACCGCAAAACCTGCCACTGCCACGCCAACCCCCAAAACAGCCCGATTTTGAGGCTATGAAGTACCCCACCCACCTATGAAGTACCCCCCTCCACCTCATAACTCCCCTTTCAGAGCATTTTACTCGGCCACCCAAGCTTTTAACTCGGGCAGCGAAGGCAATAACTCCGGCAGCGGAGCTTTTTGCTCCGACTTCGAAGCAAAAGACTTGCGTGAGGATGCTTTTTACTCGGTTGCCACACCTATTTGCTGGGAGGGCGGAGTTAAAAACTCGGAAGGCGGAAGTGTGAGGTGGGTAATGGATTTAAAAAGATGTTATCAACGTCAAAAATGTACCTTGTTGATTGGTAACGACAAAACCACCACATATTAGTTTTGCAAAACAGATTCCATGTAGCAATCCAAAAACTCTTCGGTGACGCCTCTAAGTTTTCTCTTTTGACAAAGTGCTGTTAGTTCTTCAACAGCGGAATAAGGAAAAAAGCGGGTTTTGAGAGAATGGAATTGCGGCTTGTTAGCTTCCTTAATTACTTTGGCTCTATCTTCATCAGGTGCGACAATCACATAACGGACATCTTGCAACGGAATGAATTTGTCTTGAAAATTTTTCATTCTTGTCAAGCCACTTGTTACACCAGTTGAATGTTCAACTTCCATAACAGCAGGCATTAGGCGTCCGTTCTTAAACCAAATACAATCTATCATTAAAGCTGCTTGACTTGCTTCAATATATGCAGACAAAAGTTTTTCATCTTTCAGCGAAACGATTACACCATCCAATTCACCAAGTTTCCTTTGTTGATACAAAATGCCTTTGTCATTTTGTGCAATCCAAGTTCTGAAATTTAATTGCTTTCCAATAATGTATAATGCTACTTGAATTTGTGAATGCCTTCTTTGAATATCAACATTCATTTCCGTTGATTTAAAATCAGCTGGCAACACAAGAGAATCATAAACAACTTCTAAAGTTGGAACTTCTGAAATTACCATTTCAGTTTTAATCTCTTTCAAAATTCCCGAACGATGCGGTTGGTCAGGTGTCCACATCAAATGCTTATGACCTCTCTTAATCTTTGACTCTCCTGCGATACTTTCAATCCGACCCGGATAACAAAATTGAAATTGTGGTGTGTACGCAAGCAATGTTTCCAAAACACTTCGTGTGTTAAAACTTGCACCCAAAATTCTATCAATGTTAAATGGTTGGCCAACAGAGATTGCATTCGCAACTCTCCAAATCATTTCAGCAGAAATTGTTGTCGGTTTTTTGCTTTTCCGTGTTTCACCCTTCTCAGGATTCCAGCGATTAACCCAAATTGGACCTTCGGGTTTCTCAACATTTACAATTTCAATCAATGCTTTGTTCTTCGGATTGAGATAGTTGTAAGTAGCTTTTTTATCAAGCTGATTGATGAACGCTACTATATTGCTTGCTGTTAGTTTCTGCATGTGATACTTTCAAATCTTTAATCGGATTATTGTAAATGAAATCAAAAATATTTTCAGCAAGACCTTTAGCAGCTAAAAACGGAACTCCGTTTCCAATTGTCTTAAACATATCTGTTAACGTGATATAATCCGGTATTACAAAGTCTTTTGGTAGAGACTGAATTGCCAATGCTTCTGCAGCGGAAATTCGCCTTGGTTTGTAAGGATGTAAATGAACTTCATTATTTCCGTAAGCAGCAGTTGGAGAATAACGCCAACGGTGTAGTCGTTTGTATGATTTCTTTAGGTCATCACCTTCGTCAATTACTTCAAACTTTGCGAGTCCTGCGCGTGGAGTAAAATAGTGCTTTGCGTTTGGGTGCTGTTCTACACTATTCTTTTTAAACCAGTATTCGACTGTTAATTCTACTGGAATATTTGATGGGCTTTCTTTCTTATAATCTTCTTTAAATCTTTCTAAGGTAGGCCAATTCAGCCCAAACACATCTTTGGCTTTGAATAATGTATTTTTCTCCCAATCAAAATTCTTGATAATTGGTGAGCCATTTAATTTGAAACCAAAATCTCCTAAAGTGTCTCGCTGAAAACCTATTAAGATTATTCTGTCTCTATCTTGGGGTGCACCAAACTCAATTGCATTTATTAGCTTTTCAGTTATGTAATAACCAGCGTTTATCAACTTACGTTTCATTGCCTCAAAGAACTCTCTATGCTTCGCGGTTCGATACAAGCCTTTAACATTTTCGAAAAGAAAAAAATCAGGTTTATTACGACAAATCAACTCTACGTAAGTCCCCGACAATTTACCATTTTCCCCTTTTTGACCCTTATTCTTCCCAGCCACCGAGAAATCTGGGCAAGGTGGACCACCAATAAATCCGACTAGTTCATATGACTTCTTTGCCTTTTTCAGATTTTCAGCTAACCAAACTGAATTTAGATTGGTTAAATTTTCAGTGATATCAGCGACTTGATGCCCAAAAACGGGCTGAGTAATACCTAATTTTTTCCTAGACGCAACATAGATTTCAGCAAAAGGCTTGTGATATTCATTCATAAACAGGGTACTGTACTGACCGGTTTTCTCAAATCCTAAGTCAAGAAATCCAGCTCCTGCGAAAAATGAAAATATGCCAATCTGTTTACTCATTACAGTTGTCAAAGTTAATAATTTAATGGTCTAATATGTTGCCGACAATTTAGTTTTTTAAGCCGAATCATATTGTTCGAGTAATTAGCGAAGCGATTTTCGGACGTCTGATAAAAGGGACTTTTAAGTCCCGAAAGTGAATAATATTTTGCCTTTGGTTGTCTTCACTAACAAACACGATAACAGTAATAGCCGTATTTGTGCCAATACCCAGAAGAACTCCTTCATCTTTTCATTAACTCAATAAGCTCCTTCATAAATTTATAAGCCACCATGGCCGTCATGTTTTGATGGTCGCGCATGGGGTTGTACTCCACAATATCGGCACCCACTACTTCCACGTTAATCTTTTGCAGTATTGTCAATACTTCTCGAACAGATAATCCACCCGGCTCGTGATGAGAAACGCCCGGTGCAAAGGCGGGGTCTAGCGCATCAATATCTAATGAAATATATAGCGGCCCTTTTAAGTTGTTAATAAAATCATAATTGAAATTCTTCATCTCAAGTTGAGTTACGCCAAAACGTTTTGCTTGTTCGCGCTGATTTGGATTTAAGGTGCGCAATCCAACTTGTGTTAGACTTTTTATCAAATTGTTTTCTAGGATGCGCGCAAAAGGCGAAGCATGTGAAAACGGATTGCCATCAAAATTGTCATACAAATCTCCATGCGCGTCAATGTGTAAAATAGAAAGCGTAGGATGCTTTATGGAATGTGCCATGATGATGGGATACGTAACTGAATGGTCGCCACCTAGGGAGAGTAGTTTACCTTTTTCAAGCTCCAGCGATACTCGCTCAAAAATTGATTCCATGTTTGATTGCGTTTCGGCATGGGTAAAAACAACATCGCCAGCATCAACATACGTTTCTCCTTTTTTTACTAAGATTCCATTTTCAGAGTACTCGTTTGCCGAACCCTCGGTTTCCATCAACCGAATGCGAGCTGGTGCATACGCAGGGCCGCGCAAAAACGAAGAGTTTAGATCATACGGGATGCCTAAAAGGCTAACTTGTGCCTTTAAATCAATCATGGTGCGAATAGTTTATTTGCTTAAATCCAATCGGGAAACCTTTTTCGTAAATACAAGAGAACGATATAAAGTTAAAACTAATTTATGTTCGCCAGATAGATTTGTGGATTGTTTTACAGCGAGGTAACTTTGGTGTAATCGCTATTCTAGGCCTGGTGTTAAGAAAATCAACTATGCAAACTCAACCGCTTGAAGCACAAAAAACGAATTGGTCACAGGTTTATAGCTTATTGGCATTAAACGCTGCCATTGTTATTAGTTGGATAGCCTATCATAACTACCAACCCAAACTGCTCAACCTTTTCCATTTCGAAGAATTGTCATTGTTTCTCGTAGTGGCACAAGCACTGATTCTGGTATTGATCCCCTGCATCGCAGGTCTCATAGGCGACTATATGATCAAAAAAAAACGGGAATTACTTTGTAGTATTTACGGTTGGAATCAGCGTGACGGCCATGGTTTTCATGTGCATAGCATTTACTATTGAAGCTTCCTCGTCTATCAATTTAACAGCAGCATTACCTTTCATGATCGTAATTTGGCTGATCTCTATGAACATCTTTCATAGTCCAGCTAACTCGATGTTAGAAATCTTCGCACCCGCAAAGGAACTTCCTTCAGCCATGGCTTTAATGGTGTTAACCACCGAACTTTTGTATGCGTTGGAACCGTGGGTAGTAGATTTTGTAGATGCCATCGGACCAACTTCTACGTTTGCACTTGGGGCTGTGTTGTTAATTGCCACTGGGTACTTTTTCAGAAAAACCACCAGAGATGTTAAACTTTCTCGAGATGTAGAGGAGGCTGCTGCAGTGCAAAGCAGTTATCTAAATGTGTTTGTTGCTGGGCTTTCACTAGGGCTTGCCGTTGCCATTATCAACAATTTTGTACCGCTTTGGATGCTCTCTAAAAAAGGAATTGAAGTAATTGCAACGAAGCAATCTGTATATGTTTCACTCATTCTATTTGTAGCTGCTTTGGCGGCCTGGCCGCTCTCCATGCAAGTGAATAAAATGGGAGTAGTGAAAGGATTGCGAATAGGATTAGCAGGATCTTTTATTTGTTTCGCGCTCGCTTACTTTCTGCCTCTTTACATTGCGTTGGCAGCCTGTGTTCTTGCCGGCTTGTTTTTCAGTTTAGCTTCAGTGGCTGCTTTTCCCTATGCTTTGGGAAATCTTGCCCCTAAGAATGTCACGCTTGGGGCAGGGTTGTTTTTTGGTAGTTTAGAACTCGCGCAAGGCTTAATAAGTATTGTAGAGAATCTTTAAAAAGACTACTACTTTGGTGTGTTTAGGGACGGAGTCCATCGGTAGTCAACCAAAAAAAACTAGTTATCTAATTTAACTTTCACGGCATTAGGCCCTTTAAAGCCCATTTCTACTTCAAAAGTTACTTTATTGTTTTCTTTAATAGGATGCATCAAGCCATTAATGTGAACAAACACGCTTTCTTGCGTTTCCGAATCTTTGATAAAACCATAGCCTTTAGCATCATTAAAGAAAGTAACTGTTCCTTTGCGCACGGTGTCTTGCACAACATCAATTTTCTTTGGCACACCAATCTCAATATCCGATTCATTGATGATTCTTCTCTTTTTAGGATCGGGCGGAGTGGAGGTAAGATTACCATTTTCATCCACATAAGCGATCATATCGTCCAGACTTTGGCCTTCTTTAGCATTAGCCTTTCTTTCTTCCCTGCGTGCTTCTTTCTCCTTCTTTTTCTGTTGTTTTTTCTTTTCAAGTTCCTTTTTATTCCAGGTTTCTTGTGATTTCGCCATACGGAGTAATAGTTGTTAGTTGGTTTTAGGTAAAGGTAGCGATTTTATTATGCTGTCGTGTGGAGGGCCGATACATATTATTTTACAACGTAGTTCTTTAGCTGAAAACGTGGCCATTTTCCGCACCACACCCTTCGTCAAAAGTCTTTATTCAATGCTCTTTTGCCTCAATGCCTTTTCAATACTTTTATCCGGAATGATCCACACAATGGAAACAGTCAAAAAGAGTAAATACGAAATAATAGTATTTACAAATGCCATTGGAATTGCCGCGGTGTAGGCCACCACGGAAAAAATGCCTTTTCGCTCCATTTTCATAAATGCTGCTTTTAAACTAGCACCGTGGCGCTGAGTATTAAAAATGGCGCGCTGAAGAATACTATACGAAATGCCACACAAAAGAAGTAAAATAGCATAAGCCACTACTGTGTTAGGACTAAAGTGGTTTTCGCCCATCCAAGCGGTGGCAAATGGAATTAACGAAAGCCAAAACAATAGATTTAGGTTACCCCAAATAATAGAGGCGTTTACGTTTTTTACTGTGTGTAGCAAATGGTGGTGGTTTCCCCAATAGATGCCTATAAAAATAAAGCTCAGAACATAGCTACTTGCAACTGGCCAAAGATCAAACAACACACTCCACGTTGCAGAAGTGGGAACTTTAAGTTCGAGTACCATTATGGTGATAATGATGGCAAGCACACCATCGCTAAAAGCTTCAAGCCTGGTTTTTTCCATGATGAATCAAAAATAAGACTTTAAAACAGTGCGCAAAAGGAGCACTCAATCAATCAAAGTTTTAATTGTGGTACACTTGGTGTTTTGTTTGAAAACCAAAAAAAAGCTAACTTGTCTTTTCAAATTACATAGCACGGATGAAAGCGTCAACCGAAAAACAAAACATATTCCATTACCCGAAAATATCTGATCTTGTCTTATTCATCAGTATTTGGCTTATAGGGACCATTCTTTTAATTTGTTCTATCACAGATTTTTTTACAGAAAGTCCTTGGGTGCGCAAGTTCGTGCTGATTTATGTTATTATGATCGCATCAACATAGAAAACTATCAGGCTATTCAAAAACTACCTCAAGAACAAGAAACTAGCTTAATTTCTCTAATTTCTCCCGCAAAGCCACGGCCAATCCCCGGTCAATCATATTTGGAAGTTCTTTCATCGCAGCTTCAATTTTGTTGAGCATCAACTCTCTCTCTGCTCTTAAAAAAGCGAAGGCAGCTTCGGTAGCCAACACCTGAGCTTTCGGCAGAATGGCTGACGGCTTAAACTTTTCCCAATATTCAGTCGCCCTTGGCAGATCTTTCATGGCAAAGGCGTAAAAAAATGCAGCATCCATCCACACAGCCGAGCGCATTCCTTCCGGTACTTCGTCAGCTCTGCTGGCATACTCCAACAAATATTTTTCTGCCAACTCAATATCTCCATCATCAAACGCCATTTGGTGCCCGTAGGCATAAAGATAAACTCCAAAGGGGGCATTGATTTTTTCCGCAAGCACCATCGCTTCTTCCAACTCATTTTTATTATATAATTTGGGTCTTGTTCCTGCTGTACTTAGCCCGATCATCTTCAGTATTAATAATTCAAATGCTGCCGGCTCTCCGCCTTTAGCAAAGCGTAATATTCTAGCACCATCAGAAGAAAAGCCACCCACATGAACCGGGATTACGGTGACAATAAAAATAATAAGTGATAAAAATGCGGTCATTGATAAAAGGTATGAAATTAGATGCAGTACATCGTTAGTAGCTAATTGCTCCATCAATTTTTGAGACGCGAACGCAATAGCCGCAAGCAATAAACTAGCCACCGGACCACCGGCAGCATAAATGGAGAACCGCTGGCTCAGCCTTTCGTTTCCCGTTGGCAAACAGATTACCAGGCCACCCGAAACATTCACATTTTTGTTCCACTTAAATTTCCACCCTTCTTGTTCTTTGTCCCACATAAAAGGACCTACAACAAGCATTCTAAAATCAAAATTCATCTTTATTCCTGCGAAGGCGTGACCTAATTCATGAAAAGCAATTACAAACAAAAAGGAAGGGATAGCCAGTATGGCAAGCCCAATGGCAATATTGGCCGGAATAGTTTCTGCAGCCAGCACACCAAAACGTGCGCCCATAAAACCCACGACTGCTCCCAATAAAACGAAAACAAGGATGGTAATTACTTTCGATATTTTATTTTTCTTTTTCAAAATGGTAGTATTTATTTTTCAACAATTTGTCGGAATTGACTTCGAATAATTACAATGAGAGAGAACTAAAGTTAGGCGGGTTGGATAAAATAAATTCCATAAACATTCAGATCGAAAATCCGTTACCTTCGCATCATGTCTCTTTTTATAGCCGCTATCAACTCAGGAAGTAATGGCAACTGTTATTATGTAGGAAACCAGCAGGAAGCGGTTTTAATAGACGCAGGCGTTTCATGTCGCGAGACAGAACAACGAATGCTTAAGCTAGGCCTTTCAATGAAAAAAGTGAAAGCAATTTTTATTTCGCACGAGCATACTGATCATATAAGCGGGCTAGTTTCACTGGTTAAAAAATATAAAATTCCGGTTTATATAACAGAGGCAACTTTTAAGAACTCAAACCCTAAAATTGACGATAAGCTATTACATCATTACGCTGGCACTGAACAAATAAAAATTGGAACGTTAAGTGTTTTACCTTTCTCGAAATATCATGATGCGGCCGATCCTGTTAGTTATGTCATTGAATTTGCTGGAATAAGAGTAGGCGTGTTTACCGACATAGGAAAAGTTTGCGATCGACTTGTAAAGCACTTCAAACAATGTCATGCGGCTTTTCTAGAATCGAACTATGACGAAACGATGTTAGAACGCGGAGGATATCCGCTTGCATTGAAGAACAGGATACGAAATGGCAACGGACATCTCTCCAACAAACAGGCAGCGGAGCTTTTTATCAAACATAAGCCTGCCCATATGAGTTATCTGCTGTTATCTCATTTATCAAAAAATAATAACTCGCCTAAAATCGTGAAAGACTTATTCGAATCGATCGCAGGAGATGTAAAAATTGTAATTGCTTCACGCAATAAAGAAACTGGCGTCTATCACATTCGCCAACAAAAAGCAAACACCAAACTAAAAACAACCGATACATTGGAAGTTCAGCTTTCGCTTTTTTAGAATCCTACAACCAGCCGTTTGCTCGAAGCCAGTTAAGTCCCCTATCAAACCAATCGTCCTTCGTAGTTTTATTGTTCATGCCAAAACCATGACCACCATTTTGATAAAGGTGCATCTCGGCTTTTACTTTGTTCTTTAAGAGTGCTTGGTAAAAAATTATTGAATTTTCAGGTTTTACTCCTTTATCATCGCTTGCGTGGACTAAAAAAGTAGGAGGTGTTTGACCAGTTACTTGCAACTCATTAGAATACAAATCAATTTTCTTTTTTGATGGTTTTTTTCCAATCAACTGATCGCGCGAACCCAAATGCCCAATGCTATCCTGAAAGCTTATAACAGGATAGATTAACATCATAAAATCAGGGCGAAAGTTTCCAGGTTCACCAAGGGTGTTTGTTGAAAAGTGGGTACCCGCGGTCGAAGCTAAATGACCACCTGCCGAAAAACCCATTATCCCGATTCGATCGGGCTTTATGCTCCATTCCGCTGCCCGGTTTCTTACTGTAAGGATGGCTTGTTGCGCATCTTGAAGTGGGCCAATCTCTTTGTCTATCATGGTTAAAGAATCCGGTATACGATATTTAACAACAAACGCGGCAACCCCCGCTGCAGCAAAACGTTTTGCCACATCCGTACCTTCATGTGAGATCGCGTTTACCCAATAACCACCACCGGGAAAAATGATGACAGCAGTGCCGCTTGCACTTGCTTTTGCTGGCAAAAAAACTGAAAGTGTTGGTCTAGAAATTTTACTAACAATGGTTATCCCGTCTTTATTTTCAGTTAGCTCACTATCTTTAGATGGCTTGCTGTTCGGTATCTTATCCACATAAAGTGGAATTGTAATTTGAGCATTCATTTGTAAACAAACTGCCGATAGTAAGAATATTGTAAATAATAAATGTTTCATAAGTAAGCGTCCTTCCTAGAAATTTGATATTAAAAGTATCGCTTTTCGCTGAATTATTTTTTTAAATCAAAAATATCAATCAGCACCTTATTCAATAGGTCCATGTCAAGCCTCCTGCCATCTTTAAATGACTTTTTATCTTTATTTAACAACAAGGCATTCCACTGCCCCTGCCCGTCATTTAATCCATTGATACCTTCCCCCGCATTTAATCCCTTGCGCTCAACATCAAACGAAAGTTGATCGACTTTTGTAACGTAAGCATTATCTAGGATTTGAATAGCAATCTTGCCTGTCCAAAGACCGTTTACAAATACAGGTGAAGTGTAGCGAGTGGATCCACCGTATTTTTTATAGTCAACTTTTAGTTTAATCAGATCGGCAGTAATCTTAAAATTTCGCTCACCTATATTTTGAATATTTTCGTTCTTTTTAAGAAAAACGATTAATGAATTTTTTAATACTTCCTTGTCTTTGGTGGAACTAGAAAACGCCTTTTGCCAAACCGCATCCTGATTGGCAATACTCCAATTGGCATAACTTGTTAAACCACTGGAAAAACCTGTCGACTGTGATAGAGAGGTAAGATAGGTGCCTATCAAAAGAGCAATTGTCAAGGTGCTTTTTATCATCTGATTGATCTGAAAGTGGGAGGTTAAATCCCCTTCAGAGTAAAGCTGCAAAAATAATGTCTTTGCAAGCTGAACACAATAGTTTGATAAACCTAACGAAAAAAAAGAGTTGCCTATTACGGAATTATCGCCAGCGGCATTCTTATTCGGTGTACTAATTCGTCAAATAATTCTTTATTTTCCTCACTTAAATTTTTACTTAGAACGAGCAAATCAATAGAATGTGTTTTCGCATGACTGTCAATTCGATCGGTAAAAAAACCAACCTCTGTCTTAAAATCATATGAAATTGGATGCCCCTTTAGGATCGAATGTTCCAATGCTGCAAAATCAGTAAACGCTTGCTCTTCACGATTTTGTTTCATCTGAAGCGCTTTACCATCAGACTTAAGAAGCCTAAATGTATGCAGCACCGTAATGTGACCTTTGATCTTTTCTGCCATCTCTACCGCCCACCGCAGGGCTCTATTTGATGACTGAGAAAAATCCGTAATTAATAGTATTGTTGATTCCATTTTTATTCCGTATTCAGAATATTCTTCCATGGTACGAACTTACGGCCTGCCGCATTTTAGGCGACCGATTTTTATCAACAAAAAAGATGATTTTTGTCAAGTAGCATAAGCGGAGTATCTTGCACTATTACTAAATTTTTACAATGAAGTCTTCCCCATTATTATTTATTTCCGATGATGCCTTTCGCGAAATATTTCAAAGTATGGCAGAAGGAATAGTGATGGTAGACGAAAATGGAATCATCGTTGCGTCTAATCCGGTAATCGAACAAATTTTCGGATATGCCAAGCATGAATTGGATGGAATGCCGTTAGAGAATTTACTACCTGAAAGATTTCGCGGCCGCCATAAGAATTTGAGGCTCGGTTACAACGCACATCCCGAACCAAAAAGAATGGGAATCGGCAGGGATTTAGTGGCACTTAGGAAAGATGGAAAAGAGTTTCCTGTTGAGATAAGCCTTAGCTACACCCGTGTAATAAATAGACTGGTGATCATCGCATTTGTCAGCGACATTTCTCTCAGAAAAAAGTCGGAAGATGCGCTAAAGGAAAGCGAAGAACAACTGGCGGTTTATGCTGGCGAGTTAGAAAAAAAAGTGAGTGCACGCACAGATGATTTAAACAAAACAATCCGCGAACTTGAAAAAGAAATAAACGAGCGCAAAAGAGCCGAAGCAGAAGCTCGAAACGCGTTGGAAAAGGAACGTGAATTGAATGACCTTAAGTCGAAATTTGTATCCATTGCGTCTCATGAGTTTAGAACACCGTTAAGCACAATATTAAGCTCTATTTCATTGGTAGATCAATATCGCCAAAGAAATGAAATTGATAAAATGGGCAAGCACACACAACGCGTTCGGAATTCGGTAGATCATCTTACCAGTATCCTAAATGATTTTTTATCGCTAGGGAAACTCGAAGAAGGCAAGATTGATGTTGTTGATGAACCTATCCAGTTAAACTCATTACTGCAGGACATTCAAGAGGAGCTTGATCAGACGTTAAAACCAGGTCAAGCGATTATTGTCGAATTGGAAAACACTGAAGAGACGATCATTTCTGATTCACGTATTATACGAAACATTCTTTTTAATCTTCTTTCTAACGCCAGCAAATATTCTAATAACGACAAAAAGATTAGTGTTTTGGTCCGCAGAGAAAAGGCTAGTTTAGTCATGCGAATAAAAGACGAAGGAATTGGTATTCCTCAGGAAGATCAAAAACACCTATTCGATCGGTTCTTTCGGGCTAGTAACGCTTCCTCCATTCAAGGCACTGGCCTAGGTCTTCATATCGTCAAACGGTATGTAGAATTGCTCAACGGAACAATCAGCTTTGAGAGCGAAGTTATGGGAGGAACCACATTTATAGTTTCAATTCCATTAAAAAAAACCAATATCTAATGTTATGAAGATACTTTTAATTGAGGATAATCTAGAAATTAGGGAGAATACAAGTGAGATACTATCGCTGGCTAATTATGAAGTAGTTGCCGCTGAGAATGGGAAAATTGGGGTGGAACTTGCGCAACGCGAACTGCCTGATCTGATTGTTTGTGATATTATGATGCCCGAGTTAGATGGCTATGGCGTGCTTCACATCTTGAATAAAAAAAAAGAGACAGAAAGTATTCCATTTATTTTTCTAACAGCAAAAACCGAACTCTCAGACATTCGCAAAGGAATGAACTTGGGTGCCGATGACTATCTCACAAAACCATTTAGTGATACAGAATTATTAGCTGCCATAGAAACACGTCTAAAAAAATACTCCATTCGCTCAAAAAAATATGAGACAACTTCGGAGGGATTGGCTCATTTTATCAGCGATGCGAAAAAGACATTACATCTAAAGGAGCTTTGCAACAATAACAAAACACGCCTTTATAAAAAGCGAAGTGAATTGTTTACAGAGGGGGATGCTCCCCGCTTTCTATTTTTCATCCAACAAGGCAGCATAAAAAGTCTTAAATCACATGCCGATGGCAAGGAGTTCATCACTAACCTCTACAAGACAGGAGACTTCTTTGGCTTCGAGCCGTTACTTGAACACAACACCTATTTAGAATCAGCAGTAGCTTTAGAAGATTCTGAGATTGTATTGATACCGAAGGATGATTTCCTCACGTTGTTATACAGTCATTCAGATATTGCCGCGAGTTTTATTGGCATGCTTTGTAAAAAAGTTCTTGAGAAAGAAAAGCAATTACTACACTTAGCCTATAACTCCGTGAGGCAGCGAACGGCCGAGGCCCTACTAAAGTTGGAAAAACTAAATGAAGGTAAAGATAAAATAAGCATTGCCCGCGAAGACCTAGCCAAGATTGTCGGGACGGCATCAGAATCGGTGATACGTGTATTATCTGATTTTAAAGACGAGGGCCTAATAGAAATAGAAACAGGTAAGATAAAGATTTGCCATGCTGCAAAACTTGAGAAAGTAGTGCGATGGAGTGTAGCTAGGTAAATTAATACGGTTTTTTTTGTAGTTTTGATGTCGTTCGTTTTGTCTAAGTTGACATTAAACTATGAAGTTAAAAAAAATACTCTCTGCTGGAATTCTTGGGTTTTTATTTGTCGCCTCAAGTTATGCGCAAAACGCGAAAGCTTTAATCGCTGAAGGCGATCGAAATTATAGCAAAAAAAAATACAAAGAGGCAATTCAATCCTTTCGGCAAGCGCTGGAAATAAACCCAGACGATGCCTCCGTTAATTTCAAGTTAGGTTCTGCTTATCTATATTCTGATACAAAATCGAAAGCTGCTTTATTCATCGACAAAGCCTATAAACTAAATCCCCATATCGATACAAAAATTGACTATCATCTTGGACTTGCTTTTCAAAACACTAATAATTTTAGGCAGGCTGTCAAACATTTTGAAGCTTTCCGAAAAAACAATAAGGCATTGGCAAGTTTAGCTACCCTTAGAATAAAACAATGCATACTTGCCGACTCGCTTTTGCAGTCTGAATTAAATGTGGAGATTGAAAATATTGGCTCTGTTGTAAACTCCATTGATGCGGAATACGCACCGTTGATTTCCACCGATGGGAACACATTGATATTTACCTCCAACCGAGAGGTAAATAGAAACGGAACACACAAAGAAGACATTTATACCACTTCGAGGATGAATGGAAAATGGGGAGAGCCAAAAAAAGTAGGCGCCATTAATACAGATCAAAATGATGCCGCAGCCTCTTTATCGCCCGATGGTAAGACCATGTATCTTTACTATGAAGTATTTGCAGGCGATATCTATGAATCTAAATTTGACGGCCAAAATTGGAGCAAACCAAGCCCACTTAACAAGAACATTAACACAAAAGAGTACCAAGAAACTTCCGCCAGTGTATCACCCGATGGGAAAAAACTTTACTTCGCAAGTAACAAGCCAGGTGGCTATGGTGGTTTAGACATTTATATGAGTACGTTAGAAGCAACTGGAGAATGGGGAAAGGCATTTAACGTGGGTGGCTCAATTAACACACGAGGAAATGATGATTCTCCGTATATCCATCATGATGGAATTACATTGTATTTCTCATCAGACGGCCATCCTGTAATCGGGAATAACGATATTTTCTATTCAGAGTTTAAGAATAGAAAATGGACTAAACCTGTAAATTTAGGGTATCCAATTAATTCGTGGGAATACGATGGATTCTTTAGTATGTCTCCGGATAAAAAGACAGCCTATTATGCCACCGTGAAAGAGGGCGGAAATGGCGAGATAGATATCTATCAAGCTAAGTTTCTTGAGCCAAAATATAAATCACAACTTAAGAACGCAACTCCTCCAGTTATTGAAAAACCAAAAAACGAAGATTACAAAAAGAATGACTTTATTGACCCTTCCATTAAAAAATTAAAAGAACAGAAAGTTGTAACGATTCTTAGGGGCAAGGTTATTGACGAAGCAGATGCTCATTCAATAGGCGCAACCGTCACACTGGTTGATAACGAAACACATAAAATACTTTCAAAAATAAGTTCCGATCCTCGAACAGGAGAATTCGAACTAGTGATTCCACACGATGGAAACTACGCAGTTATAACCGAGAAATCGGGTTACCTTTTCAACTCGTTAAACTTCAGTCTACCCAAATTTTCAGAATACCAAGAAATAGATACGCATATAATAATGTCTGCAGCGCAGGCTGGCGCAAAATCTATCTTGAAAAATATTTTCTTTGAAAGTGGTAAATCGGAGATTAAACCGCAGTCGACTTCGGAATTGGATAAGATAATTGAACTTCTAAATGGTAATCCTTTAATGAAGGTTCAAATCAACGGGCACACCGATAATCAAGGTGTTCCGGCAGCAAATAAAACGCTTTCATTAAAAAGAGCTACTTCCGTTGTAAATTATTTGGTGAGCAAGGGGATGAGCACATCACGGGTAACGGCAAAAGGATACGGATCTGAGCGACCGATCGTTTCTAATGACGATGAGAAAGACGGAAGGGAAATTAACCGAAGAACAGAAATAGAAATTACTTCGGCAGGCAAACAATAATTGAAGAAGAAGCGGGCATTCTTGAATGTTGCCAAGTACCACGCGCCACTAACAAAGACCCTATCGCGATTAAAGCTACCACGGCAAATTTCTGAAAATTAAAAGAGAATTTTCTCACCAAAAATTGAGCGATCGAGGTAATACCAAGCATTACCGGTAATGTGCCCATTCCGAAAAAAAGCATAAACAAAAAGCCTCCCTCTGCACCGGGCAAAATAATACAGTAGGTTAATGCCAGGTAGGTTAAACCACAAGGCAGTAAACCGTTTAAAAAACCCAATACGACTATCGATAATAATGTTTTCGTAGCAAGAAATTTAGAAAACATAGTCTTTATAAAACTACTAAACCGCTGCATTGCATAGGATATCAACGGAAGTTTAAAACTGGTAACACCTGCGAATCCAACAACAATTAGCACGATGCCAAATATGATCGAGAAAAGTGTCTGAAATTCAGAAAAGTGAAAAAGCGAACCAAACACACTTATTAAAGCACCTTGAATACAATAGCTGCTAATTCTCGCAATATTATAAACAACTCGGTTGACAAAAACAGGTGACCTCCAGTTTGTCACAGCCATTATTAACGGGCTGCACATTCCAAGGCAGTGAAAACTACCCAGAAAACCAAGTATAAAAGCTGATACTAACATTAAAGATTAATAATGTCCTCCACATAAAATTCTTTCCCGGCCATAGTCCATTGCATTTTGGCACGATACATACCAGCGGGTAAAGATTTAACATCTAAGCGTAGCACGCTATCCAATTGAGACTGGATCTCAAACTTCACATCCAGTCTTCCGTCCGAGGGTCGGAATAATTGAAGTTCGCCATTTTCAATCAACGAAAGTTTATCAAACACAACAGTCAAATCAGATCCAGTTATCTGAAATGTAGGTTTGCTTACAAGTTGTTCAGCATTATTCAATCGTTGAATCTGCCGCTGATAATTGAGTTCATCCTTATAATAGTCTTTTGAAACCAAGGGCATATCCTGCTTTACGCATATGTAGACCAAAACAAAAATGAAGGTCGCAAAAAAAAGAAAAGCCCCAACAATTGATTTTCCCCAATTCATAATCTTATTTTTTTGAATGTTGTTATCGGCCCAATAAACTTCACTTTGATTTTCTCAATTAGACGCCCATTTTCATAAACTCCCAAATAGACAATACTTTTTGACTGTGTGATCTTATCTACAGGAATTTTAAGAAAGCCAATTGTTTTTAACATGCCTTCAGCCGGCACTATGATTGGCTTGCCGTCCGGCTTCATAAAAATTGCATCAGCCGGTGATTCAACCTTAATCTCTAAAGGTAAATCGTTAAACGTTTTATTTACAAATTCTATATTGTACAAGTTTGTAATGAATCCAAAGTCATCACGCTGGTAAAGTGTACCCTGCACTTTTAGAACCGTGGTTTCTACATCCGATCGAGTTAATAAGTTAAAACTCAAAAAGCTTAGCAGCCCAATTAGAACAACCACGTACCCAATCACACGCGGAGTTAACAAACGAACTACTCCGTTCTTAATCGAATTGTAGGAAGAATACCGAATAAGACCTTTAGGCTTATCAATTTTGAGCATTACTTCATCGCATGCATCAATACATGCTGTGCAGTTTACGCATTCAAGTTGAGTGCCATTACGTATATCAATTCCTGTAGGACAAACATGCACGCAGAGCTTGCAGTCAATACAATCGCCAGTTTTGGTTTCTTGTACTTTATTTTTTTGGATCTTTCCCCGTGGTTCGCCTCTCAACCAGTCATAAGCAACCACGATCGAATCTTTAGTCAACAAAACACCCTGCAATCTCCCGTAAGGGCAAACTACAACACAAGCCTGCTCACGAAAGCGAGCATAAACACCATAAAAAATAAGCGTAAAGGCAACAAGCCCTGTAAATCCTGCAAGATTTTGGCTGGGAGAATTCTGAATGATAGCCCATGTTTTTTCAACTCCGATCAAGTAGGCCATACAGGTGTGCGCAATGATTATAGAAATCGCTAAAAATACAACGTGCTTTGTTGTCTTTTTCAAAACCTTATCCATGGTAAGAGGAGCCGCATTTAGTCTCCTTTGGTCATTGGCATCGCCCTCAATCAGGTATTCTATTTTGCGAAAGACCATTTCCATAAATAATGTTTGTGGACACATCCATCCGCACCAAATTCTTCCGAAAACAACCGTGAATAAAATAATGAAAACAAAAAACGTAATGAGCGTTAAGGCCAGTAAAATAAAATCTTGCGGCCAAAATACTTGCCCTAAAATAACAAACTTTCGTTCGAAAAAATTAAGTAATAAAAGGGGCTGACCAGAAATTGTCATGAAAGGCCCACCCAATAGTAAGGATAACAATACTACGGTAACAACTATTCGCAGTTTATGATAGTAACCCGAGGGCTTTTTTGGATATACCCAAACGCGTTTGCCTTGCGCATCTACCGTGGCAATGGTGTTCCGGAATTGTTCATCGTATTGATATAAGTCACTGCTTTTCTCCATCACCTCGTATTCATTTATACCTTTCACCAATCAACACTAATTACTTAGCTAGTGCCTGAATTTTTACCGTGTCTAACTTTACTGCAGTACTGTCTTTTACTTGTGAGTCAACAGGCTTATACAATGCGCCTTGTGCTGCTTTGGCATTAGCTGGGTTGGTGCCTTGCAAACTCATGACATAAAAAGCAACTGCCTTCACGTCTGCCGGACTCATGGCCTTGCCCCACATCGGCATACCTTTTTCAACAACACCATTTTTTATCGTACTGTATATACTTTTAATATCGCCTCCATGCAGCCAATATGCATCAGTAATATTTGGCCCAATCGCATTACCACCCCCATCATTACGATGGCATGGCACGCAACTTCCAGAAAACACTAGCTTGCCTTTACTTAAAATGGCATCGTCCTTGGTATATACTAATGCGTTCTCGTCAATTGCAGCGGTTGGTTGACTGGCTAAAAAGGCTTTAGCTTTTTGATCTGCCAATGCTACCTCATTCTCATACTCTTGACCAGAAAGTGGAAGAGAACCAATTATGTGGAAGGCCACCAGGTAAAATACACCCCAAACTATGGTGCCATAAAACAACAACTTCCACCAAGGGGGCAAATGATTATCTAGTTCGCGAATACCATCATAATCGTGCCCCATGTCTAAATTCTCTTCTTCCGATAAGGGTCTTAGTGAATTCCATCGAAGCCAAGTCTTCTCCCAAAATGAAATCTCTTTCACGTAAGCCAAGCCCAATTTCTCAGCTTGTTCTTTTGCAGCTCGCTCAATGAATAAATTTAGAATGCGCAACGCAAAGGCAGCTGTTATCAGTACCAAAATAACAGTTACTAAAACCAAGACTGAAACTAAATAAAGTGGGAAAAGCGGATGGTTAAAAGGATCTGACAAAAAAGTAGAACTTCCACTTGACTGATCCTGCGCCCAACCAGTTGATGCTATCAAAAGCAACACTACAATGGCCGTAAACTTCTTGCTATTTTGTTGCCTTTCTCGCACTTGCTCACAAATACCTTTAGTAGATTTCTTCGTTTGATCGAGGTTGTTCATTTTATTTTGTTTGATTTCGCAAGTCATTGTCATGCGATGAGGTCTATCATCTCGGTAAGGATTCATAGCTGCTCTAGTTAGGTTGTTTAACAAATGTTTCAGTGCCACCATCATTCAAAGGCATCTGCTTCATGGTATCGATAAATTTCTTATCGGAAGTAAATACCCACCATAGTAGGCAAAGAAAAAAGAGAAAGAATATCACGAAAGAGACTACCGGCCAGATGGCGATGTTGTCTATGTTTTGAAGCACGTTTTTATACATGATAAAAGCTTGTTTATAATGTTAGATATGAAATGTCAGGATCTTAGTTTGGAGTCTTCAATTCAGAACTCGCGACCTTCTCTGCCTTAATGTCTTTTCCTAGCCGTTGCAAGTAGGCAATGAGCGCCACAATCTCAGTTTCAGGCATCACTTCAATTTCATCCGCCTTTAAACTCGCCACAATCTCAGCCGCTTGCTTATCCAGATCGTCATTGGCTTGACTTTCATAGCCATCTTCATAGGGTACACCAACAGTTCGCAATGCTCTAATTTTTCCTGAAGTTAAGCTCTTGTCAATTGACTGCTCAAATAACCAGGGGTAAGCAGGCATGATTGATCCAGTAGATACCGCATCGGGAGCCAACATGTGGTTATAATGCCAGGTGTTTGAATACTTTCCATTCAATCGATGTAAATCTGGGCCAGTTCGTTTTGATCCCCATAAAAACGGATGGTCATACACATATTCTCCTGCCTTAGAGTATTCACCGTAACGCTCTGTTTCAGAACGGAACGGCCTAATCATCTGTGAATGGCAGTTTACACAACCTTCACGTATGTAAATATCACGGCCGTGTAATTCTAAAGATGTATAGGGCTTGACGCTGCTTATGGTAGGAATGTTGGACTTTATTAAAAAAGTTGGCACCATTTCCATTATCCCACCAATTAAAATCGCCACGAGTGCAAGCACTGTAAATAAAATTGGTTCATGTTCTAACAAACGGTGATGCCAGCCACCAGATGTAACACTGTATTCTTTTGCCAAGGGTGCCGCTTCTGCCTGTTCGTTTGCGATGAACTTTCCGGCATATGCAGTTTTAATCAGATTATAGGTCATTAAAATAGCACCTATCAGATATAAACCTCCTCCAATTGCGCGCAACACATGCAAGGGCAACACTTGAACCGTTGTCTCAAGGAAATTCTTATAGACAAGAAAACCTTCTGGATTAAATTCTTTCCACATCAAACTCTGCACAACACCCGACACATACATTGGCAGTGCATAGAAGATAATGCCCAACGTCCCCAGCCAAAAATGAATGTTGGCCAATTGGGTCGAATACAATTTAGTTGCCCACATGCGAGGCACCATCCAATAAAGAATACCGAATATCAAAAATCCATTCCATCCGAGACCACCCACGTGTACGTGAGCGATAATCCAATCGGTAAAGTGTGCAATCGCATTTACATTCTTTAGCGACAAAAGTGGTCCTTCCAACGTTGCCATACCATAGGCGGTAACTGCAACAACCATAAACTTTAGTACTGGTTCTTCGCGGACTTTATCCCAAGCACCACGTAGGGTCATAAGTCCGTTTAGCATACCACCCCAGGAGGGAGCTATTAACATGATGGAAAAAACGACACCGAGCGATTGAGCCCAATCGGGTAAGGAGGTATATAGTAGATGATGTGGACCAGCCCAAATATAGATGAATATAAGCGACCAAAAGTGAATGATGGAAAGTCGGTATGAGTAAACAGGACGGTTAGCTGCTTTTGGGAGAAAATAATACATTAACCCTAAAAATGGAGTGGTAAGAAAAAACGCCACTGCGTTGTGGCCATACCACCACTGAACAAGTGCATCTTGAACGCCTGCATACCAGCTGTAGCTTTTAAAAAACGTTACAGGAATTTCAAAGGAGTTTACAATATGAAGAACGGCTACCGTGACCAATGTGGCGATATAAAACCAAATAGCAACATACATGTGTCGCTCTCTTCGGGTAAGAATAGTACCAATCATGTTCCATGCGAACACAACCCATATCAATGTTATAGCAATATCAATGGGCCACTCAAGTTCGGCATACTCTTTCCCTGATGTAAAACCCAAGGGGAGCGTTATGGCGGCCGCTAAAATAATAAGTTGCCATCCCCAGAAATGAATCCAGCTAAGCGCATCACTAAACATACGCGCTTTCAGCAGCCGCTGTGTTGAGTAGTAGACCCCTGCAAACATCGCATTACCCACAAACGCAAAAATAATAGCATTTGTGTGGAGGGGCCGAATACGCCCAAAGGTGGTGTATTGCAGATCAAAGTTGAAAATCGGATAAAACAATTGAATGGCTGCCAAAAGGCCAACTGACATGCCAACTAATCCGAATGTAACGGTAGCGATTATAAAGGCTTTTACTACCTTATTGTCGTAACTGAATTTTTCTAATTCCATACAGGTTTAGGCGTTTACTTTTTTGTTGCATAAAAGTATAAACCGACCCTACTTTAGCTACTGACTGAAATTAGAGAACCAAATGATTTTTGTCAGGTCTTGAAGTCAACTGCGAACTTCATTCAGTGCCTCTTCCATCATAGGGATTTCACAACTAACGAAAAGAACTGCAATGATTGACTACTTCTCTTTCCTCTCCACCTTATCGTCAAATAGTAATCGAACGGAAGGGCCGTAGACATCATCGTACTGGCCGCTGCGCAGACTCCAGATAAAGGCACCCAAAAAACAAAGGGCGATCGCAAGCGATATTGAAATCAGGAGAATGATAATAGTCATAACGGCCGATTTTTGGAAAGATGGCGAGACACATAATTCACTGCGAGGGTAGAAAAACCTACTACGCTTACGCTTGATATCGGCATTAAGATGGCAGCCGTTAGGGGAGTAAGATGACCCGTAACTGCAAACGTGAGCGCAATGGCATTGTAGAAGAAAGAAATAGAAAATGCGACTTTCAAAATAGATGATGACTTTTTAGCCAAGGCCAAAAAATCGTCAAGTTGATGTAATCGATCCCCCTGCAGAATTCCATCACAGGCGGGAGTAAATGTACCCGTGTCGTCAGTAATCGCAATGCCTACATTACTTTGCTTCATAGCACCCGCATCGTTAAGTCCATCGCCTAACATCATCACCGTTTTACCTTGCTGTTGCAACGATCTTATAAAATCAAGTTTATTATGTGGCGTTTGATTAAAATTTAACAGCACCTTATTGCCAAATAACTCATTCATTGCTCCTTTGTCTGAGTCATTATCGCCAGAAAGTACAGCAGTACACTTTTTACCAAGGCGTGAGATCATTTGTTTTAAATTGTGCCGCAAGGAACTTGCTATAGTGAAATAGCCATTTATCTCATTATCAAATGACACAAAAACACAGGAAGCTTGGGCGGGTAACAATCCTTTAAACCCAACGAAAACTGCCGAACCCACCCTCAGCAACCTGTCATTAACTCTAGCTTCCAAGCCTTGCCCCGGAAACTCACGAAAATCTTCGATAGAATAGCTATTTTTCTGTCGTATGGATTGACTTACCAGGTTACTAAGCGGATGTGTCGAGCAACTGGTAAGCGCTTTTACATAACCCTTTTCCTGAGTTGAAAGCTCACCATGAAACAAAACCGAAGGCTTTTTTGTATGCGTGAGTGTTCCTGTTTTATCAAAAACTACGGACTCAATAACCGCCATCCGTTCAATCACGTCTGCATTCTTCAAATAAAAATTGTTCTTACCAAAGGTGCGCAACATGCTACCATACGTAAAAGGAGCTGCCAACGCCAACGCACATGGACAAGCCACCATCAATACCGATGTTAACACGAGCCACATTTCTTTCGGTGCCACCATTTGCCAATAAGTTGCTGTAGCAATTGCAATGCCCATCACAATCCACGTAAAAACACGAGCCGACCGATCAATAATTTTTTGGTAATTGCTTTCCTCGCGTTTGCCAAATGCCTCGTTGTTCCACAAGCTGGTCAAATGACTTTGAGAAGTAGGTTTTTCAATGACTACTTCAATTGGTTGCCCAATGAGCCTGCCGCCAGCAAATATCCTATCCCCAACACTAACTTTTATTGGTTTAGATTCACCCGTTACGAAGCTGTAATCAATATATGCTTGCTCAGAATTAAGCACGCAATCGGCTGGAATTATTTCCATATTCCGAATTCTAACTTGATCTCCTTTGCGGAGTTCATAGATAATGGTAGGCTTCCAATCGCCTTCTATTTTTTTGTGAACAGCCAGTGGGAAATAAGATTTGAAGTCACGATCAAAAGCGAGGCTCTCGTAGGTTTTGCCTTGAAACCATCTGCCAATCAACAAGAAAAATACTAGTCCTGTAAAAGAGTCTAAATAACCCGGCCCCGTGGCAGTAAAAATATCATAGCTGCTTCGAAAGAATAAAGCAATCAGCCCAGCAGCAATGGGCACATCAATGTTAATTTGTTTTTGCTTGAAACTTTTCCAAGCTGCTTTTAAATAGTCGAAGGCGCTAAAGAAAAAGACAGGGACTGAAAGTGACCAATTCAACCATGAAAAAACGCGTAATAAATTTTCATCAGAATGATCGATACCCAAGTATTCAGGAAAACTGAATAGCATCACGTTGCCAAAACAAAATCCGGCAACAGCCAATTTAATCACCAACGCTTTTTGGGATTGATCTTGCAATACTTTTTCGCCCTCTAGGCTGATATTCGGAAAATATCCGACTGAATCCAGTAAAGCTGCAATTCTACTGAGCTTCACTTGCGATGAGTTAAAATCTATCGTTACTGATTTTTTTGGGAAGTTTACATCAGATCGAATAATACCAGCGTCCAACTTATGCAAATTCTCAAGCAACCAAATGCATGAAATGCAATGAATAGAAGGTATATAAAAAATTACCTTCGAGAAGGTTTCGGATTCGAAGGTGAGTAGTTTTTTTCGAACCTCCGACTCATCCAGATAATGGTATTTACTAGCATCGGATAAATCTACCCTAGCGCCAGGCGAATCACTTAAGTTATAGTATTCACAAAGGTTATTTGAATGGAGTATTTCAAAAACAGTTTTGCATCCAAAACAACAGAACGGTTTTTCATCAATAAAATTGACTTCATCATCGCAGGGTTGCCCACAATGGTAGCATATCAAATCAACATCAACTTCCTTCGCAGTTATCATGCGTCATTGTGTTCATTGTCATCTTTCATTACGGATGTCCAGATCATATAGTTAGAATGATTGACCAAATTTTCTGTCAAGCTTCCTTTTAATAAATGATTCAACCCTCGCCTTCCGTGTGTACCGATGGCAATCATATCCGCGTTGATCTCATTTGCAAAATGGAGAATCCCTTCTTCACCATCGGTATAATTGTAGATATGAAGCGAATAATTTTTTAGCATGAATCGCTTTGCAAAAGCCTCAAGTTTCGCGCGGGTTACTTTATCGTTACTAAAATTGAGTGGAGTATTAATCCAGACAATGTTTAGATGAGCTTTGTAAAAGTTTTGTAACGCTTTGACTTTCAATACCAAGTCTTCTTGACCTTCTTGCTCCAAGACATTGGGAAATACAATGTTATTGATCGGGCCTTTAAAATTGTTTTTCAACACGATCACAGGGACTGGTGAAGTGCGAACAATCTTTTCGGCATTTGAGCCTATAAAAATTTCCTTCAGGCCATTGGCTCCCTGAGTTCCCATAACTATCAAGTCTGCTTCCTTTTCTTTTGCGCAATTGATGATCAGTGTATAAATCGGTCCAAAGGTAACTTCTGTGTTAACCTTGGCAACTTCCGCGGGATATTTTGCCAATAATTTTTTAAACTGTTTTTCTGCATTCTCTTTTAATTCTTTGTATAGATCGTTCTCAAAATAAAGCGAAGGCATCAAAACAGAGTCATACATAACGGGCAACTCAATCACGTGTAGTAAATAAACTTTACCTCTTGATTGTTCAGCGATATCCAACGCAAACCGGAACGCATTTACAGCAGGTTTTGAGAAATCGCAAGGCACGATTATTTTTTTCATTTGTTTAAATTAGTAGTGAGACATTAGTATCAAGACGTGAGACCTCATAATCATACTGTTGAGTTTAAAGTATCTTAATGACGATTTCATGTGTTATTGTTGTTCTTATGAATTGACATCCAAAAATAAAAACAGCAATCATCACCATTGCTGAAAATGATCAGGGGTATTTATGACTTTCATCAGGTTCTATCAATTCGGTTAAAGTCATCTTGTTAAAAAAAATATGAATGTATCGGTCAAATTCCTAGGAGCCACCGGAACAGTTACCGGCTCACGTTTTCTACTTGACATTGGCAATTTTCGAATGCTGTTCGACTGCGGCATGTTTCAAGGCCTGAAGGAATTGCGCCTACGTAATTGGGATGCGTTTCCTGTTGATCCTGCCACCATTCATGCTGTTGTGATTAGTCATGCACATATTGACCACACGGGCTATTTACCGAAATTAGTGAAAGATGGCTTTAGCGGCCTCATATACTGTACCGAACCCACAGCAGATTTAATGGGAATCATGCTCTTAGATTCTGCTAAACTTCAAGAGGAAGAAGCAGCATTTTCAGCAAAGCGTGGTTACTCCAAACATAAAAATCCCAAGGCGTTATATACTGCAAAAGAGGCACAAGATGTTTTTCCCTTAATAAAGGAATTTCCATTTGATCAACCTGTTAGCATTCATCCAACGGTCTCAATTATTTTCAGGGATGCAGGCCATTTGCTGGGTGCTGCTATTACCGAACTTACAATTAAAGGCGAAAAGCAACAAAAGAAAATAGTTTTCTCAGGAGACTTGGGGCGCAGCCATGATGCGATGATGCACCCACCTGCAACAATTAAAAATGCAGATGTTTTATTCATTGAATCTACCTATGGAAACAGAGATAATCCAGCGAAAGATCCGGAATCAGATTTAGCCCGGATTGTCAACGATACAATGCGAAATAAAGGAGTGTTGTTAATCCCTGCTTTTGCGGTCGGAAGAGCGCAGGAGCTTCTTTATTATTTCCACAAGCTTATGAATGAAAATAAAATGCCCGATGTCCCGGTGTATTTAGATAGTCCAATGGCCATATCAGCAACCTATCTGTACTATAAATACCAACAGTATCATAAAGTAAAATTTACGCAAAGCGAATTTGCTCAAGAGATGGATACCAACATGCTGGTTTTTGTAAAGACCGCCATTCACTCCAAGTCATTGAACGAATTGAAAAGCAATGCAATTATCATTTCCTCTAGTGGCATGATGACGGGGGGTAGAATTCTACATCACATGTATAACCGCTTGCCCAGAAAAAATGATACCCTTCTGATTTCGGGCTATCAAGCCGCGGGCACCAGGGGGAGAAAACTCGTGGAAGGCAACCCAACGATTAGAATTTTTGGTGAGGAAATTCAGGTAAACTGCCACGTAGAAAATTTGACGTCATTATCTGGCCATGCCGACAAAGAAGAACTATTTAAATGGATGGCCAACTTCGAAACACCTCCTGAGAAAGTATTTACCGTGCACGGAGAAGGCGAGAATCTAGTTGCCTATGGAGACAATATTCGGAAACAATTAAATTGGAATGTCATTCAGCCAGAGTATCTGGAGGAAGTTCAACTTTTCGAAAACATTTGAGAAAATTGTCGATCCATCAAGACATAATTTTCCCACCAAATAGGCAAACATTTTTTTGGCTTGTTATGTCCAAAAAACGAACGCATTTTTTCCAAATACAACACTTTTTCATCTAAAAAACTTCTGTATATTTAGAACTATTATAAAGAAAAAACGAACAGAGCAAGATAGATGGAGCAGCCTTTGGATACGACCCAAGCACCTCTCAAGAACCATATTCTGCGAACCCTTTCTTACTTCGATATATTTAACTACCCGCTTACCGCAAGCGAACTAGAAACATTTCTGGGATGTAAAATAGAGCATGACCAGTTAAATCTTGAACTTGCTAAACTGGTTAATGAAGGCGTAATATTCGAGACGCAGAATTTTTTCAGCGTTCAAAATAATGAGTTAATTGTAATCAGGAGGTTGAAGGGGAATGCAGAAGCAAAACGCTTGTTGCCTTTGGCAATTGAAAAAGCTAAATTTATTTTCTCTTTCCCTTTTATTAGAGCAATAATGGTTTCAGGCTCATTATCCAAAAACTACATGGATGAGAGAAGTGACCTTGACTTCTTTATAATAACAGAACCGAAAAGGTTATGGATAGCCAGAACCATTTTTGATTTCTACAGAAAACTTTTCATTCGCAAAAAAAATTGGAAGCATTACTGCTTAAATTATTTTATTAGTTTCGATCAACTTGCTATTGACGAGCAAAACATTTTTACTGCCACAGAATTAGCAACACTCAAGCCATTAATAGGAATCGAGTATCACAAAAATCTACTAGAAAATAATCGCTGGATACATCAATATTTTCCAAATAATAAGATGGGTCCAATCCTTGACCAAGTAGAAGTAAGCAACCTTTCGCAAAAAATAAAACTTGAAAAGACTATCAACTTTATGTTAGCGGACTATGTTGAACCAATTGTAAGATGGATACGCTACTCGTGGTTCAGAATAAAATTTGAAAAAAAATTCTCCAAGTCAGATTTCAAAGTTGCTTTTAAGTCCAGGCCTCATGTCTCCAAAGTTCATAGCACAAATGGCCAAAGTAGAATTTTACGCGCTTACAACTCCAATTTGAAGCGATTACATTTAACAGCAGATCTTTATGAAGAGTAAAGTACTCCTCACCCATTCCTACTTCTATAAACTTGATCCCAAGCAATGGCAGTTTAAACAGCCCTACCCACCATTAGGAACTTTGTTAGCTGGAGCAGTAATGAAAGCAGAGGATTTTGATGTGGCGCTTTTTGATGTGGCGCTCGAGGAAAATCCGGACGTATTAATACACACATTAAAAAAAGAGAAGCCCGCGTATTTTATTATCTACGATGACGGGTTCAACTACCTTACAAAAATGTGCTTAACTGCAATGCGGGAGGCTGCTTTTAAGATGATTGAACTCGCTAAGAAATCAGGCTGCGTTGTTATGGTTTCTAGTTCTGACTCTACCGATCACTATGAGAAATATTTTAAGCAAGGTGCCGATTACGTAATTCGCGGAGAAGGTGAAGACACTTTACGTGAACTACTAAAAACCCTTGAAAGGAAAGAGAAACCGAACGGTGTTCTTGGTTTAGCTTTCGTCCAAGAGGGACAAACAATTGTAACTCCTTCGCGGCCGGTAATACGCAATCTGGATTCGCTACCATCGCCTGCTTGGGAATTAATTGATCTTGAGCCTTATCGCAAAATCTGGCTTAAACATCATGGCTACTTTTCTTTAAACATTGCCACTACCAGAGGCTGCCCTTACAAATGCAATTGGTGTGCGAAGCCCATTTATGGAAATCGCTATAATTCAAGGTCACCAAAAAAAGTAGTAGATGAGATTAAATATCTGTTGACTCATTACACCCCCACCCATTTCTGGATGTGCGATGATATCTTTGGATTGAAGCCAAAGTGGATTCAAGAATTTAAAGATGAAGTTGTTTCCAGAAATCTAAAATTTAAGTATAAAATCCAGTCTCGGGCAGATTTACTTTTAGAAGAAGATACAATCGAAGCACTTTCACAATCAGGTGCTGAAACTATTTGGATCGGAGCCGAATCTGGCTCGCAGAAAATTCTAGATGCGATGGACAAGGGCACGACTGTTGAACAAATTAAAGAGGCCCGGCAATTATTGAAACGGAAAGGGATCAAAGTTGCCTTCTTCCTGCAGTTCGGATATTTAGGAGAAACAAAAGAAGACATAGATGCTACATTAAAAATGGTGTTAGATCTCATGCCCGATGAAATTGGCATTTCAGTTTCTTACCCCTTGCCAGGAACAAAATTTTATGATAAAGTAAAAAGCCAATTAACTGCTAAACAAAATTGGAAAGACTCAGATGATCTAGAGATGATGTTTCAAAGCACTTTCAACTCAACCTATTACCGACAGCTACATCGATATGTACACCATACCTTTTCAGCAAAAAGAGGGCTTCAAACAGTTCTTCAACTTCTGCAAAACCCTTTACTTATTAGTCTGAACACGGTTAGACGATCTGCTGCTACTCTGTACCATGTTCTCGCATCCAAAATCCAAAGCCGATCGATAAACTCATGGTCAAGATGAAAGCTGCCTTCGATAATCTTGCGAATGAATATGATCAAGCTTTTACTAATAGCTCGATAGGAAAAATTCAACGCAAACAAGTGTGGAGTTATCTAGATACTATCCTACCCAAACTTACCGGCAAAGAAATTTTAGAGTTAACCTGCGGAACTGGCGAGGATGCCATTCTATTCGGTCAGCGTGGTTTCAATGTGTTGGCCACGGATAGTTCAGAAATAATGCTGAATGTTGCCGCCTCAAAAATCAAGCGATTTTCTTTAAGTGATAACATAGAAACCAGAAAAATTTATCTTGAAGAGCTAGACAAAACTAATTTCAATAAAAAATTTGATTTGATTTTTTCAAACTTTGGAGGCATCAATTGCATATCACCAGAAAAATTTGAATCGAACTTGGCCACACTAAACCAGCTTTTAAACCGGAATGGTCGTATTGTTTTTGTTTTCATCAACGATTTTTGCTTGTGGGAAACACTTTACTACTCTCTAAAATTTGATTTCAAAAAGGCATTCAGGCGAATTACAGCGCAACCAACACTTGTGCAATTTTCAGATAAAGAGTTTTTTATTTGGTATCAGTTCGCGAGGGTTTACAACGGCCATGTTCAATTCAAAAAAACAAAAACAAAAGCGATAGCAGTGTTTACTCCCCCCTCCTACCTCGAACATTTTTTTAGTCATCATCCTAAGATGTTAAAAGTATTAGAAACGATCGACACATTCGTAACAAAATTTTCGATCTCCAGCTATCTCTCCGACCACATACTTATTGAACTTAAACCAAGATGAACCTGCTACTCACTCATGGGTACTTTCTGGAAGATGATGCGAAGGAGCAAGTAATCATGCGGCCTTATCCGCCATTGGGTATACTTTATATATCAACTTATTTAGAAAATGAAGGGATCGCCAACGAAGTGTATGACACTACTTTTTCTTCCAAATTAAAATTCAACGACTACTTATTAACTAATAGACCAAAACACGTTGCTTTTTACGTTAATTTGATGACAAAGCTCAATGTGCTGGCAAGTATTAAATTCATAAAACAAAATCTGCCAGATTCAAAGATCATTCTTGGTGGCCCCGAAGTCACCCATAGTATCGAAAATTTTTTACATCATGGGGCTGACTTTATTGTAATTGGCGAGGGCGAAGTTACCATGGCTGAGTTAATTAATGAGCTGAATAGAGGAAGCAATGAATTAGAAAAAATTTGCGGTATTGCCTATATCAAAGATGGTGCAGTAAATCAAACAACAGAACGAGAAAAACTAAAAGACCTTGACCTGCTTGGGTTGCCAAACCGAAAGAAAATTGATTTACAGTTATACCTGAGCGCCTGGAAAGAAAGGCACGGCAAGCATACCATCTCCGTAAGCACCATGCGAGGTTGCCCCTACACATGCAAATGGTGCAGCAGAGCAGTGTATGGACTAAGTTATAGAAGGCGGTCTCCGGAAAAAGTAGCTGAAGAATTAGCCTATTTAAAACAGGAATACAATCCTGATTCGTTATGGTTTGTTGATGATGTTTTTACCGTGAGTCACAAATGGCTGAATAGCTTTGCAGAAGAACTGAAAAAGAAAAAAATAATAATCCCCTACGAATGCATCACCCGTGCCGACAGGATGAATGAAGAGGTGGTCAAACTTCTAAAAGAAACCGGATGCTTTCGGGTTTGGATTGGCGCAGAGAGCGGATCACAAAAAATGATTGATTTGATGGATCGCAGAGTAGATGTAAACCAAGTGCGAGATATGATAAAATTGACAAAACTTCATGGGATAGAAGCCGGCACGTTCATTATGTTAGGCTACCCTGGCGAAACAGAAGAAGACATAGAAGAGACAATCACTCATTTAAAAGAATCCAATCCAGACCATTTCACGATTACGGTAGCTTACCCTATTAAAGGAACAGAAATGTATCAAGAAGTAGAGGCGCTAAAAACTACAAACCTCGACTGGGCCGAGAGCACCGACAGGCAAATCGATTTTAAAAGAACCTACTCAAGAAGATATTATGACTTTGCCGTGAAAAGAGTAGTGAATGAAGTGAATTATTTTAAACACCCTGAAGGCTATATTGGAGCAAAATTTAGAGTAAAATCGATACTGTCAAAAGTAGCAATGCGTATTTATGCAAGCAGTGTTATTCTCTAAAAGGATGATGTCAATAAATCGCCAAAAAAATTACTTACGCCAATTTAGGTCTCTAAAATGAGGTTTTATCGAAACATAATACTTCCATTATTTAGGTTCTTAAGCTGGGAAAATAAAAAGAGAGGAATTTGGGTTGTTTTGCTGATGGTACTAAATGCGCTACTTGATTTTTTTAGCTTAGCGTCTTTCATTCCACTTCTTTTTTTACTGGTAAATCCATCTGTTATTTCCTCTAATAGATACTTAAAAGAAATCTACGCCCTTTTCAACTTCACTTCCCCAAATTGGTTTATAATCTCATGCACAATTGGCGTCTTAATTTTTACTGTTTTTAAAAACATAGTAGTTTTTTGGATAACACGCTCAAAGGCAAACTATTGTTTTTCTACCGGAAGTGAACTATGTGCGCGGATGCTATCAAATTATATTGAAAGTAGTTACTTTTCTTTTTTACAATATGACTTCAGCAAAGAGTTGAATAGAATTGCCAACCAACCGGTCGCTTTTGCAAATAATATTATCATGCCATTAGCAAGTTTGACTTCTGAAGGATTTGTCTTATTCACCTTGATCTTCTGCCTAGCATTGTACGATTTTAAAGTATTTTTCTTGCTTCTAATCATCCTAGTTCCAGTAGAAATTATTTTCTCATCCAAAAGAAAATCATTTGCCAAAACCAGTAGTGATTTAAAAGTAAAGTATCCGCTAACTTTAAAATACGCATTTCAAGTTGTCGAAGGATTCACTGAGATTAAGGCTTTTGGCAAAGAGTCATATTTTAAAAACCGCTTCAATGCAGCTGAAAGCTCCCCTTACTTAGTAGCATCCAAAATTAAAGATTTCCAGGTGAACTTGGCATCCTGTTGGAATGTGGAAAACTCCACCCCGCTCAACGGGTGGTGGAGTTTTCCATATTTCAACAGGA
>JBIKRT010000149.1:0-5160 GCA_044349005.1 Cyclobacteriaceae bacterium
TTCGTCTATGCCTCATCTTATTGCTCGAAGAGTTGGTCTCCACCAGAGCTCTCCTCCTCTTCAGGTGAGGCCGGAATATTAAGCACAATCAATCAAAAAAGCACCAACCATTTTTCAGTACATTACCGTTTTTATTGGACTCAACGAGGTGATAATCCACGTTTCCTGAGAGAAAGCAATTCGCACAAGCCCTTTCTTTTCAGGTATCAAATTAGGTTTGGCTGATACCTTTATCATTGCTTTTTTTTCAGTATACTCATGAACCTTAAGATGTGCTACTAGGTCTCTATTGTTGAGTGGTGATGGAGAGCGTATTTCTTTATAAAAGTGGAATTCTGTTTCGGAAATCCTTGAAACAATGTGCGCAGTTTTTGTGCCATATACCCAGTTTGGCTGTTTATCAATAGAGATAATTGTTTCAACAATTGATTTTACCGTTCCGTCAAAATCGGCAATCACCTTCAGTTCATTAAATTTAGAGGTGTCATTTGTAAGGTTATATATCTTGATGCCGTCCCTCTCAATTTTAAGATTCCAGTTTTGTGATTTACCTGTTAAGGGAAAAATAAAAATGCTAAATCCCATTAAAAAAAGAGCTTTTCTCATCCTGAGACTTAATCGAATTTTTTCGCATAAAGTTCAGAAGTGGCTAATTTTTTTGAGATTAAAGTACTTTAAAATCGACTCTTCGATTCTTTTGCTTCCCTTCTTCAGTTGTATTATCGAATTTTGAAACTTCCTCCCCATAACCGAGCACCGAAATTTGGTCGTCAGGCACGCCCATATCATGCATTAAACTTCTAATCTTTTGGACCCTCTTGAGCGATAGTTCAACGTTATACTTATCTTGCCCTTTGCTGTCGGTATGTCCTTCTATCAAGACAATTTTGCCCTGTAAAGCGTACTCAACTGCAATTAAGAAAGGTTCCATATCGACAACGGAAAACTCATCTTGATTATAGTTAAAGTAGAGCGGATCAAGGTCGATAGGTTCGTTATCTTTTTTTGCCTTCAACTTTTCGGCAACCATTTTTCTGATTTGAGCGTGTTTATCACTCCTAGGCACTGGCAGGTTATTTGCCTTTAATATTTCGTCTTCTTTGTTTTCCTTTTCTATCAGCTCTGACAGATCCATCTCTTTAAAAGCCTTTTCACTTTCTTCATGCGATACATCCGGCTTTTTCTCAGTTAAGTGACCAGTTGTAATTGGAATCTGTTCTTTAGGAGGAATCCTTTTAATATTCGATGAAACGGTGACTCTATCATCCTCAGCCTTTAGCTTGTACTTAATTCGTTTTGGTTTGAATTTAGGATAGTGTGTCTTTTTCTTAGACAACATATAACACGTTTCATCTTTGCCACCGATATGAAACGCCATAAGTTGATGCTTTCTGTTAAGTGGTTTTTTTAAGTAATTTTGAGCGTAGGTGGAGGAAAAACAAAAAATAGCGGACGAAATGCAAACCAAAAAGAAGCATTTAAATTGATTTTTATTTATCAGCTTGGTCATTTCTGCTCCTAAGATAAGAGTTAATATATAAATTTAAAATTCATATTTTTTAATACTGCGGTGATTTCTGCAGAACTTTCATTGATTTGCTAAAAAATTAAGACGGATAGATGATTCTAGATAGTAAAAAACTAGTTGGTTGCTTATTAATTGCGCTGGTAGCTAATGGGTGCACCTCAAGGCAGGATTTTAAACTCTACACTCCGCTTTCACAGGATAAATCAAGAGTCGATTTTGAAAATACAATAGTCGAGACTCCCGAAATAAACATTCTCACTTACGAATATGCATATAATGGGGGAGGTGTGGCAGCTGGCGATTTTAATAATGACGGTCTGTGTGATTTATATTTTTCTGGAAATCAGGTTTCTAACAAACTCTATCTTAACCAAGGCAAATTGGAATTCAAAGATGTAACCGAAAACGCACGAGTAGCAGGTAGGCGGCTATGGAAGACCGGTGTTGCAACTGTTGACATCAACAACGATGGTTGGCTTGACATTTACGTTTGCTATTCAGGCCCTGAAGTCAATCAATCCCTGTCGAACGAGTTATACATAAACCAATGTAGAAGTAAAGGGGAGACCCCCACTTTTACAGAGGAAGCAAAAGCGTATGGACTAGACGCACCGGAAACGAACTCAACCCAAGCTTCTTTTTTTGATTATGATGGCGATGGCGACCTTGACATGTTTTTGCTGAATCACGGCACACGATTCTATTCTCCATTTGGAAACACGAACAAACTGCGGAACACTCGCCATCCGAACTATGGCAATCGTTTGTACCGAAACGAATTTAAAGCGGGCGATATAAAACCACATTTCGTTGAGGTAAGCGCGGAGGCCGGCATCCATGGTGGTGGCATCAATTTCGGTTTGGGCGTTTCTGTGAGCGACTTAAACAATGATGGTTGGCCAGACATTTATGTGACCAACGATTATGAAGAACAGGATTTTCTTTATCTAAATAATAGGAACGGTACCTTCACCGAGTCCTCAAAGAAATCCTTCGGGCATTTTTCACGCAACGGAAGAGGTACCGATGTGGCAGATTTTAACAATGACCTGTTACCCGATCTCGTGGAAGTAGATAGGTGGCCAGAAGACAATCATCGGCAAAAACTATTAAAGGGTCCGGATGACTTTACAAAGTATCAACTTATGCTAGACAGTGGATTTCACTATCAGCAAATGCGAAATACCTTGCAGTTGAATCGTGGAATTACCAAAGAAGGAACACCCATGTTTTCAGAGATAGGTCAGCTGTCTGGGATTTCTAGTACAGACTGGAGTTGGGCGCCTCTTTTTTTTGACGTGAACAATGACGAACTCAAAGATCTCTTTGTAAGCAATGGTCATCTTCGAGAGTTTACGAATATGGATTTTTTGAAGTTTACCACTTTTGAAATGCAGCGCAAAGCGGAAGCCGAAAAGAGAGAACTCCCAATGTTTGAATTGGTGAGTAAAATGCCGTCTGAAAAAACAAGTGACTATCTTTTCCTCAACAAGGGAGATCTATCGTTTCAAAACATCTCTATTGAATCCGGAATTCAGCACCCTAATTTATCGTTTGGAGCAACTTATGCTGATTTAGATAACGATGGTGATTTTGAAATTATAACGAACAACACCAACGAGAAAAGTATGATTTGGGTAAACCATACCAGCGATTTGAAACAACGTCATTTTATTAAGGTAAGACTCATCGGCTCGGCTGAAAATGTAAATGGCGTTGGTGCTAAAGTAATTGTAAAAACGAAAACGAATAGCCAGTTAATTGAAGTATACAATTCAAGAGGCTTCCAATCCTCGGTTGAATCAAACCTCCTTTTTGGATTGGCGGAAAATGAGTTGGTGGAAAGCGTTAAAGTAGTTTGGCCAGACGGATTGGTTTCTATTCTTTCTCAATTGAAGGCAGATCAAAATCTTGAGGTAAAACACAGTGACGCTAAAGAACTTTCTGTCGAGCCCGAAAAGATGAGCAGACTCTTTGACGATGTAACGGAGTCGGTCGGAATGGATTTTATACACTCCGAAAACAACTATGTCGATTTCAACAGAGAACCATTGCTACTGTATCGAACATCACGTTTAGGGCCGCCTTTGGCCAAAGCGGATGTAAATGGCGATGGAGACGAGGATTTCTATATCGGAGGTGCTGCTGGTCAAAGCGGTCAGTTGTATCTTTCGACTTCAACAGGGAAATTTAAACGACTAACCAGACAGCCTTGGATGGCAGACGTAATTTGTGAAGATACAGGTGCGACATTTTTCGATGCCGATAATGATGGCGATCAGGATTTATTTGTTGTAAGTGGTGGTAATGAATTCCCAACGGGCGCAATCGAACTTGTCGACCGGCTTTATCTCAATAATGGAAATGGGAGCTTTGTCAGGGCCCCTGAAGGTGCTACAGTGCAAGATCACGTAAGCGGAAGTGCCGTTGCCGCTGCAGATTATGATAAGGATGGCGACATTGATTTATTTGTTGCTGGAAGAATTTCGCCAGGTAATTTTCCAAGCACTTCACCTGGAGCCGTCTTGCGAAATGATACAGATAGAAAGACAAAGCGATTGAAATTCGTAGTTGCTACTAATGAGGTGAACTCGAGCTTGCGAGAGCCAGGAATGGTTACTGATGTTATCTGGACAGACTTCAACAATGATACTTGGCCGGACCTCATCGTAGTTGGCCATTGGATGCCAATTCTGATGTTTGAAAACAGAAACGGAAAACTCATCGAATTTCGGTCGCCTTCACTTGAAAATACCAGTGGCTTGTGGAATAGAGTTCTTGCAAATGATTTTGATAATGATGGCGACACAGATTATGTGATTGGCAACGCAGGAACGAACGTGCCATTCAAGGTCAGCGCGCAGGAGCCAATGACTTTGTATTCGGTAGATATCGATGGCGATGGAAAATCAGACCCGATCATTTGTAGCTTCATTCAGGGAAAGAGCCATCCAATCGCGTCTCGTGAAGAATTACTTAGTCAGGTAAATTTATTAAGGAGAAAATTTAGAAATTATGAGCTCTATTCAAATGCAGCCATTGAAGACATACTTGATCCACAAAAGCTGGCGATGGCTACCAAAATGAATATTCAAACATTGACCTCGGTTTATCTCGAAAACAACGGAAAAGGTGATTTTAAGATAAGTTTTTTACCTATAGAAGCTCAATTCTCTGCCATCCAGGGGCTACTTTGTGATGACTATAATAACGATGGCTTCAATGATATTTTATTGGCAGGCAATTTCTTTCCGTATAGGACACAATATGGTCCCAGCGATGCAAGCAATGGGTTAATGCTTACCGGCAACGGCAAAGGTAAGTTTACACCAATTCCCTGGCAGCAAAGTGGATTCTTCGCCAATGGTGATGTGCGAGGAATGGTTTATTTGAAAAACAAAAAATCAGGGGGACTTATCGTAATTGGAAAGAATAATGATAAGGCTCAGGTTGTAGCATTGAAGAAATAGGGCTTTAACTAGGTTAGCTCTAGGCGTCATGCAGCGTATCTAGTTGAAAAAGCCGATTGAGGCATATTACTGAAAAATAGTTGGTGACACCCCGTTGGGGGCATTGACAATCATATAGTTACAAGGAGTTTAGTGAAAGTGGTTTCACTAAACTTTTTTTGT
>JBIKRT010000150.1:0-5150 GCA_044349005.1 Cyclobacteriaceae bacterium
ACACAATATGGTACTTACAATCATAAGTACTGTGTGATGTTTTTCGATAGTTTTGCATCACACAAATTTATTAAACTAAAGTCTTCGCCTAAAGGCGAGGGATTTTCCCCCTGATACATACATTAATATCTGACTTGAATATTAACTCATCTAGAATGTACTTGACAGGAACGAGTAATGGAGCATTAATGACTTATTCTTACGCATTTCAATTTCCAGAGACTATTAAGGCTATTGCGGTTTCAAGCGGTAACTTACCTGAATTTCCTGAAAATGGAGTTTGCAAAAGTGGTTCATCAATCCCATTGCCAATTTTGCTGACACACGGAACGAGCGACCCAGCAATGCCTGCAAATGGTGGATGTGTTGCTAACTTAGGAGGTGGTTGCAATCGTGGAAAAGTAGTATCCCAAACTTCAACGATAAACTATTGGCTCCAAAGGAATGGTTTGCAAAATGTGACACCTACAATATCCAACTTTGATGTAAATACAACAGACGCAGGAAACGTAGAAAAAAGAGTTTATAATGGAGCAAAACCGTTAGTTTATTATGTATTAAACAATGCAGGACATTCTGTTGCTAGCAAAACTGTGTATCTAAATTCATCACCAACAAATGGTGTTCAAAATAGAGATATTGAATATGCAGAAGAAGTTTGGAATTTTTTCAAAGGACTTAAATGAAAACAGCACACAACAATGGTGGCTGTTGCACAACTATGAATTTGTGAAAAGCCATCAAATTAGCCCCCGAAATTTCACTAATTTGAAGGGTTGAGTATGGCAAGTTAGTTGTGCAACAAGCACAATAAGTTTGCGCAAGTCGGGGCGGACGTGTGGCTTGCAAGGTTCGCGTTTTTTTAGTTCATTTATCTTGTGGACGGGACGCAGGTTTTAACTTCCCGCCCTGCGCAAACTTTAGCGTTGGCGGTCATGCCGGGAGACAAGAACGAACCAAGGTAAAACATTTAGAATAAAATATGGGACAGCTAAAAATTAAAAGATTAAAAGAATGGGCTAACAGACGGTTTAGCTACAAAATTCTCGTGGACGGAAAAGAGCAATTTGAAATTGCAAACGGGCAAGAAAGATTTTTGACATTTGACCAAGGAGCGACTCTTCAGGCTAAGCTTATGTGGTGTGGTTCTAAGAAAGTTGACATTGCCGAGGATAATGGAAATATTAAAGAGATTAGAGTAAGCGCAAATAAAGGATTGAATATACGACTACCAGTTGTAGCATCGACAATGATTGCACTTAGTGCTGCTTTGAATTTTCTAACCGTGGACAAAGGACTAAAAGATTTTGTGACCGCCCTTTTAATCGGAGTATTAATTGGTGCGATAGGACAACTTACAATAGGGAGAAATAGATTTTTAGATATTGAATTAGTTAAACATTAAATGCACGAACCGCCAACAAAAGCTTATTGCAAGCGGGCGGGACAGTGCGTCATTAAAGTTTGTAGTTCGTTATTTATCTTTATCACGTTGGACAGGGCGAAGGTTTCCAAAAAAATGTGTTTATTAATCGTCAGTGTGTACATCTAATAATTTAACTAAAGGATCGATCGCAACAAAGCCGGGCACTTCATCAACCTCAATAGTCAGTTTATTGCTGATCTGATTTATTAAGTGCTTTTTCAAATGCAACTCTTCACCTTTAGTGGAATAGATTCCTATTTCAACATAGTCATTCAGGGGCAACGAATTAACTTCAGTTTGGCCGTCTTTATCGGTTAGTGTTTTGCCCTTCGTATCGGTAAACACCTTCTTCCCATTCACAGAACGAAACTTGGTGATTGTAAAATTTACAGTTACTTGATATTTGCCATTTGGCAATTTTGCAAACGTGTAGCCTTTAAGCCGATTATCATATAGAGTGACTGTCTCGAAGAGATCATAAATCAAATACTTTAGCGAGTCGGGTGTAGCCTGTCGAAGATAGCCCACCATTTCTTCCGGTATAGTGTAAGGCGCCTGTTGGAATTTGACTTTTTCCAGATAGGATCGAAGTGCTTGATTCAATTTTTCTTCTCCCAAGAAATCGCGCATGGAATACAATGCCAATGACCCTTTCTGGTAAGGAATATAGGATTTGTCGAGTCCAGAATTTTCTATCAAGGATTTCTCGTTCTCATCTTCGACTCTTCTTTTTAGATAGATATCCAATGCCTTCCTCCGAAACAGTTTGCCTTTTTCTTTGCCGTACTTTTCCTCCAAAACACAAAGCGACACATATTCAGCCATACTTTCAGTAATCATTCTGCTTCCGCTCACATCTGCAGGAATCACCTGATGCCCCCACCACTGGTGCGCCAGTTCATGAGAGGCTCCCAGAAAGCTCAGGTTCAACGCCTGTGAATTGTTGTCGTCAATATCCATCACAAAACTCCGTTCCGAAACAGGAATAGTATTGGCAAAAGACTGTGCAAAGTCACCTGCCTTTCGGGAGTATTCAATGATTCTCATTTGCTTATGTTGATAAGGACTAAAGTATTTCTCGCAATATGCCATTGTCGATTTCAGGCCATCCATTAGGTGGGGCAGGTTATACGCATGTGTGGGGTGGTAGTAAATTTCAAGATTGATATTTTTGTATTGGTCTCTTAGCACTTGATACCTTCCGGATGTAAAGACATAATCGTTAGTAACGTTGGTGGTGGATGCATACTGGAAGTAATTTCGATCGCCAACTTTCCATTTCTTTGTCAAGTAACCGGGCGCGATGGCGGTTTGATCAGCGGAAGTACTCACCGTTGCCCGGAATGAAATGTAATCGGAGTCGATGGAGCGATAGTGGTTTTGTCGAGCAAAGCTGTCGTTTGAATTATTTCTTTTCGCGGATGAATAGTAGCCGATTCCCGGAAAGATAAGTGAAGTAATAAATGATCCGTTCGTTAATACAGGAGAATTTTGATATAGCCAAGTATTTGAAATGCTACTTACTTTGAAATAGAGATGCAGGCTATCTCTGGGCGCAAGTGGTTGCTTTAATCGATTCACATCAAATTTTGCGATGGCATCTTTTGAAAGCGTTTCATAGTCCGCATCCAGTTTGTATTCGGTAAACGCATCTTGCGAGTAGTTGATCAAAAGTGTGTCGATGTACTTGTTCGATTTATTGATGAGCGTAAAGACTCCAGTTGATTCGAATGTCTCTTTTTCAGGAAACAGATCCATGTTCACTACCACCTTGACAATTCGGGGCTGTGTGAGATAATTTAGATGCCCATACTTTCCATCTGCTGACTGGCTGATTTGATTTTGTGTTGCCTCGTTGGGTGCGTGAAAGACATTTTCCATTCTATTGACCGTAAAGCCGGCTGCCATTACTATAACAAAAATAATCGCTAGGGCGAGCCCTGACTTGCCCCTTACTTTGTGACTTGCCATGATTATTCTCGCCCGCAGTAGGGTGGAAGTTCCTCTCGACCACACGATGACTGTTGCTATAAACAGAAGTATGCCAAACACTAACCAATACCCTTTCAAAACAAAATAAGAGATCAGCGAGTGCCCATGCCCGTTCATGTCAGAGTATTTCAGGAAAAATTCGGGTTCTATATCCTGATTGAATTGAAACGCATAGGAATCGAGGCCGATCAACTGTAATTGGGAAACACCAAAGAAACCAAGTATCAGAATAAACAGACCAACGTAAGAATTTGAAACAACTGTTTGAACACAAACTGCTGCCATTGCCCAAATGATAAATCCGATGAGATGGATTGCAAGAAGATCAAACAGGTAATGACCAAAATCAAACTTATAATATCCCGAATAGACTTGTACCGCTATTCCAGACAAGAAGATGATGGCCAATAAAACCAATTGCATTTTTACGAGAGCCAGTAACTTCGAAAGTGCGAAAGCTACATCACTGACTGGGCTAACATCCAGAAGCTCGTTCATTCGTGTATTTCGTCCACGATGAATTAAAATACCCGCATACAAGAATGTAAGAAAATTTACCAGTAGCGAAAAGAAGAAAATAGGAAACGCCAGCATGACCCACGTAACCGGAAGAATACGTGTTTCGTAGGGTGGATTCATTTGCGTAAGCAATGCAACAATAAATATTCCCCCAACTAATGCAATGCTTATAAATGAACCACTACGAAGGATGTAGTTAAAATCTATTTGTGAGAGTTTCCATACCAAGCGCAGTTGATGAACCCAGTTAAAATTGAATGAAACGGCAGACAACTTAATTTTGATAAGGCTTCCAAAATTACTCTTGGTTTTTCGGCTGGAGTTGGCCTGAAAAATTGAAAGACTCCAACCGTTTTGGCTAAAAGAGAAATTTAGGTAGGCAAAGGCCAGTGCTACACACGCCATCACAAACCAAAGTAGTCGATTAAATAAAATGATCTCAGCGAACGGCAGTGAGTTTTTGTTTTGTTCGTTTAGCGTCCAATTCTTGGTCGTGAGAAGGGTAGCTGTTTCTCCCAACGGCTCTAGCAGTGCAGCCAAGGTCGTTCCAGAGTCGCCAACCAACTTTGAAACCAACTCGCGACCAATCAGCAACAAAGCAATGGCTATAAAGCCAGCATAAATATTACGCGACAGCACTACGATTAAAAACACCAAACTTCCAAAAAGAAAAACATTAGGAGGAAGATAGCTAGCGTATAACTGCAAGTACGTTGCTAGTCCAGATTCAGCGAGCAACTCTTGATTTGTGCCGGGCAATTGAGTTCCGAAATAGAGGCCCCAAACGGTAACAGCAGCAATAATTAATACCATGACTAGCGAGCTCAGAAATTTTGCCGTGAGATAATCCCACTTGGTAAATGGGAAAGTATACATGATTTGATAGCTTCGACTCTTGAAATCCCGATAAATGGAATTTCCCATGATAGCAGGAATGATAAGGAGAATAAGTTTATTGAATAGGATTATGAAAGAATAGAGACTGAAAGAGGAATTTGCCACACGTTGTGTGCTTGCCGCATCAAAGAGCCCCGCGCTTGCTCCCATCAGCGATACTGCCAATAGCAAGGGGATCAATGAAAAAAAGTGGCATATTACTGAAAAATAGTTGGTGACACCCCGTTGGGGGCATTGACAATCATATAGTTACAAGGAGTTTAGTGAAAGTGGTTTCACTAAACTTTTTTTGTTTATGGAAAAGACAAAAAAAGCG
>JBIKRT010000151.1:0-5135 GCA_044349005.1 Cyclobacteriaceae bacterium
TCCTGTTGAAATATGGAAAACTCCACCACCCGTTGAGCGGGGTGGAGTTTTCCACATTCCAACAGGATGCCAAGTTCACCTGGAAATCTTTAATTTTGGATGCTACTAAGTAAGGGGAGCTTTCAGAAGAAATCGAGACAAAACCATTTTTATGTCCAAACTGTGGGCATAAGATTGAAAAAAAACACGCTTTTTTTCTAAATAACTTCACAGTTATTAGGTGTTCGAAATGTAAAAAAGAATTAGTGCCTGAACTAAGAAAAACAGCAAGTATTGGACTTTTATATGGTTCTATTGGAGGGCTATTAGGATTTTGCTTGCCTGTAGTTTCAGCATTATTCGGTTATCCTTTGATAGGGATAGTAATGGCTTTGCTTATAGGTTTGTTCATGTATTTTTCAATTGTCTCAAAAAGTATTAACACCGTTTCTTTTTATGTTAAAAGGTAACACTTTAAAAAAGTAATGTATTTACAATTATTTTATTTAACCTAAAAATTGCAACTTTATTCATTAATTTATAATTCACCAAACCTTAAAAAAAAAACTATGGAAAAAAGTAAAATGGCTAATGTTGTTATGTTAACTGCTATATGCACCTCGGCAGCAATAGCAAACAACTATTCAAAAACCGCACAACCAACTGGAAAAATGTATGCTGGACTCAGTTACTTTACTTCTGGTACAAATGGAGTTATTTTGAGCGCTTGGGGCGCTATTCATTCATCAGTTTCCGGAGCCGTATACGGGGCTGTTTTTGGCGGTCCTGTTGGATTTGCCGTTGGTTTGGGTATAGGCTTATAGATAAATTTTGAAAGAATTTTCGAGGCTGCCCAACTGGGCAGCCTTTTTTGTATGATAATTAATAGGCTCTACTTCATTTTGGTAATTAGCCTTCTTTCATGGTGCATTGGTTTCGCGATCCCGTTTTCCAATAATCATATAGGAACCGAAATGGTAAATAATATTCAGGTGAACCATAGTAGTATCCACGAAAATATATTGACTAATAATCTCCTGCTAATATGTAGAAACATAATGTCATTTATTTTTATCGGAATACCTGCACAGCTCAATTTATTATTTAACGGTTTTGTATTTGGATCTTATTTAAGGGGAGCGATTCTTGTTGATAACCTTTCTAAGATTAAAATAATTATGCTAGTTCTACCACATTCAATTTTCGAATTTTTTGGAGTGCTAATATCCACGGTGATTCCTGTAGAATTATGCCTTGAAATCGGGAAAAGAATTTTTTATAAGGTTAGTGATGACGAATACTGGGAATCGTTTATTGTTATAATAAAATTACTTGGTTTATCGGTTCTGTTGATATTAATTGCTGCATGGATAGAGACGCACGTAACATTAAAATTGATTTAATATTTTCACTTGTCATATTAATTCTTTGTGGAATAATCCAAGCAGAAATTAGTAAATTTTTTGGTGAGGTAGCTATCAATAGTGCTAACTTGAAATTCCAGCATTTCTTTTTAAATTCTATTTACGTTATTGCTGTCATTACACCCCTATGCATTGGGTTCTTTTTTTTGATGACAATGAATTTTATGCTAAAAATATGTGACATCGCCTTTGATATTCGAGAACTTATTGTTTCTATAGGGTTTTCTTTTCTTCCATTTTTATTGAACTCAACTGTTTTGTATTACTTTTTAATTTCGGATAGTAATATTGATCTCAAGATTATTGAGATTATAGAAGGGCGACAAAATGATGTAAAATTTAATGATTTTATTACTTTGAATTCATTTTCAAATACTGGAAATATTTCAGCATTGTTGTTCACGATTATTCTAACTATTAGAACAAAATTAGTATTAAAAATCGAGGCCTTATAAAAGTATTCTTTGTGTATATTTTCCCATTGTTGCAATAGTCTTGATTTCAAAACTATTTTTTAATTTTTTATAGTGAATGTATTGAAAATTGTCTTTGCTTTAGATTTATCTTGCATTTGCCAAAAATCAGGCGCAAGTATCTTAGCAATAGAAATTATGCCCCCTCCATGACGTCTGTCATGTAGCCAGTATAATTCAGGTCGTCCGCTACATTCTTACTATCGCGCCATAAATGGCTGTTATTTTTAATTTACCGCCCACAAATCACCGTTTACTTCTCATTTTTATTGGCGCTGTGTGTCCATCACCTTTCTATTTGCAATGGTTAAAATACTTGTTTCTCTTATTTTTCCAAAATAATCTCAAAAAAAGCCGCAACGCCTTTCGGCTAACAATCAATTTTAATTGGCCCACAACCGCAATTTTTTTGCTTTTTGTGAACATTTTGGTTGTGAACTTTTTTTTGTTCACAGAAATTTTGTTCACAACGTTGTGAATGTTTTACTTGTGAACTTTTTTTTGTTCACAGCAAATTTGTTCACAAACGCATGGCTACCAAAGTTTATCCTTTTCAATTGCGGCAAAAAATAGGGATGAGTGTCGCTAATTTGGCCACCCTCCTAGGCTGCACTAAATCGATGCTCAGTATGGTGGAGGCAGGCCAGAGGCCATTGCCCGCCAAATCTGCCCAACTTTTATATACCTTAGAAAAGGCCATCAAATCGGCAGAAAATGCCGATTTCAATCTTTTTACCGAACCGCAGGAAAGAAAAACCTATTTGAAAAACCAGAGTAGGTTAACCCAAGCCAAGCTTGCCACAGTAGAAAATGAACTTGCCGCCTTGGTGGAGGAAAGCAAAACAATGGTGCTGCTTTTGAAAACGGCCAAAGTATGGTCGGGCACTACCTTGCCCCCCAATTCGGCAGATGCCCGGTTGCAAATGGAAATACTGCAACGGAAATCCCTCAAAAAATGGAAAACGGTTCAAACGGAAATCGCGAAAAATACAGTTCGGGCGGAAGGGTTACGGGCGCAATTAAGTGCCTGTAAAAAATTGTTGGGTCTATAAACCTTAATTTACGAAAAACAGATTGCTTCGTTTGTTCCGTCTTTGTGAGGGAGGTACGACCGAAGCAATCTCTTTCTTTTACTCAAAAACAACCCCACTTCGTTCCTCGCAGTGACGAAAATGAGATCGCTTCGTTACCTCGCGATACCGCTATCTCGTAATTGCGAGAGAGGCACGACCGAAGCAATCCCTTTCTTTTACTCAACAATAAGTACGCTTCGTTCCTAGCAGTGACGAAAATGAGATCGCTTCGTTACCTCGTAATTTTTGGCTTGAATTTTGTTTTTTGAATATTAAATTAAAACAATAAAAATCATGGCTTATTCTTTGGATTTGTTGACCCAAAAAAGTGAGGCGGATGCACTATTGAACACCGCACAGCGCGACAAACGTACCCTCGAGGTACGTGAACAGAGTTTATCGTTAAGAACGGCTAACTCTGCCGAGGACTCCGTGGAATTGCAAGCGGAATTGAACGAGGCCAGGCTCTTGCTCGAAACCACCAATTCCGTAATAGCAACATTGCCAGAAGGGGACAGGAAAGAGGACGAGATCACTAAAAAAATGGATCTTGAACTCAAAATCCGTAAGCTTACCCGCAGCGGCAGCCGCTTAAGCCCAGTATCGAAAATCGAGAACGAATATGAGCTCGACCAATTGGACAAGCAACTGGCCGGCATTGATGCGTTTATCACAGAAGTGACTGCCCGTAAAGAGGCGTTAGCTTAATTTTGAAACAGGCTTAACAAAAAAAGAACCCGAGGGAAACCTCGGGTTTTTTTGATTTACAGACCTTCTTATCACTAAAGTTTCAACAAAATATAACACAGTTCTTGTGGTTTACTGAAAAAGGGCGAGTGGCTTGAGTTAATACTATACACCTTTTCGCAAGGCAATTCGTTATACATCTTTCTTTGAATGAACGGTGTTACTGCCCTATCCTCAGTACATTCTATATAAACTCTGGGCACGCGACCAAAGTTTGCATCGGTTAACTGCAATGGAGTAATGCCTGTTGCGATCGGCTCATCGCTTAAAATCAATTTAGCTAAATCCGTTATATAGTCTGGGCAATCATGATAAAGGCCTTTTTTGTAAATTTCTGGAAGTAATGTAGTGCTGTTTGTTTCTTCGTTTTTCACTACATAAGGTTTCAACACCCCCTCCGTGTCTTGCAGCGAATACGCTCGTTGTGTTTTTTCATTAGGGATAAGGTATGCTGCCAGATAGACTAGCTTCTCGATTTTATCAGGGCGATACTCTGCTGCCTGCGAAATCATGATGCCATTTTTGCTATGACCAACTAAAATTGCCTTTCCATCCAATCCATCGAGAACGGTTATTATTTTGTTCACAGCTTTTTCGAGCGTAACTTCTTTAACGGGAGTTTTATCGCGCCCCATGCCTGGGAGTTCAACTGCTATCACCCGATGGCCTTGTGATTCTAAAATTGGTATTACCAAATGCCAGTTCCAAGCACTGTGCCACGAACCATGAATAAGAATAAATGTCTTCATATTGTTTGTCTCTTTTTTCTTCAAAAGTAGAGTCACACTTCAAGACTAATAACCCGATTCTTGCTTATTAATCATGCTCTTATTTACACCAGAGAAAGTGCAATTGAAAAGTTGTTGGTGGTTTTAAACTTTACCGCAAATACAGCCCAACTCAATGCCGACTTAAAACTAGAAAAGCTAACCCGCTCTTTACAATTAGAGCACACCACCTGATATAAAAAAGACAGGGCTTATGAAGCTTTTGTGTATAGAGTGGAAATTTAATTAGTAGAAATCGTTCCCCTTTTTCCAAGGGGTAAAGAAGTTAACGATCACGTAAACATCGACCAAAAGCAACCTATCGTTATAGCGCAAACCGTAATTTCGCCAACAGTTTGCTTTTAAATTTTTTGGCAAGATGTAAGAAGTCTGTTACTACTTTAGCGAGTGGAGCCCAATGGTATTTCCTTCGCTGTCAATAAATATAGATACAAACCCAAATTCGCCTATTGATGCTTTAGGTCTTATAATTTTTCCTCCTAATTTTTCTATTGTTTTCTCCTCAGTTATACAGTCTTCTGTTTCAAAATAAACAACTGTGTTATTCCCAGTTGGAATGGTAAATGGCTGAGAATTTTGACAGGTTGTAAATATAGATGACTGTTTTGAATTTTGCATAGTTGAACTGAAACGGAAGCGGGCTCTGCTGAG
>JBIKRT010000088.1:0-17741 GCA_044349005.1 Cyclobacteriaceae bacterium
TGTAAGCATAAAAAATCTGCAAGGTTTTAAAGATAAAACCCGACTTTCTTGCAGATTGTTTCAACTCAATTCGATCGATTTTATTCAAAAACTAATCCCATTGGGCTTTTTAAGGAGTGACTAGTTATTGCTATTCCAATTAGAAGACAGTGAGTCATTAAAATGCTTCCCCGGTTTTTCGCAAATCAGAGGGTGGTTGACCGCGGTAAAAAAACTGCGATATTTATAGATTGTAGTCTCTAAAAACACATACTATTATTTCAATTTATTCATTCAAATATCATAATTTGCTTGAAACGATTTGTTTTGTTTGATCGATAAAAGAACTGTTATATTAAACTATAAAAAATGAAATTATTCTTTAATCTTCTTGCGCTAACTTTTCTCCTTGTTTCCTGTCACCCTAAAAAGAAAAGTGAAACAGTAGATCCGGAAAAATCTACCGTGTTTTTAGATTCCTTATCCCGGCAAACGTTCGATTTTTTTTGGGAACAGGCTGATTCGATAACAGGAAATCAGCCAGACCGCTGGCCAACCCCAAGCTTCTCGAGCATAGCAGCAACCGGCTTTGGTCTTTCTTCCTACTTAGTTGGAGTAAATCGTGGATACATTACGCGAGAGCAAGCGGCTGAACGAGTTCTAAAAACGTTACGGTTTTTTAATAATGCTCCAAAAGGCCCCGCAACATCTGGCGTAACTGGCAACAATGGGTTCTTTTACCACTTTATCAACATGCGTGATGGTCTTCGTTTTAAAGAAGTTGAGCTTTCCACGATTGACACCGGTTTATTGATGGCAGGGATTCTTTCTTGTCAGTCTTTTTTTGACAAGGACAATGAAACGGAAAAAGAAATCAGGAGTTTATCTGACGCATTGTTTTTGGCGGTAGATTGGAATTGGGCTATGAATGGAAAAGAAACGATGAGCATGGGCTGGCATCCTGAAAAAGGATTCTTAGATGCAAGTTGGCAAGGCTATAACGAAGCAATGCTTCTTTACATTTTCGGATTGGGCTCACCCAGCCACCCCATTCCCGATGATAGTTGGAAAGCGTGGACTAAAACCTATCAATGGGGCACCTCATTCGGGCAAGAGCATATCAACTTTGGGCCTCTTTTTGGTCACCAATATTCACACCTGTTTATTGACTTTAAGGGCATTCAAGATGAATATACCTTGGGAAAGGGCATTGATTATTTCGAGAACTCACGAAGAGCAACCATCGCCAACAGATCTTATGCGATTGCAAATCCTGCTGGGTGGACAGGCTATGAAGAAAATGTTTGGGGCCTTACCGCTTGTGACGGTCCAAATAACGACAACAAAGCAAATCCAAACATGGCCTATATGGGTTATTCTGCCCGAGGTGCCGCACAACACTATGTGCAAGATGATGGAACGATCGCGCCAACTGCAGCGGGAGGTTCAATTCCATTCGCACCCGAAATTTGCATAGCCGCATTAGAAACAATGAAAGAAAAATATGGCGCTAACATCTATGGCAACTATGGATTCAAAGATGCTTTCAACTTAACCATTACATTTAAAGACGGCACCGCTGGCTGGTTCGATAAGGACTACTTAGGAATAGATCAAGGCCCAATTCTAATCCAACTGGAAAACTATCAGAATGGCCTCATCTGGAACCTGATGAAGAAAAACAAATACGTTATTGCAGGGTTAAAGAAAGCGGGTTTCGCTGGTGGATGGCTTGGTGCAAAATAATTTGTTGAACTTTAAAATAACTCAGCCTTTTTTTCGATTTAACTATCAATGGATTAATCTATGAGACAACTAATTTTTATCATTCTAATTACGATTTCCTTTACTGCCTTTGGTCAACCCAAACCAGATGCTATTGTTGGCGAATGGCTCACCGCTGCGAAAGATGGCAAAGTCCAGATCTACAAATCGGGCAATAAATTTTTCGGTAAAATCAGTTGGGGTAATCGAACCAACGGTAAAGACACTAACAATCCAGATCCAAAACTAAGAGATCAAAATTTGATCGGCTTAGTTATTTTGAAAGACTTTGCTTTCAATGGGAAAGACAAGTGGGAGGATGGTACCATCTATGATCCTAACAATGGAAAAACGTATTCATGCGTAATTCGCCTAAAAAACGAAAGCGCGCTTGAAGTAAGGGGTTACATCGGCATCTCACTGCTGGGCAGAACTGAAGTTTGGACAAGGTAATCGGCCATTCTTAAGTTTATATTCGCGCTTATCTTTAATCCAATTTTTTTACAGCGTTAGATTCGATAGTATTGTTTAAACTTCAAGTTTATGAATAAACTCATTTCAACACTGTTACTCGCATCCATTCTTGTTTCCGTTTCGGCCAAAGATAAAAAGCCAGAATACTATTCACTGATTGTTTACCGGATTAAAAATACAACGCAGGCAGAAAAAGTAGATCAATATCTAAAGCAAGCTTACTTGCCCGCGTTGCATCGCTTGGGTAAAAAAAACATTGGTGTTTTTAAACCGGTAGCGTCAGACACATCGGCTTTCGGAAAAGTAATTTATGTGCTTACTTCATTTAAGTCGTTAGATGAGTTTCAGCAAATCACAGCCAAGCTTACGCAAGATGCGCAACTGCTTGCCGATGGCGCTGCCTACCTCAACTCAAAATACAATGAAGCTCCTTATGACAGGATGGAGACAGTACTTATGCGCGCTTTCGCGAACATGCCAGCCATGGAGGCAACACCATTAACAGGCGAAAGAAAAGATCGTGTTTATGAATTGCGCAGCTACGAAGGCCCTACCGAAAAATTATATCAAAGCAAAGTAAAGATGTTTAATACGGGCGATGAAATTGGGCTATTCAAACGACTTGGATTCAATGCTGTCTTTTATGCTGAAGTACTTGCAGGAAGCAAAATGCCCAACCTAGTTTACATGACTACCTTTGATAATCGTGCGTCTCGCGATGAGCATTGGAAAGCATTTGTTGCCGACCCGCAATGGAAAAACCTTATTACCATCGAAGAATATAAAAACACCGTTTCTAAAGCGGATATCTGGCTTCTCTACCCTACAGAGTACTCCGAATATTAATTTTTAACTCCGATTCATTTATTCCACAGATCCTTAAAGAAAGGACAACATCTCCTTTGCCCTGTTATTAGCTTTTTTGAAAGGCTAAAACATTTAATTTGAGGTGTTTAAAATAAATTTTAGATTTGTCTAAAATTTATGAGAGCCAGACTTTTATCTTTTGCCTGTTTTCTCTTCGGAGCTTACTCTTCATTCGGCCAAGACCGGGGAATAACCGGTATTTTGCTTGATTTGGAAACAAAGGAGCCTGTTAGTTATGGTAATCTTAGATTATTGAACTCCAAAACAGGCACCTCAACCAAAGCGGATGGGAGCTTTAAACTTGCGATTCCAAAGGCCGGGAAGCAGCATCTCGTCATTTCAAGCCTCGGATATGAAACCGATACCTTGGCAATAGAAACCTCGGTTGATCAATACAGTTTCTACTTGACACCGATTGTCAGCACGTTAAATGATGTAGTTGTTACCGGTGTAAGTAAAGGCATTTCTGCCAACGAGAATCCATTAAGTGTTCAAAGCATTAGCTATAGGAAAATAGAACAAACTGCTGAGAACAATATCATTGACATCTTGACAAAGAACACGCCCGGCCTTGCCTCATTAAAAACAGGGCCAAACATTTCAAAACCATTTATCCGTGGATTAGGATACAATCGCGTGTTAACACTTTATGATGGGGTGCGACAAGAAGGCCAACAATGGGGCGATGAGCATGGCATAGAAGTAGATCCTTATTCCATTGAAAGGGCAGAAGTGATCAAAGGCCCGGCAAGCTTAACCTATGGCTCAGATGCCCTAGCCGGAGTGGTAAGTTTATTCCCCTACCTACCAAAGGAAAAAGATAGTAAAGTGCATGGTAAAATTATTTCCGAGTACCAAAGCAACAATGGACTCATTGGAAATGGGTTGCAGATTGGATACAGTGATAAAAACTGGCTCTGGATTTTTCGGACATCTTTGAGACGCGCAAAAAATTATACCAACTCTGTTGATGGAAGGGTATACAATACTGGTTTTAATGAGCAAAATTTTTCCGGATCCATCGGCTATAATGCTGACAAGGGAAAATCAACGATCAATTTTACTTATTACGATAACACCCAAGGCATACCTGACGGAAGCAGAGACTCACTAACACGAAAGTTTACCAAACAGATAGCTGAGGGAACTCTCGATGATATCAAGAATCGTCCAGTGGTTAAAGAGTCTGAGTTAAACTCATATCAGCTAAGTCCGCTTCATCAATCGATCAATCATATTCGTCTTTACGCTACTAATCATTATCAGATTGGTAAAGGTGATATTGACTTTATGGTAGCGGGCTCACAAAATGTGAGGAAAGAATTTACACACCCAACAGCTCCCCTTCAACCGGGTTTAAACATCACACTTCAATCGTTGAACTACCGAATTTTATATAACGCACCAACTTTTCTCAATCTCGAAAATTCGTTTGGTATAAATGGGATGATTCAAAAAAACAAAACTGATAATGCCACCGACTTTCCTATTCCAGATTATAATCTTACCGATGGCAGTTTCTTTTTCCAATCGCATTGGAAAAAAAGCAACTGGTCGGTGTTAAGTGGACTATCATTTGACATCCGAAATCTTATTACGCACGACCTTTTTGCCAAACAAAACTCAATCACTGGCTTTAACGAAAAGGTGCCTGCAACGGAACCTAACGCCAAGTTACTGCATGGTGCATTAAATCAAACTTTTAGCGGCACCTCTTTTAACATCGGGGTAGCAAACCAGGTGTCAGATCATTTAATTTTAAAAGCAAATGTTGGCAGGGGATACAGGGCTCCTTCTATTTCAGAAATAGCAAGCAACGGACTTGACCCTGGCGCGCGCATAGTCTATGTCGGCAACAAAAATTTTGTTCCAGAAACCAATATGCAAATTGATTTCTCCCTATCACTCAAACAGAAATCCTTTTTCACTTCACTTAGCGTCTTTACCAATACCATTCAAAATTATATCCACCTTGCCCAAGTTGTAGATGCCAGTGGGAAGCCCCTTGAACTTGTGCAAGGGAGCAGGACCTTTCAATATCAACAGGCATCGGCACACCTAAGTGGTTTAGAAGCTACGGTCAGTTTAACTCCAGAAACAATCAAAGGATTTACGTGGACAAATCAATTAGCACTGGTGTATGGGAACAACACAAAAAGGGAATTCGAAAACACTGGCCGTCTCGGCCAATACCTCCCATTCATTCCTCCGCCAAGAGCAACGAGTCAGTTGACTTATGAAATAAAGCCAAAAATCAGTTGGATTAAAAGTATCAATCTTTCAACGGAAGCAGAATACTCCTCCACTCAAAATAGGTATTTGGCGCTATACGAAACCGAAACCCAAACAGCTGGTTTTACATTGTTCAACATTGGCGCAAACACTGAAATTCCGTTAGCTAACAATAGAGCAATCTATTTCCAGCTTCAACTCAACAATGCTCTTGATGTTGCTTATCAATCAAACTTGAGTCGGCTAAAATATTTCGAATACTACACCCAATCACCAACTGATCGACTCGGCATCTACAATATGGGCCGTAATCTCAGCTTCAAAATCAGGTACTCGTTCTAATTCCAAAGGCTATTCCTCACCAAAATTTGTTGGCAGTGAAACAAGCGAGCCGAAGAACAGTGCATTAAGAAATAACTTATTGGTTCCATACCAAGTGCCTCTAAAGTTTGGATTGTCAGAAAACAAAATTACCCGCCCTTGCCCTTCGCCACTAAAGAGGATTGCGGCAGAATTTGCAACTCGCTTAATGTCCGATTTATGTATGTATCCCCCTATTAACGGATTAGCAGTGTACTGTGCCACCGTGTTAAAAGGCGATTTGCTTGGTTGCAAAAATGTTCTTCCGTTTCTGTAGATAGACACTTTCTTTTCGTTGAATCCAAAACCGATGGGATTAGTAAGATCAAGATCGACTTGGAAAACGGAGCCGCCAATTTGTTTTGCGCCTTCAGTGTCAGCAGCATCCTCAAAATTAAGTCGCTTCGGCCCTTTGATGGTATCCATTACAATTAGTTTCTCTTTTGTAAGGCCTTGCTTGATCGCCCATTCGCTCGCTGATTTGAAGGTAATCAACGTACCTCCGGCTTGAATCCAAGTCTTTATTTTGTCAAGTGTAGGCTTGTCGGTAGGATAAGTTCCGCCTACCATAATAAGGGAAGTATAGTTATTCAAATTCACTCGCGAAAAATTTTGCAAGTCAACTTTAGTAATCGGCATACCAATTCGCTGATCCAATAAATGCCATACTTCTCCGGCCTCTGATGCGGCAACACCACCGCCAATAGGCATTAGCGCTTTCGGAGTATTCACGGTACGGACTGACCCCGAACCCAAATCTATTCCAACCGAAGTTAAACCCGTTTCTATGGGATAAAATTTTATACCGGTATCGTCACTCACTTTCTTAATAGCAGCATACAATCTGTCGGCATCGATTTTCTGTTGTTGAACCGACAACATTACCGTACCGTGTGGAAATGCCTGGGGCAAATTATTCACAGCAAGTGTAAAAGGCCTAAGGCTTGTGCGTACTATTACATCGCTCATTTGAAGCTGATAAATAGCCTTATGAGCTTGATAGTCGGAGATATCCATCAGGTAACCGTAATTACTTTTTGCAATGCCATTACTTTTTTTAATCAACGCCTCTTTTACCTGATTCCCTTTTATAAACGGAGTCCGAACTTCCGCATGTGGCATATTAAAAGCGTGAACCAGCGACCACGTGGATGCATCATAAAAGGTACTATCGCGATAGGTAATGTCTTTCTCAAACGCTGAACGCACCATGATGTAGTTCGTCTGCTCGGTTGGCACAATGTAGGTCTTCCCCTTTTCAAATGTTTTGCCGTTAGCCGAGATAGATTGCCCTAACTCATACACTTCAATTTCATGCATCAGCAATAAATTGATAAACGCATTAGTACGACTCGGATCCTTCGTCTCGCCAAAAACATACCCTTTGATGGGGCTGGCTTTGGCCTGGCTCATAGCCGAGGTAAAGAAATTCTGCCTCAATTTTCTAAGTACATCTTTCTCTCCTATAGAGCCACGAATGGTTGCCAATGAGGCGGTGAAGTGATTGCGAATGGTAAAAGCAAAGCTGATTGGTATGGTGGTGGTCTCTTGCAAATGCCCGCGCGAACTTGCTTGCTCAAAAAGAAAACCAATGCCGCCATAAAAATTAACATAGCTTGAGCCATAGCCAGGATATAATTTGTCGAATGCCTCTTCAGTAAAATACATTGAACCAATAGAATTCATTCCCTTTGAAAAATACTCGGCAAACTTTGGGTGAACAACGTCATATAAATAGGGCGGAACAATCGGGTTGTTGCTCGCATACTTGCCCGGATCAAAATAGAAGGTTGAATTGGATCCCATTTCGTGGTGATCAGTCATGACATACGGCCGCCATTGATGAAAAAATTTCACGCGGTTTTTACTTTCTGGGTGTACTCCCAAAAACCAATCACGATTTAAGTCAAACCAATAATGATTGGTGCGCCCGCCAGGCCACGCTTCGTTATGTTCGCGATCAAGCGGATCGGCAACGAAAGGCGAGCCCTTATGCATATTGGCCCAATGGCTATGCCTATCTCGTCCATCCGGATTATAAACAGGGTCGAGCAAAATAACCATCTCATTTAGCCATTGAAGTGTTTCTTTATCTTCGCTTGCCGCGAGATAATAAGCGGTGAGCAAAGCCGCCTCCGAACTAGATGGCTCATTTCCATGAACATTATAGCCAAGTTCAATAATCAGTGGTATGTCTGCACTATTTTCCAAATTCTTTTTTCGTATCTCATCGAGCCGCGCATGGTTTGCGGGTGAAGTAATCTTAGCAACAATTTGTACGCGTTCGCCAATCGTTTTACCAATCTCTTCTACTACAAACCGATCGGATAGTTGATCCAATAGTTTGAAGTACTCGACAATCTTGTCGTGGCGTGTGTGATGCGTTCCAATGGCATACCCAAGAAATTGTTCTGGTGTGGGTATTGTTTTATTGAAGGTCGTTGCACTTGGGTAAAAATAGGCAGGCTGGGCAGCAACTACCAGCGGTGTTACGATCAGCAAAGCGGCAATAAAAATTCTCATAGCAGGTATTATTAAGTGCAGCAAGTTAACTTTTTCACCAGTTTACTCACTGCCACTAAAATCACCTAAAGACCGAATAGAAAAAGAAGTGATCGTTAATTGTAAACCTTTTCGATTTTTTTTGTTCTGCGATGCCTTTCTATCGCCTCCTTCTTATGCCCCTGATGAAGGGTTGCATTTATTTCGTATCCAAACAACAACACTAGTGTGAGTAATTGAATCCAGACCATCAAAGCAATCAATGCTCCAATTGATCCATACACCCTATTGTAACTGCCAAAATTAGTTACGTAGTAAGAGAAGCCATACGAAATGGCCAGCCCGCCAAGTGTGCTGACTACCGAACCAATAGAAAAGAAATTCCAGTTGTAATGAAACGATGGGCCAAAGTAAAACACTGTAGAAATAGCCAAAAAGAAAACCAAGAAAACGACCAAAAATCTCAACGCAAAAAGACTGAAAATCGAAGCGGCATCTAGGTTTAGATTACTGAATTCCGACAAATTTGCAGAGATATAATCAACCACCAATTGGCCAACAATAAGAAGTGTAACAGTAGAAAACAATGCCAAGGTCATCATTAGTGTAAGGCACAGTGCCGTGAACCTCATTTTAAAAAAATTTCGTCTTTCCACGGTACTGTAGCAGGCATTAAAAGAACGCATCAGGGCAAGCATTCCATTGGTGGATAAGTACAGCGCCATAACAAAACCCACCGTTAGCAAACCGCCACGATGATTTCGAACAATATCGAGAATGGTTCCTGACGCCTCTCCGTATATGGAAGGCGGCATCACATCGCTGAGAAAGTGCATGATCGTACCTGTTGTGATCTCGGGGAAAAAAACAGACACATACGGCACAAGAGTAAATAAAAAAATAATAGCCGGAAAAATGGCCAAAATAAAATTATAAGCAACCCCATTTGCCCTATCTATAATCTCATCATCTTGAAGATTGTGAATAAAAAGTTTCGAAAATGAATAGAGCGATAAATGGCCGTGCCTTTTAAACTTAACTTTTTTTAACCAAGCTCGGCTCTTCTTTACTGTTGTAGATTTGAGCGCATATTTTCGGGTTTTGTATTGCATAGTATTATGTCAAAAAGAAAGGGCTTACTACTTTTTGAAAAACCTCGGGCGGGCGGCAGGGTTTGCCCGTTCTTTTATCGGCAAACACTAAAAGAGTTTCACCCTCATTTATTAACAAATTCTGTTCATTGAAAAGTTGATAGTTGAATTTGATTCGTACTGTCGGCCTGTCACTAATAGTGGTAACAATTCTAATCAACTGATCATATAATGCGGGGGCATGGTAAATTGATTTATTTTCTAACACTGGCATAATTACTCCTATATCTTCCAACTTCTTATAGGTGAGACCAAGTTGTCTGAGACTTTCCACGCACCCTACCTCATAGTAAGTGGCGTATTGGCCATAATACACGTAACCCATTTGGTCTGTCTCCGCATAGCGCACGCGTATGAATGTTTCTGATACGTACATTATCTATTTTGCTCTTCAGCTTTCTTCATTTCACGCGTCAAAGCGGTTTGATATCGCTTTGCATTTTTGGAATGCTCATCTAATGTGGATGCGAAGTTATGGTAGCCTGAAAAATCTTCTTTGGCGCACATATAACGATAGTTATGTACTTTATAATTCAAGACGGCATCGATCGAAGATACTTGTGGGAGATTAATTGGGCCAGGTGGAAGCCCCGCATATTTGTAGGTGTTGTAGGGCGAATCTATTTCTTTATGAACGTTCAATACCCTTTTCAATCCGAAATCGCCTGAAGCAAAAACTAACGTGGGATCTGCTTGTAAAGGCATCCCCTTTTTTAATCGGTTGATATATAAACCTGCAATAGTAGGCGCCTCGTCTTTCTTTATGGTCTCTGCCTGAACGATGGACGCCAATGTGGAAACTTCAATGCGTGTAAATCCAAGCTTCTCGGCTTTGACCAATCGTTCTTTGTTCCAAAACTTTTTATACTCTGTGTTCATTCGTTCTACCATGTCCTCCGGAGAGACGTTAAAATAAACCTCGTAGGTATTGGGGATAAACATCGAGATCACATTCTCTTTTGTAAATCCTTCTTTATTGTTGTCTATGAAATCCTCCAGCGCATCGTCAAACTCATCGCCCGTAAGCCCTGTATTTTTGGTGATTTTTTCGCCCAGCTCTTTTAATAACCGCACGTTGGTAAACGTTACCTTCACAGGCTCTTGCCTCCCTGATTTCAATACCTTAATTGCTTGCAGATTGGTCATTCCTCTCCGCAACACATACCTTCCCGGTTGAATTTGCTTATCGTAACCTGCGAGCTTGGCCAAAAAACTGAACGACACCATGTCGTTTACAAAATTGCCTCTGCCCAGCTCCTCTTGCACCTTACGAAACGTGAAGTCTTTCTTCACTACAAACAACCGATCTTCCCGGTCTACCAAAATATTGGGCATATACACAATTTGATACGCATAAAAAGTAAACGATATCAGCAACACTGAGAAAACCAGAAACAGGGCAACTTTTTTTAATGGCACTTCACTCATAACATATTTTAAGGCTTCAAATTTACGAAATTTACAGGCTGTTTCTACGTATTGGTTCTGGTTAAAAAACCAATTAAGTTTGTCGCGATGCTCGTGGCTGGAATCATTGGTATTGGAATATTATGCTTCGCATTGGTTGTTTGCGTGGTATTGCTGGTGCGCGATTATATGGAAAAGCGCCAAGCTCCAGACCATGAACATTTTGTAGATACAAGACCTCCCAAATCTTTTCAATCAAATAAAATAATGCTCGAAAAGGCATTGAAAGAGCCCACGCCAGCAAAACCACCGAGAAAAGAACTTAGCGAAAGCGAAAAAACGGCCATAGAAGACGCCATTTTTGATGAGCGGGAACGGCTAAAAAACACCATCCACGATTTTACGGTGCAGCAACTGGTAGCAACACGTTCGCAACTTGACGATTTACTGCTATTTCAAACAAGTGAAAGAGCTGAAACAATTACGCGTCATCTGCATGACGAACTAGGAAAAACAATCGACTCACTTCGTTACCTGATTTACAACCTCCACCTCCCCATGTTTGAACTTAAAACGCTGAGCGAGTTAATCGAGGAAATGCGAATCCAGTCCAATCGTTTTGTTCGCTTTAAAATCTATACCAAAGAAATTTGCGAGGAAAACCGCTTTCCACTTACTACCAAGCAGAAAGAAGAACTGTATATGATCATTCAAGAATCGTTGCAAAACTCCATTAAATATTCAGATAGTCACCAATTTCATATTTTGCTAGACTGGACGGCAGGCCTTGTGCTGACCACAGAAGACTTTGGCTTTGGCCTGCGGATGATAACTAAGTTGGGAAGCGGCATTTTGTCCATGAAGGCGAGGGCAGAATCAATAGGAGCAACATTTAACATAGATGCATATAAAAAACAAGGCACCTTGGTAACCGTTAAATTACCGCTAAAGAAGCCCGTTTCTAAACGCATAGGCAACTAGTTCAGCACTTGTTTTCGTGTCGGTTTGCCTCATCATACGCTTTCGGTAGGTCTCTACCGAGGTGGATTCTAGCTGCACGCAGTCCGCGATTTCTTTTGATGAAAGCCCTTTACTAAGAAATTTTAATATGCCCAGCTCTTTGGGGCTAAACTCAGCGGGCCCGCTTTTATGCGCATCAAAAGCATGCTTGTCCAGCAATGCCCTCACCTCGTCATCAAAGTAGGTGCCACCATCTAAAATTTTTTGAATGGTTTCTCTAAATAGTGGTTTGCGGAAGTCCCTTTTTAACAAAATCCCTTGCACGCCCGCGTAAGCAAAATCAAGCAAGGTGGGCTCTTCGCCAAAACTGGTAATGCCAAGTATTTTAATATGAGGTTGCTGGCTGCGAAGCCGTTTTATGAGCCTTATGCCACTGCCCGGTGGCAAGCGGGCATCTATTGCTGCTGCCTGCAATACCTGCCCCTTGCTTATTTCAAGTGCTTCTTGCTCGCTATAAGCACATAACACCCTAATGTTAGGTAAATCCAATGCCTCGGTCATTTGATCACAGAAATAAACATGGTCATCTACCACTAAAATATTAACATTTTTTCCACCCATATCAGTTTTTTATCAAAAATATACCAAAAACAGGACAAGTTGTATGTCCCATTTTTGGGACAACGCTTGACAGCGTGAAAATATCCCTTTAGCTTGTGTTAAGGTTTCTGCGCAGGGGCTGAAAAAATGAGTTCAAATCAATAAAATAACAATTCCATGAAACAAAAAATACCTGTTCCACATTTTGGGTCTCAGCTAAGAAAGTTCAGACCACTAATTTTCAAAGTATCACTTGTGTGCCTGCTCGTTGTGTTTGCGGAAAGCTGCACATACAACGATTTGAATCGAGAAATTGCCCCAACGCGAATAAAAACTGTTGAAGGTGCAATTGAAGATCAATTGTCGGCCAAGTTTTCAATACTGCTAAATGATGCACTGCAATACAAAGAAGTGCGTCAGTTTTTAAAAGACGAGGTGGCAAAAAAGATTGATGATGATTTTGACATCCTTTATGCCGCTGTAAGAAATCAAAGCCTATCTGTAAAAAGCGCAGATGGCATTTTAAAAACAACTACCTTTGAGGGTATCCTGTTAAAAGGTGCTAACAAAAGTACGGGTCGCACCGATGCAGAAAGCTTGTTTATTGATTCCCTATTCAGCTACCTTCCTACCATTCAAATAGCATTTCCAGAAACTTCCAAAAACTCACCCCTTAATTGGAATGCGGCCGAAACAGTGCCCTACGTAACCATTGTTGAATCTGATAATGACGAAGCCACAACAAAGAAGCTTCCTGCCATAACACCTGCTGGCAACCACATTGAAATTGATGCAAACGTAATTCCCAACGAATTTTATGCTGTGGTAGGCAAGAGCGAACGCATTGTGGCTGTTAAAACAGCCATTTCCGCTCAAAACAAAACTGCTCGCGCTATATCCGGTTGCTTGGTTTTTGAAGGCGATGGCTATTCGTATTACACGCTAAGTCAAGGATGCGGTGGCGGAGGAGGGGGTGGCACCACTGGTAGTGGCAGCACACAACCGACTTGCAGGGAATATGGAGTGAATGAGTTTCTAACACAAATAAACGTGCCAGATATCTCTTCTATTGAATCTTGGGTTAAAGGGGCACCCGAATTGAAGCTTCAAATTAAAACAGCGAACGCTAGTGGGTCTCAAATTGACATATTCGCTACGGGGCAACTTGATGCACCAAGTAGAGACGGGATTGCGAATAGTAATTGGTGGGATCTCACAGATATTGATATGTTCCAATGGTCTCAACCCTATACTACAGGTGCTGTAGTATACCTTTGGACTGAGATTGATGGAGGTGATTTAGTCACCGTTACAATAGCTTATTCTCCCCCAAATAGTGGTCTCACGGTGACGCTAAATTTTAAAATTGGTGATGGAGATGATCAATGTGGTTGGAGGACACTTCAACTTACAGAGTGTGGAAACCAGTTCTCCACCGGTACAATAAATTGGCGCAGTAGATATTTTAGATACTAGTAAATATTATCTTTACACTAAGACTCTTATTTTGAATAAGGGTCTTAATTTTTTTTAAATGTATAGAAAACTTTCATTTCTAATCGTCTGGCTCAGTATCTTTACTTTTTCTTTTGCTCAACCAAGCAAAAATGGATTTCAATTGTTTTTCGGTGTCAATGCCCCCCAACAATTTAAAGTGCAGCGTACTTTTGTAAATGACAGCACCACCGTTTATTTGAAGCAAAACACCGAAGAGCGAGAATCGATCGGAGTATCTTACCATCGAACTATTAACAATAAGTTTAAGTTGTTTTCCCAAGTTTTAGTTTATGGAAGTTATACCGGGACAAACGTTTATGTTACCAGATATATAACTGGCATAAATTACAAGTTATCAAATACGCTTGAACCATATTATAGTTTTTTGAACTTCAATAACCTAAATGGAATATCTTATAATCTGGGTCGTTATATTGAAATATCAGGAGGATTGGGTGTTAATATTCGAAATCAACGATATAAGAACCATGCCTTTTTTAGAAAAGGTGGAGGAGCGACACCCATTGTAGATGACATTGCTACTCCTTTAAGTGAAGATGTGGTTAACAAAGTGAACCTCAATTTCGGGTACAGTGTTTCCTTTCACCTCAAAAGGCTATACAAGCATTTCAATGGTCTTTATTTGACCGTTCGTTATCAAGAGAGCCTTACCAACGAGTCAAAAGGTTTTGAATACGCGGGTGCTAAATACCCTTTAAATGGGCGAGCTTCCAGCTATAGCCTAGATTTGGGCTATCGCTTTGTTGCGCGTAGGGAAAAAATAGCAGATACAAACGAGGAAAACTTGAGAAACGCCATCGCTGCCTCACTACCCAAACCTAAGAATAGCTTTACAATTTTCGGGGGCGTTAATGGGTTTGAATACACAGGTCACCAAGGGACGAATAGTTTGGCTAAATTGAATGATTCAACAAGAATAGAAGGGGCAGGGTCTGGCAACTTTGGGCATGGCGGTATCACTTATTCTGGCGCGCTCTATAAAAGACTGTCATTCTATATCCAATTAGTTATTCAAGATTATTATACACAGCTACAGATTAGGGCTGAGCGCAAAGGTGGTCTGGGTGTTCGAAGTGATGCTTTGGTGCGCTACGAGTTCATCAATTTCAATAACAGCAATGGCATCGCCTTTAAAATCCATAAGTACTTTAGCATTTCCGGTGGCATTGGGCTAACTTATAAAGCAAAGTTTTATGAATTTAATCCCAATGACGTGGCCGCGAACGTCCGCGATGTGGCGGCAACATTGAACAGCAATATCTTTCGTCAATGGGATGCCAACGCTGGGTACGCCTTCATCTTTCATTTAGAGGATTTTCAAGCAGCGCTGCGCTTTCATAAAAACCTAAGCAACGAATGGAACCCATTTGAATATCGAGGCAGGGCCTATCAACTGCCAGGCGTATTTGATGGCATTTACTTTGATGTAGGCTATCGGTTTTCTTGGTAGTTATTGATATGTTTACTTCATCCCTTCTGGGAATTATGAAGTTCAAAAAACAATGTTCTACGTGAAAATGAAATGTACACTTCTGGTTATCCTCATCATTAGTTTCACCTTGTGTTTTGCTCAACCAAGCAAAAACGGATTTCAGTTATTCTTTGGGTTAAATGCCCCTCAAGGGTATAGTGATTTACCTACTTTTGTAAACGATAGCACAACAGTTTTTCTTCAACAAAATGATGAACCACGTGAATCTGTCGGATTTTCTTTCCATAGAACCATCAATAAACGCTTTAAGGTATTCAGCCAACTTTTTATTAATGAAAGTTATATCAACACAAATGCTTATGGCCAAAGATATGTTTTTACCAGCAATGGCCTAAACTATTACTTGACAGCCACGTACCTCATGAGTTACAAATTCTTAACTCTTAATAATCTAAATGGTGTCTCGCTGAACTTAGGGAGATATTTGGAGTTATCGAGTGGTTTGGGAATTGTAATACGAGATCAAAATTATAAAAACCACGATTTTTTTAGGAAAGGCGGAGGCGCGACACCGACCGTTGATGACATTGCTACACCGTTAAGCAAAGATGTTATTAATAAAATAAACCTCAATTTCGGGTACAGTGTTTCCTTTCACCTAAAAGGGTTATACAAGCATTTCAATGGTCTTTATTTAACAGCTCGTTATCAAGAGAGCCTTACCAACGAATCAAAAGGTTTTGAATACGCGGGCACTAAATACCCTCTAAATGGGCGAGCTTCCAGCTATGGCCTAGATTTGGGCTATCGGTTTGTCGCGCGTAGGGAAAAAATAAGGGATAGCGAGGAGGAGAAAATGAGGAGGACTATCGCAGCCTTGCAGCCAAAGCCCAAAAGCAGTTTTACCATCTTTGCTGGGGTTAATGGTTTTGAATACCCTGGCTATGAAGGCACTTCTCTTTTAGCCAATTTGAATGATTCAACACAAATAAGTAGCGCAGGCACTGGCAATTTTGGTCACGGAGGGATAACCTACACAGGTGTCTTGTACAAAAGGTTTTCATTTTACAGCCAACTGATTGTAAACCCCTACTCCACAGGGCTTCAATTAGATACTAAGCGCACCGTCATGTTTACTGGCGGTCCAGGGCTGCAAGGCACATTTACTGCGTTGGAGTACAAGTTCCTTAACTTTGTTAATAACAACGGATTTGTCTTCAAAATCCACAAATACTTTAGCGTATCTGCTGGTTTAGGGTTGACCTATAAAGCAAAGTTTTATGAATTTAATTCCAATGACGTGGCCGCGAACGTCCGTGATGTGGCTGCAACATTGAACAGCAGCATCTTCCGTCAATGGGATGCCAACGCTGGGTACGCCTTCATCTTTCATTTAGAAGAGTTTCAAGCCGCGCTGCGCTTTCATAAAAACCTAAGCAACGAATGGACCCCGTTTGACTATCGAGGCAGGACCTATCAACTGCCAGGCGTATTTGATGGCATTTACTTTGATGTAGGCTATCGGTTTTCTTGGTAAAATTTTACATTGGCAACGGGTTTGCAACTCGCGCTTTGTGGATCTAAATCAGGCCACGGATTCTTGTACCGTATCGTCTCAGCAGCCGTGTTATTAACACCACCGTAAACGGTGTTTAATTTTCTTTAGTCTTTTGTATCTTTAATTAATTAAATTGCCACGAAGTTAAAACTGGCAGCAAACTTAAAAAATGTCTTATGAATGCTAAGTTATTAGTTGCATTGTGCGTTGGTCTAATTGCCTATAATGCGCACAGCCAACCTTTCTTCGAAGGTGAAATTTTTTACAAGTTTGATTTTCAAGATAGCTCTCACAACGCAAACACGGCAAGAGTAATGAAGCTAGTGCAACCAGAACTATTTAAAATGTTTGTAAAGGGTAAAAATCTAAAGCTGGTAAACTACCTCGATCAAGATTGGCAACAGAATGAGCCCAGATCTGTCATTTGGAAAAAATCCAAAATGTACCAACTAGATGATCTCAACAAAACAATTTTATCTTCGAAGGACAACGATGATACAAAAGTATATTCTTTGGTTTTAAGCACATTACCAAGTCGAGAAATTCTTGGGTATCTCTGCGATTTATACATTGAAACTACTAAAGACGCAACTTCTTACTTTTGGATTGCTAAAGAATTGAAAACAAATGCAACTGAGAATAAAGGATTAGCTATTAGCGATTTTGGAATAGTGCTTGAATCGAAAACTGAAATGCAAGATCTAGTCTTTTCATATCAGGCATGGAAAGTTGTACCGTTCAAAGTTCCAGAAAACGTATTCCGTTTGCCATTTAACTATGAATCAATTCAGGTGTCTTTCCCTAAATCCGCTATTATAGATTTAATCCGGTACTAGGCTGATTTTTTTGAACAGGTTAAAAGTAGAGTTTTTTTAATTTTAACCTAACAAAACAGTCAAATGAAAAAGATGCGCTTTACCGAGGCCCAGATTATTGG
>JBIKRT010000089.1:0-17480 GCA_044349005.1 Cyclobacteriaceae bacterium
TCCGTGAGTCGTTTGAAGCAAAGTCCTTGGAAAGTTGATGAATTGCCAGCGAGCAAAAGTCAGTCGTCTTCTAATTTGTAGTCACCGAAATTCCGGGTTCGCACTCGTCCCGCAAATTGGCCATAACTTCCTTATACCAGCCACAAAACCACCGCTTACCTCCCATTTTCTGTTGGCTTTGTGCCATTTCTTACTTTCTTATTTGTGTCTGATAAAAGTAGCCGTTTTGGTCAATTTTCCAAAATAATACGCAAAATTGGCCTACAATCGCATTTTTTGCCATTTGTGAACTTTTTTCCTGTGAACTTTTTTTTGTTCACAAAATTTTGTTCACAACGTTGTGAACGTTTTACTTGTGAACTTTTTTTTTGTTCACAGCAAATTTGTTCACAAACGCATGGCTACCAAAGTTTATCCTTTTCAATTGCGGGAAAAAATCGGGATTAGTATTGCCAATTTGGCCATCATACGCGGCTGTATGACTCATTGCCCCCTTTTGCCTTGTATTTTTTCAGGTGTTGTTATTCGATGAATCATTACGGCTATTCTTTTCTCGACCGCAGGCAACGTTTTTAGATTTATGAATTCGCTTGGTGCATGTGCGCCACCCCCCATGGCACCTAAGCCATCCAGGCAATCAAGGTATTGAGCCACAAAAGAAATGTCGCCCGCCCCGCGAAGCCCTGGGTCATACGCTTTCACTTCGCCTTGACCTAAATCCTGACTTACCTTGCTTAACAGATTTAGCACATTCAAATTACCCTGTGTTGGAGACATGGCGGGCATACCATCCGTAAAGGTAATTTCCGCTTCGGTTTGAGGAAGGCTTTCCTTTACAATGGCCCTCATTTTTTCACGCGCTTTGTTCTTTTGTTCTTCTGAAATAAAGCGCAAGTCGCCTTTTACAATCGTGATATTGGGCACAATATTCGTTTTACCGGAAACTGTTCCTTCCGTTCCCGTTGAATCCATTGTTACTTGAGTCCCGCCTAAGATTATTCCGGGGCTGAATGTTAAATACTGTTCTTGCAGTTCATCATAAAATCGGTGAATAATTCTCGAAGCTTCATAGATAGCGCCTGCTCCTGTGTTCTTGTTGAAAATTCCTCCCGAATGGGCTTGCTTGCCTTTCACGGTAAGACTCCAGCTACTCGACCCTCTCCTAGCGATAGTTGCATAGTCCATGCCGGTGCCTGTTTCAAAGCACAAGGCAATATCGCTTCGTTGAGCGGCTTCAATTATATCTTTTCGGCTAATAGATAGGGGCTTACCTGAGCTCTCTTCATCACCGTGCATAATCACAATCACTTGACGATCTTTGAGCAGCCCCGCTTCTTTCAATGCTTTCAAGGCGTAGATAATAATCATATTGCCACCCTTCATGTCGTTGGTGCCAGGCCCTGCGGCAACTGTGTCTTTTCTAATCCATGTTTGCACCGGACTGTCAGGCTCAAACACAGTATCCAGGTGGCCTATCAATAACAAACGCTTTCCTACATTTCCTTTTATCTCAGCATACAAATGGCCAGCGCGTTTCATCTCTTTGGGCATCTCAATCCAGCGGGTAGCAAAACCAAGTTTATCCAGTTCAGTTTTGTAGAGCATACCCACTTTCTTAACTCCTTGGATATTATGCGTGCCGCTATTAATGTTAACTGTATTCTCTAAAAAGCCAACTGATTCTTCATAGTTTTTTTCAACTATAGAAAGTAATTGCTTTTCTTGTTTGGAAACCTGCGCATTCGCAATAAAAGCAAGCGAAAATGATAAAGAGAAAGCGAAAAAAACTGTTACACGTTTCATCATTATGAAATCTATTTTTCAATTCCTTTCAAATAGTTGTCGAGGAATTTTAACACTTCCTCAGAGGCTTTTATGTTGTTTTCCTTTTTAACGAAGCCATGCCCCTCGTCAGGGAAAATAACATATTCTACGGGCACATTATTTTTCTTGGCGCCAGCTACTATCTCGTCCGACTCCACTTGCAAAACCCTTGGATCATTCGATCCTTGAAGTACAATAAATGGTTTTGTTATTTTGTTAGTAAAAAACAGCGGTGATTTATTGCGCAATGCTGTTGAGTCGGCAGTAAATGGATCACCTAATTCGTTGTATAATGCCTTCCGATTTGACTCCCACCATTTTGGAATGCTCTTTAATGTTCTTAACCAATTTGTTACACCGAAATAGTTCACTCCCACTTTAAATTCTTCTGGAGCGAACGTGAGTGCGGCCATCACCATATATCCGCCATAACTTCCGCCATAAATACCAATCTTATCTGTGTCGATGTAGGGTAGCGTGGCTAAATATTTCTTCGCTTCGATGCAATCTTTCAAATCTTCGTTGCCATGTTTACGATCATCGGCAGCATAAAATGTTTTACCATACCCTGAACTGCCGCGATTGTTTACCGCCAGAATTGCGTATCCGTGGTTTACAAGGTGTTGAAGTGCAGCCGAATAGTTCAATCGAGTTTGGCCGCCTGGCCCACCATGAATCCACAGCAATGCGGGAACTTTCTTATCTTTTGGTATTCCCTTCGGTTTGTAAAGTAAGGCTGGTATTTCCAGCCCATCAAATGACTTGTAACGGATAACTTCGCCTGCCACAAGGTCGGCAGGGTCAATTTCTTTTGTAATGGTATTGGTAAGTTGTTTTGCCTCTTTTGTCTCAAAATTGTAAACAAACAGGTTACTTGGCGATTTAGAACTACTCACATAAAAGCACATTTGCTTTTCGCTATCCGCGATTGTTACTCCGGTGATGTCACCTTCCGGCAGGCCTCCTACTTCTACACGAACGCCTGTCGCATCTTCATAAATTTTTATTTCTGTTCGGGCATCGTTGTTGATGGCGACTACGCGGTACTTGCCACTTTTTGACAATGCTGCATACAAAATATCCCAAGGAGCTTCTTCTACTTTCTTCTTTTCACCTGTTTTTATGTCGTAGCTGGCCAGGTATTTATACTCGCTTCCTTCATCTGACAGATAAAACAATTTACTTCCATCTTTGCTAAAATACTGGGGGCTAAATTGCGCATCACCTGTATGTTCCGATAACAGTTTTTGAGTATTCGTCTGCGTATCTAACAAATACATGTTAGAATTATTTGTGGTGATTGTTTCTTGCAAGGCGATGTACCGACCATCGTCTGAGATCGCCTCTGGATCCACCCCTTTCTCATTTTTATAGACTGATGTAGTTGGATATACATTTCCTTCTTTCGAGCCTCCTTCGATCTGAACTTTGTACAAATCAAAATAGCGTTTGTCGCGACCGTTGGAAGTATAATACATCATTTTTTGATCGTAACTCCAACCATAAAATGTGGCCTTGGCCGTAGAATCTTGGATCAAATCAGAAACCGTTCCATCCGGGCTTCTTACAAACATGTGGGTGATTTCATTTCCACCCTTATCACTTCCGTATAACACCCGATTATCTTTCGGGAAATAGCTGTAAGCAAAAACAGCATTATCATTTGAATTGGTCAATGCTTTTTGCTCACCTGTTTTAATATCAATTTCAATCGCATTAAAGATTCCCGTAGCCTTGCTGCTAATAAGTATTTTGTTTTCATCCGGTGAGAATGCGCCTCCTGTTATTTGTACCACATCCGAAAACTGCTGTATGGTATACAACTGGGGTGCTTTTTCTTCTTTTGTGGAGTTGCAACTTGCTAGTGCTATTATGGCGACAACCAAAAACCCATTCCTTATAATTCTATTCATAATTTCAAGATCAATTTACTATATAAAAATTTATTTAGCATTGGCATAATCCACCACCAAATTGCAGAGCGTGTTCACTCCTAGTACTAAACCACTGTCATCAACAATAAATTGAGGCGTATGATGCGGCCCCGCATTTTTTGGATCAGTGCCTTTTGGCATGCCTCCCAAAAATAAAAAGAGGCCAGGCACTTTCTCTGCGAAATAAGAGAAATCCTCGCTACCTGTTATGGGCGGCACCAATTTAACATTTTCAGCACCAGCGGATTTTTGGATAGACGGTAACATTCTAGCCGTCAAAGCGGGATCATTGTAGGTAACAGGATAGTGGCTTTCATACGGAAGATCAACAACGGCAGTAGCTCCAGCCGCTTGCGCAGTGTGGCTAACCACTTCATTAATTCTTTTGATAACCAGTTTCTCGTCCGCAGCACTCAAGGTTCGAACGGTGCCAATCATTTCCACTTTCTCTGAAATGATATTCCCTCGGTTGCCTCCATGGATAGCACCAATGGTAACTACTGCCGGATTTTCAGTAATGTTTACATTTCGGCTTACAATGCTTTGCAAGGCATTGATAATCTGTGCTGATACCACTATCGGGTCTACCGAAGACCAGGGCTGAGCACCGTGCGAAGGCTTTCCTGTTACCGTAATTCTTAAATCGTTTACAGAGGCCATCGCTCCGCCTGGGCGGTAAGTAATTGTTCCCACTTCACTCGTGGAGCTAATATGCAATCCAAATGCAACATCTACTTTTGGGTTTTCCAGCACGCCCTCTTTCACCATCTGTTCAGCACCGCCTTCTTCACCTTTGGGAACACCCTCCTCAGCTGGTTGAAAGATAAACTTCACTGAACCTTTCAAATCCTTCTTCATTGAGGCTAACACTTCTGCTGCGCCCATTAACATAGCCACGTGGGTATCATGTCCACAGGCATGCATCACGCCTGTTTTGGCACCATTATATTCTGTCGTAACTTTAGATGCGTAGGGCAAATCGTTTTTCTCGTACACAGGCAATGCATCCATGTCTGCCCGCAGTGCAATAACCGGCCCTGGTATACCTCCTTTTAACAAACCAACAACACCTGTCTTGGCAACACCTGTTTTCACTTCAATCCCAAGCGATTGCAAATGCTTGGCGATCAACTCAGCTGTTCTAAACTCGCGGTTGCCCAACTCGGGATGCTCGTGAATATCTCTGCGCCAGGCAATTACTTTCTTTTCGACTTCGCTCGATTTGATTTTGATGGTCTGACGGGCTTTATCAGGTTGGCAAAAGCTCGAAAACGAAAGCACCAAAAGTAAAGCAGTAAAAAAAAACTTCATATCAATAAACTGTTAGATTTTGGAACAAGTTAATTGATTTGCTGCTATTGGGAAGCATTGAAAGAAAATTTAGCAACGAGATTTAGTCGATGGCATAAACCTGTGTGGCGAACGATGAAGCTTTTTGAACGAATTATTTTATTCCAAATCCTTTCGTGTAAGACTTTTGTAAGAAATATGAACCTTCTGATGTTTTTATTTATTTTTAAACCTTAACCCTAAACCCAGTTTAATGAAATTTTTCCGTTTCAATTCCTATTCTGTTGCCAAACAATTCCTTATCACTTCGCTTGGGTCAATAGTGATTATTTTAACAATCATTACTGCCTACATGATTAACACCTCGATAGACTCTAAAAATGCTCAGTTCGAAGTGATGACCAACGGACGGTCGAGCGGAGTAATTGAAAAAATTGATCGGAATTTTTATGAGCGATTTGGCGATGTGCAAGCTTTTGCTGTCAATAAATTGGCCGTTGAATCAGCTGAAACAAAAACTTCCACGGAAGACCTTCAAAAGTTTATCAACACCATGGTTAGCTATTATGTGCTGTATGATTTGATGCTACTGTGTGATAACGAAGGCAAAGTTCTGGCTGCGAATTCGTTGGATAAAAATGGCAACCTAGTGAAGACCGATTTCCTAATTGGCAAAGACTTTTCAAACGAAGAGTGGTTTAGAACCTGCCTATCGGGCAAAGGCCCTGAAGGAGGGGCTTGGTATTCAGATTTTAGCAAAAATGATGATGTCAGTAAATTGTATAGTCGCGATGGATACGGTATGGCCTTTGCTGCGCCCGTTCGGAATGAGCGAGGCGAGGCCATTGGCGTTTGGTATAACTTCGCTAATTGGGAAGATGTCACTACCGGGATAAGGAAAGAAACAGAAGAAGTTATCAGGAAATCCAACCCAGGGTCACTGGTCATAGTAACCAACGAAAAAAACCAAATCATTGACAGCGATGACCTTTCTTTAATTTTGTCATCTCACGTCTCAGTTGACGATTTTAACAATGGAGCCAAGTTTCAATTTAAAGGCAAGGAGATTAGTAACAATAATTTCGTGGTGGGTGGTAAGCAAAGCACGGGTGCCTATATCTACAAAGGGAAAAATTGGCATGCGCTAACATTCATTCCCAAAACCAAATTTAGTTTATCTTATTTGGTACAAAATCTTGTGGTGCTGTTAATTGGTATGCCTTTGATATTGATTTTGGCTGGTATATTACTTTTCCGGTTAGCGAATCAAACATCTAAAAATATTGAAGAATTAAAAGCCAACATTGATGTTTTGGCTACCGGAGAACTGCTGGAAATAAAGGAATCAACTTTGCAAAATGAGCTGGGTGCAATGACAAAATCGCTGAAAACACTGGTAACCGGGATGAGAAATACCGCCAATTTTGCCAACAAAATAGGAAAAGGAGAGCTGTCAGTTGAATATCAGGCCCTTGGCGAAAAAGACGAAATTGGAAATTCGTTAATAACCATGCGCCAAAGCCTAGCTCAAATTAAAGAGGCTGACCAACAACGCGAATGGGCTACCAATGGTAATGCTAAAATTGGCGATATATTAAGATCTAACTTTTCACAGGTAACAGATCTTTATGACGAGGTATTAAAGTTTATAGTAAAATATTCAGACAGCAACCAAGGGGGTATTTTTTTAGTCAATGAAGGCGAACCCCGCGAACTTACATTAGTGGCATGCTATGCTTACGACCGGAAGAAATTTATTGAAAAGAGCGTTCTTATTGGCGAAAGCCTGGTAGGCCAATGCTTTTTGGAGCAAGAGACGATTTTTATGACTCAAGTGCCAAAAGACTACGTAACTATTACTTCAGGGCTGGGTGATGCTACGCCTAGCTGCCTAATTATTATTCCATTAAAAGTAAATGAAACAATAGTAGGTGTAATGGAGTTGGCCTCTTTGAAAAAGTATGAACAACATGTGAGAGCACTTCTGGAAAAATTTGCTGAAAGCATTGCCTCTACGATTGCTACTGTAAGGATAAACGAACGAACCCGTTTATTGCTGGAACAATCACAACAGCAGACGGAAGAGATGCGATCGCAAGAAGAAGAGATGCGACAAAATATGGAAGAACTTACGGCCACGCAAGAAGAGATGCAGCGAAAAGAATCAGAAATGAAAGGCCATTTAGACGCAATAAATAATTCCCAAGCTTCCATTGAATTTGAAGTTGATGGAACGATTGTACATGCGAACGATATCTTTTTATCAACGATGAAGTATTCCCTTGCCGAGATTAAGGGAAAACATCACAAACTATTTGTGGACAGCGATTATTCAAACACGAACGAATACAAAGAGTTTTGGTCTTCATTTATCGAGGGTAAATCGAAGTCGGGTGAGTTTTTACGCAAGGCAAAAGGCGGAGATTCTGTTTGGCTGATGGCCAATTACACACCTGTTATGAATGGGCAAGGTAAAGTGGTCAAAGTAATTAAACTGGCCAGCGACATTACGAAGGAAAAACAGTTTCGCTCTACAGCCCGTGAAAAAATAAAAAAACTGGAGAAAGAAATTTCAGATTTGAAAATAAAAAGGGATGAACTTTCGGAAACTTTTTCAAAAAACACATAGCGTTGAGGACGTGTAGATCTGACTCATTGTCCATGTTCGTTCTTTTTATAATACCGCTTTATCACTATTTTTTGCAAGACACGCTTAATTATTAAGTCCGCTATGGTAGCCAATCGATTTTCATTGACGTGTTCGTGTAAATGTTTTTTCAATTGAGTTTCGCTAATGTCGATGCGATTTAGCAATTGCATCAAATGAGAGTCTGCCCGTTTTTCGGAGCGTTGCAGTTGCTTTACTATTTTCTCATGAATACGAACGTAATCAGGCTCTAAAGCCATTATAAATTCCGAGTCAAAATTACTTTGTCCAAAATCCTTAGCCAATTGAATCTTGAAGGCATCGAATAAATCCTTGCTGTTAAACTGGTCATTCTGATGCACTACTTCTTGCATTGCATGGTATTTTGACTCGTTTGGGGTACTAGCGAAGCGTTCGAGACATTGCTGGGCTCACTACTCTCCCGGTTTGTAGGTTCTTTCAGCACTTTTTAGCACATCCTCTTTATAGAAAAGTACGTCTTTAAATTTTCCCAATGAGTACAAAATGCCTTGATCAAAAAAATGCTTGGAAGTTGGATTGCTACTGCTACCTCCAGTAACAATTGATTTGGCTTTTACTTTATCTCCAAATTCAACTACTGCCACAAAACTATTGCCAACGGTGCCATACATTTTCTTTGTATTAGGATATTGCTTGGCGCCATACGCAGCGAGCGAGCCCCAAAAACTAGAGGTAAAGGCAACTGGAACACTCAGCTTTGAGTCATCAAACTCAGGTGTTATTTTGCCTGATATACGTTGAAATCGATTCACATCGCCCCATGCCAATTTCCAAGTTCCAAAATCTTTCTCCAAATCATTAACGGCCTGATGCAACGCTTCCAATTTTTCATGTGACGTAGTGCTTTGGGCCATAAAGTCAATTATACTTAACTGATCGCTTTCTTCTGGTATTCTGGTTTTCATGTTATCCCTCAGCCTAGTTGCCCAAAAAACCGCTAGCGTTGTAGCGATTGAGTTTGCGCCATAACGATAATCCCAGTTTTTAAATACCTGCAAAGGCTGCTGAAGTTTCGTTTTAAGGGTATCCACAGAGGTATCTAGGTATGCGCTCATAAGCGAAGGAATTAGTCGCTGAAATCCAGGAAGGTAAGGATCGTAAGCTGCTGCAATCAATTTATCGAGGGTGAATTCCGTCTCTTTTTTAAGGACACGAACAGCATGAAGGCCCCTTGCATTCTCTGGGTCGGGTGCCATATAGCGCGGATAGTCTTTCGGATCAGGGCTGCTTCCTGCTGAAGAAGTGAATGGCGTTGAATTGCAGTTTTGCAACCAGCCAGTAGCGGGATTATACAAATGGACGATCTCATCCAAGGTATGGAGGCCTTTGTACTCTGTTGCCAGGTTACTTCCATCCACGGGTTTGTTCCAATCAAACGTAGTATCGCGTTTGGGAATGTAATTTCCATGCCAATAGGCAATATTTCCTTTGCCATCAGCAAAGACGGTGTTATTAGATGAATTAGCTTGCAACTTCATTACATTTTTAAACTCCTCAAAGCCCGTTGCCTTGGTACGCTGATAGGATTGAGTAAGTGCTTTAACGGGTTCCTGCATCATTTTGATGCTTATCCATTCTTTATCCGTTCCAGAAATAACAGGACCATGGATGGTTTTAAAAATTATAAATGTTTTCGAGGATTTAGTTTTCCCTTTCGCTACGAAAAGTTTAATCTTCTTTGTAGTTACAGGTTTTAGTTCGTTGCCATACTTATAAAAGTTTTTTCCGTCCTTCTTAACTATGGTCTCTTTGTATTCATCAATAACGTCAGCATAACTTGTTGTATGCATCCAACCGCAACGTTCGTTGAACCCCTGATAAATAAAAAACTGCCCCCAGGTAACGGCTCCATACACATTCAGTCCCTCTTCACTGGAAACGTGCACCTCAGAGCGAAAATAAAACGATGTATGCGGGTTAATCAATAGTAAAGAATTTCCAGTGGCGCTATTATGTGGCGCGATAGCGAAACCGTTAGAGCCTTTGGGTTCGGGTTCCGATTCACGCTCAACGCGATCTCTTAAATAGCGTGGTTGACGTCCATAAAACTGCTTTAAATCATTCACCGAAACACTTTCTATATCGCCCCCAATACTTCCCTCGCTAAACATAAGCGGCATCCACGGCTGGAAGCGTTTAAGTAATAATGGCTTTATTTGAGGGTGCTTATAGAGGTAGTAATTGATTCCATCAGCAAAACCACTGCATACTTGTTTAAGCCATATTGGCAACGTTTTGTATAGTTCAATTGCTTGCACTGAATCCATAAACATACGTGCTCGCAAATCGTGGAAAACAAAATCTTCTCCTTCTACCTCCGCCAATCGACCAGTTGCTACAATATAATTTCGCTCCACGCGAGTAAAGTCATCTTCACATTGGGCGTAAAGAAGCCCAAAAACCGCGTCTGCATCTGTTTTGCCATAAATATGCGGAATCCCCCAGGTGTCTCGAATGATTTGCACGTCATTCGCCCTGGCCTGCCAATTTTTAATTTCCAAGGGAGTAAATTTTTGGGCTTGCACAGCAACTGAAAACAGAAGCGCGCTAAAAAAAATAAGTCGCATAACAATCAAATCAATTTTCACGAAGGTTGAAATTACAAAGCTTCGATAGCTTTACAAAGAACTATTTTTTCAACAGAATACTTTAGAGATCTAAAAAGGATGTTTATCTTAGCACTTAGTTTTTAAATTTACACAAACAAAACATTTAAGACTATGGCAAAATCAGAAGACAAAAGGAAGGAAACCAAAAAGCCTTCTAAAACAACAAAGGAAAAACAAGCTGAAAAAAGAGCTAAGAAAGCAGGTAAATAATTCTTGATTTTTCTCTGTTACGATACCAAAAGTCTCCTAAATAGGAGACTTTTTATTTTATGCCCTTCAAAATATACGAATTTGGATTGCTCAAACACTACCATAACCAAACCTAAAGAGCCAGCCGTAAAACCGTTCATTGACTTGGATGTCCTTTCTTCGATTGATCCGCAGTCATTAGATGACTCGTGCGTATACGTGCATTGCCATTGTGGGCGCCAGCAGGAAGAATTTCTTATTCGGATCTGGAGAACCACCTACCTAGTTGACCCCGCTTCCAAGAGCAAATCGCAATTGCTGCATGCTGAAAAAATCACCTTCGCTCCCCAATGGACACTTATCCCAAAAGGAATCAATTATTCATTTCTTTTGATTTTTTCAGGGCTTCCAAAAGATTGCAAGCGTTTCGACTTAATAGAGGATATTCCACAGCCTGGCGGATTCCATATAAAGAACATCGGCAGAAACGAAACGGATGTTTATCATACAAATTTGTTTTAGTTTGCATGCAATCACTGGGAATTTGCTCGGTTTTTGTTAGGTGATTAAACAAATCAGTTTGATGAAATTTTCACGGAAATCATTTTGCTACTTTTCTTTTGGGATCAAATGTTTTTTTGTGACAATTTTACTTTACTCATGCCAAAAGCCTAAATCAAAATACTCGGCCCCACCTGAACTTGATAAGATCGCTCGCAGCTTTGTTAATGAAGCTTTGAAACGCGGTATAAAGATTAATTTAGATTCCAGCATGGTTACACTCAGTTTTGAAAGACTGGGAATTCACTACAATGGAAGTTGTACTCCAAATGCTGATCCTAAAGTTATCATAATCGATTCCTTCAAATGGAATACTTACGACTCCACAATGAAAGAGTTCATTGTATTTCATGAGTTAGGCCATTGCTTACTTAACCGGGGGCATAAAAACGACACGCTAAAACTTGGTGAGTGCGTTAGCATCATGCGCGAAGGGTTGACTTCTTGTAACTCGAACTATGCGGATTCAGCCTGGAGGGATTTCTATCTTGACGAATTATTTAACTCGTCTGTACCTAAACCAGAATGGTATGATACAAATCTTCCAATGCTGAATTTTACTGTAGCAAATACAAAGTCGACAATTTTAATTAATAACAAAATATTTGAAGATACTCTTGTTATGGATGACGCTAGTGATTTTGAAATCGAGCTGCAAACGCCAACAATAAAACCGAGATATTTTTTTCTTTTCCTTATGATAAATGACTCTGGCATATATATGACAAGCTCTGTAAATGCTGAGAAAGACAGTATTCAATTGGATTACGCAATTGTAACTACGTCCAAATTAAATAATAAGGCCAGCTGGAAGGTATTAGATAAGAAAATTACTAGTAGGTTACCACTTGCTAAATCTTATACCTTATCGTTCAAGAAAGATGATGACAAATTGGGCATTCTTTTAAATGACAAACTAGTTCACGTTATAAAATCCAGCCAACCTATGTTCAATCTAATGGCGCATACAGACGTTGACTCTTCGAGATTAAACATCTCTGTTTACCAACGTGAATTGCCTATAATTATTCAGTAATTATTTAACGATTTCCCACGGCACTTGCTTCGATTTATAATAATTGATGCCCATCACATCAAACCTTTTGCCATGAGCCGCTAATCGAACTTTGTATTCCTCCCAATTTCTGCCTTCTGGCTTTGACCAGGCTATTTCGGCTATGCCCGGGAAACGAGGAAAGAGCATGTACTCTATTTCTTTCATGGTTGAAATTGTTTCGGTCCATAATGGCGTTTCAACGCCAATTATGTTCTCTTTCGTGATACCTTCCACAAGTGATGTAGGCTCCCAATCATAAGAATCTTTCACTTCAATATAAGCGGCCCAATGTAGCCCTAACTTCGAAGTGGAGTCATATTGCATATCAAGATAAACCTTTGGTGCAGGCGACATGAGTATTTTGCCTCCCTTTTCGACAGCCATTTTTGGGTAACTTGGCGAATCCCAATGCTGTGCGATTATATCGCCTTTAATATCCGCTTGTGAAATTTCCTCCCAGCCAATCATTTTCTTTCCGTTGGCAGTTACTATTTCATAAAACTTGTTGACAAACTTAATGTATTCCTCTTTCTTGGTTACCCGGGCTTCGTCTCCGCCAATATGAATGTATTCGCCAGGTGTGATGGATGAAAGTTCCTTGATAACATCATTTACAAAACGAAAGGTTGCTTCCTGATTATATTGTAGTGTACTGAAGCCAACCTCAATCCCGGTATAGAGTTCAGTAGGTTGATTCTTCCCTCCTACTTCCCCAGCGTTAGTGCTTAAATTAATTCGACCTTTTTCAGGAACCAACGTAATACCGCCATTCAATTCCCCATAAGAAGCAAGCGCGGCATTGATATGGCCGGGTAAATCAATCTCGGGAACGATGGTGATGTATTGTTTTTGTGCATAAGCAACAATGTCTTTGTACTGTTCTTGCGTGTAGTAACCGCCCTTGCCTCCACCCACTTGCGTGCTTCCACCATGGATGGCCAAGTTGGGCCACGATTTGATTTCAATCCGCCAACCTTGATCGTTGCTCAAACTAAGATGCAGCACATTCATTTTATAGAGCGCCATGTAGTCAATGTATTTTTTGACATCTTCCACAATAAAAAAATGACGCGCCACGTCAAGCATAGAACCCCGCCAAGAATACGCTGGAACATCTTTGATGGAAACTTCTGGTATTTTCCATTCAATATCTTTTTGAAGTGCAGAAGACTCAATTTGGGCAGGCAACAACTGACGAAGCGTTTGAATACCGTAAAATAAACCAGCAGGCTTGTTAGCCAACAGTTTTACAGAAGCTTCATTGACAGTCAATTGATATCCTTCTTCTCCAAAAGATGCGTCAGAAACTAAATTTAACGAAATGAAATTGTTTTCGGGAGGAGCATCAGCAGCCACTGCAAGCGGAAAGCCTGACGCTAATCTAAGTTTAGCAGCCAAATAATTTGCTATAAAAAACACCTCTTTGTTACCCTGAGAAACGTAGATAGAAGTAGTGTTTTCAAGAGTAAAAACTTCTTTGCCTGCAACTATTGAAGAGGGTTTAGGAATAAGAATGCTAGCCCGAGATACAGAATCATCCTTTTTACATGAAGTGAGTATAAGGATTGATAACAAAACTAAGTGGCCTCCAATTCGAAAAAATCGTGTCATATTTTTTATTAAGTAAGCGAAGATATAAAAGATTTTGGTTTTTTTGGAACGAAGGGGTTGCTATAGCACGCGAGTTGACGATGCGATGAACTCGTCCAAATCTGCGAAAGCACGATGAAACAAATCATTGCCTCCATCCAATTCGACTGTATAAAGTGGTAATTAAAATTCTCAGGAAAGGTTAAAATCCTAGTGATCTTAGCTAACTTGTCCGCGAAACTGTAAGCAAAATCCAGTTAGTTTTTCGGGTGCTTTCAAGCTTCTTTTATGAAAGGAACTACAAAACCAATAGAAGATTTTTTCTTAGTATCAATTCTGAAGATTTGCCTGGCGAGTATCTTAATCGTAATGGCGGTTGATTTTTATTATACAAACTTTGTTTTTACCCGTTCGCTAATCATTGACTTGACTATCTTTTTTTCTATCGTCAGCTCATTTTTTCTATACCGAATAGGATTATTTAAGGCGTCCGTTATCTGGACCAGTTTTATGGTAACCGCTGCCATGATTTACCAAAGTTTAAATACCAATACAATAACCACGTCAAGCATGGCGGTAATTATGGTTATTGGCCTGGGCTACTCCATCTTGTTAAAAGGTAAGTTACCGTGGCTATTTCACTCGCTTACCGTGGTTGCGATGATATCCGTTTTTGCTCACCAGTCTGCCAATCCCCTTCAATTTGGAAAATCGAATAGTGGAGACATTATTGTCGCTGGGGTTACCTACACTATTCTTTACCTCATCATTGGCTTTTCATCCTGGATATTAAAGCAGCGTTATGATGATGCGCTGAAGAATCTAGCCTCCAATAATACTGAGCTAATAGAACAAGCAAATGAAATAGAAACGCAGAATGAGGAATTAATGCAAAGTCAGGAAAGTCTTCATTCATTGAATCTTCATTTGGAAAATCTAGTGGCGGAGCGAACTAAAAAAGTATTGCAACAAAATGAACAACTCCTTAAATATGCCTATTCCAATGCCCACCACATGCGGGGCCCGGTGGCGCGACTTCTGGGTCTAATACAGCTTTCAAAACTAGAATCACATCTTGATTATCCTTTTCTTTTTAAAAAGATTGAACAGCAGACAGTTGAGATTGACGATGTTATTAAAAGTATCAACAAAGAATTAGAAACTTCAAATGAAAACAATTAAAAAAATATTTACAGTTTTTTTCGCCCTTTTCATGATTTTAGGTGGCGTGAATCATTTCGTAAAACCAGCTATGTACTTGCCTTTCATACCATCAATATTGCCTGGAATGGCTATTGTTTATCTTTCGGGTGCAGCGGAAATCATTCTAGGAGTTGGCGCGCTGATACCGAAAACGAGATCAATCGCAACCCTTGGAATACTATTACTAATGGTTATGTTTTTACCCTTGCATGTGATGGATGTGTTTAAAGAGAACCCAGCCATTGGAAGTCATGATGCTGCCCTTATTCGGCTGCCTATCCAATTTGTATTAATTGCTTGGGCTTGGTTTATACACAAAAAGTGAAAGGCAAACTGTTAAATGCCAGCCTGTTTATTCATATACAAATAAATCAGATAATCAACTATGAGAAACACACAATTTATCGTCATGCTGTTTTTTTGCTCACTCGAATTAGTGGGGCAATCAAACCAAGATGATACTGCCATCGATCCTGGCTACTTTATAACAGCCGATAAGGAGCAGTACCTTAAAAAACTGGAAGCATTGCCCGCGGGGATTAAAGTGACTGATGCGGTTCCAACTATTCTAAAAAAGTTGGAAGCTTTGCTAACCAATTTTGAAGTAGACAAGGGCACCTATCCAGACGATGTCTACGCGAAAGAAAGCAATTGGCAAGCGCTTAAAAGTATAAAGGAAGGCGGCTATGGCATTGGTGCTGTGCTGATCGATCCGTCAGGTAAGATCATTGCGGCAGCCCATAACGAGCAAATACAAAAGCATAGATCAGATTTGCATGGTGAAATGACGTTGCTTACTCGTTTTGAAGAAAGCCCAAACTCAAAACCATTTCTAAACGTATACCTTTACAAACCGGGAATGACCGTATTTAGCTCAGCTGAACCGTGCCCTATGTGCTTCATCCGTTTGGCGTCTGCGGGAGTAGACACCAAGTATTGCACACCCGGGCCAGACGATGGAATGGTAAACCGAGTTAGCTGCTTACCTTCCTCTTGGCAAGAACTTGCCAGTAAGCATTCCTTTCTAAAAGGAAGTTGCTCACCCACTATGCAGAAACTTGCTCATCTATTATTTTTCTCCTTTTTGCTTGATAATCGAGGGCCTAAATAAACACTCAAATAGTTTAAAGATAGATTGTTATCTTCTATACCCAAAAAATGAAAGACCTACTGCAAAAATTCGAAAATAAAAGACCTGAAATTGTATTTGAATGGAAAGACGCTGAAACAGAAGCCGAAGGCTGGGTGGTGATCAACTCGTTGCGCGGTGGTGCAGCAGGCGGTGGCACACGCATGAGATCAGGTCTTGACAAACGGGAGGTAGAATCGCTTGCAAAAACCATGGAGGTAAAATTCACCGTGTCAGGCCCTCCCATTGGTGGTGCTAAGTCGGGTATCAATTTCGATCCAAACGATCCGCGCAAAGCGGGCGTGCTACATCGCTGGTATGCTGCCGTAATGCCACTGCTAAAAAATTATTATGGCACGGGTGGCGACCTTAACGTAGATGAAATTCATGAAGTAATTCCCATGACCGAAGACGTGGGCATCTGGCATCCGCAAGAGGGTGTATTTGCTGGACACTTTAAACCTACAGAACCACAGAAAGTAAATCGAATTGGGCAGCTGCGACAAGGCGTTATTAAACAAATTGAAACCCCAACCTACACACCTTTAATTGCGAAAAAGTATACTGTTGCTGACATGTGCACCGGCTATGGTGTAGCGCAAGCAATCAAACATTATTATGATTTGTGGGATGGTAAAGTGGAAGGCAAACGCGCAGTTGTTCAAGGCTGGGGAAATGTGGGAGCTGCCGCAGGCTTTTATCTTGCTCAACTGGGCGTCAAGATTGTGGGCATAGTAAGTCGCGAAGGTGGATTGATCAATCAAAAAGGATTTACTTTAGAAGAAATAAAAAACCTCGTGGTTACACGACAAAATAATAAGTTAGTATCGCCCGATTTGCTTGCCTTCGAGGTGGTTAATCAAAAAATATGGGATCTTGATTTCGAGATTTTTATTCCCGCGGCTTCTTCACGGCTGGTGACGCGCGAGCAAGTCGACAAGATGGTAAAATCAAAAGTGGAGGTGTTTAGCTGCGGTGCAAACGTACCCTTTGCTGATCCTGAAATCTTCTTCGGTCCTACTGGTGTTTATGCCGATTCTCAGTTTTCGGTGCTCCCCGATTTTATCGCCAACTGCGGCATGGCACGTGTGTTTGCTTATTTCATGGAAAGTGAAGTGAGTATGGACGATGAGGCCATCTTTACCGACATTTCAAAAACAATACGCAAGGCACTAGAAAAAACGAAGGCGATCAATCCGGCTAAGACCGGCATAGCCCAAGCATCATTTGAGATTGCGTTAAAGCAGTTGGTGAAGTAGCAGGAGAGCCTATTTTTGCCTAAGTAGTCACTCCTTAAAAAGCCCAATGGGATTAGTTTTTGAATAAAATCGATCGAATTGAGTTGAAACAATCTGCAAGAAAGTCGGGTTTTATCTTTAAAACCTTGCAGATTTTTTATGCTTAC
>JBIKRT010000091.1:0-2500 GCA_044349005.1 Cyclobacteriaceae bacterium
AAAAAAAAAGCCCCTTCATTTTATTGATGGGGCTTTGATAAAAAAAGGCAACGACTTACTCTCCCGGGTTTGACCCTAGTACCATCAGCGCGGGTGGTCTTAACTGCTCTGTTCGGAATGGGAAGAGGTGATCCCCACCGCTATAGTCACCTTAAGCTTTGCCCCCCGCCCGTTGGCGGGGGGGCTTAATATCGTTGACAACCGGTAGAAAAAGTAGTACAAGTCAATTGCGCAGCACATAGATGTTTCTCTTTGAAGCGTTCGGGTCATTAGTACCGCTCAGCTTTGCCATTACTGGCTTTACACCTGCGGCCTATCAACGTCATAGTCTCTGACGCCCCTCAATGGAAGTCTCATCTCGAGGTGGGGTTCGCGCTTAGATGCTTTCAGCGCTTATCCTCTCCCAACGTAGCTACCCGGCGGTGCAGCTGGCACTACAACCGGTACACCAGAGGTTGGTCCAACCCGGTCCTCTCGTACTAAGGTCAGATCCTCTCAAACTTCCTACGCCCATCACAGATAGGGACCGAACTGTCTCACGACGTTCTGAACCCAGCTCGCGTGCCACTTTAATGGGCGAACAGCCCAACCCTTGGGACCTTCTCCAGCCCCAGGATGTGACGAGCCGACATCGAGGTGCCAAACCTCCCCGTCGATATGAGCTCTTGGGGGAGATCAGCCTGTTATCCCCGGCGTACCTTTTATCCTTTGAGCGATGGCCCTTCCATGCAGAACCACCGGATCACTATATCCAACTTTCGTCCCTGCTCGAACCGTCGCTCTCACAGTCAAGCACCCTTATGCTATTGCACTCCACGTACGATTACCAACCGTACTGAGGGTACCTTTGAAAGCCTCCGATACACTTTCGGAGGCGACCACCCCAGTCAAACTACCCACCACACAATGTCCCTTGTTAAAGGTTAGGAATCAAGAAAATAAAGGGTGGTATTTCACCATTGGCTAACCAGGACCTAGCGGCCCTGGATCAAAGCCTCCCACCTATCCTACACATCATCCTCCCAATCCCAATGTGAAGCTATAGTAAAGGTGCACGGGGTCTTTCCGTCCCGTGACGGGTACACGGCATCTTCACCGTGACTACAATTTCACCGAGCTCATGGCTGAGACAGCGCCCAGATCGTTACACCATTCGTGCAGGTCGGAACTTACCCGACAAGGAATTTCGCTACCTTAGGACCGTTATAGTTACGGCCGCCGTTTACTGGGGCTTCAGTTCAACGCTTCGCCTTGCGACTTACGTCCCCCCTTAACCTTCCAGCACCGGGCAGGTGTCAGGCCATATACTTCATCTTGCGATTTCGCATAGCCATGTGTTTTTGTTAAACAGTCGCCTGGGCCATTTCTCTGCGACCCCCATTGCTGGGGGCACCCCTTCTCCCGAAGTTACAGGGTTAATTTGCCGAGTTCCTTAGCCATGATTCACTCGAGCACCTCAGGATCCTCTCCTTGACTACCTGTGTCGGTTTGCGGTACGGGTACCTTAACAATATGCTTAGGGGGTTTTCTCGGAAGTCTGGTTACGCTTTCTATCAGTTCGGCCGAAGCCTCCCCGTACTATTGGGTTTCAGCAAGGAGTGCGGATTTGCCTACACCCCCTATACCTACGCCTTTCAACGTCCTATTCCGTCAGGACGCGAAGCTGTCACTACTCCTTCACCCCATCGCTCATTAAGGTAGTACCAGAATATTAACTGGTTGTCCATCGACTACCCCTTTCGGGTTTGCCTTAGGCCCCGACTTACCCGCGGATGATTAGCATTGCCGCGGAAACCTTAGTCTATCGGTGGGCAGGTTTCTCACCTGCCTTATCGTTACTTATGCCTACATTTGCTTTTCCAACCGCTCCACCCTGAGTTATCTCAGACCTTCCCCGCTGTTGGAATGCTCCCCTACCACTTGTATTGCTACAAATCCTAAGCTTCGGTACTATACTTGATGCCCGATTATTATCGATGCCCTGTCGCTCGACCAGTGAGCTGTTACGCACTCTTTAAAGGAATAGCTGCTTCCAAGCTAACCTCCTGGCTGTCTCAGCAACTGGACCTCCTTAGCTCAACTTAGTATAGATTTTGGGACCTTAGCTGTAGGTCTGGGTTCTTTCCCTCTCGGACACGGACCTTAGCACCCGCGCCCTCATTGCAGAGTATATTTAACACCATTCGGAGTTCATCAGGATTTGGTAGGATGTGACTCCCCCTAGTCCTATTGGTAGCTCTACCTGTGTTAAACTCAACCTCCACACTGTTCCTAAAAACATTTCGGGGAGTACGAGCTATTTCTCAGTTTGATTAGCCTTTCACCCCTACCCTCAGTTCATCCAAAAACTTTTCAACGTTTACTAGTTCGGACCTCCACCCCGGGTTAACGGGGCTTCATCCTGACCAAGGGTAGATCACAAAGTTTCGCGTCTACTCCCACTGACTGCACGCCCTGTTCAGACTCGCTTTCGCTCCGGCTGCGTATCTTTAGATACTTA
>JBIKRT010000091.1:7500-17314 GCA_044349005.1 Cyclobacteriaceae bacterium
TGGATGGCTTCACTCCATAGGCGATAGCACGTGCCTGGGCCAAGCCTGCCAGCGCGCCCCGCTCGTTGGTCGGCCGCATCTTTGCTTACGCGAAGCGTTTCGAGTCGCGTGAGGCCACTGCGAGGGTCAAATCGTGGGACACGAGAATAGCCGCAATCAACTACCACGGCTATGCCTTCAATGGTAAGGGAAGTTTCAGCTATGGAGGTTGCCAATACTATTTTACGTTGCCCTGAAGCACTAGGCATAATTGCCTCTTGTTGCCGCTTCATTGGCAAATCGCCAAACAATGGATGGATGCTCGCCTCATAAAGTTCGGCCTCAATTAATTGTTGTGTTTTTGCTATCTCGCCAGCGCCCGGCAGAAAAGCAAGAATATCTCCTTTACACTCTTTCCAGGCTTTAAAAATAGCGCGCACCATTCGAATTGGGATGGGTGTATCCTGCTCGCCACCTAAATATCGATGCGCCACGGGAAATTGCCTGCCAGTGCTGGTTATTACTGGCGCATTCTGCAAAATAGAAGAAAGCTTATCCCCATCCAGTGTTGCGCTCATAATTAGTATTCTCAACTCATTGCGCATCACTTGCTGGACCTGTAAAATGAGTGCCAAGGCAAGATCAGCTTGCAAACTGCGCTCGTGGAACTCATCAAAGATGAGTAGCCCAACTTCTTCTAACGCATTGTCGGTTTGAATCATGCGGGTGAGAATGCCCTCGGTTACAACTTCAATTTTTGTGTTGTCAGACACCACACTTTCAAAGCGTATTCGATAGCCAACAGTGTCTCCGGCCTTTTCTTCACGTAAGGAAGCCATGCGCGATGCCACAGCGCGAGCGGCCAGTTTTCGTGGCTCTAGCAGGATTATTTTTTTTCCGGAAAGCCACGTCTCATGGAGCAATTCTAAAGGTAAGACAGTTGACTTGCCCGCGCCCGGTGGAGCCTGCAAAATAACGATAGGATGGATAGAAAGTGCTTGCTTTAGGGTAGGAAGGATTTCAAGAACAGGATATTTGTCGATTGGTAACTCTGGCATCAAACAGACAGTTCATTCACGACTTTTATTGCTTTGTCAATCTCCAACGTACTGTTAAAGATATGCGTGCTGTGCCGAACTCCAAATTGATCGCCCTGTGAACGCGGACGCATTTTGGCTTTCTCCCAATAGGCATCCTGCAACTTTGTTCCGGTAAAGCCATCAATATTATACAGTGTAATACCTGCACACATGGCTTCTTCAGTGGCAGAAAAGAATTTTACTTTTTTATTTTCGCGCAAGCCCGCGCGAAGCCTATCGCCCAAAAATTTAATTCTATCGTATACGTTATCTGCGCCAATTTTATTGTGAAAATCTAATGCTGCCTCTAGGCCCAGCAAAACCGAAAAATTTCCAGTGCCGCGTTGTGTAAACCGAAAGCCTTCGTCGTCATGATTATCCCACCGGCTGCTGGCAACCGTACTCCATATTTCTTTCATCTTATTGGTTTTCGCAAACATAAATCCTGTGCCGGTTGGCGCGCCCATCCATTTATGGAAACAGCCAACGTAGGCATCGCAATCAATATCTTTTAAATCGACTCTTATATGGCCAATGGTTTGCGCTCCATCTAAGATTGTAAAAATTCCTCTCTTCTTTGCTTCGGCACAAAGTTCTTTTACTGGCAAAATTGCACCGCTGCCAGAAATCATGTGCGACAGCATCAATACTTTTGTGTTAGGCGAAAATGCTTTAACGATGAGGTCAAAAACCTGGGCAGAGCTTTGAGTTGGTTTGGGTATGGTTACGGTTTTGACGACAACGCCAAATCGTTTTTCTTTAAGGTACCACGAAGATTTGCCACCTCCATGCTCTTGATCGGTAGTTAATATTTCATCGCCCGTTCGCAACGTCATTCCGTTTGCAATGTAACTCATGCCATTGGTTACATTGTCTGTCATGGCGATTTCGCTTGGCTGACAATTCAATAGCGCTGCCACTTTAGATCGTATCGACAATAAATTATTATACCCACTAATAAATTGTTCTTTGTTATCATCCTTATATGCCCAATCGGCCACATCCGTGGCGAGGTATCGCGAATGCTCCATCATCTTTTCAAATACGGGCTTTGGCATTACACCAACCGTGCCGCAATTGAAAAACACTTTATCTTTCGAGAGCATGAATTGATTTCTGATTTTGTTCCAAAAATCAGGATCACTCTCCAAAGGAAAATCATTATCTGTTTCGCTTTCCATTGGCCTTGATATACCTGAAAGGGTTGCAAAAGAAAAAGTGGACAGGCCAAGCAATTTCAGGAGGGATCTTCGGTCAATCATGGTGTTAAAAATCAAAAATAAAAGTAATGCTTAAAACTATAAAAAAATGCTAGACTCCTAAGTCGCCACCATCTGATATCTCAATTAACAACAACTTTAGTTCTTCAGCTTTTTCATGCTCGCCCATCTTTTCGAAAGACATAATAAGATTTCGCAACACCCGCTGAATAATTTCTACGTTAGAACAAGGTTCGAAAAACGATTTTTGAGGCACTAAATGAATTTCATGAATATAGTTCTCAATGTCTTTCCGTGTGAAGATTAACCCCCGGTTAAAAGCATTAATGTAAAAATTTGTTTGGGAATCTTTGTAGGACAAGATGAACAAGTTGGGCAGATTAACGCCCTTTACAGGCATTTTCAATTTTTGCGCTACCAACATATAAATAACACAAAGTGTAATCGGATTCCCCTTGTGTGTTTCCAATACTACATTAATCATCGAGTTACCAGGCGAGTGGAAATTTTTAGAGTTTGCTCCAAACTTGAGTTTACCAAACAACACGCTGTTCATTACCTTCACCTGGTCGTAAGGCAGTAGATCTCCTCTGTATTCCAGCCAGGCCTCTTGATAAATGGCTTCAATATCTTGTTTTAATTTTTCGAGTTCTATTTCGGGGTATTGGTAGGTGGCCACTATCCACATCCCGGTTAGCAAATCCTTGTCTTCGCTAGTATACCAAGAAACTATTCGTTCTTTCAGCAATTCATATTGCAGCGAATGTATAATGTCTTCAATGCGCTGTTGCACTGTGGGATTAAAATTATTCTCCCACTCTTGTTCCAAAATAGGAATAATGGCGGTACCAATCGACAAAATCTTTTCTTGTACCTGGGTGATCACTTCTTTGTCATCATCGTCAAGTAACGAAACCAGTGCTTTAAGTTCTGTTTCTTTCATTCAAATTAGCTTCGGGCCGTAAGCCATAAGCTTCGAGGTGGTGCACCAGTCGTTGCTCAGAGCCAAGGGCTATTTTATGTTTGAATTATCCCTACATTAAACTTCTCTACGGGGGCGTGGTTTGCAGCTTCTATACCCATTGAAATTACCTTTCGTGTTTCAAGCGGATCGATCACACCATCAACCCACAACCGCGAAGCAGCATAGTAGGGACTTAATTGTTCGTTATACTTGTCTGTAATTTCTTTCAACAAGGTGTCTTCTTCTTCTTTGGTAATTAATTTACCCTGACTCTTAAGCGTATTCACTTTAATTGAGAGTAACGTTTTGGCTGCCGCGCTACCGCTCATTACTGCAATTTGGGCTGTTGGCCATGCGTAAATTTGTCTGGGGTCATAGGCCTTACCACACATAGCATAGTTGCCCGCACCGTATGAGTTGCCTGTAATAACGGTGAATTTCGGAACCGTTGAATTTGCCATAGCGTTCACCATCTTAGCTCCATCTTTAATAATGCCACCTTGCTCGGCTTTGCTACCCACCATAAACCCGCTTACATCTTGCAGAAAAAGTAATGGTACTTTGCGTTGGTTGCAATTCATAATGAAACGCGCTGCTTTATCAGCCGAATCAGAATAAATCACACCTCCCATTTGCATTTCACCTTTTTTGCTCTTTACTACTTTGCGTTGATTGGCTACAATACCCACTGCCCACCCGTCAATCCGCGCAAAGCCACATAAAATAGTTTTGCCATACAACGCCTTATATTCATCAAAATGGGAATCATCCACCAATCGTTTAATGATGTCGAGGGTATCGTAGGGTTTCACCCGATCAGCAGGAAGCAATCCGTAAATTTCTTCTGGTTTTTCTTTTGGCAGCATTGGCTCTATTCGATCAAAACCTGTTTTTTCGTAAGAGCCCATTTTATCGAAAAGGTTCTTGATATAATCGAGGCAAGCTTGGTCGGTGGGAAACTTGTTGTCAGTCACTCCTGACACTTCGCAATGGGTGGTTGCTCCACCCAACGTTTCATTGTCTATTTCTTCCCCAATGGCAGCCTTTACCAAGTACGACCCTGCCAAAAATATGGATCCTGTTTTATCAACAATCATTGCTTCGTCACTCATAATCGGCAAGTAGGCGCCACCTGCCACACAGCTTCCCATAATCGCGGCAATTTGCACGATCCCCAAGGCCGACATCTTTGCGTTATTTCTAAATTGTCTCCCAAAATGTTCTTTATCAGGAAAGATCTCGTCTTGCATGGGGAGAAAAACCCCCGCGCTATCTACTAAGTAAATAACAGGCAGTCTGTTTTCTAGGGCTATTTCTTGCGCGCGTAAATTTTTCTTGGCTGTGATAGGAAACCAAGCCCCAGCCTTAACGGTGGCATCGTTTGCCACAATCATGCATTGTCTGCCCTTTACATATCCAACTCCGGTTATCACTCCACCGGAAGGACAACCGCCTACCTCTTTATACATGCCTTCGCCCGCGAAAAGACCAATTTCTAAAAAAGTTGAATTTCTATCGGTTAGGTATTCAATTCGTTCGCGAGCGGTGAGTTTGCCTTTTTGACGCTGCTCTTCTATCTTCTTTTCCCCTCCGCCCAATTTTGTTCTAGCGGCCTTAGCGTTCAACTGCGAGACAAGTTGTTTTAAATGATCTTCATTTTTGTGAAACTCAAGATCGTAGGCCATAATTACTTTTTAGTTGCAACTGCTTTTTTCTGCTCTTCCTCCTGTCTCTTCTTATCGCGTTGTATCTTCTTCTGACTTTTGCCTAGGGGAGCTAAAAAATGTTTGGGATTATTATTAAAGTCTTTCGTTACGCGATCTAAACTAACCAATAATTTATTCAGATTCACGTATAGGGTGTCTTCCGTTAACAATTTACTTGCCGTATTATCACCCTTGTTAAGCTTTGCCAAAGTTTGGTTCAGGCCAGTCAACGTTTGCTGAGTTTTCATCAACATTTTGTTTAATTCAATTCTTTTCAGAGAATCCGATAATGTTTTGAAGTTGGCAAGGGTAGGCTTTAATTCAACCAGCGTGGTATTTAAATTGTCGGCAACTGCTTTGAACGAATTGCTCAGAAGATCCATTTTGCCACTGGCATTTTGTAAACTCCCGTTTAAAATATCTGGAGTGGCCTCCATTCTTGCCAGGATGGTATTTAAGCTTTTTGAGCTTATCGCCAAATTGTCGATCACTAGATTAAATTTTCGTAGTGTCGTTTGCAAGTTATCGGCAACTGGCACTGCACTCTCCGCTAAAATATCGGTTAATCCTTTGGCTACTTCCGCCAAAAGCGTGTCTCCTGGTTTTAACTGGGCTCTTATCTTGCCAATGTTGAGCAAAATAGATTTGCCTCCTAAAAAATCACTATTCAGGATGGCTCTTGTCGAGTCGCCCAATACTACGGAGGCATCAATTTCAAACTCTACAAGCACTTTGTTTTGTCTGGCTGGCAAGATTTGAATTCTGCTCACCCTGCCAGCGGGGTATCCGTTTACCAGAACTGGGTTTGAAACAGCAAGCTGATCGATGTTATCATAGATTGCGTAGTATTTGCTATGACTAGAAAAAAAATCTACTCCTTTTAAAAAATACCATCCCAGGTATAACAGTGCAAGCACAATTGTCGCGAAAACACCTATTACTACTTCTTTGTTTCTATTCTTCACCGCTTCTAGTTTATGGATTCAATTTGCGTTTTATATTCCTTAAAAGCTCGATAGATACCCAAAGCTATGGAGTCTTGACCGCTTTTACTTGACAAAAACTTCTCTTCTTCAGGATAAGTTAAAAACCCTGTTTCGACTAAAACACTCGGCATTGCTGTTCGCCAAAGTACCCAAAAGCCAGCTTGGCGAACACCTCTGCTATATCTTTTAGTGTTTGTCTTGAACTCTTTTTCAACCAATGATGCAAATAACAAACTACTCTCTTGATATGCACTCTGTGCCAACGAAAATAATATGTAAGACTCGGGACTACTGGGGTCAAATCCTTCATATCGCTGCTCATAATTTTCATCTCTCAAGATAACGGAGTTCTCTCTCTTTGCCACATCAAAATTCTTATCATCCTTGCTTATCCCCATTACATAAGTCTCTGTTCCATAAGCTTTTGAATTTGTGACTGCGTTTGCATGAATGCAAATAAATAAATCCGCTTTGTTTTTGTTGGCAATAATAGCGCGCTCATCTAACGCCACATATTGGTCTCCTTTGCGTGTGTAAACCACCTTCACACCCGGAATATTTTTTTCAATGTATTCCCCTAATTTTAAAGAAATCTTTAACGCCACATCTTTTTCGAGTGTTTTTTTACCCCTTGTGCCGGGATCATGACCCCCGTGTCCGGGATCTATTACAACGGTATTCACCCGAAAATCTACGGAGTCAATCGATGTGCCCGAAAAGTTTAGCAAGGTTGTTGCTAACAAAAAACTCTTTAATCCAATATTCCTCACTTGCGTTGCGATGTCTGAAGTATTTGCAATAACTTTGCGTAAAGTTGTGAATTTTTCACTAAAAGCTAAACTCCTGAAAATCAAATCAGAAGGCGTGGGTAAGTATTTGAGGTTATTTTTTTTCTGTATTTTAACAATTGTGATCTTTCATGGGGCCGCGCGCGCCCAAGTGGAAAAAACACTGATTGTGCCCAAAAAAGACCTGTCGGTAACCGTTGAACCATCAAAAAATCTCGATTCAAAAAGTACACTTCCCGCTGCTGATACGTCAAAAATCAAGAAAGATTCTTTAGAACAGAAAAAGATTGGAGATATAACAACCACCATTTTATACTCAGCTCGAGATTCTATCAACTCGGATCTAAAAAACAAGATTGTAAAACTCTATGGCGATGCGAAAGTCAAATACGGTGACATTGAACTCGAGGCTGAGGATATAACAATTGATTACAATAAATCTACGCTCACGGCTGGCGGTAGGCTGGACTCAACGGGCAGAAGGCTTGGATTTCCCATCTTCAAGAATGGGCAGCAAACGTATGAAACAAAAGATATTACCTATAACTTTAAAACCAAGCGTGCGAAAATTACCGAAGTTGTAACGAAAGAAGGCGAAGGTTTTCTTCATGGTGATAAAGTTTACAAGAACGAAAACAATAATCTACTCAGCATAACCAATGCCTACACCACGTGTAATTTGGCGCATCCTCACTTTAGAATCATTTCCACAAAAGCAAAAGCGATTCCAGGCGATAAAATGATTAGCGGCCCTTTCTATATGGAGTTCAACGATGTTCCAACTCCACTCGGTTTTGCCTTTGGCATCTTCCCCTCCCAGCGACAAAGTGCTTCCGGCCTAATTATTCCCGCTTACGGAGAAGAACGGGTGAGGGGTTTCTTTCTGCGCAATGGTGGTTATTTTTTTGATATAAATGATTATTTTAAAATGAGTATCACTGGGGATATTTATTCAAAAGGCTCCAGCGCGTTGTATTTAAAATCAACATACAAAAAACGCTATCGGTATTCAGGCTCATTCAATTTTAGCTACACCAATAACAAAACCAGCGCTAGTTTTGACAGCCCTAGGGCAACCAATGATTATTCCTTACAGTGGGCTCATTCGCCACAAACCAAGGGTAATAGCCGATTCTCTGCATCAGTAAACGCGGCAACTTCCTCTTTTACCTCGAATAATTTTTTGGGAGTAATTAATCCTGCATCTACGCAAACTGGACTCAATAACAACTCGCAACAAAAATTAAGCTCAAATATCTCCTACTCCAAAACTTTTGGCACAACGCCATTTAGCTTGGGAATAAATTTGCGCGTGAACCAAGACATAAGAACAAAGCAAGTTGATTTACCTCTTCCTGATTTGAATTTCAATATGAATAATATCTATCCGTTTAAAAAATTTAAGGGAAGTCCAGCGTTAGAAAATCTCTCGCTTCGGGTATCCGGCACGGCAATAAATCAAATAACCAACAATCTTGGCAGAATAAAAACGGATCCAAAAGATGCTGCCATTGATAGTATTGCACCTTTTGATCTTGATAATCTTCCCAATCTTTTCAAAAATGCAAAAAAAGGAATTCGATTCTCCATCCCACTTTCTACATCTGTTAAAATGCTCAAATTTTTTACCGCGAGTCCAAGTTTAAATTGGGACGAAATTTGGTACTTCGATAAGCTTACGTGGGAGCAAGATCCTATTACTCAAGAAATAAAAATAAAGGAGAAAGTTCAGGGCTTCAATCGGGTTTCGAGCTATTCAGCCAGCGTATCGTTAAATACACGTATTTACGGAACCGTATTTTTTAAGAAAGGAAGTATTAGAGCAATCCGCCATGTAATCAATCCAAGCATAAGTATGAATTTTAAACCAGATTTTGGCGAAGAACGGTTTGGTTACTATCAGCGCTTTGACTACAAATCAAAACAAACGAATTTGAATGTAACTGAATTCAAATCAAGACACGATGGCTTTGTCTACGGTTCCCCGGCACTTGGCAGCAGCAGTTCCCTTGGTTTTGGAATAAACAACAACATTGAAATGAAAGTGAGGGGTAAGAAAGATACAATCGACAAAAAGGTAGCCTTATTCAATACTCTATCGGTGTCTGGCGGGTATAATTTTTTGCTGGATTCGTTTAAACTTTCCACCCTTAGTCTATCAGCCAACTCAAATGTGCTCGATAATAAAATCAACTTGAATTTTTCTGCGACATTAGACCCCTACCAATATTGGCAGGCTGCTTTATTTGACGAAAAGGGAAAACCCCAAGTCGACAAGAATAACAACCCTTTATTTCAGGAATATAGAGTGAGTAAAATTACTTTTAGTCAAGGTTCATTAGGAAGAATTACGGGAGCCAATCTTGCGTTTAGCACCAATTTGAACCCTCAAGGTCAAAAAAAAGATAACGACCTTAGGTCTAAAGTTGGCAAATCAGATGCACCCGAAGGCGCAAAGCAACATCTCATGGCGCACCCCGATGCGTATGTAGATTTTACAATTCCATGGAATCTTCGATTAAATTATAACGCCAACTATACCCACAATGTAAATTCGTCACCGGTAATTACACAAGCAATCACATTCAATGGAGATTTCTCCTTATCAGAAAAATGGAAGATTGTTTTTAATTCGGGTTACGATTTGAAGTTGGGGCAAATAACAAATACAAATCTTTCAATTAACCGAGATCTGCATTGTTGGCAAACGAGTTTGTCTTGGATTCCTTTTGGTAGATTTCAATCTTACAATTTTACGATCGGCATTAAATCAAGTCTACTTCAAGATTTAAAAATCAATAGAACAAGAAATTTCTTCGATAACTAATTTATTGAGATCGGTGTGATTGCTGATGGAAAACATCCTACAGAACTGAACAGTTCTCGCGAAAAATTAGTCGTTAATCATCATCATCATACCTCTGCCACCGCGCCTCCGTCCTCCTTCACCCATCGGGTTTAATTGGGTAATGTACTGAAAAATGGTTGGTGCTTTTTTGATTGATTGTGCTTAATATTCCGGCCTCACCTGAAGAGGAGGAGAGCTCTGGTGGAGACCAACTCTTCGAGCAATAAGATGAGGCATAGACGAA
>JBIKRT010000092.1:0-17048 GCA_044349005.1 Cyclobacteriaceae bacterium
ACTATATAGAGAATCAAGATAAAGAAAAGAAAGATGAGGACTTCACTGTTTCCGATGGCCTTTAGTCGGCTTCAAGCCGAAGTGATCTCATCAACCCCTCGCCTTCTAGGCGAGGGTAGTTTAGTTCCTTAAAAGTTTTCGCGTCTTCAGGTAATCTACTGCCTCTTGCTTCTTTCCAAGATGCATAACCATACGACTTTTCAAAAGATTTATTAAGCGTCCAAAAAATACTTTGTACAGATGAAAGGAAGTTGTTTAGGTCATGCTCGAAATCGAGATTTCCTAAGGCAAAACTTTGTTTGAGTTTAGTCAAGTTATATTCCGCTTCTTTGAATTTATTTTGATACCCTGTCATTTCTGAGAAAATGTCGCTCCAACAAAGATAACTTATCCACGAATTCCCCTTTTTATTTAAACTCTGGGTTTATTTTTTAACCGTAAATCCAACCGGAGCTTTCAATTCAGAATAGTTTACATGGCGCGGGATTTTCAGGTGGCTGCGTTTGTAATCGGTGTGGTGTCGGTATAGTGCGGCACGGAGTCTACGGCCAAAAACTGCCAGCCACTGCCCTTGTCGCTTTTTTGCGTATGGAGTCTATTCCCCCACTTCCCAGGTACCCACAGCCACTACTTCCTCCTTACCAGTTTTTACCTCCGCCCACCGAGCAAATGGCTGCGGCAATCGAGCAAAAAGCATCCTCACGCAAGTCTTTTGCTTTGGAGTCGGAGCAAAAAGCTCCGCTTTCGAAGTTTTGACCTTTGCTGCCCGAGTAAAAAGCTTGGGCGCGTCACCTGGATTTCCCATGCACCCCGTCTCCGCCCGGAGCGAGTAAAAAACTGGTTGAACATCGCTTGGCCGATAAATGAGAGTTAAAAGCACTTTAATACTATCTGCCCTCGCCTCGGGTAAGTAAAGCGCTGGATAAAACAGTTTTTCAAAATCTCAACGTAAACACAGTGCTTACATTTGGTTCAGACTCGACAGTAAGGTTTCCATGATGCAACTGCATAATTTGTCTTGAAAGGCTTAGTCCAATACCAGAGCCTGTTTTCTTTGTTGTAAAGAATGGAACAAATACGCGCACCAACGCTTCTTTAATTATACCTGGGCCATTGTCGTGCACTTCAATTAAAACGGTATTGTCGCTGTATTTTCCTATCAATTTAATTTTGCCGTTTTCTTGATTGCCGATGGCTTCTACCGCATTCTTAATTAAGTTGATAAGTACTTGTTCGATCATCTCTTCATCGGCTTGGATCGTCAAGTATTCAGATTCGCAGAGGTGAGTGAATTGTATAGTTGTTTTTTTTATGTCTGATCGCATCAATTGTGCTACTTTGTCGATCATATCTTTTAACAGCACCGCTTTAAATTTGGGTGTGGGCAAAGAAGTGTATTCACGGTAAGCATCTACAAACTTAATTAGCCCTTTACTCCTATTTTCTATAGTGCCCAGTCCATCGCGCAGGTCATCTGCACTTTCCTGGTTCATTTCATAATAGTTTTCCCTGCCTTTTACTAAGTCTTGATCCAAAATTTCGCGGAGGGTAGAGGTAAGCGATGAGATAGGCGTAATGCTATTCATAATTTCGTGGCGCAACACGCGGGTAAGGTTTTGCCATGCTTCCAGTTCTTGCTGCTGCAATTCACTTTGAATGTTTTGCATGGTCACCAATTTTAGTGAAATACCTCTTACCCGTAGTTCCGTTGCTTGAATAGTAAGTTGCATGTCGATGCTCGATTTATATAGCACGCTCTTGCCGGGTTCAGCATCCATAATGGCTTTGTGCAGCTCCGGATTTCGTTGCGCTAGTTCGTTGATATTTTGTAACGTGTTGTTGCTTAAAAAGCGTTTGGCATTGGCGTTGATCAACTGAATCTTTCCATCGGCATCAAAAGAAATAATACCGGTGCGTACCTGCTGAACCACTGTATTTAAGTATTGCCAGTTTTCTTCTTTCTCTGAACGAGCTTTGCGGAAGGCTTCTAGCACTTCACTAAAGGCAGTGTTTAAATCGCGGAAGCTTCTGCCCAGTTTGTTATCGGCCGCAAAGCCAGTGATGAAATCGGAATATTTTACCGATTCAAGAAAGCGCGTAAGCTTGCGATTGGTCTGTGAACAGAAATAGTATAACTCTGATAGTTGCCCTACAACAATGAGTCCGGCCAGCCCGGCAGCAAAGAACATGTTGGGCTGGTTAATGGCATACGTGAACAGCGCCATCACTAGTCCAATCAATACCACTCGAACTGCTACTCGAAATCGAAAGTCCATTTAATTAATTTGAAGATTTTAAGATGTAAAAGTTAGCCAATTTGGAGTTAGTTATTGATGTTTTTTGGAAAGCTTATCTGTTAACGATTTGACATTTTTGATTTAACTATTTTAATGGACGTCATTTTCAAATCGCCTAATTTTCAAATTGATTATTTATATCATAGCCCAAACTTTTCCAGCCTTCGATACAATGACGATCTGGTCAGCCCTAACTCCGATGCAGCATGAGTGATGTTGCCATTATATTTTTTAAGCACTTTGCGAATTAATATTTTTTCGACTTCTTCTAAGTTGAATTGATCGAGATTTAGTTTCTGGTCGCTATCAGAAGAAGCCGAGGAAACATTAAAACTGAAATCATCGGGCTGCAGCACAGAAGCATTACTCAGAATTACTGAGCGTTCTACTGAATGTTGCAGTTCCCGAATGTTTCCTGGCCAATTGTGCTTATGCAGTCTTGCTAGTGCACCATCGCTGATCTTAGAAATCTTCTTTCCGTATTTATCGGCATACTGCTTCAAAAAAAAGTTTGCAAGCAATGGAATGTCTTCGAAGCGTTCGCGAAGGGGTGGTATTTGCACTTCAATGGTATTGATGCGATACAACAAATCTTGACGGAAACGATTTTCTTTTACCATGTCATACAGCGGCATATTGGTGGCACAAATCAACCGAATATCAATTGCGGTGTCTTTGTTAGAACCAACACGGCTCACCCTTCTATTTTGCAAAGCCGACAATAACTTGGATTGAAGCGGCATAGAAAGGTTTCCGATTTCATCAAGAAATAGCGTTCCGCCATTGGCTAGTTCGAATCTGCCGGGTCGATCTTCTTTCGCATCGGTGAATGAACCTTTCTTGTGACCGAACAATTCGCTTTCAAACAACGTCTCGGTAATACTTCCTAAATCTACACTTACAAACGATTCATGCTTTCTGGCGGAGTTTCTATGAATGGCTCGCGCGATGAGCTCTTTGCCCGTTCCATTTTCACCCAATATCAATACGTTAGCATCGGTGTGTGCCACCCGATCGATGGTTTGAAAAATTCGCTGCATGGCTTGGCTTTGGCCGAGTATGTCGCTGTATTTTTCATTTAGAGCCTCATTAATTTCTTGGTTCTTGATTTTTAAAGTCTCCACTTGATCGCGCGACTCGCGCAACTTCATGGCCGAATTGAGAGTTGCCAACAGTCGTTCATTTTCCCATGGCTTTAATACAAAATCGGTAGCACCTGCTTTGATCGCTTTTACGGCCATCTGCACATCGCCATAAGCGGTGATAAGAACCACCACCGCAGACGGATCAAGGGTCAGGATTTTCTCCAACCAGTAATATCCCTCTTTTCCACTGCTCACGTCTTTCGTGAAATTCATGTCCAATAAGATCACATCGTAATCTTCATTGTTCATGAGATTGGGAATTGCCTCGGGGTTCTTTTCAATATCCACCTGAATGAAGTGCCGTTTAAGGTGCATTTTAGCTGCCTTCAAAAGATCTTCGTTGTCATCTACAATCAGAATCTTTCCTTGTTTTTCCATAGTTTTTAATTCGTCAATTTGAAGATGTGATGATTTGAAAATGTGAAAGTATGATTATTTGACAGTCGGTCGTCATTGTCGAATTAGCTGATTTTCAAATTTTCAAATCAATTTCAATACCGAAAAGCTAAAACCTCGAAATTGGGTTCTATTCGTGTTATCACTTTCAAATGTAGTAAAACTTTGTCCGCTCTCGGACAGGTGCGTTCACTCTTGAACTAGCTTTTCGTACAATTTCGATCAAAAACCCCGAATCTTAGGTTAAATTCTGTTGGCACGGTAGTTGGCTACTGCAACGCATTCAAGATTACAAATCCAAAATGCTGTAGCTTGAACTTGATAGATAGGGAGTCTAAACTAGTGAATTTGAATAGCAAACATGGATCGTAAAATTGACAAGAAATTTTGGACGCTGAAGCGAGTTGGAACCTATGGGGGAATTGCATTGCTTGTTTTCTTTATCGTGTACCAATTTGCTTTTACTGACCGTAGATCTACTTTAAAAGTGGAGAAAGAAAAGATAACGATTGCTGAAGTAAAGCGTGGCGAGTTTAAAGAGTTCATCCCCCAAACAGGCACAGTAGAACCCAGCCGTACAGTTTACCTCGATGCCATCGAAGGCGGTAACATCAAGCGGGTTATCCGCGAAAGCGGTGCCATGATAAAAAAAGGTGACCCCATTATTGAAATACAAAACTTGAACCGCGAAATCGCTGTGCTCCAGCAGGAATCTGATTTGGTGCAAAGTATAAACCGCTCGCGAGACACGCGTCTTGGAATTTTGAGAAATGACTTGGAACAACGGCAAACATTGGCGCAAATAGATAATCAACTTGCCATTTTTAAACCCCAGTATGAGAGGCAACGAATTTTGTTGGAAAAAAGGTTGATTGCAAAACAAGATTTTGAGAAAACGGAAGCCGACTACAAATACAACGTTGACCGAAAGAAGTTCACGTATGAAGCTTATAGGAGAGACTCGATAGGCCGTATCCTCAACTTAAAAGATATCGACTTATCGGAAGATAGGATGAAACAAAACTTAGCATCGGTAAGGACTATTCTTGACAATTTAATTGTGAAAGCGCCAATTGACGGACAGCTTACCACCGCACATTGGGAAATCGGTCAGGCATTGACGCAAGGCCAACGGCTTGGGCAGGTGGATATACTTGGCAGTTATAAAGTGCGCGTGCCAATTGACGAATTGTATTTGCCTAGAATTTCCCCCGGCTTGGAAGCATTCACCAGCTTTGATGGGAAAGATTATGAGTTGTCTATTACCTATATCTACCCAAACATAACAAACGGTAGATTTGAGGTGGATATGAATTTTGTGAACGAAACACCTCAAGGTATTCGGAGAGGGCAATCGTTGAGAATGCGCATCGTATTAGGCAAAGCATCGGAAGAATTATTGTTACCTGTGGGCGGATTTTACAAAGACACGGGGGGCAACTGGATTTTTGTTCTCGATGGTGAGAATAAAGCGGTGCGCAGGGATATTAAGCTAGGACGAAAGAGCCCCGAGTATTTTGAAGTGCTGGAGGGCTTGAAACCGGGTGATAAAATCATCACTTCTTCGTATGAGAATTTTGGAAACAACGAAGTACTAATTTTAAACTAGAATGAAGTTCATCCCTAAAAAATCTCATATCTCAAGTCTCACATCTAAAATCTTTTTTTATGCAACCATTTACGAACGATCAGCGTCTAAGATCAAAACTAGAAGTTCTTCGTTCCAGATTTAGTAACCTTTTTAAAAATAATAAGTATACAACGTCAACTAAATTTAACGATCAAACATCTAACCATTAAATACCCAACCCATGATTAAATTAAAAAATCTAGAGAAAGTGTACACCACTGAAGAAGTTGAAACAACTGCTCTTAATAGCATCAACTTGGAAATTAAAGATGGCGAGTTCGTTGCCATTATGGGTCCATCAGGGTGTGGTAAATCAACGTTACTAAATATCTTAGGGCTGCTCGATAATCCTAGCAATGGGGAATACCATTTTGGCGAGAACGAAGTAGCTAAATATACCGAGCGTCAGCGGGCACAACTTCGCAAAGGGTCTATCGGTTTTGTCTTTCAAAGTTTTAATTTGATTGATGAATTAACTGTTTTTGAAAATGTTGAACTTCCATTATTGTATATGAAAGTTCCAAGTGACGAGCGCAAGAAAAGAGTAGAAAAGGTACTAGAGCGCATGAACATAATGCATAGGAGGAACCACTTCCCTCAGCAATTATCGGGTGGACAGCAACAGCGCGTGGCGATTTCAAGGGCAATAGTAGCTAATCCGAAAGTGATATTGGCCGATGAACCTACCGGTAACTTAGACTCTGCTAATGGCGAGGAGGTAATGAAGTTGCTTTCTGAATTGAACGCAGAAGGCACCACTGTGATCATGGTTACGCACTCACCTTATGACGCAAACTATGCACATAGAATTGTCAACTTGTTTGATGGCAAGGTAGTTACTGAAAATATCAAAGAACATTTTCATATTTAAAAATATTCTGTTGCAAAACAGATAAGGCATCAGGAGTAGGGAACCTGATTCGTTCTTTCTAGTTTAGGTTTAGGTTAGAAAAGGCTCAGTAACTGCTGAGCCTTTTCTATTTTATTTCAACTTGCTCCACGTATAATTCCGTACATCGGTAAGTTCATTAACGAACAGTTCTGCTTTGTCCATGTAGGCAAACCCGCCATTTGTCAATTAAATCGAAGAATTGAATCAATGGCATATTAGTTGAAACAAAGATGCAACCACCGTAGGGGGAAACGAGTCTTGTGGTTGTCATATCATTAAAACATCCAATTATGATTAAAAATTTTCTACTGATAACGTTTCGTAGTATGATGAAAAACAAGTTGTACTTGTTCATCAATATATTCGGTATGGCTATCGCAATCGCTTGCTGCATTATTGGTTTTTTTAACTACGATCATAACGCGGGTTTCGACCAGATGCATAAAAATTCAGCCAGTATCTATCGCGTGGGCTCGGTGCGAGAGTTTCAAAACGAATTGACGGAATTTGGTTTTGCCCCGATGGCACTTGGCAATGCCATTAAGAAAAATTTCCCAGACATAGACAAAGTAATTCGATATTCTCCAGATGGCGGCAATTTTAGAATTAAAACGGAACTGTTTAACAACAATATAGCCTATGTAGATTCTGGTTTCTTCAAACTATTTACCTTCGATTTTATTGAAGGAAATGGTGATTTAAAAAACCGCAATGAGATTTGCATTAGCGATGAATTGGCGATTAAGTATTTTGGGAAGGAACCCGCGTTGGGCAAGCCGATTACTCAACTGTTAGACAGCGGAAAAGTAAAAGAATATACGGTAGCAGGTATCTTTAAAAAACAGCCTAGCAACTCGAGTTTTGGCGGACAGGCTTATTCGCTTTATGACAATGCGTTTGAGTTTGCTAAAGGAGACTATAGCGAAAATAGTTGGAAGTATAGAAATACGTTGTTTGTTCAGATAAAGGAACCTTCACGCGTGGCCGCTGTGCAGGAGCAGTTGAAGCAATTCACAGCAAATAACAATAAGATAAGAGAAGACTTTATCATAAAGTATTTTTTGGTAGAGCCATTTGTGGGAATGGCGGTTCGCGATAGTTATTCCGACAAAAACGGCACCTGGACTAATAGTGGTTCGCCACTGGCTGCAGTTATTGGGATAGGATTGATGGGTTTGTTTGTGTTATTGATTGCGATTTTTAACCTTACCAATACAGCGGTCGCAATTTCGTCACGAAGATTGAAAGAGATTGGCATCCGAAAAGTAATGGGTGGTGCCCGTAAGGAGTTGATCGCGCAATTTATCGGAGAGACAACATTAGTTTGTTTCCTCGCCTTGGTATTCGGAATTATTATTGCCGAATTGTTTCTTCTACCCGCATTTAATAAGCTTTGGCCCGATTTCGATATGGTCACGAATTATTTTGGTCGACCAAACTTTCTTATCTTCATGATTCTTACGTTGATCTTCACAAGCTTACTTGCCGGAAGTTACCCCGCCTTTTACATCAGTAAATTTGAGCCAGCAAGTATTTTGAAAGGCACCCTAAAGTTTGGAGGCACCAATGCTTTCACTCGGGTACTGCTTTGTCTTCAGTTTTCAATTTCACTGGCTGGCATTGTATGTGGTTTTGCATTTACCGACAACGCGACTTTTCAGCGCAATTTCGACATGGGGTTTGATCGAAAAGGGGTGGTGTTCACAAATGTAAATGGCCGGTCGGAGTATGAGACCTTTCGCAATGCGTTAGCCGAGAATCCAGACATAATTTCCATTACAGGTACGCAAACGCATTTGTACTCCTCAGGTTTTAATGATCCAATTAAGCATGACAGCAAGGAGATTGAAGTAGATATTTTGGATGTAAGTGCAGAGTACATTCCAACCATAGGAATAACACTAAAACAAGGAAGAAATTTCACGCCTGATTCTGAGACTGACCGAAAGGAGTCGGTAATTATTACTGAAGGCTTGGCAAAACAATTTGGCCTCACCGAGCCATTAGGAAAAGAAATTGTTTGGCTTGACACGGTGAAGTACTATGTCGTAGGCGTGGTTCAGGATATATATACCAATGGGTTATGGGAGAAGATGGATCCTGTGATGTTCAGATACGCTTCGAAGGATAAAGTAAACCATATTTTGGTGAAGGCTAACGCGGATAAGTTAGTTGATATTAATAAATTCATGGAAGCTAAATGGAAGACATTTTTTCCGGAGAAGCTATATGAAGGGAGATACATGGACAGAGAAATGGTGGAGGCTGATACTGTCAACAGAAACCTTGTTAAGATGTTTAGCTTTTTGGGCTTAGTAGCACTGATGCTTTCTGTAACTGGTTTGTTTACATTGGTATCATTGAATATTATCAAGAAGATGAAAGAAATTGGTATGCGCAAAGTTCTCGGAGCGTCTACCTGGAATATTACGGCCGTAGTTAACAGAGAATTTGTAGTCATCTTGTTGATTGCCTGCGTAGGCGGTGGGTTTTTGGGCTTTTGGCTTTCCGCCATGTTTATGGAAAGCATCTGGGATTATTATCAAACAGTAAGCATTCAGTCGGTCATTATTTCTGCCGTTATCCTGATAACCGCCTCTATTATTTCGATTGGGTATAAACTTTATCAGACTACGAGGTTAAATCCTTCTAATGTATTACGAGATGAATAATCATTTTTAAATAAATCTTAAGGGTCTGTAACTTGTCAATTCATTTCAGCGTCATACTGTTCGAAACTTAAAAAGTAAAACCATGCTAAAGAGCTATTTTGTCGTTGCTATCAGAAATGTGTTAAAGCATAAATTCTTTGCTGCCATTAACATTTTAGGTATGACCATAGGCATCGCTGCCTCCTTATTGATCATCCTTTACATTTCGGACGAACTTAGTTATGATAAGTTTCATGTAAATGCTGATCGTATTTACCAAGTTGGACTTCATGGAAAAATTGGCGGTCAAGATATCATGACGGCTACAACATGCCCGCCATTGGCGGCAGCTTTGGTTACTGACATTCCTGAAGTGAAGTCTTCGACCAGATTATCTGGAAATGGGCAAATGGTTTTCAAAGTGGACGAAAAATCATTTACAGAAGATAAAACATTTTATGCTGATTCTAATTTTTTTGAATTCTTCAGTTTCAAACTAAAAGAAGGAGAAATTAAAACAGCCTTGAACCAGCCCAATACAATTGTTTTAACCGAACGCACCGAGAAGAAAATTTTTGGTAAAGAATCGGGCTTTGGAAAGTTGATTGTGATTGGATCTGACAACAAAACATATAAAGTCACCGGGATAGCTGAAAATCCACCATCGAATTCACATTTTACATTCAACGCATTGATTAGTGCCATAACGAGCGAGAATATGAAGGGCACTATCTGGCTAAACAATAATATGTACACTTATTTGATGTTGAATGAAAACGCATCAATTGAGGCGGTCAATAAAAAGTATGAAAACCTAGTAGACAAGTATGTTGGCCCCCAGGTCGAGAAGTTCATGGGAATTTCTATGAAAGCTATGAAAGAACAAGGCGGAGCTTACGGTTATTATAGCACAAAAATTACCGACATACATCTTCATTCTGTTTCCCAAGGCGACATTGAAGCGGGAGGTAATATCATGTACGTTTATTTCTTTGGCGGTATCGGTTTGTTCATCATTGTTATTGCCTGTATCAACTTCATGAATTTATCTACGGCTCGTTCTGCCGGTCGTGCAAAAGAAGTAGGCCTGCGTAAAACGCTTGGATCATTGCGTTCCCAGATGATTCGTCAATTTTTAGCCGAGTCAGTGATGTATTCTTTGGTTGCAGTAGTGTTAGCATTAGTTGCGTGTTACTTTTTGTTACCTGCGTTTAATCTACTAGCAGGAAAGGAATTAGGTATGCAATTGGTTGGAACCCCTAAGTTTATTTTAGGAATCATTGGTCTGGTGATTTTTGTTGGCTTCGTAGCTGGAAGTTACCCTGCATTTTATCTTACGTCTTTCAGTCCCGTAGAAGTGCTTAAAGGTAAAGTAAAAGCTGGTTTGAAAAGCAAAGGCGTTCGGAGTGGTTTGGTAGTATTGCAGTTTGGACTCTCTATTTTCCTGATCATATTCACCATTGTAGTGTATCAGCAAATACAATACATGCAGGAAAAGAATATCGGTATCGATAAGAATAATATTATTTCTCTGTATAGCCAAGATCGATTAGGAAATAATAAAGAGGCATTCCGTAATTCTTTGCTTCAACAAACAGGAATATCCAAAGTAAGCTACACCAATAATTATTTCCCAGGTGTAAATAATACAACGGTTTTCAAAGCAGCAGAAACAGAACAAGATCATATAATGGGCTTGTATTATGCAGACTATGATCATCAAGCTGTAATGAAATTTGAATTAAAAGAAGGACGTTATTTCTATAAAGATTTTCCGTCTGACTCCACCGCGATTATTCTCAATGAAGCTGCTGTTCGAGAGTTCGGATGGAAAGACCCTTTGAACGAAAGTGTTCTTTTTTCAGGTGATGGAGATGGCAAAAATCAAAAGTTAAAAGTAATTGGGGTAATCAAAGATTTTAATTTTGAATCGTTTAAGACAAACGTGCGCCCGCTGTCTGTAATGCTCACAAAAAATAGTGGCATACTGATGATCAGATACGAAGGTAATCCTTCTGCAGCCGTTGCTACCGTTGAGAAATTATGGAAACAGCATGCAGGTAATGAGCCAATCGAATATTCTTTTTTAGATGATAACTTTGATGAGCTATTTCGCGCAGAGCAACGAATGGGCAAAGTGTTTACTGTCTTTTCCGGACTTGCAATTTTCATTGCCTGCTTGGGCCTCTTTGCACTTGCTGCATTTACTTCGGAGCAACGTACCAAAGAGATTGGCATTCGTAAAGCAATGGGTGCAACCACGATTGGTCTTACTGTTCTGTTGTCGCGCGAGTTTACACAATTGGTACTAATCGCGTTTGTTCCTGCGGCAGGTTTGGGCTGGTATGTTTCTGATAATTGGTTGAAAAGCTTTGCTTATAGAATTGACGTGAGCCCATTCATATTAATCGCAAGCGGTTTACTGGCTATCATTATTGCTTGGCTTACCGTAAGTTTCCAATCGATTAAAGCGGCACGATCAAATCCAGTCACCTCGTTGAGGTATGAATAGAATAATAGACTATATTGGTCACGAGATGCAATCGACTATGAATGAAATCCTGTCTTTCAAGAACAGATTCTTTTTTACAGGAATATTAACACTATTGATCGGGTCTTGGTTGGTTTGGGATTATTACCATGGCGGAGTCCCTGTGCATCATTTGTTGCATCGGGGTGATTTGCCTGGATTTTCTAATTGGTGGGGTGCGCTTTTACTTCCCGTCCTTTCGTGGTTTCTCCTTTACAGAATTCAAAAAAGAGAGTCAAATAAAATTGGTTCACAAGATTGTTCTCATGTGGTTTTCGGTTTCCTTGGGGCTTTGCTAACAGGTGTACTCTTTTCAATTTTGTTTTCTTTTGGCTTTGAGGATGTTTTAGGTTACATCATGTTAGCGCTTTTTTCCATAGGGCTTTTCCTACCCACTTACAGATCAGAGTACTTGCTCGGTTTTATTCTTGGAATTACGTATGTCTTTGGTAGTGTTTTGCCCGCTATTATAGGATCAGTATTGGCCTTGGCGGGGCTTTTGATGCACGAGGTTATTCGTCCTGTCGGATTATTTCTTGGTTCTAAGATATCCAATATGTTCAAAAGAGCCAACCGATAAGTAAATCCCATTCCCTTTCAGTGAATTTCACAATAATTTCGTAAATCTTTTTTAGATAAAAGTATTTTTGACTGGCTACCTTTGGAAAAACAAATTTCTACTATGATACCAGTAAAATCTTACGCAGCTGAATCAGCCACTTCTCAAATCGCACCTTTTTCGTTTGATAGGAGAGAAGTAGGCGCTCACGATGTATTAATCGATATTCATTTTTGTGGCGTTTGCCATTCAGATATTCACCAGGCTCGCGATGAGTGGGGTGGATCTATTTTTCCAATGGTTCCCGGTCATGAAATTGTAGGCAAAATCAGTAAAATAGGCAGCGCTGTTACAAAATTTAAAGTCGGTGATTTAGCTGGGGTGGGTTGTTTTGTTGACTCCTGTAGGGTATGTAATAGCTGCAAAGACGGCCTTGAACAGTATTGTGAGAAGGGAATGGTGGGCACTTATAATGGGCGGGAAAAAGATGGAACTCCAACCTATGGTGGCTATTCTTCAAAGATAGTTGTAGACGAGAATTACACCCTACACATTTCTGATAAACTTTCTTTGGATGCCGTTGCTCCCTTGCTGTGTGCAGGTATCACTACCTATTCTCCTATCATGCATTGGAAAATCGGCAAAGGTCATAAGGTAGGTGTGCTTGGGTTAGGCGGATTAGGTCACATGGCTGTGAAATTTGCCGCTTCATTAGGTTCTGAAGTAACTGTGTTGAGTACATCTAAAGGAAAAGAAGCTGATGCTAGGCGTTTGGGAGCGCATCACTTTGCGTTAACAACAGACGAGGCCGTTTTAAAAACATTATCTAGCAGTTTCGATTTTATTATAGATACCGTTTCTGCTCCACACAACATGAACTTATATCTAGGCATGTTAAAGCGAGATGGTACCATTGTGGTGGTAGGTGTTCCACCAACGCCAGCCCCCATCCATAATTTTGGTTTGATTATTGGCAGACGACAAATTGGTGGATCATTAATTGGCGGGATTAAAGAAACACAGGAGATGCTTGATTATTGCGCTGAACATAATATTGTCAGTGATATTGAACTAATCAACATTAAGGACATCAATACTGCTTACGAGCGCATGATCAAAAACGATGTAAAGTATCGTTTTGTAATTGACATGGCAACATTGTAATAATTCGAAGATGATCACTCGAACGATTAGGTTTACTAATTTTGTAATCGATCTTTTTGTTTATTTTTTAATAGTTCTAGTGTTTACTTACTTTTTAAGCCCTTTTTTCGATCGGCAAATGTTGCGTTGGTTACTGATAGCTTTTTACTATCTGTACTATTTTTCGTTCGAACTGGCGTTGGGCCAGACCGTTGGGAAAATGGTTACGAAAACGAAAGTCGTTTCAGTGGAAGGAAAAGAATTATCTGTAAGAAGTATTCTCGTTAGAACCTTTCTTCGAATTGTGCCTGTTGATATATTTACTTATCTTTTTTCGGAAACAGGTTTTCACGATCAGTATTCAGGAACTATGCTTATCAAAAAAATAGAGTTATGAAACGGGCAATTAAGGTCTTGGCAGGTGTTTTACTTTCGATATCACTAACGAGTTGTGCAACGGTGTTTGGAGGAAAGATAACTCCCTATCAGCGAATAACCCCCGGAGATGGACAACCACAGCGCGATGTAAGGGTAGCTGCGTTAATCTTCGATATCATCTTATTTTGGCCTGGCACAATAGTGGATTTTGCGACAGGAGCAATTTACAAGCCCGAACAAAAAAAATAAGAATTTAAGACGTTACGCGTTCAGTTCAACAAGGGAATAAGCTTCCGCTTTCTCCGAAAAATGTGGCTTTATCTTCGTCCAGATGGCACTAAATAGTTCCGACTGCCGATAAACTTCGAGGTGTTCTTCACTTTTCCATTTACTGATGGTAGCAAAACTCGCGGGTTGGTTTGCTTCGTTAAATAACTCTAACCCTAAACAGCCATCCACAGATCCCATTGCTACCCTATGTTTTTTAAATAGTTCTTTAAAGACTTTTACGCCCTCTTCAGTAAAGTGCATTCGAACTATTCTTGTAATCACTTGTGATTTATTTATCTTTCCAAGCAAAGTTAGCTGTTAGCTAACATTTTTTAATCTGTTTAATTTTGACTTTTTTAATCTGGGTTTCATGTGGTTGAAAGGTAAAGCTGTTGTAGTCTTTTTGTTAGGAGTTGCGCCTTATTTAGGCATGGCTCAACAGGCTGGAATGGGAAGCTGGAACATAGTAAACGTAAAGTATAATTTTCATGAGAAGATAAGTACGTTTGTTGAAGGGCAATTGAGATCTTTAAAGTTCTATGATAACTTCCATTATTACGAGTATAAAGGTGGGGTGAATTATTTGTTTAGTAAGAGTTTAAGCATCACTATTGGAGCAGGCTCTTACCAAACCTACTCAGAAAAAGGCAATTTTGGGTTGCCAAAGAAAAATGATGAGATACGGCTCTGGCCTCAGATCAGTTTGTTTCAAAGGTTAGGTAGATTTAAGATCGAGCAACGGTATAGAACTGAATTTAGGTTTACCAGTGATGGTTATAAGAATCGTTTCCGGTATAGATTCGGCATTTCCTATCCGTTTGGTAAGGAAATGGACGGAGGAAAGCCGTACCAGTTGAGTATCAGCAATGAGATTTTTTTTACTGATCGAGTACCTTATTTTGAAAGAGTTAGGCTTTCTACGGCTTTTAATTATCGCCTTTCTAAAAGGATTACTTCTCAGATTGGTTACATCTATCAATTTGATTATAAGTTAACCGATGAAACTGGCAGGGATTTTTTTCAGCTGGGATTATTTTTTGAAATCAGCAAAAGAAAGCGCTCCGAGGCACCGTCTACCGAAATAAACATTAACGACAATTAGGCGATGGCTTTATGTTAAGAGATTATGTTCTAAATGGAAGTGTTGAAACCTACTCATCAAACGTTACATTCACAACACTATCATACGTTAATCCTAAAAGTTCGCTCGCGTTGCCTTTGTAAATTCCTATTTCCAATAAATCCAAACTGTTGAAAACTAAGAAGCAATCGCCTTGGTCAGTCTGATTATATTGGGTATGAATACGCCTGAATTTTTCGCCTCCAAATTGAATGGTGTAGGTCTTGTCCTTACTTAAAATTTCAAAATCTTCTCTCGGTATATTGGTAATCAAATTACCAAAACTATCCACTCGGATCACATGTCCAACAATTTGCTTTTTTGTTGCTTTCACAAAGCGGCCAATCATCTTTTTGAATGTTGGCATCGGTCTACCCAAATCAGAAATGGCAACACCACTAGCCAGCTTCACCGCTACCGGTGCTAAAATATCTTTTTCCGGAAAGGTGGAAAGAATTGGATTAATGACGTTTATCTCTGCGCATTGCTGGTGAATCTTGTCGCTAATCAACCCAAACAAGCCATTGTCTGCCCCTACAAAAAAATGATCTTCTAATTGCAGTGCAATGTAGCTTTCTCCCCTGTTTCCCGTAGCATCTACACCGACTAGGTGAATAGTGCCCTTTGGAAAATCGCGAAAAACCGATTTCAAAACAAAAGCCCCATGCGCAATATCGTACGAAGCAATTTTATGCGTAATATCAATGGTTCTTACACCTGGGTTAATGCTAAAGATCTTGGCTTTGATGGCGGCAACATAATGATCGCTTTCTCCTGAATCGGTAAGTAAGGTTACTATCGCCATTCTAAACTTAATAATTGCGCAACCTATGCTGCGCTAGATTTGTTATTTTTGTTGACAAAATTAATTCATTTCAACCAATTACATCATTGATCGAAAAAAGCATTGTTTTAGAGAATATCTCCCTGATAGATTTTTTGGGAGCGGGCAACAAAAATATTCTTCAGTTATCTTCCGCGTTCCCCAAGAGCAGAATCATTTCCCGTGGAAACGAAATACTAATGAAAGGCGAAACTACCGACATCATCCAGATTTCGGATATACTCGCAGCATTGATCGATCATTTTCATCAGTTTGGTAGAATTACCGAGGAAAACGTAAAGGGATATATTACGCAAGAAAAACAAGATCTGATTTTTGATGATGTAGACGGAGTGCTACTTTATGGCACACGCGGTAACCCCATCAAGGTAAAAACAGTTAATCAGCAAAAGCTCGTTCAGTCGGTTAAAGAGAACGACTTGGTTTTTGCACTAGGCCCTGCCGGAACCGGAAAAACTTATATTTCAGTGGCATTGGCGGTGCGGGCCTTGAAAAGCAAGCAGGTAAAGAAACTTATTATTACAAGGCCGGCTGTAGAAGCGGGCGAAAATTTAGGTTTCCTTCCGGGAGACCTGAAAGAAAAGATAGATCCCTATTTGCGACCTATTTACGATGCCCTTAACGACATGGTGCCTTCGGAAAAGTTAAAGCAATATATGGAGCGCGAAATTATTGAGATAGCACCACTCGCTTACATGCGTGGACGAACACTCAACAACGCCTTTATTTTACTGGATGAAGCGCAAAACACTACACCCATGCAAATGAAAATGTTTCTCACGCGCATGGGGCCAGATTCTAAAATGATTGTGACGGGCGACAGCACCCAAATTGACTTACCGCGCAATCAAACCTCGGGGTTAAACGAATCAGTAAGGATTTTAAATGGTGTGAAAGGAATTGGGTTTGTGGAATTGAGCGAGAAAGATGTGGTGAGGCACAAACTGGTGCGCGAAATTATTGAGGCCTACCAGAAGGATCAGAAAAATTGAGTATTCAAGATTAAACAAACCGCAAAGCACGCAAAGATTATTTGGCTGTTTGCGATTTGTAATCGCGAACCTAGATAGTCGTCCCTTAAAAACTCAATTTTAGGATTAGAAGATTTTGGATTTGTGATTTTGTGGTTTTAACGAGCGAAAAAAGGCAATTAAAAAGTTGGGCTAAAAAGACAAGTGGATTTACTTTCCACT
>JBIKRT010000152.1:0-4857 GCA_044349005.1 Cyclobacteriaceae bacterium
TGTAAGCATAAAAAATCTGCAAGGTTTTAAAGATAAAACCCGACTTTCTTGCAGATTGTTTCAACTCAATTCGATCGATTTTATTCAAAAACTAATCCCATTGGGCTTTTTAAGGAGTGACTAAATAGGTGTTTACTCAAAGATAAGTGGATCAACACCAATTATCATAACAGATCTATCGTTCAGAATAATGTAATCTATCGGGCAAAAAACAGTAACTTTGAGCAAGACTTAAATTTAAGAGTAGTGATCAAAAAACTTGCATTATTTATTTTCATAGGCTTGTTTTCCGTTGCTTGTGCAACCCAAAAGAAACAGCCCTATCGGAACAAAACTAAATTAAAGCCAGGCCAGCCTATCCCTTGCCCTCATAAAGATTGTTGAGAATGCAAAAGATAATTATTGCAATAGATGGTTTTTCGGCTTGCGGTAAAAGCACGACTGCGAAGGAAGCCGCAAAAGCGCTGGGATACCGCTATATCGATTCGGGTGCTATGTACCGAGCAGTGACCTATTATTTTTTGGAACATCACATCGCCCTTACAAACCCCAAAGAAGTAGCAAAAGCTTTGAATGACATAAAAATCACTTTTCATGTAAATGCAAATGGCGTTTCTGAAACTTATTTGAATGGCTTGAATGTGGAAAAGAAGATCCGTAAGATGCGAATCTCAGAAAATGTAAGCCCAGTAAGTGCTATTAAAGAGGTGCGTGTCGCGATGGTTGAACAACAAAGGAAGTTGGGTAAAGAAGGCGGAATTGTAATGGATGGCCGCGATATCGGAACGGTGGTCTTTCCAGATGCCGATTTGAAAGTTTTTTTGACCGCAGATATGTTTGTGCGTGCCGCGCGGAGGCAGCAAGAATTATTGGAAAAAGGCGAACTGGTGGAGCTTGATGCGATTTTAGCCAACCTTAAGAAACGAGATGAAATTGACAGCACTCGTGCTGAAAGTCCGTTAAGAAGGGCAGAAGAAGCGATCGAAATAGACACTACCAATATTACGATAGAAGAACAGGTGGATGAATTAGTGCGATTGGCTTTCAGCAGAATGCTGGTAGCGTAAAAATAGATTTTTTATTTAGATAACATTTGTGTGGAAAGTTTTTTCAGAAGAATACTCAGATACTTTTTTAGCGGAACGCTATTCATAGTGCCGTTGGTAGCAACCGTCTATTTTATTGTTACCTCGTTCCAGTGGTTAGATGGATTACTTCAACTACCATATCCTGGCATTGGGTTCGCCATCATACTTAGTGCCATCACTATTTTTGGTTACCTGACTTCTAACTTCGCCTTTAAAACATTTAGCAATTGGTTCGACCAAGTGGTAAATAAAATACCGCTGGTAAAGTTGATTTACTCTTCTGTTAAAGACTTGCTCGCTGCTTTTGTGGGTGAAAAAAAGAAGTTTGATAAACCTGTTATTGTTCAAATCAACAAAGAAAACAATTTAAACCGCATCGGCTTCATCACGCAATCTGACCTAAGCGAACTGGGCTTGGACGATATGATAGTGGTCTACTTTCCGCAAAGTTATGCTGTAGCCGGAGACCATTTTCTGGTGCCCAAAGATGCGGTAAAGCCCCTAAATGTGTCTGGCCCGGCCGCCATGAAGTTTATTATCTCGGGCGGAGTAAGCGGATTTAGAGAGAGCTAGGTTGCATGCCCAAAACAAATGCCTCCTTTTATTCCATAAGTTAATGGCAATTGATAATTTGCACTACCTATTTAATCCGTTTTAATCGACCATTTATTATGCGCACAGCAATTTCTTATTTAACGATTGCCACTTGTTTGGCTTTTTCTTGTTCATCGCCTAAATCAACGGGCACTAAAATGGATGCTAAGGTTGATTCTCTTCTAAGCGTTATGACGCTAGACGAGAAATTAGGTCAGCTCAATTTACCCTCGGCTGGTGATTTTACTACTGGCCAAGCCGAAAGTTCAGACATCGGTAAAAAAATTGAAAAAGGATTAGTAGGAGGGCTGTTTAACATAAAGACTGTGGCAAAAATAAAGGCCGCACAAAAATTAGCCGTTGAAAAAAGCCGATTGAAAATACCGTTGCTATTCGGTATGGATGTAATTCATGGGTATGAATCTGTATTTCCTATTCCATTGGGTCTCAGCTGCAGTTGGGATATGAAACTGATTGAACGCAGTGCCCGCATTGCGGCACAAGAGGCAAGTGCCGATGGAATTAACTGGACGTTTTCACCAATGGTGGATGTTTCGCGCGATCCGCGTTGGGGCAGGGTTTCGGAGGGCAACGGGGAAGATCCGTTTCTTGGTTCGCAGATAGCAAAGGCCATGATCAAGGGCTATCAAGGCGATGACCTATCAGCAAACAATACCATCATGTCGTGCGTAAAGCATTATGCGTTGTATGGTGCGTCAGAAGCAGGTCGCGATTATAATACTACAGATATGAGTCGCGTCAGAATGTACAACGAATATTTTCCCCCATACAAAGCTGCGGTAGATGCGGGCGTTGAAAGCGTGATGGCATCCTTTAACGAGATTGACGGTATTCCGGCAACGGCCAATAAATGGCTTCTTACCGATGTACTCCGAAACCAATGGGGCTTTAAAGGATTTGTAGTTTCCGATTATACCGGCATTAGCGAAATGATCAATCATGGCATTGGCGATTATCAAACGGTTTCTGCGAAAGCGTTGGAGGCCGGCACCGATATGGATATGGTAAGCGAAGGCTTATTGAATACGCTTGGCCAATCATTAAAAGAAGGAAAAATAACTGAACAACAAATAAACGCTGCTTGCAGACGGATTTTGGTTGCCAAATATAAGTTGGGTTTATTCGATGATCCGTATAGGTATTGCGATGAACAGCGTGCTAAAACGGAAGTCTTTACAACGGCTAACCGCGCAGAAGCAAGGTCTACTGCTGCCCAGAGTTTTGTGCTGTTAAAGAATAACAACGTGTTGCCAATTAAGAGAACAAGTACTATCGCATTAGTAGGGCCGCTTGCTGATGCCAAGGAAAACATGACTGGCACGTGGAGCGTGGCTGCCCGGTTTTCAGAATCTATTTCGGTGCTAGAGGGGTTAACCAAAGCTACCGATGGGAAGGCAAAAGTACTGTATGCAAAAGGCGCGAACTTAGATGAGAACCCGACATTAGAAAGCAACAGCACCTTGTTTGGAAAATCGCTGCACCGTGATGGCCGCACGGCAGAACAATTGAGAGACGAAGCATTGAAGATAGCGCGACAGTCGGATGTTATTGTTGCTGCTGTTGGCGAAGCTGCCGAAATGAGTGGCGAAGCGGCAAGTAGAACGTATATTGAATTACCTGATACACAGCGCGATTTAATCTTGGCTATGATGAGTACTGGCAAACCAGTAGTGTTGGTTCTCTTCACAGGAAGGCCTTTGGCACTAAAGTGGGAAGACGAAAATGTACCCGCCATTTTAAATGTTTGGTTTGGTGGAAGTGAAGCAGGCGATGCCATTGCCGATGTGTTGTTTGGTGACGTAAACCCGTCTGGAAAACTATCCATGACGTTCCCTCAAAACGTGGGTCAAGTACCTATTTATTATGCTCACAAAAATACAGGCCGGCCGCTTTCTGGGCAGTGGTTCCAGAAGTTTCAATCCAATTACCTGGATGTTTCAAACGAACCCTTGTATCCATTCGGTTATGGATTGAGTTATACATCGTTCAGTTATGGCGATGTCAAACTAAGCTCGCCTACTATGTCTTCCTCTGATTCAATCACGGTGTCCGTTGATGTTACAAACAAAGGTTCTCGAGAAGGTAAGGAAGTAGTTCAGCTCTACGTCCGTGATTTGGTTGGTTCTGTAACACGTCCTGTAAAAGAATTAAAAGGCTTTGAGAAAGTACTTTTAAAAGTAGGCGAAACCAAAACAGTGACCTTTACAATTAAAGTGAATGATCTCTCATTCTATAAATACGACCTGAGTTATGGTGCCGAGCCTGGCAAATTCAAAGTTTTTGTAGGAGGCAACTCGCGTGATGTAAAAGAAGCTGAGTTTGAATTAAAGTAAACTACTTACCTAATTCGTAAGCCAATTTCATAAACGATCTTACTTCATCGTTTACATCCCACAGTTCAATCATCCTAAAATGATGGTTGAACTGGAAATTATCATCAGGTACTTGTGCTATTTTCTGAAAGCACAAATTGTGTGGATAAGGTCTTTTAAAAGGGAATACTACATGAAGGAATCCTTTTCCGAAGTGAGTTACATAGACGATTCTTTTTCTGGGGGTGGCAATGCCAATCATTGTTTTTGCCGGGTGAATAAAAATTCCCCCAATAGATTTGAATTCTTCTAAAAAATGGTGGAATAGCAAAACTGAGCGCTCTGATTTACCTGCTAAAAAACTTGTAAGTGCGGGGTTTTTCATTAGTTGCTTTTTGCGGTGCCTGAAGGTTTCTTTTGATTTTCGAACCTTATCTTTTTTTCGAGAAGTAAATCAAGATAAATATGTTGACGTTTTAAGTTTTCTCTGTAAAAAATGGTGGCATTTTTATTTACTTCTTTGTTTTCATAAAACCCAGTTTTTAAGCTGTCCACCTTCTTTCGTTGAATTTCAATCATTTCTTCCAGAAAATCTAATTCCGAATTAGAGGGCTGTTTAAGCAAATACTCCTTCAAACCCAAAAGGTAAAGCCGCTCAATAAATTGAACATCTCGTTCTTCATACGTTGCTTTTGCCATTTTTATGTTAGAAACAGTAGTTAGTCGTCCCTTAAAAACTCAATTTTAGGATTAGAAGATTTTGGATTTGTGATTTTGTGGTTTTAACGAGCGAAAAAAGGCAATTAAAAAGTTGGGCTAAAAAGACAAGTGGATTTACTTTC
>JBIKRT010000022.1:0-52194 GCA_044349005.1 Cyclobacteriaceae bacterium
GCTGACAAGTTGCTCTCCAGCAGAGCTTGATTCCTCTTCAGGCTGACGCGCTAATTTTAACAAATTATCGCATCAAAGTCACCAACTATTTTTCAGTACATTACCGCGTTGTTTCAAGTTTACTGAGTTGTGCATCCAATTCGTTGGATAGCTCTCCAAACACTTTGTAAACACCAGCGGTCGGTTTCCCCTCGCCTGTTTCCAAACTGCGCCTTACCGCTGAAATCCGGTTGCCTAATTTGATTGGGAAATTCAATGGATCTTGCGAACTCCGATTCTTGGTTTGGTACAGCTCTTCTTCAATAACAGTTATCTTGGCAAGAAGCTCTTTTGCAGAAGTGGCAAATGATGGCTCGTTGACTTCTTTCACGCGCTCTTCAACTTGCTTCCTAATCTCGCGAATGCGTATAACGGCTTCATTGGCTTCGCTTTCGCGATCGCGGATCTTCAGTGCCAGATCAAAGGTCTCTTTTATGTCAGCCTCACTTACGCCCGTTATGTTAGGGTTCATTTTGATGTTGAAAGAATAGGTCTGCGAATAACTTCCCGCTCTAAACCGAACTTGATATTTGCCTATCGGTGCTTTTGGCCCGTTTTGAGGACGAGCCCCCCAAATAATTATGCCATCGAAAATGGTAGCACCTGAATACCGCAAATTCCATGTAAATGAATTTAAGCCTGCAGCATTCGTGGGCTTTGCCTCGGCCTCGCCCCAAAAATCTCCCGATTCTTTTTTCTCTTCAGCTTTTGTGCCTATAAATTTCCGGATCAGTACGCCATTCGCGTCCAACACTTCTAACGACACCGTATCTGTCTTATCCTTCAAGTAATACTGAAAAACAGCATTGTATGCACCACGCACTGCATCACTTGGCTGAAAGAAAATAGCAGACTGTTCCATTGCCTTTTGGGTCAACTGCCGCAACGGATTGATATCGTCTAAAATCCAAAAGCCACGACCGTGTGTGCCAAGCACCACGTCATCATTTTTAACAACTAAATCTCTAATGGGTGTATCAGGCAGATTTAACTGAAGCGGCTGCCAATTGTCGCCCGCATTAAACGAAACGTACGCGCCATGCTCAGTGCCTAGGAAAAGTAAACCCGGCCGAACGGGGTCTTCACGAACGGAGCGGGCAAAATGCCCGTCTTTAATTCCCGAAACAATTTTTGTCCAGGTTTTTCCATAGTCTTTTGTTCTGAAAACATAAGGCTGCCGATCATCTACCTGATAACGAAAAGCCGCTACGTAGGCCGTTCCTGCTGCATGTTTTGATTCATCAATAATGGCCACAACGGAATTTTTAGGAAGGTCTTTTGGTGTGACATTAGTCCATGTTTTGCCGCCATCTCTGGTGATATTGATTTTGCCATCATCCGATCCTGCCCAGATTGTATTAATGTCATGATTGGATGGAGCCAGTGCAAACACGGTAGCATAAATCTCAGGCCCGTTCATATCACGGGTAATTTCACCACCCGAAATACCAAGTGTTTCTGGGTCTGCGTAGGTAAGGTCGGGACTAATCTTCTCCCAGCTTTGTCCATCGTCTGTTGTTTTCCAAACATGTTGTGAACAGGTATAAAGTACCTTCGAATTTTTAGGTGAAAAAACTATTGGATAGGTCCATTGCCAACGCTCCGGAAGTGAACTCGCAGGCTCACCAGAAAAGAATCTAGGATATACTTGGATATCGCGCGTTTGCCCAGTTAATACATCCTTTCGCGTAAGCAACGCCCCTTGACTGCCGGCATAATAAACATTAGGATTGTCAGGATGTGAGGTGATGTAGCCGCTTTCTCCCCCACCCACATCATAGCCCCATTTGCCCAACACATTCATATGATTCCAGCCTTCGCTTGGTATGGCAATGGTAGAGTTGTCTTGTTGCGCACCAGCCACATGGTAGGGAACGTGATTGGTGGTAGTAACATGGTAAAACTGTGTTGTAATAAAATCCTCGGCTGTCCAACTTTTTCCACCATTCACCGAAACGCAGGCTCCGCCATCGTTGGACGTTATCATTCGCAGCGGGTTGTTAGGATCGATCCATAAATCATGATTATCACCATGAGGGACGTTGATTTCTGTATCAAACTTTACGCCTCCATCCGTGGATTTCCAGAAATCTACATTCAAGCAATAAACAGTTTCGCGATCCAACGGGTCAGCATAAATTCTTGAATAATAAAAAGCGCGTTGTCTTAGCTTGCGCTCGTCATTGGTTTTCTTCCACGTGGCCCCGCCATCATCGCTGCGGTAAACGCCACCCTCATTTGCTTCCACAATTGCCCATAAGCGCTTATTGTCGGCAGGCGACACCGTTATTCCAATTTTACCGATAGGTGCTGCTGGCAGCCCTGGATTAGAGGTTAAATCGATCCACGTCTCGCCCCCATTTTCAGATTTCCAAAGTTTACATTCTGGTCCGCCTCCCCACATTTTCCACGTTTTTCTATACACTTGCCAGGTAGTAGCATACAGTATTTTTGGATTGGTGCGATCTATGATCAGATCTGCTGCACCTGTCTTAGCGCTTACGTACAATACTTTCTTCCAGGTGTTGCCGCCATCTACAGACTTAAACACGCCCCGTTCTTCATTATCCCCGTAAGGGTGACCTAAGGCTGCTACATACACTACATCCGGATTAGTTGGATGAACACGTATCCTTGAAATTGCTTGTGTTTCCCGCAATCCCAACGATCTCCATGTTTTTCCACCATCGGTAGTTTTATAGACTCCATCACCTTGTGTTATGCTTCCGCGGAGCTGCGTTTCTCCGCCACCGATATAGACTACATCTGGATTGGTTTCTGCCACTGCCACCGCGCCAATGGAGGAACTTGAGATTTGGCCATCGGTAACGGGGCTCCACTCCTGCCCGCCATCGGTGGTTTTCCATAAACCACCACCAGTGGCACCGAAATAGTATTCATTGATTCTGCCGGGGCTGCCAGAGGATCCCAGTGATCGGCCACCTCGCAGAGGACCAATATTTCGCCACTTGAGTTTATCGAAATATTTGGAGTCAACGGTGGGTTGGGCAGCTACGCCTTCTGCAAACACAAAGGCAATTAGCAATACCAGTAGTTTTTTATACATACTTATTAGGAGTTTATTGGCTCAAAATAGCCAATTGCAATGAATGTAAAAACAAAAAAAATGACGAGCTATTTCAGGCCTATGCGATGATGGATTGGCAGCTAAGAGACCACTTAGTCTTGGACATTGTAGAGTGTTGTGGGATTCGCTTTGTTCTTTAAGGAAACTTCGCCCACTTTTACACAATTAAACGACTGTTTTATTTTTTTGTAGGAAACCTCGTTGATAATGATTTGCCCAGGTGTGCCAACAGACTGCAACCGTTGTGCAGTGTTTACCACATCGCCTATTACTGTATAATCTAGTCTTCGCAGCGTGGCCGAGCCAATATTGCCGGAAACCATTTCGCCACTATTGATGCCGATCGAAACTTTAGGCGCATAGTTGCGGCCTTCAACTGCAGGTAATGCGTCTATTTTAGATCGTACCGCCAGACAAGCGTCTACCGCTCTGTCCAAATGATACTCGCCCCGAAACACCGCCATGATGGCATCGCCAATAAATTTATCGATGTAGCCGTTTTGCGAAATGATCTCCTTCACGATGATATCGAAATAGTCGTTCAAAATTTGCACGACTGAGTCCGCTTTTTCTTTTTCGCTGATAGCGGTGAACCCACAGATATCAATAAATGCCACCGTGGCTTCAATGGTTTCGTTGGCCATAATGGACGTTTCAAATTCGCGGCCGCCCATGAAATTGAGCACGTTTTGATCGACATACATTTTTAGAATGTTGTTTTCCTTTACGGCCTTCAGGGTTTCGCGAATTTGGCCTACGTGTTTGATGGTTTTTTCGATGGTGAGTGTAAGGTCATCGAAATTGATGGGCTTGGTGATGAAATCAAAGGCACCACGATTCATGGCGGTGCGGATATTGGCCATATCGCCATAGGCGGAAACCATCACCGTCTTCAGCAGCGGGTTGGTCTCACTCAATTTGCCTAGCAGTGTTAGGCCATCCATTTCGGGCATGTTGATATCGCTGAGAACAAAGTCGATGTCGGGATATTGCAGCAGTTTTGCAAGTGCATCATTGCCATTAGAGGCGAAAATGAATTCGTATTGCTGCTCGCGAATTTTTTGACGAAACTTCTGCTTAATAAGTGCTTCTAAGTCGGCCTCGTCATCGGCTACTAGTATTTTAGTCATCTGCTATTTCAGATTTAATTTTTCTTTCAGCTTGGCAAAATCAAGGGGCTTGGTTAAGAAATCGTCCGCCCCTAGTTCGTTGGCAATGCGATGATTTTCGGAATCGCCATAGGCGGTGATCATCATTACCACCGGAGGCGGTTTGCTGTATTTTTTCTTCACTTCCTCCAAAAGCTGCAAACCACTCATGCCGGGCATGTTAATATCCGACAGAATCAGCATCGCTTCGTGTTCCCATCGATTGAGCTTCAAAAGGGCTTCCTCCGCTGAAAAGGCGAAAACCAGCTCTATTTGTCCATTCTTAATCTCATTCCTAAAACGTTGCTCAAACAAGGTTTTTATATCTTGCTCGTCATCCACTACCAGTATCTTCATTGGTCTATTTTTACATTGGTAAAACTACAATAAACTCCGTTCCCTCGCCCTCTTTGGTGGTCACTTTTATTTCGCCTTGGTGAGCTTTGGTAACAATATCATAACTTAAACTCAAGCCTAAGCCTGTTCCCTGCCCGGTGGGCTTGGTGGTAAAGAAGGGTTGGAAGATTTTTTCTTTTATTTTGTCGGGGATGCCGTTGCCGTTGTCTTTGACAGAGATTATGACAGCCTCACCCCCAGCCCCTCTCCCGGGGAGAGGGGAGCGCTTCGTAGTTACAGTTACCGTGGTTTCATAACCGGCAATTCCTTGCTTTGCTTTCTCATTCACGGCATAAAATGCATTGTTTATCAGATTCAAAATCACGCGCCCAATGTCTTGAGGTATCACATTTATTTTGGCAAGGGTTGAATCAAAATCTGTTTCAAACTTGGCGTTAAATGATTTATCTTTTGCTCGAAGGCCATGGTAACTCAAGCGCACGTATTCATCACACAAAGCATTAATGTCTGTCAATTATTTCTGACCGGTGCTAGTACGTGAATGTTGCAGCATTCCGCTCACAATATCGGCAGCGCGTTTGCCGTGGTGGTTAATCTTCTCTAGATTCTGAGAGATGTCTTTTAGTAGGTCGTTCTCGAGTTCTCCATCGCGCTGGTCTTTTGTCTTGCACCTTTCGTCTTGAATCTCTTTGACTAACTCCGCACTCACTTCACTGAAGTTGTTAACAAAGTTTAACGGGTTTTGAATTTCATGTGCAATGCCCGCTGTGAGTTCACCGAGGCTGGCCATTTTTTCTGATTGGATGAGTTGAGATTGAGTTGATTTTAAGTTCTCTAAGGATTGATTTAAAGCTAACGTGCGCTCAGTTACCAAATTTTCAAGTGTCTGGTTTTGTGTGGCAAGGATCTGCTGTTTTTCATTTGAGAGTATTTCTATTTCATTTATTTTTTTGATAAGCGATTTACTGATAAACCTAAATTCTAGTCCTAAAACCAGAGAAATTGAAAGTGGAAACGCGAAGGCCGCTAGGTGGAAAGCAATGTCAATAATATAAGGGTTCATTTTAAGTTGTAAACTCAAACCAAAAGCAGTCCAGAAAACAATGTACCCAAGAGCACCACCTGCTATAATATAAGCCCCGTTTACTTTCTGCCTTACACCATTAAAAGCAATAAAAAGCAACAGTAAAGGGGAAAAGATTTCTAAACCAAAATCGATAAAAGTCCATACAATACTATTCCCATACAAACTGATAATAACTTTTGCGACACAAAAAAAGATAAACAACACCATTAATAATCTAGCTTTTTGTTTCAGCAACAAATGCATCGCTAAACCCAGTGATATACTGGCAAACATAAATGCAACTAACGCACCGGCTTCTATAAAGCTGCGAGCATCTACAAAATTTGTATTATACTGTTTTACAAGGAGAATATTTGCTATTAAAGTGAAAAAACCCCATGCGCTTAAAAACAAATTAGACTTTGAAACCGGATAAAACAGAAATAAAATGAAATGGGTAATAAATAATAGCAGCGAAAGTCCAACATTGAAGCCTTCATTTATAGCTCCCCTATGTGAACTATAAATATTGATTGCATTACCTATTTTGATCAATCTAACGTTAAATAAAAAATAACGCGTATTAAATAGATTTCTATAGGTCATGCCTGGCTGAAAAAAATAGCGAACAGCGAGCATTTGCACGCCTGTTTTGTTTGGAGAAATCAGCAATGGCTTCCCCAAGGGATTAAAGGCTTTGATTTTTTTGGGGTCACTGCTTACTACACCCAATTCCTTAATTTTTTCACCATTAAAAAATATCTCCGAGGCTCCAGATTGCTCAATCATTAATGAATAGTTTTCCTTATCATCGACTGGCATAGTAAAGTACAATCTCAACCAACATACATTTTCTCTATCTGCTGCGGGTAATGCATCAGTAATAAATTTAGCTGGATATACTTCTTTCCAACCTTCGCTTTTATCGGCTGGCTTTGCCCATTCGACATTATCTCCTGAATGCCATAACCAACCGCTATCTAACAATACTCCTGTGATAGGAAGGCTATGAATTTCTATCGTATCTCTCCGTTGTGCAAAACTACCATGATACAGCAACGCTAAGGCAAATAATATTTTATATTTCATAATGATTCCATATCGCCAATTGAACAATAAATTGAGCTCCTTCGCCTTCCTTCGTCTCCACCTTCAACTCTCCTCCATGCGCTTTTACAATATCATAACTCAAACTCAATCCTAACCCTGTGCCTTGTCCTGTGGGTTTGGTTGTAAAGAAGGGTTGAAAGATTTTTTCTTTAATCTTCTCGGGGATGCCGTTGCCGTTGTCTTTTACGGTGATGATGACGGCCTCACCCCCGGCCCCTCTCCCAGGGAGAGGGGAGCGCTTCGTAGTTACTGTTACCGTGGGTTCGTAACCTGGTTGATTTAACTTGGCTCGCTCATTCACCACGTAAAACGCATTCGTAATTAAATTCAAAATCACCCTTCCAATATCCTGAGGAATGATATTGATGTTGCCAATGCTTTCATCAAAATCAGTTTTCATGGTGGCATTGAAAGATTTGTCTTTCGCTCTTAATCCATGATAAGCCAATCTCAAATATTCATCAGCGAGTGCATTGATATCAGTTGGTTCTTTCACACCACTGCTGCTACGACTGTGTTGCAACATTCCTTTTACAATATCAGCTGCGCGTTTGCCATGGTGGTTTATTTTTTCCTGATTCAGAACAATGTCTTGTAAAATTTCATCTTCCAACTTTTCATCACGATGGTCTTGTGTCTTACGCCTTTCGTGTTGAATCTCTTTGATCAGTTCCATATTCACTTCGCTAAAATTGTTTACAAAGTTCAACGGGTTTTGAATTTCATGGGCAATGCCAGCGGTGAGTTCACCAAGGCTTGCCATTTTTTCGGATTGGATGAGCTGGGATTGCGTAGACTTTAGATCAAAGTAGGCCTTTTGTAACTTATCATTAGCAACTAGTTTAATTCTATAATTCCTGAAAATGAGCAGCCCGGATATAAAAAAGAACAGGGCCAGTCCAGTCAATGAAAACTGTATGAATCTATTTCTAATAGCTGCTTCTTTACTGCTTATTTCAAATTGTTTTTTTTGTTCATTAAGATTTATTTGTTCAAGTGCCTTAAGCTTGTTTGTATTAAATAATTCATCTTTTGTATCGATATAAATTTGAAGATATTTGTTGCTAAGGCTTGGATTCGTAGCAGAATAAAGCCGGGCTAATAACCTTATACTCTCAAGAATAGTAATAAACTCTTTTTTGTCTTGAACGCCTTTAAACGCTGCCTCAGCATAGTAAATAGCTGAGTCTGCTTTGTTTTGTTCATCATATACCCAAGCAAGACCTACAGTATTATTGGCAAGTCGGTAATAACGAAGCGCCTCTTCATATTTTTTTTGTTTACGGGCAATATTTGCTAATAATGTATACGAGTTATTCTGTAGGTCGAGATGATTGTATTTAGATAGGTATCCCTTTAATATGTCAGCATAATATTCAGCGGAATCCAATTGGTTAGCCCACTCATATGAAAGCCCCAACTGCATGTAGGTTGGCCATTTAATGAAATCGTCAAAGGATTGAAATCCAGGTGCTGCTTTTGCTTTCAAAGCCCATTTTTTGCCCTCTTTTAAATCATCTCTTGAAGCTTCATTTATAAACATGAGGTTACATAAAAACGTATACCATGACGAGTTTTTACCTTCGCAAAGTGGTAACACCTCGTAAATCTCCAAAATAGATTTTGGCCAGTCACCCGTAACGGCATGGTAAAAAGCCTTTTGACCCATGCTTTCAATTTTACCATTAGAATAGTTGATGCTATTTGAAAGTTCAAACGCCTCATTTGCATACTTCATCACTAAAGCAGAATCTCGTTTGCCGAGGTACATTTCAGCGAGCAGGATCAATTTTCGAACTTTGCTTGTATCATTTTTTTCACGTGGCAGCAATTGTAATAAACTATCTACCTTTTTCTGGTTGTAGGGCAAGGGCTGACTTCGTGCTATCAGCGCAATAAAAGAAATGGCTGACAACAAAATAATGTTCTTAAAAAACCACATTTTTGAATTCATTTTGCCTTTTATTAAAACCTTAATCTATTTTTTTTCAACTATATTAACTGTTAGGTAGTTCAATACTAAACTCACTCCCCTCCCCTTCTTCGGTCTCCACCTTCAACTCTCCCCCGTGCGCTTTTACAATATCATAACTCAAACTCAATCCTAACCCTGTGCCTTGTCCGGTGGGTTTGGTTGTAAAGAAGGGTTGAAAGATTTTATCGAGTATTTTTTGAGGGATGCCGTTGCCGTTGTCTTTGAAGGTGATGAAGACAGCCTCACCCCCAGCCCCTCTCCCGTGGAGAGGGGAGCGCTTCGTAGTTATTGATACGGTTGGTTCATAACCCGCAATTCCCTGCTTTGCTTTTTCATTGACAACATAGAATGCATTTGTAATCAAATTCAAAACAACTCTTCCGATATCTTGCGGAACAACATTGATACTCCCAATGCTTTCATCAAATTCTGTTTTCATGGTTGCATTGAACGATTTGTCTTTTGCCCGTAAGCCATGATAAGCCAATCGCAAATATTCATCAGCCAATGCATTTATATCAGTTGGCTCTTTTGTTCCGCTACTGCTACGACTGTGTTGCAGCATTCCCTTTACAATATCAGCCGCGCGTTGGCCGTGGTGATTTATTTTTATAAGGTTGTCTTTAATATCGTCAGCGATTTCCGTTACCAGTTGTTGGTTACCAGTTGCCAGTTCTATTTTCATTTCATCCACTAACTCATTGGTTACCTCCGAAAAATTATTCACGAAATTCAATGGGTTTTGTATTTCATGTGCAATGCCAGCGGTGAGTTCACCAAGACTTGCCATCTTTTCGGATTGGATGAGTTGGGATTGGGTGGATTTTAACTCCCGTAAAGTGCGTTCTACTTTTTCTTTCTGTTCTTGCAAAATTTTATTGGCTTTTTGTTTTTGTCGGTTGTTACGATAAAGAAAAAATCCAATTATCAGGAATACACTTAACACAGTCAGTAAAGTATAACTTCTAAGTTTATTTTTTGAGTCAATCTTCTCCTCCTCCAGTTGCTGCAACCGCTCTTGTTCTTTAAAGGCTTCTTTTTGAAAATTATTTAGGTTTTTTATTCTCTCCTTAGATATTTTTTCATATGCTTCTAATGCAAGGCCTTGATAGACATAGGCGCTGTCTTTATACCCATTTAATTCATAACTCTTGAATAGATTAGTGTATGCTGCTTCAAGGTTTTGGGACCCAATTGATTGAGCCAGATGCATTTGTTTTTTAGCATAGTATAAACTTGAGTCGTTATTTTTTTCATCCAAATAAAAGGAAGCCAGTGCGCCATATGTCCTTGTCAAATTGATTTGATGCCTTTCTATCGAAAAAAAAATGCTTTTGTGCCAGTTTTCAACGGCCTGCTTTTTATCCCCCATTTTTTGGTAGATATTCCCAATTATCCGATATGCGACACCTTCATATTTATCAAAAAAAATTCGCTTATTAATAGATTCTAGATAAGACTGCTCTAACTGCATGGCCGAATCTAATTTACCTAAATCAGCATATACTCCACCAATATTCCTGTTCATACTAATAGCCAGTTCAAAACTTACCGATTCACCAATTTTCTTAGCTTGTCGGTAATGAAAAATTTGTCCACTTGTATCGGATACTGCACCTAAAAGATTACCCCAATTGTTATGAATATTAGCAAGCACAAAAAGTCTTTGTTTGCGGAGTTCAAGATCATTCTTTCGCTTAAAAACTTTGCCCTCACTTTCAGGGTTTTCCGCAATCTTAACCGAACGTAAAAAACATTTCAAAGCCTCACCATATTTCGCCAGTCTATTTAATTGGAATCCCATCCTGGATAAATCATCAGCAACATCAAGCATCATCTTATTTTTTTCCGAAATAAAAAGTCGCTTTCTCAAATAATTGAGAGAGGAGTCCGCGTTGATTTGATCATACAGTTCAACAAGTTTACCTGCGATATCATACTTTATGGAGTCGGCAGTTGCCGTGCTTAAAGTCTGCCGCAGGCTGTCTGCTTGTCTTTCCTGTGATTGCCCTTTTGAAAAAAAGGGGAGTAAAAACAGAATGGAAATTTTCAACAAAGATTTCATTTTTGCCTACTTAAAATAATTGTAATCGAATAATAAACTCACTCCCCTCCCCTTCCTTCGTTTCCACCTTCAACTCTCCGCCATGTGCCTTCACAATATCATAACTCAAACTCAATCCTAATCCTGTTCCTTGCCCAGTTGGTTTGGTGGTGAAGAACGGTTGGAAGATTTTATCAATAACTTTTTGAGGTATGCCGTTTCCGTTGTCTTTAACGGTGATTATGGCCTCACCCCCAACCCCTCTTCCGTGGAGAGCGGAGCGCTTCGTAGTTACCGTTACCGTAGGTTCGTAACCTGCAATTCCTTGCTTTGCTTTTTTTTGTTCACCGCATAAAAAGCATTGTTGATCAGATTCAAAATCACTCGGCCAATGTCTTGTGGTATTACATTTATCTTGGGAAGAGTCGAATCAAAGTCCGTTTCAAACTTGGCGTTGAACGTTTTATCTTTTGCACGAAGGCCGTGATAACTCAAGCGCAGATACTCATCGCACAAAGCATTAATGTCGGTCAATTCTTTCTGACCAGTGCTTGTGCGTGAATGTTGCAGCATTCCTTTCACAATATCGGCTGCGCGTTGACCGTGGTGATTTATTTTTGTTAGGTTATCTTTAATGTCGTTGGCAAGTTCCGTTGCCTGTTGCTGGTTGCCTGTTGCCAGTTCGGTTTTCATTTCATCCACTAACTCGTTGGTTACTTCGCTAAAGTTGTTTACAAAGTTCAATGGGTTCTGTATCTCATGCGCGATACCTGCGGTGAGTTCGCCAAGCGAAGCCATTTTCTCTGAAAGAACCAATTGCTTTTGTGTACTTTGAAGTTTCTCCAGCGTTTGTTTGTTGATGCGGTATTGCCGGAATACAAAAAATAACGACACTGAAATAATCATGATAGCAACCAATGAACCCCAAAGCAACTTATTGCTTTGCTGAATAGTAGCGGCTTGAATGGCATCCTTCTGTTTTAAGCTGTTGATGCTATCGCGCTGTTGAAGTTCCACGCGCTCTGTTTCATATTGCGCTATTTTAAAGGGTGCGCTGATGCTATCTAACTGATGTGTAAGTGCAAAATACTTGGCGGTATAGTGATAGCCTTTGTTATATTGTTTCTGGTCTCCATAAAAGTTGATGAGTTCTTTTAAGTATTTTAATTGAAGCACATTTGATTCTGACTCTACTGCCTTCTTCAATGCTAACAAAAGCGATGCCTCGGCTTTAGCCAACTCATGCTTTGCTTGATAATAGGAATAGTAAACAAAATCAAGTTCAAAAAAACCACTTGCAGCATTAATATTTATGCCAAGTGAATCTGCGAGGTGAGTGGCTGAAGTGAGCATTGGATAAGCCTTTTCGCCATTCCCTTTTTTGATGAGTGAATATGCTTTGTTTAACTTAGCATAAGGTTTGCTATTAAAAATATTCATTCCAAGTACGCTATCCGCGTATAAAATAGCTTCATCATAGCGACCTTGATTATTAAAAGTTGCAGCATACGATTTAAAAACAGTCGATATACCAAGGGTATCTTTTGCCATTTTTGCTTGTGGCAAGGCAAATTTGAAATAAGCTTTTCCCTTTTCTTTATTTCCCCATTCGTGATATGCAAGGCCTATCACTGAAAGATGATTTCGATAGAGATCTTGATCAAAATTTTTATACAATTCCGCAGACTTTAAATAACAACTTATCGCGAGGTTGTATTGGGCTTTAATACGATAGTATCCTGCTAACCCCCAATAGCTAGCTGCCAAATTCTCTTTAGGCCCATAGCGTTCATAAAAAGCTATCTTTCCTTTAAAGAAAGTAAGTCGCTGTTCTTGTTGATTAGTAAGATTAAACAAAGGCCTCATTTCTGAAAGAATTTCAGAAATCTTTTTATGAGATTGATCAAAAAGCTCTATTGCACTCATATAACTATCTAACGAGCTTTGAAGCTTTCCAGCATCCCAATATCTTTTACCTTGCAACAAAAATTCAAACGCTTTTTTGTCAGGTAAATCAATGGTTTTGCCTAGCGTAACGTACTCTTGCAAATCAACAGTATCGGATTCCCAAAACATTAATTCGTAATCCAACAGGTCAATCAATGCCTTTGCTTTAGCTTCGGTGGTTTGGGCATTCTTCACCACCAGGCGCATGGAGTCAACCTTTTTAATTTCATCTTGAGCGGCAGCGGTGAGAGAGACAAGCAAACTCAACACCACTAAAATTCTTGTTATTGTCATGTGTTATTTTTTTATAATTAAACTGTCAATCGCAAAACAAAATTAGCCTCTTCCCCTTTTTGCCTGCCCATTCGCTTTTACAATATGGTAAAAAGTCTGAATCACGGATTTGCACAGATGGAGTGATTGCACGGATTTTGTCCATCCTGCCTTGCATCTTCGTTTGTGTAATCCTTAAATCCCATAAATCAGTGGTTCAGACAATGGGCAACTTTATTATAAACTCACTCCCCTCACCTTCCTTTGTCTCCACCTTCAACTCCCCACCATGCGCTTTTACAATATCATAACTCAAACTCAACCCTAAACCCGTGCCTTGACCTGTTGGTTTGGTGGTGAAGAAGGGTTGAAATATTTTCTCTTTGATCTTCTCAGGAATGCCGCTGCCGTTGTCTTTTACTGTGATTATTGCCTCACCCCCAGCCCCTCTCCCGGGGAGAGGGGAGCACTTCGAAGTTACCGTTACCGTGGGTTCATAACCTGCAATTCCTTGCTTTGCTTTTTCATTCACGGCATAAAATGCGTTATTGATCAAATTCAAAATTACTCGGCCGATGTCTTGTGGTATTACATTTATCTTGGGAAGAGCCGAATCAAAGTCTGTTTCAAACTTTGCATTGAATGATTTGTCTTTTGCTCGAAGGCCGTGATAGCTTAAGCGTAAATACTCATCGCACAAGACGTTAATGTCTGTCAATTCCTTCTGACCAGTGCTTGTGCGTGAATGTTGCAGCATTCCTCTTACAATATCAGCTGCACGTTGGCCGTGGTGATTTATTTTTGTGAGATTGTCTTTAATGTCGTTGGCGATTTCGGTTGCCACTTGTGGGTTGCCTGTTGCCAGTTCGGTTTTCATTTCATCGACTAACTCGCTGGTTACCTCCGAAAAATTGTTTACGAAGTTCAACGGGTTTTGAATTTCATGTGCAATGCCAGCGGTGAGTTCGCCAAGGCTTGCCATCTTCTCGGATTGGATGAGTTGGGATTGGGTGGATTTGAGCTCTGCCAACGCTTTATTCAATTCAAGATTAGATTTTTTAATTTTGGAATTATTCCTTCGCAAAAGAACAACAAACAGCACAGCCACAAAAAGGACTATTAACATTGAATATATAATTGCTTTACTTCGAAGTGATTGAGTAACTTGCTCAACTTCATAAGCACGTTGTTTTTCATCAAAATTTATAACTGCTTCATATGCGTTTCTCTCTCGCATAAGCGACATACTATCGCTAAGTTCAAAAGCGTGCTTTAGATAACTTTGAGATTTTTTATAATCTACTCTCTCATATATAATGGATGCATCTCTCAATGCGTTTGTCAAACTCGCGATAGAGTTATCTCTTTCAGCCATCCGTATTCCAACGTCACTGAAATATTTGGCAGAATCCATTTCTCCCAATTTGTAATAAATCCTTGAAATATTTGAGATAACAAGACTTCCCATCCAGTTAATACCTACTGCAAAGCATTTCTTAAAGTAGAAGATAGCAGAGTCAGAGTGCCCTTCGAAGTTATGGATTTCCGCTTTTAATAAGAAGACTTCCGCTCGGCCTCTAGGGTTGGTAGCAATGATCTTTTGTATCTTGTTTAAATATAACTTGGCAGAATCTAGTTTGCCAATCGCTAAATAGCTTTGACTAATGCGACAGCCTGCTACAATCCTATAAAATCGCTCATCACTTTGCTCGTATAATTTATAAGCCTGTGTTAACAATGGAATCCCCTTCTTATAATCCTTTATTCTGCCGTACTGTATGCCGTTATGCAGATCAAATAATGGCAACATATCTTCGAGACCTTTCTCCTGTGCCAATTTCCTTCCCACCAGCGATATCTTTAAAGAGGCTGCATTGTCATCAAGGGCTTGATAAACAAGACACAAATTAAAGTAAGCTGTGGCTTGTCCCCTGTAATAGTTAAGTTCGCGCGCCTTCAATAAAGCTTTCTCAGCATAATACCGTCCAGAATCGGGGGTAATAACGTACTTGCGTGATAAAATATTCCACGCGTTAACTAAGCTAGTATCATTGACAGCCGATCGGGAAATTCTCCATGATCTGGCAACAGATTCATTTTCGGTATTTACTTCCTGGGCAGCTACATTGTTCAACCATGCCAGTCCAGTCAAGATAAAAATAAATCTCATAAGTAAGGAAGTTTAATGATGAACTCTGAGCCGTTTTGATTAGTGTTTACAACAATTTCTCCACCATGCGCCTTCACAATATCATAACTCAAACTCAAGCCTAAGCCGGTGCCTTGGCCCGTTGGCTTTGTGGTGAAGAAAGGTTGAAAGATTTTTTCTTTGATCTTGTCGGGGATGCCGTTGCCGTTGTCTTTTACTGTGATTATTGCCTCACCCCCGGCCCCTCTCCCGGGGAGGGGGGAGCGCTTCGTAGTTATTGATACGGTTGGTTCATAACCCGCAATTCCTTGTTTTGCTTTTTCATTCACGGCATAAAATGCATTCGTAATCAAATTCAAAATCACGCGGCCGATATCTTGTGGAATGATGTTGATGCTGCCTATCGTTTCATCAAAATCTGTTTTCATGGTGGCGTTGAACGATTTGTCTTTTGCCCGTAAACCATGGTACGCCAATCGTAAATACTCATCCGCTAATGCGTTGATATCGGTTGGTTCTTTTACGCCACTGCTGCTACGACTGTGTTGTAACATTCCTTTTACAATATCTGCTGCGCGCTTACCATGGAGGTTGATCTTCACCATGTTTTCAGAAATGTCTTTCAGTAGATCATTTTCAAGTTCTTCATCTCTTTCGTCTTTTGTCTTACGTCTTTCGTCTTGAATCTCTTTAATCATCTCGGTACTTACTTCACTAAAGTTGTTCACGAAGTTGAGTGGGTTCTGTATCTCATGCGCAATGCCTGCAGTGAGTTCGCCCAACGAAGCCATCTTCTCAGATTGCACCAACTGTGCCTGTGTAAGCTTTAAATCCGAGAGTGTTTTCTCTACTTGTTTCTTGGCAAGTTCAAGCTTGACGAAATCTTCATAGCGTGCATAAGCAGTGGAGAACGAGTCTGCCAGTGCCTGCACTAACTTCAAATCGTCCTCACTCAGCAGCGAAGTATTGCCGACATATAACATGCCTTGCAAAAAAGGAACATAGTTGACAAAGATTCCTTGCGTAGGCACAGAACTTAAAAACTGTGTGCGCGATGCAATGGCGTTTTGTTTAATCAACTCATCTGCAAGCAGCGCATATTCATTTTCACCCCAATGAGTTTTATAAATTTTCTTATCGCGCCAGTGTTGTACAATATCCGATAAGTTGGCAGAAGTATAAGGCAAATGGAAAGCACCAATTGCTTTACCATCAGGCGTAGAAAGGAAGGTGTGGATTTGTTCTTGCGCATCGTCCATAATAAAAACGCCACAGCGGATAAATGGCACACCTATAGAAATAAGTTCGTTCCAAATCAATGGCGTGATGCGTTCTAGATCGTGTGTGGTACGCATCGATGCTATCTCTGCGCGCACACGATCAACAGAAGAGCGCTTAATAGCTTCCTTAGCCTGTACTTCTGCTTTTTGAAGATCGAGGAAACGGGTGTAACACTGCTCAAAAACACTGGCAAAACGCTGCAATACGGCAGCGTGTTCATCATCAATCTGCTCCACACCCCAAGAAATGGAACCATGTTTCATGTATGCATTTGAAAAAATTATCTTCTCAAACGACATCATAAATTGCTGCGTTTCAATTGGTATTTTAACAAACTCCGTTCGGCTAAATACATGTTTGTCGTACGACCTTTTCTCTTCGCCCGAGGCTTCAACGACCGAATACTTTTCGCCTTGCTTCCAATGATTGAGTTGCGCCAGATAAAATGGATGCTCACAAAAAGGCATATGGTAACTTTCCGGATACTCTTTTCCAGGAAAGAACATCCACCACGTCATGTCACCAGTAATGCTATCTATAATTACAATCGAGCAAAAACCGGAGGTGAATCCTAAACTTAGTAATTGATCATGGACGGCTGCAGCAATTTCACGAAGCTCACCGCTGTGCTGCATGGCCATCGTTTTTGCCCTTACCCTTTCTAATGCTAGCTGAATCTGTGATTCTCTCGTGCTGGCTTCTGCTTTTTGAAGATCGAGGAAGCGGGTATAGGTTTGTTCGAAAACTTTACCAAATCGTTTGAATATCTCATGTGCTTCGGGTTCTCTTTCGTAGGTATTGAACATGATATAGCCCTGTAAAAAGAAAACACAATGTGTTACTTGATTTTTTGGAATAGGAAATCCTGAATCTTCTATACCATCAATGACTTCTTTTCCGCCTATTTGTTTAAATAAGAATTGGTACGCTGCTTCTAATTCCTTTCCAGCGGTTTCCATAACAAAAAAATCTTCCCCTCTTTTCCAAGCATCAAAAATCTGATTATGGAATGGCTCTTCCGTGTGAGGGACTCTCAAAGCGGGTTGCAGACCGTCAGCCCCATTAGCCCAGCATATTGTTGATATACCATCAGATTGCCAAATATGAAAAACGCTTGCGAATGCATTGACTTTTATATCAATGACTTGCTTAAACAATAATGAGGCAGCGTCTGCCAACTCTTCACTACGCTGCATCGCCATCGTTCTGCTTCGCACTCTTTCTAGCGCAGTCTCTATATATGCTTCTCTCGCCTGTGCTTCTGCCTTTTGGAGGTCGAGGAAGCGCGTGTAGGTCTGTTCAAAAACTTTGGCGAACCGAACAAAGATGTTAGTTTCTTCAAATGCCTTCGTTGTTATAAACAACAAGTAACCATACTTAAATATGGCGGCATGGTTTTTCTGCCATGACGGAAGTATGTAGCCACTTGCTAAATGCTTGTCAAAACCTTCCTTAAAAGCTGGGAACTTCAGAAATAATTCATAGTACCTTTGTATTCGCTCGCCTTCATATATTTCTTCATGAAGCTCTTTCTGATTCTTCCATGCTTCATACATTTTTTGTTCCCCTTCCTCATCTGTGTATGGAATTGAAAATATTCCAATGTTTGTCCATTTTTTCACCATAATGTTATCTGATTCACAAATGGCAAAAGCCACACCCAACGACTCAGCACCTAGTTGTTTTAATTGTTCGAATATTACTTCAGCAGTGGCAATTAATTCGGAACTATTGTGCATTGCCATAGTTCTGGATCGCACTCTTTCAAGAGCTGCTTCAATCTGTGCTTCTCTGGCTTGCGCTTCTGCCTGCTTTAAATCAGCAAACCTGCGGTAGGCTAAACCAAAAACATTTGAAAATCTACGGAGTAACGCACGGGCAGATTCGATGGGCGGTTCTGTAGTAACCAATAACAACGAACCTCCATTGAAATCTGAAAATGACCAATAGGATTTCGGTAAAGCCGGATTAGCGCTTTTAACGGATTGCTCAATAACAACCGAAGCAACCGGGGATACTTTTTTGATAAAATCTAACCACTGTTCAATTTTCTTGCCTTCATTAATGATCCCATAATCTTGCTCGTTGCGAGAATAGGCGGCTAGCGCTTCTTCAATTATCATGATTCCTTTCTTGGGAACTTGAGCTGTATCCAAGGCTATCTCATCATCGCTGCCGGGCGGCCTTAAAGCTGCCCACGCATGAATGTAGTCAGGAGATATATCATGCAAATGGATGACACAGGTATCGGTATCTTTCTGCCCCAAAACGCCCATTTGCTTCCGAAGTTCAAGCACCACATTTGCTAACTCTTGCGATGAGTGCATTGCCATCGCACTTGATCTCACCCTTTCGAGTGCCGCTTCAATCTGTGCTTCTCTTGCCTGCGCCTCCGCTTTTTGTATGTCTAAAAATCTAATGTAAGCCTGTTCAAAAACTTTTCCTGCCCTCCTTATCACGCTGATGTCAGCCTCCGTGTAATATCTTCCATCCCAACTATCCGCGAACAGCCCAAAGTTGTTATAAGGAAAAAAGCAACAAATTTCGCTGTTCATATTCCTGATCACTTCTCTGGCACTTTCAGGAATTGCGGTTAAATCGTTATTGTAAAATAAGTGTTCAAAATACCTGTCTTTTTGTTCCTTGGTATAAACTTTATTGATAAACTCCGTTTTATCAGTCATGCCCACCCATGTATCCCTTAGAAAAGTTTCATCAAGCTTATTATCTTCACTGTATGGCACTGATACCAATTGGGGCTCCTGGATTGAATTACCTACCCAACAAAAAATATCTCTGGATTTATGGTCTAATAATGTTATCCCGACAGTGCCCAATAGAACTTTTAATTCGTTCAATTTTTCAAAAAACACAGCAATGACCTCCCTCAGTTCATTGGAATGATGCATGGCCAAAGAACGACTCCTTATTTTTTCCAAAGCCGCTTCAATCTGCGCCTCTCTTGCTTGTGCTTCTGCTTTTTGGAGATCAAGAAAGCGGGTATAGGTTTGTTCGAAAACTTTGCCGAAACGTTTGAAAATATCGTGTGCCTCGGGAACCGGTCCGTACGTGATGAACATGAGACTGACTGACTTTCCAAAGACAAAATGTTCCCACTGCTGAGTCGGAAATGGGAATCCATCTTCGAGCAATTTTTCATACTGCCCGGGGGCATGAGACATCAGATATTTATAAGTCGCCTTGATTTGTTCCCCATCTTCCATCCTCACAAAAAATTCATCCCCACGCAGCTTGGCTTCTCGAATTTCAATAAAGGCAGGGAATTCAGTCAAATCAATGATATAGGGTTCAATAAAACCTCCATCGGGATTGGTCACATAATCCACATAAGCTGTATCGCCATTGATCCATACGTTAAAACCTGTAGTCCAGGCCTCAATATCTAAATCCTTGATCTGTTGGAAAAGTAATGTAGCTGCCTCCGCCAGTTCCCCACTGTGTTGCATAGCCATGGTTTTGGCTCGGACCCTTTCCAAAGCCAATTCAATCTGAGCTTCACGCGCTTGTGCTTCTGCTTTTTGTAGATCGAGGAAACGGGTGTAGGTTTGTTCAAAAACTTTGGCAAAGCGAACCAACAAATCAAAAGCCTGATCACTTAATGGTTCAAAACTACCCGTGGTAAGACAACCAAATTTCTGAAATGAGCCTGAAAGATAAACTCGTGGAACAGTCTTCATGTTGTGTTTAACAATCTCCGGCAGCAACCTCAGTTCTGTTTCGTGGTACAAGTAGCCATCCCATTGTGATTTTTCGTCACCTTCATATAGATACTCCCACTTTTCCATTTGTTGCATCCAACCATCTATATACGCTTGCTGGGGTGCATGTTGACTCTTTGCCACTAGCAATCCGGTTTGATAAGAGGCCTCATCACCTGAAGCCATCCACCAAGTGGCATCAAAATTTTTTGCATCAAAAGTCATAATAAAACACCTGTCCATTAAACGATCAAGCTTTATCAGTTCAGCATATACTATGGAAATGACATCGTTCAATTCATCAGAAGCTTGCATCGACATCGTCCTGCTTCGTAATCTTTCCAAAGCATTTTCCACCTTAGCCTCTCGCGCCTGTTCTTCAGCTTTTTGAAGATCGAGAAAACGCACATAGGCTTGTTCAAATACCTTGGCAACCCTTTTTAAGACTTCAATCTGCTCCTTGCTATAAATTCGCTCGTCCCAACTGTCAACCAGTAGAGCTGAATTTTTCTCTATGATAAAGGTTTGGGTATGATATTGGGCTTGCAATAAATATTCCCGTACAGACTGTGGTACATCATTGTGTGCAAACACGTATTCAAAATGTCTGTTCTTTTGCTCTATGGTCTGTTCTTTATTAAAAAAACTTTCTCCTTTGGTTTTTGCATCCCAATAGGCCCGCATGTAATTATCACCGCTCATCATTTTTTCATCATAGGGTAATCTTGCTATACCCGGTTCTTGATGTTGATTCTGCAGCCAAAAGTCACAGCTCTTTGTTTTTTCATCAAACAATAGAATTCCTACTGTACCTATTAGTATCTCTAGTTCCGTCAATTTTTTGAACATGACACTCATAACTTCCTTAAGTTCATCAGAGTGATGCATAGCCAATGACCTGCTTCTTACTTTCTCCAACGCAGCTTCAATCTGCGCTTCTCTTGCTTGTGCTTCTGCTTTTTGGAGATCAAGGAAGCGGGTATAGGTTTGTTCGAAAACATCCGAAAAGCGTTGTAATATGATTGCACTTTCTTCAGGTATCAGGCCAGGTCCCCAGGTTAAAGCTCCGTATTTCATGTAGGCCAATGAAAACACTACTGACTCTAATTGTGTCATGATTGTTTTTGTCTCAACAGGCAGTTTTTTGAAATCAGTTTGAGAAAAAAGTACTTTATCGTAGTTTTTCTTTTCCTTGCCTGACAGTGTTACGGTAGCAAATTTTTCCCGTTTTCTCCAGTTTGATAACTGAGCTTCATAGCAAGGATGATTAAAGTATTTCACATGGTAACTTTCCGGATATTGGTCGTGACCAAACCCAGACATCCACCAATCCATATCACCCGATGCTTCATCCATAATGGTAATGGTGCAGGCTCCATGTTTGAAATCAAGACTTTGTAATTGCTCGTATAAGGTTGCTACGACTTCGCGAAGCTCATCACTTTTTTGCATGGCCATTGTCTTGGCACGAACCCTTTCCAGTGCCAGCTGAATCTGCGCTTCCCTTGCCTGTGCTTCTGCTTTTTGAAGATCGAGGAAGCGGGTGTACGTCTGCTCAAACATTTTTGAAAAACGAAGAAGGATATCAAACGATGACGTCTCAAGTGGTGCAAAACTTCCAGTGGTTAGACAACCAAACCGATTGAAGCTGGCCGTTAGAAAAGCAGATTTTGCCGCTTTCATAAATTCAATGGCTTCGGCAGGAAAATCTACTAAGTCCGTTTCGCTAAAGATGAAATTATCCCACGCTTTTTTCTCACGACCCGCCACAGTATAATCCCATCGTTCTACTTGCTCACGAAAACCTTTCAAATAGGCGAGGTGGGGTTTGTGCTCATGGTATTTCACAAAGTAACCTTTTTGTCCACCCGGAGATTCAGGGCTGGCCATCCACCAAACAGCATTGCCCTGTTCATCAAATTGCATAATGAAGCAACGATCAAATACTACATCGAGTCGCGTAAGCTCTTTGTAAATAAGTCCGATCAAATCGCTCAATTCGTATGAGTGCTGCATACTCATTGCCCGCGCGCGAACACGTTCAAGCGATGCTTCAATTTCAAGCTCGCGGTTTTTTTGTTCCAATTCAACCGTGCGTCTTTTTACTGCTTCGCGAAGTTCCAGGTTTTCTTTTTCTATTTTTTCTACTGCAATCTGTTGGCCTTCTTCGGTGCGATGATCTGGAAATGATGCATGTTGGTGTACTGCTTTCCAACCATTATTGGTGTGCTGCAAAATGCACGAAATCCTGGCGTGCCCATAGAAAGTCCATACGTTTTCAATTAACACATACAGATCACTTTCTTCGCGAATTACAGCGCTGTTGCTATCGAATGGTTGAACGCTTATTTTTCTGTTTCGTAGTTGAGCCTTGCCTTTCATCTGGTCGGCAGTAGCGGTGTAAAAACCGACAGCCTCCTCCTTGCTCAAAAAGATTTCTCCTGTGGCCGAACCAAAAATGCTAAAATCATCTACCAGATAGGAAGCAAAAGTCTCCATATTCCCCGCAAGATTGGCATCCCAAAAGGTGTTGTACGCGTAAAGTATCTCAGCTTCTATTTGCTTAGTTAGTTTGACTTTTGAATTAGATACATTAGTCTTCTTACGCGAAACGCTGGCAGTTGCCTTTCGCTTTGCTACCAATTTCTTATTCGACAACGCTGTAGATTTCTTCTTTTTCATGTGTTAATAATTGTTTTTTAGTGGCCACGTGGAATCGCTGAAATTATCATGCCGCTGGGTTTAGAGAATCTTAATGGCGATTTCATGCTACGATGTTTATTACTATCATTTATTATATGTGCCGAGCCTACGGCTCTTTTTTCCTTTTTTTGCCATGGCAATGGAATGAATTCCATTGCTAGCATATTGGCCGAGTCTATGGCTCTCAACTTTCTTTCTCAGGCTCTTAGTCAACGGACTGAATTCTTTTGTTATAATATAATCGAGCCTACGGCTCAGTTTTTCCTTTTACCGTCCTCTCGCCAATGGACTGATGTCATTGTTAAGATACTGGTTGAGCCTTCATCTCTTTTCTCCCCCGGCTACTATACAGCAACGGAATGAATTCTATTGCTGGCATATTGGCCGAGCCTATGGCTCTCAACTTTCTTTCTCAGGCTCTTAGTCAACGGACTAAAGTCTGTTGTTAAGATATTGGTCGAGCCACTGGCTCTCATTCACGCTTACTACTCCTCCCAAACGGAATAAAACCGCTGTGATTAAATTGACTGAGGCTATGCTCCCAGTTTCCTCCTATTACGCTATCGACTTGCACCTCACCCTTAGCAGGAGCCATAGGCTCGATTCAATTTCATAGCCACGGACTTTACCGTGGTTATTGAGATCCCCCCTCACTGCCCTGCTCCTGCTTCGAGAAAATCTCCAACAAGAGCCGTAGGCTCGGTCCATCTTCCTAACCGCGGACTTTAGTCCGTGGTGTTAAGTCTCCAGCTACAAAAGAGTGCTGTAGGCACGGTACATTTCTATACCAGCTCCTGGAAAACATACTGCTGATCGAAGCTAATGTTAAACTCCTTCAGCAAGCCCACATACTCTTCTTTAAAAGGCTGTTTTCTGTGATGCTCTTCTTGGCTCTTAATATAGTGATATACATTATCTATATGCGATTGGCTATAAGAAAAAACTCCGTACCCTTCCTGCCACTCAAATCGCTCACGAGTCAGATGGTGGTCGTTGATATATTTTGAGGATTTGGCCTTTACCGTTTTCATGAGTTCTGAGACTGAAACCACTGGCTTCAAACTAACAAAACAATGCACATGATCTTCAACGCCATTGACAATAATGGTTTTGCACTTGGCTTCGTTGATTAGATTTCCGATGACGGCAAAAACTTGACTTCGCCACAATTTGTCGAGCACTGCGGCACGGTATTTCACCGCAAAAACGATTTGAAGATAGATTTGGTGGTACGTGTTCGCCATACTATTTTTTTTTGTTTTTATATGTGTCGAGCCTACGGCTCTTACTTTTCTTGTAGCCATGGATTAAAATCCAAGGCTTTGATATTGGCCGAGCCTACGGCTCTCGCATACCTGCTCGCTAGCCGCGGATTGAAACCCTCGACAAAAGTATAAGTCGAGCCTACGGCTCTTTGCTGCCCTTACTATGTCTCTCTGAAAGAGCCGTAGGCTCGGTTCATCCAGTAACCAGGGACTTCAGTCCGTGGTGATAAACCCGCAACTACTCTAGTGCCGTAGGCACGAACCATTTTCTCTTCACCTCTTTACGACTTACTCTTCAACTTCGCTGCTATTTCTTGCAGCCGCTCTTGCTTGTGTTGCTCGCGGTTGGTTTGGCCAAAGTGGGTGTGGTACCTATGCGATTGCAGAAACGTGCGCTGCATGATGTTCCACTCGCGCTCGGTCTCCACCACTTCTTGCTCTTTCAACTCAACAAACAGTCTTCCACCAATTTCATAGAAATCATCTCTGCCCAGATAGTCGAGGTCGGCATCGCATAAAATTTTTTCGAGCAATGTCATAGGCGATTGAGGCAACCGCGTGGCCAAAATCATGTTAGCAATGACGTCAATTTCTGATGGACTCAACCCAAATTCAGGCAAGAGCTTGCGAGCCATAGCTGCCCCAATGGCTTCATGATCTTTTCCTGATTGAATAAACCCAATGTCGTGCAAGAGTGCGGCAAGGCGTAACAACTTCACATCATCGGCATTGATTTTTTGATCCTCTGCAATCAGCAAAGAAGCAGCTAATACATCGGCCACATGTGCAGTATTGTGATAAGGCAGTTTGGGCATCGAGGCATTCAGTATTTCCTGAATGTGCTTCTCAGCTTTTTCAAAATCAGCTTTTACTTCTGGATGTTGCAAAAGATACGCTCGTATATTTTTACATAGTGGATCGACTTTCCACCAGACCAACGCTACGTCATTCGTTTGCACAGCGCGGGTATACCAGTAACTTGCTGTTGAAAAATTCTGTTGGCTAGTATACACAAGCACCAAGAGGGCGTTTACACCTTGCTCGTTGGTCGCGCTGCGCTTGGTTAACTCATCGATCAACTCCTGACATTTTACAGGATCGTCTAATTTGTGGTGAGCTATCGCCAGGTACGCGACCATCGAAGGTGGTCGTATTGTTGAGATTCTGAAACCGGTTAGCACAGCCTCGGCTGCCTCTTTCCATTTCTCGAGACAGAGAAGCACACGCGCTTTAAAATCATACAAGCGCACCACCGCAGGATACAACCGGGTCGATTCATTGACGACCGCCAATGCCTCTTCATTTTTTCCCGACAGGTGCAGACAGATGATTTGATAATTAAAGTAAGCTACAGAAAGTGGTTCGATTACTTTTGCTTTGTTGATATACAATTGTGCTTCTTCCAAGCGGCCCATCATACAAAGCAAATAACTGTAAGTATAAAGCGTGTTGGCATTGTTGCTATTCAACGCAATAGCTTCCGCCAGCAGTTTTTCGGCAGCCGGAAAGTCTTTATGGAGGAAAAATTCCACAAATGCTTTGGTGAGGTAATCGTTATCGCTTGCCCCACGTTTCCAAGCTTCACTTAAGTAGAGATCGATATTTTGCTGTGCTTCTTGGGGAGACAAATCACCATTCCATGACATCCGAGCCGAATAGGAGCTCGCCAAAAACGAATAGGCTTCTTTGAATTCGGGATCAAATGCAATCGCTTTTTTGAAATAGTCGGTGGCTGCTTTGTATCCCTCCACACCCCATTGATTAAAAGCATGGCGGCCTTTCAAAAACAAGTCGTACGCTTCAAGGTTTTTGGTAGGTATTTCTTTCAGCTTTTCGGTTTCCTTTGGGGCGAGTGTTGCATGCAGTTCGTGGGCTACAATTTCTGCTACTTGCGATTGTACCGAGAAGATATCGTCCATATTTTCCACAAATACTTTCGACCAGAGATGCTCTTCTCTGGCAGCATCGATTAATTGAACAGCAATGCGTACTTTGTTACCCGCCATTTGCGCGCTGCCCTCGAGCAAGTATTTTACGTTTAGCTCTACGGCAATCTCAGGGGCGGCCTTTGTCGTTTTTTTGTAGCGCATCACCGAGGTGCGCGAAATCACCCGCAGTTGCTTCAGGCTGGCCAGTTGAATTAATATGTTTTCAGTGATGCCATCAGCAAAGTACTCTTGCGCTACATCTTGCGATAAATTGGTGAAGGGCAACACGGCAATGGATTTGTTGGACGCTTCTGATTTTTCTGCTGCTTCGCCAATTGTATGGCTTTTTACTTCCTGCAGCACATCGCGTTTTCCTGGATGGCGCATGCCATTGGTAATTTGCTTGATGGCATTGGCCACCTTATTGATCTGATCGCGATAGAACAGTTGGTTTAAGTTTTCTTCCCGCTTGTCGGTGGCGTGCAGCGGTCGGTTTACCCCAGCCGTTTTGAAAATAAATTCGATGGCACGCAGCGCCCCACCAAGTTCTTTCTCCAAGATGGCTTGATCATCGGCATCAAGGTCGTGAATTTTTACGGGCAATATGCGGCTGGCCACATTGCCATTGCCCAGTTTAATATCTCTGCCAAACTGATCCTCTTTCGCCAATTTGTTGAACACACAAAACTCGTTTTGCCAAGCAAAGCTTTTTGTGTCGCAATAGGTTTGCGAGATGATGGGAATAAAAATGAGACTCTTGAGTTTGTCCTCCAAGCTCTTGTCTACGCTATGGGTTTCGAGCAGGCCATCATAAAGATTGCTGTCAAAGTACACGCTGATGTCTTCTTTAAAGGTAGCTCCGATTTCGCGTTTTAGATTCGCGACAAAGTCGGTGACCCAGCCGTCATAACGATTGTCTTTGTGGCGGTAAGAAATGAACACATCGTATTCGTAATTGAGGAGTAAAGCCATGTCACGAAGATACTAAAATAACAGCTTTTGATGGCTTTAAATTTGAAGAGCTTCTGTGTATTTGGAAAGAAAATCAGTTGTTCAGATTCATTTTTTTTAAAATAGAAGTAAACCGCTTGTCTTTTCGAATCGGATCCCAAATCGGATCTACCTTGATCCAGACCATCCATGCAGCTCGTTCGTTGACAGCTTTTTCTAAATATTCAAAGGCGCGATCGTAATCACCAAGTGCAACATAAACACTTGCGACAACATCAGATGCAACATATCGAGTAATTGATTCTTCTTTCAATGATTCTAAAATGGATAACGCATTCTGTTTGTCGCCAGCCATGGCACAAGCATAGGCTAACCGTGCATGCGACCAAGGTGCAGCAAACAATTCATGTGCTAATTTTTGTTCAGCTATAGCCTCTTGAAATTTTCCAATAACGCACCCAGCCGCTCCGGTTATCGTTGTGGCGATATGAGATAAAGATGCCGTATTCAAAGGTGGGGATCAAAGAAGGCATGTTTCAAAGTTTCAACAAATGGAGATGAAGGCCAGCAATTTTTGAAAAACCCTTGTCTGCAGTTACTAAAGGTAAGCCCATATACAAAGCCGAACCTGCTGCAATGGCATCGGGAAGCTTCAACGTAGTTTGTTGCTTTATTTGGATGGCAATTTCTTTGATGTCTGAATTGAAGGTTACTAAATAACAATTTTCAATTAGGGCTTTTCTTATTCGGAATACTTCCTGACTTAAACTTTTCACACCTAACATCTCCATTTCAGTGATTTCTGAAATGAACAAATTGTTTTTTAAATAGGGAGTTACTACTCCGCGCCCGTTTAACAGATAAATTAGAAAATTGGTATCAACAAGAATGTTATTTCCATTCATCGCGAAGTTTCTTTTGAAACGCCAATCCATCTAAAACGTCTTTCAGCTTACCGAAAAAAGCGGAGGGGTCTTTCTTTTTTTGTGCAGAAATCCTTTTGAAAAGTCCTTTTACATGTTTGGTCTTAATCTCTTTTGCGGTAGCAGTCATGGTATTCGAAAGATAAGAAAAAATCTAAAATCATTGGCTAGTCGAATAAGAGGTTCTTTATGGTGGCGGCTAATGACGGAGATAAGTCAATGTACAAAAATTCAATCCTCAGGAAAATTCAACTTCTTTAAAAAAGCTTTGAAACGTGGATCAGCCTCAAGGTTTTTAAGGAGCGGGTGATCTTTAACCCACGTGAGGTTTATCTCCTTAGATTGAAAACATTTTTCAAGCCACTCAAAAGCCTGATCGTTGTTTCCACTATAGGCACTTGCCAGTGCGCAACGCCAGAAGTGAAGACCATCACCACCTTTTTTCGAGAAAGCATCAAGTAACTGGTTTGCTTTCACAACTTGTTTAAGCTTAACTTGAATTAGTATTTCATGAAAATCGTGCAGATCGCCTTTCTCCTTTTTATTTTCATCTATAGCATCTTTCATCTGATTGTTTAAAACATAGTTTATTACCAACAGATCGTCTGTCCTTCGGTTAATCCCTCTGGCTTTCTTTATATTTTCAATTGCCTGTTGATACTTGCCAGCACGTTCATAAGCAATAGACAGACTGATGTATGAGAAATAAAGCAGAGGATCTACTGCTACGGCTTCTTCGCCCAATTTAATAGCTTCTTCATGTTTTCCCAATACTGTCTTCACCCGGCACGCTGAGCGGAGTACAATCGCGTTGCGCGGCCCAAATTTTAACGCCTTGTTCATTTCATCCTGAGCACGAACGAAATCAAATTGGCCCATATGCCAGAATGAATAGTAAATGCGAGCTTCAGGAAGTTGCGGGCTCAATGCAAGGGCCCTATCAAGATATTTTTTAGGGTTGGGTTCAAGGCCAGAATTATTACTCAAGAAATACAAAAACGGATAGGCAATTGCCGTTGTGGAATCAAGCATTACCGATTTTTTAAAATGCGGGTATGCAATTTCATAATCGATTACATCACCATGTGCAAAATATTTCCAGCCAAGTTGATATTCTTTTTGAGCCTCTTCGTTCCACGCCATTTTCGTTTGGGTGGCCACACCTGTGGTAAGCGTTGCCTTCAAAGCAGTTGCTACTGCCTTGGCAATTTCATCTTGTACTTTAAAAATATCTGCTGGCTGCCGGTCAAAAGTTTTCGACCAAAGATGTGTGCCGTCTTCTGTATTAATTAGCTGCGCTGTATTTCGAAGCAGGTTTTCAGATTTGCGAACACTGCCTTCCAATATCGTAGAAACACCAAGCTTCGACCCAATCGTGCGAAGGTCTTCATTCTTTCCTTTGAATTGGAAGGAAGACGTTCTGGCTATCACTTTCAAATCTTCCGCTTGGGCTAAGACGTTGATGATCTCCTCTGCCATGCCATCACCAAAATACTCTTGATCGCGCGATGGGCTCATGTCAGCAAAAGGAAGTACTGCTATCGATTTATCAACCTCTTTACTTGGTGCATTGTTCGTTGAACTCCGTTGATAAAGAACGTAGCCTCCGATTAAAACCAGCAGCAGCGCGATTGAAATGAAAATCGGTTTTCTGTTTCTGGAAGATACACTAGGTGGTAAATTGTTAACAAAGATTGGTGATGTTTGAGTATCCGGGTTTTTAATTGCAGTAATAATTTCCTTTACCGCATTGGCCACTTTGTTTAGTTGATCTTTATAAAAAGTCTTGTTTGAATTCTTTTCAGGATTATCAGCCATAGTCAAAGGCCGATTGACACCAGGCGATTTGTAAATGAATTCAATCGCGCGCAACACACCGCCAATTTCATTTTCAATTGTTGCCTTATCTTCTAAATCGAGGTCATGAATTTTGATGGGAAGAATTCTGCTAGATACATTTCCATTACCTAGCTTAACATCTCGTCCAAACTCATCTCCCTTAACCAATTTATTAAACGCCACAAACTCATGCTGCCAAGCAAATGATTTTCGATCACAATAGGTTTGGGAGATAATCGGAATAAAGATCAAACACTTCAGTTTTCCTTCTAGGCTCTTGTCTACGTTGTGGGTTTCCAGCAAGCCATCATGCAGATTTTGATCGAAGTAAATAGATAGCGGTTCTTTTATGGTGGCTGCTAGCTCTTCCCGCAAAGCATTCACAAAATCCGTTACCCAGCCGCTCCGGTTATCGTTATGGCGGTAACTAATAAAGATGTCGTATTCGAAGGTGGGGATAATCGAAGGCATTGTTCTAATCTAAAGGTAAGTTCATTTTCTTTAATAGTGCCTCATAACGAGGATCGTCATGCAACTTCCTAAGTGGGAGGCTTCTCTTTAGATTTTGCATTCTGAATTTTTCATCGAATGCCTTTGAAAGCCAATGAAATGCCTCCTCTTTCTGATCCATAAATGCAAAAGCTTCTGCCACTCGAAAACTACCACCTCGATAGTACTTCAACGTCTTCCTGAGATTAACGAGTGCCTCACTTTTTTTGCCAGAGGCATAACTGGTTAATGCTCGCGCAAATTCACGATCAGTCGAGTCTGCATTGGCATAGACTTGTTCAAAAAGTTTTTGAGCTTTTTCTACTTTATTGGATTGTAGGTATACCTCCATTAGTTGACTACCCAAGTTTGAACGTATATCTAGTGACTCAGTTAGGATTTGCTCTGCCTCATCAAATCTCATTTGGGTAGAATAAGCAAGTGCTAAATTGGATATATTTATCGAACTAAGCGGGTTGAGATCAATTGACTTTTTCTTGGCTTCTAATTCAGTTTCAAAACTGCCCACAAGACCCTCTAATTGCCCTAAATTCCGATAGGCATCAGAATTATTAGGATCTAGTTGCAAGGCGAGATTAAACTCTTGCCGTGCCTTATTCCAGTTAAAGTCATACAATAAATTTACCAAGCCCAACACTCTATGCGCATCCGAAAAACTGGCATCTATCGAAATTGCTCTCTCAGCATACTTTCTGACTAGTCTGAAATTTTCTTTGTATTGATCGAAATATCTGCTGCCTAGCGTAGCTCTTGCTTGCGCAGCAGATGTCCAAACCACGACTTGAGTGGAATCAAGTGCAAGCGCTTGTTCAAAAAGGTGTAAAGATTTAGAGTAATCACCATTATTAAAAAAATACCGGCCCTTTAATATTAAATTGTGTACTTCTTGGTCGCTGATTACAGTCTGAGTTGGTATATCCACGAGCTTTAGTCTTAGTTGTACTAAAACTGCATGAGCAATTTCGTCTTGCAACTGAAAAATATTTTCCAGTTTCCTTTCAAAGGTTTCACTCCAAATATGGATTCCATCGGATGCGCGGATTAACTGCGCAGTAATTCTTATGTTTCCGCCATCCTTACGCAGACTGCCTTCTAGAAGATGAGAGGCACCCAATTTCTTACCAATTTCTCGCAAGTCTTCATTCTTGCCTTTAAAGTAAAAAGAAGATGTTCTGCCAATTACTTTAAGTTCGGGCACTTTGGCCAGTAGATTAAGAACCTCTTCGCTAATACCATCGCTGAAATATTCCTGCTCAGGATCGTTGCTCATGTTCACAAACGGAAGCACGGCTATGGATTTGTCGGTTGATGGTTGATCGTTCTTTGTTGATCGTTGTTGGTAGAGAAAGTAGCCAAGGGCTATTAGCAACAGCAGGGCAATTGAAATAAGTACTGGCTTTCTATTTTTTGGTAGATTGGTTGTTGGTTGTTCTTTGATGGTTGTTCGGGGTGCTTGGGTAACGGGGTTCTTTAAGGCCGTGATAATTTCTTTTATGGCGTTGGCCACTTTGTTGAGTTGGTTTCGGTAATCAGTTTTGTTTTGATTGTCTATTTTATTGTCCGATAATTTCAATGGCCTGTTTACACCAGGCTCTTTGTAAATAAATTCAATCGCGCGCAGCGCTCCACCAATTTCATTTTCAATTGTTGCTCTGTCATCGGCATCAAGGTCATGGATTTTGATAGGAAGAATCCGACTTGCGACATTTCCATTGCTCAACTTTATGTCTCTGCCAAACTGATCTTCTTTCACCAACTTATTAAACGCTACAAACTCATGCTGCCATGCAAATGATTTGGTATCACAATAAGTTTGGGAGATAATCGGAATAAAGATCAAACACTTCAGTTTTCCTTCGAGGCTCTTGTCTACGTTGTGGGTTTCCAGCAGGCCATCGTGCGGATTTTGGTCAAAGTAAATTGACAACGGTTCTTTGATGGTGGCGGCAAGCTCTTCGCGCAAAGCGTTTACAAATTCCGTTACCCAGCCGCTCCGGTTATCGTTGTGGCGGTAACTGATGAAGATGTCGTATTCGAAGCTGGGGAGAATTGAAGCCATAACTACTTATCCAACATTAATTTCAACTCATTGTTGGCTTTGGCGCGATTGAGTGCATTGGTAAAAGCGCGTTTTCTAAAGGCAGCAATCTGGTCAACCTTTGCTTGCACTTTCCTGAAAGCAGGCAAGTCTTTTATCTTTTCGAAAGCCGGGTCTTTTTCAAAAAACTCCTTTGCTTCAAAACCGTATTTTAAAGCACTATCCAAACTTTGTATTGCTGCTTTTGAGTTACCTAGCAACGCATTATCAACCGCATAGTCATAGAATAAACCACCGCGCCCAATCCATGCACCAGTGCTTCTTTTCTTTTGCAATTGCTCCAGTTGGATAATTGAGTCCTGTTTCAATAGAATCTTCGCCTTCTCATTATCCCCAAGTTTTAATAGTGCCATCGCCAACCGATGGCGGAAAGGAACGGTTTGGGTAGCCTCATCAAAACGTGCCTCAATTTCCTTGTATTTAGACCAGTATTCCGCGGCTTTTTTGTACTTTTTTTCTAGAAAATAAGCCCAAGCCAGGGCGTCAAATCCACTAGGATTTTCGGGTGCTACAGAAATTAATTTTTCCGCAGCCGCCCTAGATTTTTCATAATCACCAATTGTTCGAGCCGCAAAACTTATTGCATCATATGCACCTGTGTTAGGGTTTAATTCTACAACCTTTTCAAGAATTTTAATGTAGCTTAAATAATCATTTGAATTGTAATAAACATCTGAAATGCCAGCAAAGAATTCAGACTGCTTCGTAGAATATCCTTGTTCCACTGATTTTAGTATTAAATCCGCCCCTCGCTCGTCACCTTTCCTTAAAAGATAATAACCATAATTACTTTGCACTTCATTGTCCTTTGGGCTAATCTGGTAAGCCATCTTAATATTCCTTTCATATTCACCGAAATTACCTAAGAATCGATTCACCTGTGCGTTTATTAAGTATCCGTCAGGGCTATCCGGATCTACCTGAATGGATTTGTTTGCATTACTAAAAGAAGAATCCACCCACACTTTTTGTGAAAACCCAAAAGAACTCATATCAAACCATAACCGAGCCTTCAAAGCATAGGCTTTTGAAAATTGAGGATCCATTTTAATTGCCTTATTGAGTAGCTCGACCAAGTTGAAGTAGTTCTTTTTACTAAACTCAATTTTCCCATATTGATCGCGGGCTTTTAGGTAATAATCGTAAGCGGTAATGTCAGTAGTCTCCTCTTTTTCAATACTTTTCTTTTCCTTGTTGGTGAGTTTTGCTTCCAGCGCCTTTGCAATTTCAATCGCTATTTCGCTTTGTATGGTGAGTACTTCGGCCAAATCGCGGTCGTACGTTTCGCTCCACAGGTGCAGATCGGTTTTGGCGTCAATCAACTGCACTACCACCCTCACCTTGTCACCTACCTTGCGCACGCTACCCTCCACAATGTTTGCCACCCCAAGCTCATCGCCTATCTCGCTCACCGACTTAGTAGTGCCTTTATATTGCAGCGTGGATGTCCTTGATTTTACTTTTAAGTCTGAAATCTTGGTGAGGTGGTTAAGAATGTCCTCTGCCATACCACTGCTAAAATAATCCTGCTCCGGGTCTTTGCTCATGTTTTCAAACGGCAGCACGGCTATGGATTTGTCGAGAGTTGGTTGTTCGTTAGTCGTTGATCGTTGTTGGTAGAGAAAGTAGCCGAGGGTAATAAGCAAAAGCAACGTGATTGAAATGAATATTGGCTTTCTATTTTTTGGCCGATTGGTTGTTGATTGGTCTTTGATGGTTGGTCGGGGTGCGTGCGTAGCGGGGTTCTTAATTGCCATGATAATTTCCTTTATGGCATTCGCGACTTTATTGACCTGATCGCGGTAGAGCGTTTTGCCTGAATTTTCTTCGCGCTTGTCGGTTGACGACAACGGCCTGTTAACCCCAGCCGACTTAAAGATAAACTCTATCGCACGCAGCACTCCACCTATTTCCTTCTCGATGATTGCTTTGTCTTCCGCATCAAGTTCATGAATTTTAATGGGAAGAATCCGGCTGACCACATTTCCATTGCCTAGTTTAATGTCTCTTCCAAAATCATCATTTCGAGCTAGTTTATTAAACTCCACAAACTCGTGCTGCCATGCAAATGATTTGGGGTCGCAATAGGTTTGGGAAATGATAGGAATAAAAATCAAACACTTCAGTTTCCCTTCGAGGCTCTTGTCTACGTTGTGTGTTTCGAGCAGGCCATCGTGCGGGTTTTGATCGAAGTAAATAGATAGCGGTTCTTTTATGGTGGCTGCTAGCTCTTCCCGCAAAGCATTCACAAAATCCGTTACCCAGCCGCTTCGGTTATCGTTGTGGCGGTAAGAGATGAAGATGTCGTATTCGAAGTTGGGGATGATGGACGCCATTTACTTTATTTCTTTGGGAAATGCCTATAGATCTCCTTCCTATCCAACACTCGGGAAAGAATAATAGAATCCTCTTCTAAGTAAAATCCTATTCGGTAACTTCCAAATCGAATCCGGTACGCATTTTTTGCCCCCTCCATTTTGCTACTGTTGGTCTCACTAAGCGAAGAAGCTACTAATAATTTTTGAGTGATCTCCTTTAACTCTTTTTGAACTTGGATCGGTAAGCGTTTTACATCGCGCTCAAAACTTTTATCAACAAGGATTTTCATTGACCCAAGCTATCCAAAAATGTCTTGCTTTCAACGTCTGAAAGGCGGCCATACTTCTTCCCATCTTCCATCGCGATAGAAAGAGCCTTGTCTTCATCTGTGTCATCGATAATCTGAATATCAATTTTCAATGCTTTGGCTAAAGCCTTAATTACGTCTTCTTGAGGTTCGTCCAAAGTGAGCAAGTAGGTTTTCATATTTCAAATTTAGCAAATTCCAAATGAGGAGGAATACAATCTACCTAGATTGTCGTGAAAATCGCCTCTAAAAAAGGATTGACTCTAAAAGCAGACGATCGTTATGCAAAAGCTTATGAAAATGTCGTATTCGAAGGTTGGGATGATGGAGGGCATTGCCCAAAGATGCTCAAAACGGATCTTTTTATGGTTTTTTAGGTTCGTTCACGGCTGTCTTTAGCACACTCGCTTAAACAAAATGAATTTTATACACATTCGCCTTTCTGGAGTCATTAGCAGATACAAAAACACCTCCGTAATCCAAACTAATCATCTTCGTATCAAGGGTAAGCAAGTCTGCAAGGTAATCACTCACCAAAATTGAACCGGATGAAACCGAATTAGAAAGTGCCTTCACAAAGTCAACACTTTCTCCCGAAAGGGAGTACCCACTGTCTTTTTGCTCATAATAGGCCGGCCCTGCATGGAGGCTCATCGTTGTTGGGTTTTTCATGCGATACGCTTCCTTCAACTTCGTAATATACCGAACAAAATCAATCAAAAATGCTTCTGATTCTGAAGCAAGTAAAAACCTAGTGGTAGTATCAAATGTGAGCGCTGCAATAAATTCGTTGGTGTTGGATTGACTGAATCTATTTTTTATTTTTTCAATATCAGCCGCTGCGGCATCTACCAAATCCACATAGGCCAAATAGAAAATAGCTCGTTTTGGAGACAGCGACTCGTGCTGAGTAGCCGCAGCAGGCGTAAGTTTAACTGGGTTAGGAGTTACCAAATTGTCAGGGTTTACATTCACAATCCGGTTCTGATAAGGCCACAAGTTAATCGTGTGGCGAGTACCGCCTTCCTTTCTTTTCAAGTCCACCTCAGATAGCACCGTAAGCAATGTTGGCTCCGAATGTCCGTATTGCCCACGCAATACCGAAGCTCCAAATATGATGCGACTTTGAAACGAAAATAGTTCGTCAAGACCTTCGTACCTTTCCGTTGTTATGCGATGAACCGGAAAGCGCTCAACTAATGCATGGAACCGATTCACCCAATTCTCTCCTGCAAATTGAACGCTGGTTTTGATAAAATCATCTTTGTCGAAAGGGAGAAAAAGGGTAACCTCGCCTCCTATTTCAGCCATTGCTTCGGCAAACAAAATATCCCCCCCACATGCCAACGAACAATACCCGATGTGGGCATTTAACGAGCGAATGGAATGCACAATGGCTTCTTTCACCTTTTGTTCTATCGATGCCGGAAATCGTGGCTCTGTTCGATTTGGGTGATCTATCATGTGGCCGATAAATGCCACTACACCGGGTGGGCTAAACAGCTTCATGATGTCGGTTGGCACCTGTAGAAAATGATTCAACAGCCAAAGTTGGTTATGCACACTGGTAACCCGGCCCCAATCATTCCCTACTAATTTTCTGGCTTTGATAAAAAACTCGGTAGCCTTGATTTTATTTTTGGTCAGCAAATAACCTTCGCCCAGGGTTGCTTGTATCCAAAAGTCTTCTGAATTTTCATCCAACAATGAAATCACTTCAGCAGCTATTTCCCTGCTTCGCCCGGCCTGTCCAGCCATGGCAGACATGGATGCCGCATTAATGCCTGTGTAAAAACTTTTTGTGCTATTGAAATTACTTAGGTAGGTATCTCTGGATCGAATGGCGTACGAAGTAGTTTGATTCTTTTTAAAAAGCTCTTTACAAATGCTTCCTAAAATACCAGCGGCCTCCGAGTCATCGGGCGTTTGCCTATAAAGAGGCTCCATGAACTCCAGTGCATCTTCGGGCGAGCCAGACTTCGACAAAGCCAAGGCATACAATTGTTTGATCCGATTATCAGAAGAAATTGCCAATTCACTAGTTGCTTTGGCCTGGGCCTCAAAGTAGCGACCTTGGTCAATTAACTTCTTTACTTGCGTGATGGATTCTTGCATGCTACATTAATTGTTTATTTTACATGCTCGGGGCATTCTCAAATATATAATTTGATTTGCATTTAATTCGAAAAAATTAAAATAGTCATTCACTATATTCTTCGGACAAAGTGTTAAATTAAATTTTTAATTTACTAACCAATGACACTTTGAATTAATTAGCATGAGCTCAGTAGGGCTTTACCCTTAATAAATTCGAAAAATGAATTGGCTAAAAATGTTATTCTTGCCCAAAAACCAAAAAATAATCATTAAATGAGAGCTTTTTTATTGCTGCTATTATTTTGCCATCAGTTCGCGGTGGCTCAACAAAAAGGATATTATCGTACACCCGCTATACATGATCAATGGGCTGTCTTCACTGCCGAAGGAGATCTTTGGAAATATGACTTAACAACAACGCAATCCTCGCGACTGACCACCCATCATGGCATGGAAACCGAGCCGATAATTAGCCCTGACGGAAAACAAATTGTGTTTACAGGTGAATTAGAAGGAAGTCCTGAGTTATACATGATTGCCAGCACGGGTGGAATCCCGAAGCGGCTTACTTATGCTAACTCATGGGAAGTGAAAGCAATTACGTGGCTGCCCGATGGTAAGATTTTATTTACTACCCGAAGCGAAAGTGCACTGGAGGACAATCAACTGATCAAACTTGATCCCATCACTATGGTAAGTGAACTTATCCCACTTGCTCAAGCATCGGATGGCACCTACGACACAACCGGAACCTTGTATTTTACTCGTTTCGCATTTCAAGGCAGTCATACCAAACGATATAAAGGTGGCACCGCCCAAAACATATGGAAGTTCGCTGGCAACACACCGTCAGTGTACATCACGTGCGACTACAGGGGTACGAGCCGCGGAGCTATGATTTATAAAGATCGCGTCTTTTTTTCCAGCGACCGTGACGGAACTATGAATATCTGGTCGATGAATAATGAAGGTAAAGACTTGAAACAACATACCTTTTCCAGTGGCTGGGATTTGATGTCGGCATATATTCAAGGGGCTAAAATCATTTATCAGAAAGGAGCCGATCTTGGTGTATACGATATTGATAAAAATGAGGATAGAATTCTCGATATCACCATTCAGTCAGACTTTGACCAGCGTGCTCTTCATTGGGTCAAAAATCCATCTGACCAAGTATCGTATTGGGAAATTTCACCAGCCGGAAAATTCATCGCCATTATTTCCAGAGGACGACTTTTCGTAAGCCCTGCGAACGGTAGTCGGTGGGTGGAAATCACGCGCAAGAGTGGAGTGCGCTATAAAACAGTTGCCTTTCTCGATGAGAAGAATGTGGTGTATTTATCGGATGAGAGCGGAGAATATGAAATTTGGAAAGCGGCTGCCGATGGAAGTGGAACGCCACAACAACTTACTAAAAATTCGAAAGTATTAATTACAGATGTATATGTTTCTCTAAACGGAAAACACATTGCTTATACGGATAAAGATTTCAAACTGACTTTATATTCTTTAAAGGAAGGCACGTCAAAACTAATTGAGCAAAACGAAAAACGGTGGAGTCAATGGAGTTAATTGGTCGAAAGACGGCAATTATTTGACTTACGAATCTTCTGAGGAAAACGCTCACGTAGTTATCAAGTCTTTTCACATCACTACTGGCAAGATTGAAACAATTACAACAACACGTTTAAATAGTTACAACGCCCAGTTTACACCAGACGGTAAATGGCTTTACTTCGTATCCGAAAGAAACTTGACGTCTTCTGTAGGTTCACCATGGGGCGCGCGGCAACCCGAACCCTATTATGATAAAACTGCTAAAATCTATGGCATGCCCATGGAAGAAAATCAATTGTTCCCCTTCTATCAAACCGATGGCTGGTTAGAAGAGAAAAAGGAAGATGTTAAAAAAGATGAAAAAAGCAAAGACGAAGCTAAGCCAAAAACCAAAGAGAGTAAGGTTGAACCAGCAGTGAAAAATATCGACTGGCTGACGGCTGCCAAACAACTCTATGAAATCCCGCTTCCCGGTAAAAATATACTGCGCATGCGCATTACGGAGAAACATATTTACTGGGCAGAGATGGAAGCTAATCAGTACAATAAGCAAAAATTGTATGCACTTAAAATTGGCCATGAAAAACAACTTGAGCCTACGTTGGTAGCAGAAGATATCAATGGCTTTGATTTATCGCCCGACAAGAAAAAACTTATCATTGAAAAAAGTAGCATGTTGCATGTTTCCGATGCCGATGGTAGCAAAGTCGATTCGGATAAAACAAAAGTTGATCTTTCAAATTGGGTATTTCAATTCGATCCGATGGACGACTGGAAGCAAATGTTCAATGATGCCTGGCGCATGGAGCGGGATTATTTCTATGACCGAAATTTACATGGAGTAGATTGGCCGGCCACACGGAAAAGGTATGAAACCCTCTTGCCGCGAATAACTGATCGCTTTGAACTCGATCACCTGATAGCCCAAATGGTATCAGAGCTTTCTGCCCTCCACATTTTTGTTTACGGTGGCGATAAACGTAAACCACCGGTCGATATTCCCATCGGTTCATTGGGAGCGAAACTTGAAAAAAATCCGAACGGATCTGGGTTTAAGATTAGCCACATTTACCAAGGAGATCCTGACTACCCTGAACATCTTTCTCCCCTAGCGAAACCCAATTTAAAGATCAAAAACGGAGATGTGCTTCTCAAGATCAATGATCAACCTGTTAATGATCAAGGTAGTCTTTACCTTGCATTGTCCGGCAAAACCAATACGTTTGTAAAGCTCACCTTGCAAAACAATACTGGTGTGATATTCGATCAGCTGGTAACGCCCATATCCGAATGGAAGGAATCATCACTTCGGTATGCGGAGTGGGAATACACCCGGAGAAAAGAAGTGGATCAAAAAACTTCCGCGCAAGTAGGATACATTCACTTGAGAGCCATGGGGCAAGATGATATGAACGACTTTGTGAAACAGTTTTATCCGGTATTCAACCGGGGTGGGCTTATCCTTGATGCAAGACACAACGGTGGTGGCAACATTGACAGCTGGGTGCTTGAAAAGTTGATGAGGAAAGCTTGGTTCTACTGGCAGCCAAGAGTTGGGAAACCCTATTGGAATATGCAATACGCTTTTAGAGGGCACTTGGTTGTGCTGTGTGATGAGAGCACAGGATCAGATGGCGAAGCCGTAACGGAAGGAATAAGAAGGTTAAACCTTGGCACTATTATAGGAACGCGCACGTGGGGCGGGGAAGTCTGGCTCACCAGTAGCAATCGCCTTGTTGACGGAGGTATTGCTACAGCTGCCGAGTTTGGCGTCTACGCTGACGGTAAGTGGCTAATTGAAGGCCATGGCGTTGATCCGGATATGGTGGTAGATAATGAACCATTCGAAACTTTTAAAGGAAAGGACGCCCAACTAGAAGCTGCCATAAAATTCTTGCAAGAGAAACTGGCAAAAGAACCTGTGAGTGTTCCAAAGGCGCCTGCCTACCCAGACAAAAGTTTCAAATACAAAGAGTGAGCTAGAACGAGTTTAGAAAGGTTAATTGGCTGAGCTCAGCCCAATCGCAGATTTACGGCCAGCGAAATAACATCGCCCACCTCAAATCTGCTTAAAGCCGTGCGTACATAAATATGCGCATTCTTAAGTGAAACATGGAGCAGCCGGTGATCGCCTCTGTATTGTATTTCTTTGATATTTCCTTCTACCGAACTTTCACCTGGCTGAACAATCCTGAAGTCTTCAGGCCTAATAATAATAGACCTGGCGTCTGTGACAATTCCGAACTGTTCAATTAGTGCTTTGTTGAGTTCAGAATATATCCCAAATAATCCAGCCACGTAGGTATTGGCTGGCCGCTTATAGATTTGCTTTGGAGCTCCTTGCTGAATTAGCCTTCCCTCTTTCAACACCAAAATATGATCTGCCCATGAAAGGCTGTCTTGCGGATCGTGTGACACTAACATGCACGTGATCTTTAACTTTTTTCCAATGTCAACAATTATAGCTTTTAAGATTTGCTTCATTACCATGTCGAGATTGGAAAATGGTTCATCGAGCAGAAGGAGTTTTGGTTTCTGAATCAGCAGCCTGGCAATGGCAATTCGTTGTCTTTCACCACCTGAAAGTTCGTTGGTTTTTCTATTTAACAGATGACTGATCTTGCAGATAGAAAATATACGTGCAGATGCCTGGTCATTCATGGCATTAGCGTATTGCAGCACTTGCTCCACGCGTAAAAACTTCGCCAACTCAAATTGCTGTGATAGGTAGGCAATCTTTGGATGGCCAGCAACTAATTGATCGGCAGGACCAATCACCTTTTTACCAGCAAAAAGAATCTGTCCCGAAGTAGGTTGCTCTAGTCCCGCCAATAGTTTTAACAACGTACTTTTCCCCGACCCGGTCTCACCGGCAACGGCAATGTTTTGCAATGGTTGCTGAGAGAAGTCGATGGAACGCAATGCCCAAAGCCCTTCCTTCTCAACACCCAATGAAGTAACTGACAACAAAGCCGACATAAAAATAAACTTACGATTGAAACTAATCGCAAATATATACTAATATAGAACTTCTTAATTTTTACGCTTACGAAGACCATGAACGCGCATCCACTTTTTCAAACTCTTCACCTAGATGATCATTCGGCCACGCCTAAATATCAACAGCTAGCCAATTGCATCATACAAAATATTCAATCGGGTAAAATTAAAAAAAACGAGTTATTACCCTCGCTGAATGAACTCAGTTTTAATTTAGAAATTTCGAGAGATACCGCTGAAAAAGGCTATAAATATTTAAAGCAGCTAGGATTGCTTGGCTCAACTCCAGGCAAAGGCTACTTTATAAAAAATACCGAAGTGGTGCAGCCACTCAAAATTTTTCTTCTATTCAACAAACTAAGTGCCCACAAAAAAATTATATATGATGCGTTCGTGAAAAAGTTAGACAATAAGGCTACCATCGATTTTTATATATATAATAATGACTTTTCATTGTTCAAAAGATTACTCTCCAGCAAGTTAGGCTTGTATGATTACTATGTGATTATTCCACACTTTATTGAAGGTGGTGAAAGGGCGTATGAAGTAATTAACGAAATCGATAAATCCAAGCTGATTTTATTAGATAAAATTCTACCAAACGTAAACGGGAATTTTTCAGCTGTTTATGAAAACTTTGAAAAGGATATTTATCAATCGCTCGAACAATCGCTTTCACGATTGATGAACTATCAAAAAATGAAACTTATTTTTCCGGAACATAGTTACTTCCCCAACGAAATTATTAAAGGGTTTGTTGACTTTTGTCAACAGTATGCTTTTAATCACAAAATTGTGCATAACATCGAAGTCGAGGAATTGAACAAAGGCGAAGTGTATATCAATTTAATGGAAAATGACTTAGTCACCCTAATTGAGCGTGCGTTGAAATTGAATTTAGTTATCGGCAAAGAAATTGGTATTGTATCATATAACGAAACGTCACTTAAAAGAATTATTCTTAATGGCATTACCACCATTTCAAGTGATTTTGAATTGATGGGTGAAAAAGCGGCTGCTTTAATTCTAGACAAAAGGCTTGCACAAGAGGAAGTGCCTTTCCATCTTACAATGAGGGCATCTCTTTAAATTGCAAAAACAATTTTTATAAACTTTTCAGTACAGAACGGTACAGTTACATAACCTTTAAAAGCTATTTTTATCATAAACTGATCGCTAAACATGAAGATATCAATTCAATTTGCCTTGTTGCTTCTGGCAATATCCTCGTTTGGACAAAAAATTATTCCACTCTATCAAGGCTCCGCACCCGGCTCTGAAACTTGGAGTTGGGATGAGCAGGAAAACTCCAATAATTTGTTCAACACGCGCGTGGTATACAACGTATCCAAACCAACGCTCACCGCTTTCATACCAAGCAGTTGGTCATCTAACGGCACTGCGGTAGTCATCTGCCCTGGCGGAGGATTTCATACACTTTCCATCGATAGTGAAGGTAATGACGTTGCAAAATGGCTCAATCAGCGTGGCATCGCAGCTTTTGTTTTGAAATATCGGTTAGTTCGTAGCCTCACGGATGACCCTGTAAAAGAACTAATGGGCAAGATGAGTGCCGGCAAATTGGATGGCGATAATGCTGCTGTGATACCCCTTACTATTGCCGATGGAAAAAAAGCGATGGAATATGTGCGGTCACACGCTGGTGAATTTAACATTAACCCAAACCGAATTGGCTTAATGGGCTTTTCGGCTGGCGGCACGGTAGCCGCGGCTATTGCCTATTCATACACAAAAGAAAATAGGCCGGATTTCGTGGCGCCCATTTATCCATATATGGGCGCAATACCAAAAACGCCAGTGCCTGCCGATGCACCTCCGCTCTTTATTGCTGCCGCTTCCGATGACCAACTAGGCCTAGCTCCTCATAGCATCCAATTGTATAGCGATTGGATAGCAAGCAAAAAATCAGCTGAGTTGCATATGTACAAAGAAGGTGGGCATGGATTTGGAATGCGGCAACACGACTTGCCATCAGATAGTTGGATCGATCGATTTGGAGATTGGTTGGCAGCCCAGAAATTGACCGTCACCGATAACCCCAATCATTGGACATCCAAATTTACTCCGCAGCAACTACTTCACATGAAAAAAGAATTTGAACAAAAACAGGCGGGCGATTGGGCTAATCTAAAACGTTTTCAAGAAGCCAACCTAACATTATCTCCATCCAAGCCAAATGAAAACCGAGTTGTTTTTATGGGTAATTCAATTACTGAAGGGTGGGAAAATATTGACCCCGCGTTCTTTGCAGGCAAGCAGTATATCAACAGAGGTATCAGCGGACAAACTACACCTCAAATGGTGCTGAGGTTTCGCCAAGATTTGATTGATCTCAAACCAAAAGTAGTGGTAATCCTTGCGGGCACGAATGATATCGCTGGTAATACAGGCCCAATGACACTGCAGCAAACTGTTGACAATATTGTCTCCATGGCACAATTGGCAAAAGTAAATAACATCAAGGTTGTTATTTCTTCCATCTTGCCTGCGTTTGATTATCCTTGGAAACCGGGATTGGAACCTGCAGAAAAGATTTTCACCATCAACACCATGTTGAAGGATTTCGCTAACAAAAACAAATGCGTCTATCTCGACTACTTCGCTGCGATGGCGGACGACCGAAAGGGATTGAAAAAGGAATTGGGTGACGATGGTGTTCACCCCAACCTTGCGGGATATAAGATGATGGCACCACTTGCAGAGAAAGCCATAGCGGAAGCCCTGAATAGTAGATAGTTCCTGTTATGCAGATCATTCTAGGCGTACTATTTCATTTTGTCGGTGGGTTCGCCTCGGGTAGTTTTTATATGCCCTACAAAAAAGTGAAAGGATGGGCTTGGGAAAGTTATTGGATTGTGGGTGGTCTTTTTTCATGGCTGCTTGTACCACCGTTGGCCGCTTGGTTGACGCTTCCTGGCTTTACCGAAATTATTGCGAACACTTCTTATAATACAATCCTGTATACTTTTTTGTTTGGTTTGTTCTGGGGTGTCGGTGGGTTAACTTATGGGTTGGGTGTTCGCTATCTAGGAATGTCGCTAGGCAATTCCGTGGTACTTGGATTTTGTTCTGCGTTTGGTGCGTTAGTTCCTTCCATCTACTACAATTTTAATCCAACCGAAGGAAAAACAACGTTACGTGAAATGATCTCCACAACATGGGGTCAGCTCGTGCTTGTAGGCGTTGTGGTGTGCCTGATTGGGATATACATCTGTGGGCGCGCAGGAATGTTAAAAGAGAGAGAGCTTTCTGAGGATCAAAAAAAAGCAAGTGTAGCAGAATTCAGCTTGGTCAAAGGTCTAACGGTAGCTATTATTTCTGGCATTTTAAGTTCTTGTTTTAATTTTGGTATCGAAGCCGGAAAGCCAATGGCAGAATCAGCAGTGGCTGCCGGGCTAAATCCATTATATCAAAACAATGTGGCATATGTAGTTCTTTTATGGGGCGGACTTACCACCAATTTTGTCTGGTGCATAATTCTAAACAGCCGAAATAAAACCTTTGGCGATTATATTAATTCAGAAACTCCTTTGGTTAAAAACTATCTTTTCTCAGCACTTGCGGGAACAGTTTGGTTTCTACAATTTTTCTTTTACGGCATGGGCGAAAGCAAACTTGGTAACGGTGCCAGCTCATGGATACTCCACATGGCATTCATTATACTCGTGGCCAACGCTTGGGGAATTTTCTTGAAAGAATGGCGAGGCGTAAGTAAAAAAACAAAAGCAACGATAACACTCGGTATAACACTAATTATTTTGTCAGTTATGTTAGTTGGCTACGGCAATTCTGTTAAACGGGGCTATTAACGTAATCGCTTTTGTTTATCGAGATCAAAAATTTGTCGACTATAAATTTAGATTGAACAATATGGATTCTAAAAATATGAAAACCTCATTTAAGCACGTAAGTTATTTGTGGGATGACGCAACTGCGCCACCCGATGAAATCGATCTACTTGTTTATAGATCAAACCTTTTAGGTGCTGACCTACGATTAACAAACTATGGTGGTGGTAATACTTCGTGCAAGATAATGGCTAAAGACCCGCTGACAGGCATGGAGACCGAAGTAATGTGGGTAAAAGGATCAGGTGGTGATTTAGGCACCATGAAAAAGAGTGGCCTTGCCGCTCTCTATGTTGATCGACTAAGAAGTCTAACGAAGGTCTACCGCGGTATTGAATTTGAAGATGAAATGGTAGAACTTTTTAACCATTGCATTTTTGATCTGGCATCAAAAGCACCTTCCATCGACACGCCCTTGCACGGATTTCTTCCTTTCAAGCACATCGATCATCTACATCCAGATGCAGCAATAGCAATAGCTGCATCAAAAGACGGAAAGAAGATAACACACGAATTGTTCGATGGCAAAATCGGTTGGGTAGAGTGGCAACGTCCGGGTTTTGATTTGGGATTAAAATTAAAAAAGTGTTTAGACGAAAACCCAGGCATAATTGGCATTATGCTGGGATCACATGGATTGTTTACGTGGGGCGACACGGCTTATGAAAGCTACCTGAATACATTACAAGTAATTGAAAAATGTGCCGAATACCTCGCATCAAACTATGGAAAAGTTAAGCAGATCTTTGGAGGTAAAAAGCTAGAATCGTTAAACGAAGAAGATCGCCAACAAAGAGCCGCATTCCTTGCGCCTGTGCTTCGAGGGCTCTGCTCAAGTAAAACCAAGATGGTTGGTCACTTTACAGATGATGCCCGTGTTCTCGAATTCATCAACTCAAATGACCTTGATCGCCTTGCACCGATGGGAACAAGTTGCCCGGATCATTTCTTAAGAACTAAGATAAGTCCGCTGGTACTAGCGCTTTCACCAGAAGAAGATCTTTCAGAAACTGCAACGACCAAACAAAAATTAACCATTCAGTTTGACGAGTATCGAAAACTATACACTGACTATTACGAAACCTGTAAACACCCGAACAGTCCAGCGTTGCGCGATCCAAACCCAGTCGTTATTCTTTATCCAGGTATTGGGATGTTCACTTTTGCAAAAGATAAACAGACCGCGCGTGTGGCCTCTGAGTTTTATATCAATGCTATCAATGTAATGAAAGGTGCTGAGGCGATCTCGACTTACACCTCGCTACCCAGGCAGGAAGCTTTTAACATCGAGTACTGGCTATTAGAAGAAGCTAAACTCCAGCGCATGCCAAAGCCAAAATCCCTTTCGGGAAAAGTTGCTTTTATCACAGGAAGTGCTGGCGGCATCGGTAAGGCCATCGCTAAGAAATTTATTGAAGAAGGTGCCTGCGTGGTTATTAACGATAACGACCCCGATCGCTTAGCAAAAGCAACAGAAGAATTTACAAAACAGTATGGCAAAGATTCCTTTGCGGCTGTATTGTTAGATGTTACAAGTCATAGTCAGGTAACAGGCGCATTGACGTTTGCTTCTCTATCTTTTGGAGGCGTGGATATCGTTGTTAATTGTGCCGGAATTTCAATTTCCAAAACTATCCAAGATCACACCGAAAAGGACTGGGATTTATTATATGATATTTTAGTGAAAGGCCAATTCTTGGTTACCCAAGCCAGCATCGAAATCATGCGCAAGCAAAATTTTGGTGGAGATATAATTAACATTGTAAGTAAGAATGCGCTTGTCAGCGGACCAAACAATGCAGCTTACGGATCGGCCAAAGCAGCGCAGTTACATCTGAGCAGATTGAATGCGGCAGAGCTGGGAAGTGATAAAATCAGAGTAAACGTAATAAACCCAGATGCCGTCATTTCGGATAGCAAAATATGGGAAGGAGCCTGGGCTGAGGGCCGCGCCAAAGCTTATGGCGTGAAGGTGGAGGAGCTTCCCTCCTTCTATGCCAAGCGCACGTTATTGAATGAAATCATATTGCCCGGAGACATTGCTAATGCTTGCTTCGCGCTTGTTGGTGGACTATTAAACAAATCCACCGGCAATGTAATCAATGTAGATGGTGGAGTAGCAATGGCTTTTGTACGCTAATAAAAAATTTAGTTATGAACCGTGTGGCGTTTAAAATGAAACTTGATCCAGGCCAAGCCGAAGAATATAAAAAAAGACATGATGCACTTTGGCCCGAATTAAAGAAGCTGATAAAAGACGCTGGTATTTCTCACTATTCGATTTTTCTTGATGACGAGTCAAACGCACTATTTGCCGTGTTGGAAATCCAAGACATTGGTCAGCTATCTGAATTACCCAATCATACCATCATGAAAAAGTGGTGGGCTTTTATGAATGACATCATGGATACAAACGCTGATAACTCGCCTGTTAGTAAACACTTACAAGAAGTATTTTATCTCGATTAAAATATGGAAATTAGTGCATCAGCAATCCAAGACCACAATCAAAAATTGTTGTCGACTCACAAAAGAAAGTTTGAGCAAACAGCTACAACTGTACCTGCAGCCAATGATATCTTACAAAAGCTAATTGATTTTCAAGTTGCCATTCCCAGTTGGGCTTTGGGTGCCGGAGGAACAAGGTTTGGCCGTTTTCCTGCCGGAGGTGAACCGAGAAATTTGGAGGAAAAAATTGAAGACATTGCCTTGTTAAACTCATTGAATAAATCAAGTGGCGCCATTTCGCTGCATATTCCCTGGGATATCCCTGAGAAACCCAAACACATTAAGGCCTTAGCCGCCCAACATGGAATACGATTTGATGCGATGAATTCAAATACGTTTCAGGATCAGAAAGATCAGAAGTTGAGCTACAAATTCGGTTCACTACAACATCTTGATAAGGCCGTTCGCGATCAAGCAATTGAACATAATTTACAAGTTATCAGGCATGGCGAAAACTTGGGCTCCAAATCATTGACAGTGTGGCTCTCCGATGGATCTTGCTTTCCAGGCCAACTTAACTTCCGAAAGGCATTTCAAAATACTTTAGAAAGTTTGGAGCAGATTTACGCAAAACTCCCCTCCGACTGGAAACTCTTCATTGAATATAAAGCATTTGAACCCAACTTCTATTCCATGACTGTAGGCGATTGGGGGCAATCACTTCTATACGCAAATAAACTTGGCCCTAAAGCTTTTACCTTAGTTGACCTTGGCCACCATTTACCGAATGCTAACATTGAACAAATCGTGTCGTTACTATTGATGGAGGGCAAACTAGGCGGATTTCATTTTAACGACTCGAAATATGGCGATGATGACTTGACGGTTGGCAGCATTCACCCCTATCAACTATTCTTAATCTTTAATGAGTTGATTGAAGGTATGGACTCAAGAGGAATGAATCATGCGAGCGACTTAGGTTGGATGATCGATGCGTCACACAATGTCAAAGATCCACTGGAAGATTTGCTACAATCAGTGGAAGCTATTCAAATTGCTTATGCGCAAGCACTTTTGGTGAATAGAAAAGCACTTGAAGATGCGCAATCGGTAAATGATGTTACACTAGCACAGGAAATTCTGCAAGATGCATTTCGAACTGACGTGCGCCCTCTGGTTGCAGAGGCTAGGCTAAGAGCCAACGGAGCGTTGCAGCCAATTGCGTTGTTTCGCGAATTGAAAGTAAGAAGCGAACTTATTAAATCGAGAGGTGTAAAAACAATTGCTACAGGCCTTTAACTTTTTTTGTGATCGCCATATTTGACATCGGAAAGACAAATAAGAAGTTCTTCATCTTCGATGAAGCCTATAAAATCATTTTTGAAGAATCAATCACTTTTAGCGAAATAAAGGACGAAGATGGTTTTCCTTGTGAGGACATTCATGCCATTAGCAATTGGGTGCTCACGACTTTATCCGATGCGTTGTCAAAAGTTGAGTACTCGATCCAGGCGGTCAATTTTTCTGCACACGGTGCTAGCTTTGTCCACCTAGACGAAGTCGGGAAAATCATCGCACCTCTTTACAACTATTTCAAGCCTTTTCCTGAATCACTAAAACAAAAATTTGACAATCTCTATGATTTAGAATCCATTTGTTTGGAAACATGCTCACCTGAGCTCGGAAATTTAAACTCCGGAAAACAATTGTATTGGTTAAAAAATGAACGACCTGAGTTGTATCATAAAATCAAGTACTCGCTGCACCTACCCGAATACTTTTGTTTCCTGTTAACTGGAAAGTATGTTTCAGGAATAACAAGCATCGGCTGTCATACCATGCTATGGGATTTTCAAACGAACGATTATCACCAGTGGGTAGCGCAGGAAGGAATCGACCAAAAGCTCGCTCCTGTTTTTGCATCCGATCAATTCCTTCCGTTTAAATTAAACGGTAGAGAATTAATGTGTGGCATTGGTCTCCACGATTCCTCGGCAGCCCTTATACCTCATCTAAAATCCACTGCTGAACCTTTTGTTTTGTTATCTACCGGAACTTGGAATATCTCTCTCAATCCATTCAATAATTCGCCTCTAACGAGTGACGAACTACAAAAAGATTGCTTATGTTTTTTAGCGTACCAAGGTCTCCAGGTAAAATCCTCGCGTTTATTAGGTGGAAGTATGTATGAAGAAAAAGTCAAATCGCTAGCTGAGGAGTTTTGCGTAGACATAAACTATTTTAACTCATTATCTGACAACGTATGGAGACAGTCGGACAAGCCAGCAGAGAATGCATACTACCAACTTGTTAGCGATTTAATTGAGTTGCAAAAGCAATCCACTGATTTAATAATGAACAGCCTCGTAAAAAAGATAATCGTGGAAGGAGGCTTTGCGAAAAACAACCTCTTTGTAAAATTGTTGGCCGAGGCCTACCCTCACACGCCCATTGAAAAAGCATCATTATTGCAAGCAAGTGCGCTGGGGGCGGCAATGGTGATGCACTAAGAAAACACCATTTTGCGGTGAGCATATCATTTTTTAACTTGTAACCATGAATTCGCCATTAAGATGCTCTACAACCAACAAGCATAACATTATCAGCGATTTTATGTGGCAACTAAAAACCAATCATTCGTACATGAAAAAAATAGATAAGTTTCACTCCGTTATTCTAGTTGCAATACTGTTAGTAAATAATAGCTGCGTCCAAAAGAAAGCTCAACAAAATGAAGCTGAAGTAACACCTACGTTTACATTGACTCAAACCGAAAAATTCAAATTCAATTCGTTTGTTGACTGTAATATGGCAGAAGCCTGGATCGGAGACACCCTTCGCATTTTTCCGGGTAAATATGGTGAAGATCCCGTTTGGGGTGATGCTAAGGAGCTTAAATACGCTGACGGTAAAAATGCCGAAGAAGTTTTTCTAACTCCTCGCGAAAAATTTAAAGATCCAATCATGCCAAAAAACACTCCTCCCGGAACGGAGGGTCTTCATGGAGCAGTTTGGTTTGAAACTGTTTATCAAGATACCGCAGATGTAACTGGCAAGACACTCTTTGGAATCTACCACAATGAGAATTATCCAGAAACACTTCCATTTGATCCATCCACCGGACTTGGTTATAAAATTGTGAATTGGCCAGAAGGGTTGCGTGGCCCCCAATCAGCAGCAGCTGTTTGTCGTATTGGAGTAATGAAATCAATAGACGGTGGAAAAAGTTGGACTAACAACGGCATCTTTATTGAGGATTTGCAGCCACGCATGATTTTACTTCCGCACAATAAATCAAGAACGTTCGCTGGTGGCGTGGGCGATCCTTCCGCTGTGCGGAGTGGCGAATATTTGTATCTATTTTATGGTGAGTATAGTTATCCAGTTGCCTATGATTCTACTAATTATCAAGAAGATACCGAAGCTGCTGGTCAATGTATTAGTGTGGCACGCATTAAGGTGACCGACTTAGACAATCCGCTTGGAAAAGCAACGCGGTGGAATGGCCAGGCCTTTACAGCAAAACATGATGCCGCAGGTGCGCCTATTTCTTCACTTCAAATTCCGCGCGCGGAAGGTGGCGGTGCTGCCTCTATAAAAGGGCAGTATCATTGGGGGCCATCTGTAAGTTGGAACTACTATTTAAATTGCTGGGTGATGTTGATGGGTAAAGTAGAAGATTACAGTTGGCGAGGAAGTAGCATCTATATCTCATTCAACAAGAATAAGGATTTAGGCGAAGGAGATAACGCCATGAAATGGAGCAAACCAACACTTTTGTTGACGAAACCCGGACGAGTTTTGTGGTATCCCGCACTGCAACCCATGAATACGCCCGAAGATATTGCAAATAAAAATACCTGCTTGAAACTTGGAAAAAAGGCAAGGTTGTTTGTGAAGGACAGCGAAGCCAACGAGTATAGCTCAGAATATGTGATTGAATTCTCAACTGACCGTCAGCCCTAGAAACGTTGATTGCAGGCAGCAGTTTCGCAAAAGCAACCCCGCTGTTCGACATTTGTAATGTCGAACTACAGATAGAAAAGGATTTAAATCCTTCTTTATCGGCATATTACTGAAAAATGGTTGGTGGATGTTGAAGATTTGTTCTGATAACCAATAAGTTGAAAGGAATTTTTAGGAGTTTAGTGAAACGTGTTTCACTAAACTTTTTTCATTTCATG
>JBIKRT010000023.1:0-52142 GCA_044349005.1 Cyclobacteriaceae bacterium
GTAAGCATAAAAAATCTGCAAGGTTTTAAAGATAAAACCCGACTTTCTTGCAGATTGTTTCAACTCAATTCGATCGATTTTATTCAAAAACTAATCCCATTGGGCTTTTTAAGGAGTGACTACTTAGTGAAGATAGCCATAGAAAAATTGGGAGGTAATGTTAAACTGTCGTCCTCACGAGGACAAGGCACGACAATTACCTTGTCAATACCTATTCAATAGTGACGAGAACGATCAGTCACGTTGAACTAGTTTATCTGTCGATACCCATCTTCAATGAAGCCGACCCCACGAAACTAAAATTTCAAATTGCCTTTTATAAAGTGGTAGTTGATTTGTTAAAGAAATCAATGGGCTTGTAGGGGAATCGTAAATACAGCTATTACCCTACTAATAAACTATAACCGAATGTGATGATCGCGAGCAAAAACCCGGATGTTTTCCGTCAAGTTTTTCAACAGATCTGTTAATGTGAGTTCTGTATCTTTATCAGACTCCACCTTCTCGCAATTTTCATAAAGCGTTTGAATGAAATTTTTGAGGGCAATACTTTCGGTGCGGTATCGCTCTGTGTCTTGCCGGCAGAGAAACAACTCTTCGTGAAGTTGCTCCAGTTGCTCTTTCAATTCGTTAAAGCCGTCAGTCATAATTAAAACTGAAAAACAAATCCTATACAATTAATCCCTCAGTACCCGCATCTCCACCCGTCTATTTAATGCCTTTGCGTCTTCCGTTTTTTCAAGGCTAAGGGGCTGGGTTCCGCCAAAGGCTTTTGTTTTTATTCGGTCTTTCAAGATTCCCTTCGAAACGATGTACTTTTTTACGGCCTCCACTCGATCCTTCGATAGCTCCATGTTTTTTTTTGTGTCGCCAGCAACATCGGTATGCCCTTCTAGCTGGATGACTATTTTAAGATTTTCCTTCATCATGGCTACCACCTCATCCAATGCCAAATAAGAGGTCGGTTTAATGGTAGCGCGACCAGTTTCAAAAATAAGATGATCCAATGTTATTGCCCTATCTAAAGAAGTCATTGAAATGTCGCGCAAGATTTGCTCTTGAATTGCCTCTTTTGGGTCGATAATTACTGTGCGATCAATAAAGCCGTCTGCCTCTACAGTAATTTGGTACTTGGAAGAACCGAATATGTTAAAACTGTAAATGCTATCTGTAAACGTTCCTGAAATACCCCCGGTAGGATAGCTCTTGTAGCGTATGGAGGCTTTGATTGGTTTATTGTTTAGGCCATTTACTATTTTGCCTTGCACCGTGATGGTTTGGGCGAACGCAAACGAAGATGCCAATAGAAACAGAAATAGGAGCGTTTTTTTCATCGAAAATAGTAAAGTAAAAGTAAGAAAAACCAGCAAGTAAAATTCTCAACTCGATTCTATTGATTGAGTAACTCTCCTTCTCGGTGATGAAAATCATGAAGACATTCGGCTGCGTAATAACAATCCGACATACATTCGCTAGGGAACATTCCCGAAATATTGTTGTTTTACATTTAAATATTCAAAACTATGAAAACATTATTAGCATTTACTCTATTCTTTATGACCACTACCGCAGGTTCTTTGTATGACTTTAAGGTGAATTCCATTGAAGGGAAAAGCATTGATTTTTCTCAATTTAAAGGCAAAAATGTATTGATTGTGAACACAGCTTCGGCTTGTGGATATACGCCTCAATATGCCGACTTACAAAAGTTGAATGAACAATTTGGAAGCAAAGTCACCATTTTAGGTTTTCCCGCCAACAATTTTGGCGGACAAGAACCAGGTTCTAATGAAACCATCTCTGGTTTCTGCAAAAAAAATTATGGCGTTACTTTTCAAATGTTTGAAAAGATATCGGTGAAAGGCGCTGATCAACACCCACTGTACGCTTGGCTAAAGGAAAAAACTGGTCAGGAGCCGAGCTGGAATTTCTGCAAGTACCTGGTAAAGGCTGATGGCACCGTGAAATTCTTCGCCTCTAAGGTAAACCCAATGGATGCCGCAATTACTGGCGAGTTAAACTAGTGAAGCGTTTCGTTGTCATTTCGGGAATTTTACTCATTGTCTTGTTCGCTATAAATATGTTTACTGATTTATTTGGATCAAAAGCATCGGCTCAAGAAGCCGATGCTTCTATTTTTGACTTTAAGGTAAAATCGCTTGAAGGAAAAGAAGTAGACTTTGCGGCCTACAAAGGAAAGCATCTACTCATCGTAAATACAGCTTCGAAATGTGGATATACACCACAGTACAAAGACCTGGAAACACTTCATGAACAATATGGCGACAAAGTAAAAGTACTCGGGTTTCCTGCAAACAATTTTCTATGGCAAGAGCCCGGGTCGAGCGAAGAAATCGCGACATTTTGCGAACGAAACTATGGCGTTAAATTTCAGATGTTCGAAAAAGTATCGGTAAAAGGCCGTGACAAGGCACCGATTTATAAATGGCTTGCTGCAAAAAGTGGTGAAACTCCTTCCTGGAATTTTTGTAAGTACTTAATTAGTCCAGAGGGCAAAGTACTTGGTTTTTATCCTTCAAAAGTGAGCCCTCTAGACGAAAGGATAATAAACGCGCTAAATTAGCCCTCGGCTGTATGTTAAAAAAACGTAGCGTCTTACGTCTTATCACCAGGTAATTATGTCAACCTCAATAAAGACTTGGATTTCGGCATTTAGGCTTCGTACACTTCCTTTAGCTCTTTCAAGCATTGCAATGGGTAGTTTTTTAGCGGCTGCTCAAGGAAAATTCAACGGGCTTATTTTCTTTTTGTGTTGCCTCACTACTATCTTTCTTCAGGTTCTGTCCAATCTTGCAAATGATTATGGTGATAGTGTAAATGGTGCAGACCATGATGAACGGAAGGGGCCGATGCGGGCAGTACAAAGCGGAGCGATTTCGGCTCGCACGATGAGAAATGCGATGTTTCTCTTTGTTGTGCTAAGTTTGATAAGTGGCATTTCTTTGCTACTTGTTTCGTTTGGGCTCAACTATCAATTGCTGATTGTTTTTTTTGGGCTAGGAGTTCTTTCTATTGTGGCAGCGATCGCCTACACCGTTGGCAAAAGACCATATGGTTATGCTGGCTTAGGGGATGTTTCAGTTTTAATTTTCTTTGGATTGGTGGGCGTAATGGGTTCCTATTATTTGTTCACCCAAACATTCTCTGCCGAACTTATTTTACCCGCCCTTACCTGCGGGCTCTTTTCAGTTGGAGTTTTGAATATTAATAATGTAAGAGATATTGAATCTGATAAAAAGGCGGGTAAGAACTCAATTCCTGTCCGCATCGGCAAAAAGAATGCGGCAATTTACCATTGGATGCTATTGATAGGAGGAATAAGCACTTCCTTAATTTACAGTGGCATTCACTACAAATCAACTTTTCAATTCGTGTTCTTGATCACGCTACCATTGCTATTAAAAATAGGGTTTGCTGTGGCAAAGAAACCTTCGCTTGAGCTCGATCCATACCTAAAACAAATGGCGCTATCCACATTGCTCTTTGTTGTGTTGTTTGGCGTTGGTTTGTTAGTGTAGTAATTGCCTGCTGATTTTGGTCATACTTGCTACTGACATAGTTCAGAACAGACACACTTCCAAGATTAGTATTGATTACCTATATTTACTCAACAATAACTTAACACATCATGAAAAAAATATTGGTTCCGGTAGACTTCTCTAAAACTTCGATCATCGCTCTTGACACTGCGTTTGACATTGCTAAAAAAGCAGGTTCAGAAATACTTCTTTTGCACGTTGTAGAAGAACCAGGAAACGATTCGTTCAATGCATCTGGTCAAATTAATGTAGGGGATTGGGAAGACAGGCTTTTTACCTATCGCCTTATCGAAAAATCAAAAAAACAACTAGAAAAATTGGTATTGGATCCAAAGTATAAGGACGTAAAGTTAGAAGGTATAGTGAGGGTAGGAAATGCGTTCCACGGCATGACCACTATTATTGCCGAGCAAAAAGTAGATCTGGTAATAATGGGTACAAAAGGTAGCAACTCCCTTTCTGAAATGATCATCGGCACCAATACAGAGCGCGTTGTTCGTCATGCGAAAGTGCCCGTATTGACAGTTCAGAAAAAGCCAGCAAAAGGCGACTTCAAAAATATTGTTTACGCCACTTCCATGGCAGGGGATGAAGAAGTGTTTTCTAGAATTGTAAAGCGTGCGCAGCAAATCTATGGTTCTACCATACACTTAGTGAGAATTAACACTCCATCCGATTTCCAAAAAGACCAAGCAGTTCGGGAGTATATGGAGAAGTTTGCTAAGAAACTCCAACTTAAAAATTTTACGATCAACATCTACAACGACTTCTCTACAGAAGAAGGAATTGTTCGCTTTGCTGACTATGTCAATGCCGATATGATTGCCATGGCCACCCACGGGCGCACAGGCTTTGCACACGTAATTGCGGGCAGCGTTGCCGAAGAGGTGGTCACTCACTCAAAACGACCAGTTTTGACGTTTGTAGTGCGATAGCTTCAACCCTTTTTTGTTCATAATGGCCTCACTATTTAGTGGGGCTTTTTTGTATTTTGCCTTTTGATGAGAGACTATTACAGCATACTGGGGCTTAGAACAACTGCGAAAGATTCAGAAATAAAATCGGCCTTTCGGAAACTTGCGCTGCGCTATCATCCTGACAAGAATGCATCACCAGAAGCGGCCATCCTCATCGTGGAAATAAATGAAGCCTACGAAATCTTGGGCGATCCTAAAAAGCGCACAATGTATGACCAGCTAATTAGCGGCCAGGCAACCTTTCAGCCAACACAGCAGCGGCACCGCGATCCCGCATACCGCAAGCGTGCACCTAACCCAAACTTTAAAAGCAAAAGGCAGGAAATGCTGGAGATGATGGCCTCGTATCACCCAATAACTTTGCTAATGTCAAGAGTGGCGTTCGCCCTGTTTCTTTTTATTGCGCTCGATTTCTTGCTCCCCTCCAACACCGAACAAGAAGTTATCACAAAAATGACCGGTATAAAAACAGGCAGATATCAAGCATCTAATAAGAAGTTTTTCACGAATACAGGAACAGGTTTTGAGGTAACAAATGAATTCTCCAGCCAATTCACAATCGGAATGCCTGTTGAAATTACCTACTCATCCATCGTACATGTTCCCATTTATCTTGAAAATAAACCAAGTGGTATCTTTCTAAAAGTGCCTACCAGTATTTACGGAACATTTATCTTTATGCCAGTCATACTGATGATAACATCGGCTCTAGGATCGTTCTATAAAAGAGGGATTGAGTTTGATTTCAACATAGGCATCACCAATTTTCTATTGACCATTTTTACTCTGTTGTTTTTGTTTATCCATAAAATGCTATGAGCGCGAAAAAGAAAACCGATTGGAAAAACCGTGACGGAATTGTGTACTCCACCCAGTCCGACTTTGAATACCAAGAAACTCAGCAACCAGAAGACATGACATTGCCAGCCAAACAACAAAATCTAAAAGTACTGCTCGATAAAAACGGAAGGGCCGGAAAGCAAGTAACATTGATCACTGGGTTTGTTGGCAAGACGGGCGATTTAGAAATCCTTGCAAAATTGCTAAAAGCAAAATGTGGTGTAGGAGGCTCCACCAAAGAAGGCGAGATCTTAATTCAAGGTGATTTGCGTGATAAAGTGGTGCTTGTGCTCACAAAAGAAGGATATAAAGCAAAACGTGTAGGGTAGCATCTTTGCAGTCGTACAAAATTCGTTTTCCAAACTAAAATAACCTTTATCTTCGGGCTTTCTATTTGAATTATGGCAGAAAAAAGGAAGGCCGCGTTGGGTTTCATTTTTGTTACCCTTTTAATAGATGTTACTGGATTCGGTGTGATCATTCCAGTAATGCCACGTTTAGTACAGCAGCTTACAGGCGGTAGCATGAGTTTGGCAGCAACCTATGGTGGCTGGCTGATTGCCTCGTATGCCATCACTCAATTCATTTGTTCGCCCATTGTCGGAGGACTGAGCGATCGCTACGGCAGACGGCCTGTGTTATTAGCGTCTCTTTTTGGTTTTGGGTTAGATTACTTAGTCCTTTATTTTGCGCCCAACATAGGCTGGTTATTTTTCGGGAGAATTATGGCCGGGGTAATGGGTGCAAGTTTCACCACGGCTGGCGCTTACATTGCCGATATTAGCACCCCTGAAAAACGCGCACAAAATTTCGGAATCATGGGGGCGGCTTTTGGGTTAGGATTCATAATCGGGCCAGTAATAGGTGGGTTTTTGGGAGAATTTGGTCCTCGTTTTCCCTTTTTAGTTGCTGCTGGATTGGCCACCCTTAATTGGCTATATGGCTTTTTTATCCTACCAGAATCGCTGGCCTTAGAAAACAGGCGAAAGTTTGAATGGAAAAGGGCAAACCCTATAGGCACGCTGTCTAGCTTATTGCGGTATCCGCTGATCGGAGGGTTGATCGCGTCATTGGCACTCGTATACGTTGCCGCTCATGCAGTGCAAAGCAATTGGTCGTATTATACGATGGAGAAGTTTCACTGGGGGCCAAAGGATATCGGAATTTCACTGGGTGTAGTGGGTTTTGTCTTTGCGCTGGTTCAAGGAGTTTTTATTCGTAAGATCATTCCCGCATTAGGTCAACAAAAAACGGTGTATGTGGGGCTGGCTCTTTATGCATTGGGCTTTTTGCTCTATGCCTTTTCAACGCAAGGTTGGATGATGTATGCCTTTACGGTGGTGTATTGTTTTGGCGGTATTGCCGGACCAGCCATGCAAGGTGTGATGAGTAGTGGAGTACCTCCAAATGAACAGGGCGAACTTCAAGGGGGCTTTACGAGCTTAATGAGCCTATCATCGGTTATCGGGCCGCCCGTGATGAATAACCTGTTTGCCTATTTTGCGAAAGCTGACGCCCCAATTTATTTTCCGGGTGCTGCTATGTTATTGGGCGCTATTCTTTCTTTGATCAGCGCTGTTCTTGCCAGAAGAACACTTAAAAATAAGTTGCCAACCACTACGCCAACAAAGCCCGCTGCTTAGTTACCATGGTATGCACTTCCAAGCAAACCCACGCATCAGTAGCCGCATAGCTTAGTTGTTTTTCGTTTAGCTCTGGTGCTTCCCAATTGCTGGTCTGTGCTCCTTTCGATATACGGATACCCAAGAACAAAGCCGCGAGTTTTTTTACGCTTTCTACTTCGATACCCGCCTGCTTGGTAAGCACAGTTAGCTCTGTAATTCCAGCTGGTTTAAATCTTTTTAAACGTTCTAATGCCTTTACATCATCGCGTAGGGCAACACCCACCTTTTTGATTTCCTCATTTCCAAGAAAGTCGGTTATTTCTGGGGCTAATCCCGTAAGGTTAAGACGTATTAAAAAAACTTTGTCAGGAATTGCAATCTGCATTAATGCCACTTTATGCAACTGGCCGCGGGTAAATGTTGGCCTCGTTTCCGTATCAAAACCTACCGCATTGTGCGCGCCTATTTCCTTAAATACATCTTTCAAGAGCTTTTGATCGGATATCAATTCAATATGCCCCGCGTAAGCACCGAGAGGAAGTAAATTGATTTCATCGTTTGAGATGGTCACACGTTCAGGATAGGCGAAACTCGACATGAAAAAAGTTTAAAAAATCGATGTCATCAAAAAGTGCTCTAAAGATAGGCGACTTGATTCATTGAAAAAATTAATAACGTGGTCATCCAACCCTAAAATGGCCTAAACACGTAAATTTTTACTATTTTGAAGTCGGAACGAAAAATTCACACAATGTCAAACTCCCTTTTTAGAAAAAAATCGCTCGATAAAATTTTAAAAGATGCTGAAGCGGGCAGCACAGATGGCCATTCTTCGGGGCTTAAAAAAATGCTTGGCGTGCGTGACCTCACTTCCATGGGTATTGCAGCGGTAATTGGGGCAGGCATTTTTTCTACCATGGGGCAAGCCGCTTACAATGGAGGGCCGGGTGTCATTTTTTTGTTCATGATCACTGCCGTTACGTGTGGTTTCACGGCTTTGTGTTATGCCGAATTTGCTTCGCGCGTTCCAGTAGCAGGAAGTGCCTACACCTATTCTTATGTGACAATCGGTGAAGTGGTGGCCTGGATCATTGGCTGGGCATTGATACTAGAATACGCAATTGGTAACGTAGTGCTTTCCATTTCTTGGAGCAGTTACTTTGTTAATCTTTTAGAGGGCTTCAACATCCATTTGCCAGCGTGGCTTACCACCGATCCGAAAACAGCGAAAATTCTTTATGAGACTGCCTTACGGGATGGCAAACCGACCGATTTTTTGGCATGGTCAACGGCACCAGTTATTGCTGGGTTTAAACTTATCTTAAATATACCCGCCTTTTTGATCGTCATCTTAATCACCATCTTAGCATACATCGGCATAAAAGAGAGTAAGCGAAGCACCAATGCAATGGTGGTAATAAAGCTTGCAGTACTTGCCTTCATTGTGGGCATTGGCGTATTCTATATCAATACCGATAATTGGACTCCCTTTATGCCCAATCATTTTATTGGCGTAATGCAAGGAGTATCGGCTGTGTTCTTTGCCTACATTGGTTTTGATGCCATCTCCACCATGGCAGAAGAATGCAATAATCCGCAACGCGACTTACCCAGGGGCATGATCTATTCGCTGTTGATCTGCACTGTTATCTACGTAATTGTAACGCTTGTAATTACAGGTATGATCAACTACTCCGAGTTTAAGAATGTTTCCGATCCCCTGGCTTTTGTTTTCGAGAAAATCAATCTCAAAAAAATCGGATTTATAGTTTCGATCAGTGCGGTAGTAGCAACCACTAGCGTATTAATAGTTTTTCAAATAGGGCAACCCCGCATTTGGATGAGCATGAGCCGCGATGGACTTTTACCAAAAGCGTTTAGCAGGATTCACCCTAAGTTTCAAACACCTTCCTTCGCTACTATTATGACGGGGTTACTGGTGGCGATACCGTCACTTTTTATTGATATTGGAATTGTTACCGACTTAACCAGTATTGGTACGCTATTCGCGTTTGTGCTAGTTTGCGCAGGTGTGCTCAACTTACCCAAGGCTACCAACGCACAGGTAAGCAAAAAATTTAGGCTCCCCTATATTAACGGCCAATGGATTGTGGCAGGTTTGTTCTTCATTTTTATGTATGGATATTGGAGCAGAACCAAGGTGGCACTGACTAACATAAGCGAAGTGCCACACCAAGAAATTTTATTTTTGATTTTCGTGATAATTGCCACTGGCATAACCATTACCACGTTTGTGAAAAAGCTTTCGGTAATACCTATTTTAGGGATGCTGTTTTGCCTTTACCTGATGATTGAAATACCCGCAGCCAGTTGGTTGATGTTCTTTGGTTGGATGACTTTGGGTTTGACAATCTATTTTTCGTATGGATATAAGAAAAGTATATTAGCAAAATAGATGAAAGGCCACATTAGTTAATAATCCCGTTCTGTTAATAAGTAGATGATCTAGTCTAGGATTCTGAGAATTTAACTTTTCGCTAGTCGTGATCAAAACAATCTACCAATACTCATCAATGCTTTTTTTCTGATTTTTCATTTTATTGAGGATACCTTCGAGCTCATTGGAGGGCATATTGTATTTTCTTAATTTTTCGATGGCCTTTGTCATTTCATTTATCGCCTCTTCTACTTTTCCACTTCGATAAAGCAACCGAGCATGCGTATCTAATATATTTGGTTCAGGGTTTAATTCCACCGCTCTTTTTGAAAATTCAAGCGCTTTCTCAATATTTTTTACCCGGAACGTGTACATGAACCAAGCACCGTTATTTAAATTTCTGGCAAAATAGCTCGACATTGAAATTATGGAGATCCTATCTATTTCTCCCTTTTTTGTTGATTCCCTAAATTTTCTTTCGCGTTCAATCGAATCTAAACGATGAATCGAATCAACAGAAATTTTCATGAAAAATCGATCATAAAAAATGCTCGCTTCTGCCAGAAAACTTAGCGTATCCTTTACCTCACGATGAAATTCCATCATGTTCCATCGGTAATTTTTTGCCTTTTGAACTGGATCGTATTGAACAGAAGAAGCAAAATTCGCTACTGCATAAGCCAATTTTTTATCCTTCAATTCAACTGCTCTTGCTCTCGTTTTACCAATGATGGCGTTATTAATAGCAACCCGATCTTTTAAACTTAATGTGTTCCAGACCTGGTTAAGCAAGTCCATATCCTTTCTAATCAATGTGTTTGTTTTGGTTGATAGCATTGGACTTTGATATATCAGTAGCTTTAAGATCCTTTTTGATTTTATCGAGTCAGCAGGCAAAAGCGAAACAAACTTTTCTACTATCGAATCATTCGATAACTGTAATTTCTGCCTTCTGACAATCAAATCTTCTATGATTTTCAAATCCGCGCTGTTATCCAGCACCGATTTAGTGAGCTTTTGCAATTGCAACGCATCGTTCAAATTTGCCTCAGCAATATCAATTTGTTCAATGTAAACCTGAGACCTTGAAGTCGATCCTTTAAAGTAATTCAAAAACAAACCTTTGGAGTTAAAAAACAATACACCAAAACCTTGACCGAATTTATCCTGCATATCCTGCCAATCCCTGCTATCTATCTCCGGTCTAATACATATATAATCTCGCTCAAGTCGTTTTTGGAGGAATGGATTCTTTAGCCCTTTGTTGGCAACATCATTGCATTGATTGCAATCTTTCGCCTTCAAAACTAAGAAGACAAATTTCTTTTTTTCAGACGCTCTTTTAATTGCTTCCTTAAATTCTAATTGCTCGAATATTGGTTGGCAAAAAGCAAAATGGCACGTAAGGGCAAGAATAGCCGCGAAGAAAAATTTCATAACCTTTTTTACCAGTTAGTTGAATAACTTTTTCGTAAAAATAGAAGACCAAATTCATAAAGCTACACTCAACTTATTCGTAGGCTAATAAACCTTATAAAGCACATCCCTATCCTTCAAATAATCCATCACAAACCTAAAGTTACTCTCCTCCTCTCCTACAAACTCTGCGGGGCAAATTCCTTTTCTTGCAAACTTATTAGCTGCAACTAAGTTGGCTACTGCGGTGCAGGTATAACCAGTAGTGCGCGCCATAGATAAAGTTTGCGTAGACGTATCCGTGCGATCCAAAAGGTTATACTCATACTTTTTCGCCTCTCCGTTCTCTTCGCCTTCAATGCGAATGCGCATAATGGTAAACTCCTCTTCTCCAGGCTTTAATTTCCATTGGGGGAATACCAACTTAGCGGTAAGGTCAATCGGCTTTATCTTAACGCCTTTTACATCGATCTCTTCCTGTGAAAAAAAACCGATCGATCGTAATACTTTTAAGTACTCTATGCAACCCGGATAACGCAATGTCTTTTCGATCATATTGGGGATGTTGGGCAAGGTCTTAATCAACGAACGCAGTCCATCCGAATTCCATGATTCCAGCGTACCCACATTGGGGAAGTTAATAAGCTCTGCATCAGAAAGGGCTTCCCTTATCACCTCGGCTCCATTCTGTATGTAGCGAGCTGGCCGGGTGTATTCTTCGATCGCGTCAATCGGTGAAAACACCGCGCTGTATTCAAATGGCCACTCGCGCACAACAGGTAAGCCTCCCACCAGGCATTCGTAGCTATGGATTTTCATCCGTTGATTGTGATAGCCAAGAATAATATTACTCATACCGGGTGCAACACCACAATCAGTAACCACGGTGACGTTGTTCTTTTTCGCCAAGTCATCCAATAGAAAAGGATCCTCCGGAAAAAACGAAATGTCTACCATATTCTTTCCGGCCTCTATCACCGTTTTTGCTGTTTCAAAACCCATAAAACCAGGCACTGCGCCCACCACCAGATCAAAATTTTGAATTGCCTCTTTTAACAACTCAGCGTTCGAGAAATCAAGCTTTTGCACTGTTAGTCCACTACTGCTTGCCGCTTTCAGCGCTTGCTCATTGATATCCACGGAAGTGACATCATGCTCTTTTGAAAGATCAAGAGCCATGGCCTTGCCCACAAGACCCGCACCAAGTACAATTATTTTTTTCATAACCTATTGAATTGAAAAGGTAAATCGTAATTTGAGGGGGCAATTTATAATTATATTCCACATGTTAGATCGTGCCACACTTTTAGAAAAAGCAAAGACCTCCAATTTTTACAGATGGCTGTTAAATCAATCGCTGTCGCGGATGATACCATTCAACAAGCCCCACGGCTTTGAAGTGTTAGAAGTGGAGCAGTACCGCCTGAAAACATTGATACCCTACAAGAAGAGTAATTTCAACCACATTAGGGGACTTCATGCCTGCGGACTTGCCACTATATCGGAGTTCACCACCGGTTTCTTGTTGCTCAGTACACTTGACCCAAAGAAATACAGGATCATCATGCAGCGCATAGAGATGAACTACCATTATCAAGGCAAGATGGACGCCACAGCGGAATTCGCCATCACCGAAGAATGGCTGCAAGAAAAAATAATGAAGCCGCTGCAAACGCAAGATGCAGTAGTGGTGCCTTGTGAAATAAAAATTCATGACACAAAAGGAAATCACCTCACCACGGGCTTAGTTTTTTGGCAGTTCAAAGATTGGAGCAAAGTGAAAACAAAAGTAAATTGAAAATCTTATGAGAAAGATAGATGCATTACTGTCTGAGTATGGCGAAAGCCATAAAAACGCCATCAACAAAACAATTCATTGGATTTGCGTTCCGCTGATTTTCTTTAGCATTGTCGCGTTGATAGCAAGTATTCCGGCCGGCCCACTGGAAAAAATGGCGGGAGAAAACGATGCGTTTACAAATTGGGCTACTATTGTGTTACTGCTCGCCACCGTCTATTATGTTTCTCTTTCCATTCCGTTGGCAATAGGTTTAGTGTTGTTTGCCGTGGGTTGTCTGCAAGTAGCCTTCTTCATCAGCAGATTGAATATTTTACCCCTTTGGCAAGCTGCCCTTATCATTTTTGTACTGGCTTGGATAGGCCAGTTTTACGGGCACAAAATAGAGGGCAAGAAACCATCTTTCCTTAAAGACATTCAATTTCTTTTGATTGGCCCCGCATGGTTAATGCATTTTATCTATAAGAAGATAAGGATACCTTACTAACTGGTTAACGGATGTAACCCGCACTTCGCTAGAACCGCAATTGGGAAGCGTTGTTTCAGAAAAACAGTTGTGAGCTAGCGCGAGTTACCCGCTAACTCAATTTATAATAAGAATTTTCCTCTGCTCTTGTGTAAAGCGGACTAGCTGAGACGTCACCGTAGCAAAAAATTGTAAATAATAAGCCAACAAAATCAAACGAAATTGTTACAGTTAATGAAGATCATTTATCGGGTCTATCAGGCTCAAAGTGTAATCAAAATGATTTGGTTTCTGACATCTATAATCTTAATGTCCTTCCTTAACGTACTATCAGTTTCTGCGCAAGAAGACGTTATTGGTCGAAAAATCTCAAAGACAATAGTTTCGCCACTTTCAAAAACGATTACAAGAACCTACCGAAAGCTAACAAGCGAGACATGTAAGCCAATGATTTTTTCTATGAAGTTTATAGTGAATGATCAGTTTATTTGCGATTCAGTAGCTTTTTCAAAAAACACAAATAACTTGCTAGCAGATTCGATCAAGAGAAAAATAAAACAAATGAAGATCGATTGGAAAAGTATTCTTAAAGATAATCCTCTAAGCAGCAAAGAGAGAAATTACAATTTACTTTTACCAATACTTATAAATCGCGAAGAATGCAGAGGTGTTAGTACAACAATTGCAGAGTACTTAAATACTTTTGAAGGGATTTTTATGTGTGATCGTGTTACTCTTAGTGAAGTTATTATTATTAGCCCACTAACGATAGTAACAAGTCATTAATTTTTCTCGCCTGCTCCTCGGCTTGCGGATTAGCGGTTAAGCTCACCAAAACACGGGTTGAACTCAATACAGCGTGTATCTTGTTGGTGAAGCCTCTCCTTCGCTAAACGCCAATAAGCGTGGAACAATTGGGCGGGCTTTGTGGACTAAAGACTAAACAATGAAATTTATTGAAGAAGTATTTTGGCAAGCAGTTATTATTTTGACAATCGGTTCTGCGATTTCATTTCTTGTTTGGAAATTAAAAGGTAGCAAAATGCACTTTGGTGATTTCTTGAATAGGTATGGCGAGATACTCGCTTATGCCAGTATTTTATTTATTGCTTTGGTAGTAGCCTTGGTTCAGTGGACAAAGTAAATTGTAGCCAAACAACAGTTACTTCCTATTATCCTGTCCTGTCACGATACTTCGATAACTTTCGTAGCGGCTAAGGGCAATCTCACCAGACTGCACGGCTTGTATAATCTTACATTTGGGTTCATTTAAATGTAGGCAGCTTCTGCTGAATTTACACTCTTTCCGCAAATCACGCATCTCCGGAAAGTAGTCTGAAACCTCTTGCTCATCCATATCTACAAACCCCCACTCTTTTACCCCCGGTGTATCAATCACAAATGTTTGTTCCTCGAGTTGAAACATTTCAGCAAACGTGGTGGTGTGCGTGCCTTTATTTGAGAACACGGAGATCTCTCCTACCTCTTGTTTTATTTTTCCCGAGAGTCTGTTTAACACGGTAGACTTGCCCACACCAGAATGGCCTGCAATCAAAGTTACTTTGTTTTTTAGCAATGTAGATACGAATTCAAGAGGATCGTCTAATGCCGAAATGCTGAACACCTGAACACCCAAGCTGGTGTATAAACTGGCAATATGATCTTGGTCTTTGGCCTCGTCACTATCAAGCAAATCTTTCTTGTTGAAAATTAATATCTGTGGGATGCGGAACGATTCTGCACTCACAAAAAAGCGATCGATAAAACCCAAAGACGTGCGCGGCTGTTTGGTAGTGGCTAGTAAGATAACTTGGTCCACGTTTGCCGCTAATACATGACTAAACGAAGACTTTTTAATGGATTGCCTAACAATATGGTTTCTCCTTTCCAAGATTTCCGTAATTACACCGCCCTCCGACTCCGCGTCCAATAGAACATGGTCTCCCACAGCAATGGGGTTTGTTTCTTTGTAGCCCTCTAACTTTAACTTGCCTTTGATACGACATATCAGCCGTTTGCCCTCCGTTAATACTTCATACCATAAACCGTTAGAGCGGGTTACCAATCCTTGCATTAGAGTAACATTTTTTTGCAGTAATTAACTATCTTCTCCGTGGCACCTATACTGTCTTCCACATACTGTCGATTGACTTTACAGGCTGACAGAAAGCTCTCCAGAAATAACACAAGGTGTTCGTATTCTTTTCTTAACTCCGTATAACTTCCGATTCCAAAAGCACCACCCTGGGCAATCAGGTCGTTTGCTTCTTGAAACCGTGAATAATTTTTATTCCCAAAAAAAATAGGAACTCCAAAAGCAGCCGCTTCCAAAATGTTGTGTATTCCTTTACCGAAACCACCACCAACATACGCAAACTCACCGTATTGATATAGCTGACTTAACGTTCCGATATTGTCAATTATCAGTACTTGATACTGTTCCAGCTCAATTGCGTTGGTTACGTTGGAAAAACGAATCACTTTTCCGCTAATGGAATTTTCGATTTGGTTTAAAAAATTCTCCGTTAGTTCATGTGGGGCAATGATAAATTTCAATTGATCCTTTTGCTCGTTTATGAATGGAGACAAGACGTTGAAATCCTCTTCCCAGCAACTGCCGACTACCATTACTTTTTGCGAGCCCTTGAAAGCACTAGCTTGCCATATTTCCCTCGGATTTTTACTTACCTCGTAAACGCGATCTAAACGAGTATCGCCCGTTATGCTAACGTTCTTGATGCCGATCGACTTAAGAAGTTCCTTTGAAATAGCGTTCTGAACAAAGAAATGAGAAAAGTTGGCGAGAATAGCCCTGTAAAAACCACCGTATGTTTTAAAAAATAATTGGTTCTCTCTAAAAATACTTGAGATAGAAATTAAGGGTATCTTCTTTTTTGCTAGCTCATTCGAATAGTTAAACCAAAACTCGTATTTAATAAAAATAGCGAACGAAGGATTAACCGTGTTAACCCAATTACGGGCATTTGCTGGCGTGTCCCAAGGCAAATAGAAAACCCAATCTGCGTGAGCATAATTTTTTCGTACCTCATACCCAGAAGGCGAAAAAAAGGTAAGTAGTATTTTATAATTAGGCAGCTCTTTACGAAACAATTCAATTACTGGCCTGCCTTGTTCAAATTCACCCAATGACGCTGCATGAATCCAAATTATCTTTTCCTCACTATTTTTAAAAGCAGTGATAACATCTCGCTCCTGATTTTTTCGGCCATTAACAAAAAGCGTTGCCTTCGGGTGAAAAAAGGACGCCATCCAATAGAGAAAGGATAACAAGCGAATGGAGAATCTGTAAAGTATCAATGCCTAAATATGTGATCAAATATAACTCAAAACCTTAAAAAGGGTTCGAAACTCAAATCTCAATTGAATAGCGAATTCACTTTTTTAACCTTATTTTGCATCCTGAATTACACACATTCAATAACAAAACAAATCAATCATGAAACCCCACGTTAGACTCTTAATTGCTTTTTTGGCTGTCAGTACAAGTGTTTTTGGACAAGATCAGGTAAAGGATATCCTAAAAGGAAGTAAGGAAGATATTAATTACTTAGCAAATGGCTACCTCACCGGTACATTGAAGGCATGGGGCAACGGAATAAATCAAGGGTGGTACAATACGGCTAAACCCCATAAAGTTTTAGGGTTTGATCTGACAGTAGTAGGCTCAATGGTAAATATACCCTCAGTAGAACAAACTTTCGCGGTTGACAATACACAACTAAAAAGTTTAGAACTTCTAAATTCTGCAGGAACACCAGCAAATGGCTCCGTACCGACTTTTGCAGGTTCAGATGGAGCAACAGCTCCGCAATACCGCTTTAAAGGCACTACCTCAAAATTCTCCGGCCCGAGCGGGGTAACAGGGGGCTCGGTAGCCGTTCCGATGGCTCAAATAGGTATTGGGTTGCCAAAAGGTTTTGAACTAAAACTTAGGTACATGCCCGAAACTGACCTCAAAAGCTATGTTAGCAGTCTAAATAACAAAACCGTGGTAAGCTTATTTGGTATCGGTATTATGCATGACATCAAACAATATATCCCCGTGATTAGTCAATTACCATTTGACCTTTCTGCTTTTGTAGGGTACACGAAATACAATCTTGATGTCAATCTAGATAACTCTAAACCAAACAATAAGACCCTTTATGAGGGTTCAGCAACTACTATTCAGGGATTGATTTCTAAAAAATTTGCGATAGTTACCTTTTACGGAAGTATCGGTTATAATTTCGCTACTACGTCTGCGGCAATAAAAGGCACTTATGATGCTGGCACTCCCCTTCTACCCGTCTCTGTTACGGATCCTGTAAACGTAAGCGTGTCAACCAGTGGGCCAAGGGCAACGGCTGGGATGCGTTTAAAACTTTTAATTTTTACTTTTCATGCAGATTATACTCTTCAAGACTATTCTGCAATTACTGGTGGAGTTGGAATTAGTGTTAGATAATCATTTGCCTTTATATGAAGGCGTGCGTTTTTCAACGAACGCTTTCATACCTTCTTTCTGATCCTCTGAGGCAAAAGTTAAATAAAAACTTTTTCGCTCGAAAGCGAGGCCTTCTTCTAGGTGTGTTTCAAACGAACGGTTCACAGCTTCCTTTGCTAATTGCACCGCTACGGGTGAATAAGCGGCTATTTCTTTCGCCAGCTTAATCGTTTCCATCATGTACGTTTCCAAAGGGAAAACATGATTTACCAATCCATACAAGCGAGCCTCTTCGGCAGAAAGGAATCGGCCACTTAAAATCAGTTCCATCGATTTGGCTTTTCCGATTGCTTTTGTCATCCGTTGTGTACCCCCCGCACCGGGGATTGTGCCAATTCTAACCTCCGGCTGGCCAAATTTCGCAGTTTCTGACGCCATAATCATATCGCAGGTCATCGCCAATTCACAGCCTCCGCCTAACGCAAAACCAGAAACGGCAGCTATAATTGGCTTTTTGGTAAGTCGAATTTGGTCCCATGTTCTAAACCGATCTTCCATCACCATTTCAATGGCCGTTTTATCTGCCATTTGCTTTATATCGGCACCCGCGGCAAATGCTTTGTCGTTTCCCGTAAGGATGATAACCCTAACCGATGCGTTGGCATCTAGCATCGCCAATGCGGCTCTTAACTCCTCCATCAGTTCATGGTTAAGCGCATTCAGTTCCTTAGGTCTGTTTAATTCAACCAGCGCGACAAATGGCTCAATTTGCTCCTCTACTTTAATAAAGTTCATGGAAGTGTTTTTTGTTGACTAACAAATCTAGTAGTTATTAAATAGGATAAAAAAAACGAGATACTTTCGCATAAAAAAGATGACTAAAATTCTGTTTGTTTGCCTTGGCAATATTTGTCGTTCGCCTTTGGCGGAAGCTATTTTTAAACATAGAATTGAGCAGATTGGCAAGAGTGATTTATTTATGTCCGACTCATGCGGAACTTCCAACTACCACATCGGGTCGCAGCCCGATTCAAGAACAATAGCAAATGCCCGCTCAAACGGGGTTCGTATAAATCACAAAGCGCGGCAATTTTCTATTCAAGATTTTGACTCGTTCGATCTGATACTGGTAATGGATAAAAGTAACCTTCGCAACATTCAAAGCATCAGCAATAAACCAGAGCACCTAAAGAAAGTTGGATTGCTGAGAAGTTACGATGAAAACAAAAAAGCAATGGAAGTGCCTGATCCTTACTACGGCAATGAATCAGATTTTCAAGAGGTGTTTAACATCTTGAATTTTTCGATAAAAAATCTGATTCGTAAACAGTTTAATCTTTCACCAAGAGCTGCAGAGTAGACCGTGACGATTGTTCAAGAATAACGCCTTGTTTGTTTCTATACTCTTGATACACCTTTTGGTCGTAGTTTTTTATGGTAATGAGTCTTAGCCCCGTATTGTAATACACTTCAAAAGATAAGCTTAAATTCTCAATCAATTTTAGGATTTTGTTTTCTCTAAAATCAACACAAAACGAAAGGGAAATGGCCGAGTTTTGCATTACGTTTATCTTCACATTATGATCAGCAAGTGTTTTAAAAATGAATCCAAGCTGGTCTTCATCAATAAATGAATAGTCGGTGACCTTGCAAGAAATCAAACATTGATTTTCCTTAAATACAACAAGTGTGGGCAACTGCGCCACATGGCAATCATGAATTAATGTGCCCGGCAGTTCCGGATTTGTAAAGCTCTTTACATAAAGAGGGATTAGTTGATTAGCCAGTGGCTTGATCGTTTTTGGATGGATTATCGAAGCTCCATAGTAGGTCATTTCTGCCGCCTCTTTATAGGGAAGTTCTTCAAAAATGGTTGCCGAACTGATCTTTTTGGGATCAGCACTCATCACACCGGGCACGTCCTTCCAAATTGTAACCGATTTTGCTTTTAAGCAAGAAGCGAAAATGGCAGCCGAAAAATCCGATCCTTCTCGCCCTAGGGTAGTAGTTTTGCCTTCCGTGTTTGATCCTATAAAACCTTGCGTAATGATGGTATTTCCATCTACTAGAGCCGTATCGATGTTACGCTTAGTAATGTTCCAGTCTACTTTCGCTTCTCGATAAACTGAATCGGTAGCGATTATGTTTCGAGCGTCTTGCCATTTTATTTCGTTCGTTTTTTTTTGCAAAACGTGATACAAAATCACGGAAGAAAGTACCTCACCCATCGAAACCACCTGATCGTATACTTCATCAAAGTCGCCTGACGATTTAGCGGCATTCTCCACTGCACTGAAAAGCGTATCGACTTCGTTAAAAATTAAGTCGTTTGGCTCAAAGAGCTCTTGAATCACTGCATAGTGAAGGGCTTTAAGTTGGCTCAATTCATTTTCAAAATCCTTATTTGCATGCGCCAGACTTGCTATTTCCTCTAATGCGTCAGTTGTTTTACCGATGGCAGAAACAACTACCAATTTCCTTTCGGGATAGGAAGAAATAATAGCAGCCACATTCTTTATAGCAGCTGAATTTTTGAGGGACGCCCCTCCAAACTTGAAGACAATCATAAAATTGATTACAAACGTTTGTTTGGTATATTTGCTTGTTTTTCGGCCACAAGATAAAATAAATGATAGAAGCCTCCAGAATAGCTCATTCAATTGGTATCACACTCGATCGATTTATTAAAAACAATCAAGATCAGTTTCAGTTTGCCAGCGGGGAGCTCTCTCAGATTTTGCGCGATATTGCCTTGGCCTCTAAAGTGGTAAACCGCGAAGTAAACAAAGCTGGTCTGATCGACATAATGGGGCCAATAGGAACAAGTAACACGGGTGGAGAAAGTCAACAAAAACTTGACATTTTAGCAAACATTCGATTCACCAGAGCACTGACCAAGGGAGGCGAAGTGTGTGCCTTGATTTCTGAAGAAACAGAATCGTATGTTGACTTAAACAACGAGGGAAAATATGTAATTGCGATTGATCCGCTTGACGGCTCATCTAACATTGACGTAAATGTTTCGATCGGCACAATTTTTTCGGTTTACCGCAGAAAAACACCGGTTGGCACGGCTATCACTGAGCGGGATATCTTGCAAAAAGGCTCCGACCAGGTGGCCTCTGGCTATATTCTTTATGGTTCTTCCACGCTGTTAGTTTACACAACCGGGCATGGCGTAAATGGATTTACCTATGAATCGACATTAGGGGAATACTTTCTGTCACATCCTAACATGGAAATTCCAGAGGACGGGAAAATGTATTCTATCAACGAAGGCTTGAGCAATAGCTTTAGCGAAGGGGTTAAACAGTACTTAAACTATTGTAAAACAAACAACTATTCGGCTCGATATATTGGATCACTGGTAGCAGACTTTCATAGAAATTTATTGAAAGGAGGCATTTACATTTACCCAGCTACCACACAACATGTGCACGGAAAGCTTCGACTTACGTATGAATGCAATGCGCTGGCTTTTTTGATAGAGCAAGCTGGCGGCAAAGCAACAGATGGACTAACAAGAATACTTGATATTGAACCAAAAGATTTGCACCAGCGGACACCTTTTTTGGTGGGCTCAATGAAAATGGTAGAAAAAGCAGAGCAACTTTTAAACACAACTTAAATTGAAACAGATCTACGAAAAATATACCCCACAAGACCATCAAGTTTGGCAACTACTATTTGAACGCCAAATGAAACAATTGCCTGAATTAGCTTCACCCGCGTATTTGGCGGGAATTGAAAAGGCGGGTTTAGTAGGTGCTAAAATCCCCGATTTCGTTGAAATGAACGAACGTTTAATGAAAATCACTGGCTGGCAAGTGACGGAAGTTGGGGGGCTTATTCCCAATAAAGATTTTTTTGAGTTGTTGGCAAGAAAAAAATTTCCTTCCAGCACATGGCTTAGAAAGTTAGAACAGCTAGAATATTTAGAGGAACCAGACATGTTTCACGATGTCTTCGGGCACGTACCGTTACTAACCAATCATGATTTCTGTGGCTTTTTAAAAGGCCTTAGTGAGATTGCGCTACAAGTTATTGACAGTGATGGAGCGATAGAAAATATCTCTCGAATCTATTGGTATACGGTTGAGTTTGGATTAATCAAAGAAGAAAAACTACTAATCTATGGAGCCGGAATTCTTTCATCGGGAGGAGAATCAACGTATTCGCTGAAAAGCAAAATACCCACTCGATTACCTTATGATGTAAAGACCATAGCGGACACTCCGTATATCAAAGATAAATTTCAATTACAATACTTCGTAATCGAAAGCTACAGGCAACTATTTGACTCCCTTAGTGAGATAGAAAAGGAAATCATCAAGTAACTTTATTTTTCTTCGGTTGGTGCTTCAACTTCTTTAATGTGAGCTGTTAATATCTCGGGCACCTGCTGAAGGATGATTTGATACCATCTCACCAACTTCTTAATATCAGAAACATAGACGCGGCTTTCGTCATATTCTGGCAAAACAGATTTGAGAAAGGACTTTAGTTCAGTTGGATCGGATTCAGAAGTAAGCCCAATATCGTTCCCAAAATCTTTGTGTATTTTTTGAAGCACCTCTTCTAACGATACAGTTCCTTTTTGAGTAGTAGTATAAATTGAAATCTCCTTTAATAAAGAGAGTTTTTGCGAAGCCGCAGCCACAATCTTGATTTTAGCTTCGTCAAGAGATTCTAGTATTACACCCCCTTTTGTTGGTTTCAACACCCTAAAAAGACCCCCTTTCCCGCTAATTGCCGCTATTTCTTGTAACTCCATAGGTTGATTTTAAAGCGGCAAAACTAATCAATTTTGGGTTGAGCCTTGATTGCATCCCCAATAAAATCCAATATCTCTTTTCGCCCGGTTTTTGAAACAGTCGAAGTCAGAAATATGGGCGGCAAGGTTTCCCAAATAGAATTCATCTTCTCAAAGAACCTTTTTTTGGAAAATTCAAGCTCATTTCGTTTCAATTTGTCGGTTTTGGTAAGAACAATTGCCAAGGGTTGACCGTGCACGCCAAGCCACTCGATAAAATCGAGATCGATCTTCTGAGGCTCTAAACGCGCGTCCACCAAAATAAAGGTGCAGTACAAATTCTCGCGCAGGAGGAGATAATCTTCAATCATTTTGCCAAAACTTTCTCGCAATTCCTTATTAGTTTTCGCATAACCATAGCCGGGAAGGTCCACCAAATACCATTTCTTATCGATCTCAAAATGATTGATAGTCTGTGTTTTACCTGGCTTTACAGAAATTTTAGCAAGCGATTTCCGATTTGTTAGTAAATTGATGAGTGAAGATTTCCCAACATTAGATCGACCAATAAATGCAAATTCGGGTTTGTTAGGAACTGGGCATTTATCTACTACCGTACTGCTTATTAAAAATTCAGAAATTTGTATTTCCATCTAGATTTAGTTAAAGTGTTAATTGAAGTAGAAAATGGTAATTGAGTAAGGTTGCGATAATTGAAGATTTTTTTAAGTTTTACTTTTTATAATTTTTTATTAAATTGCACGTCTGGAAGCTATTTTTAGGTAAGGTTAAACACATTTTTTAATATGAACTGCTGCCTCCGAATTTTATTTATGGCCGTTTGGCTGGTTTTATCAAGCAAACTTGCTTTATCTCAAGCGCAGGATAAAAAATTAGCGCAAGAATACTTTGAACAAGCCGAAGATGTGCTAAAAGAAACGAAGGCGATAGACCAAGCGCGCGATCTTTTTGTTATTGCGGCCGATACCGACACGACCAATCTAAAGGCAAATTTCGAAGCCGGTTACACGTATATTCATACTGTAAACAAAGAATTAGCGACAAAATTTTTTCTGCGTGTTTACAGGCAGAGCCCAAATTATAGGTTTGAAATTGAATATCGAATTGGACAAGGTTATCAGTTTGGCTTGCAGTTTGACCAAGCGATTAAGTATTACAAACTTTATAAAAATAAGATTTCTAAAAGCACAGCAGGGCTAAGTCAAGGTATTCCTTCTTCCGCTGATGTAGAAAAGCGGATTACCGAATGTTCGAAGGGTAAAGAATTCATTGCCAATCCTAAAAATTACTCCATCGTACACATGGGGGATGGAATCAATTCTGAATTTGACGACTACGGCCCGGTAATTAACGAAGACGAAGATGAAATGATTTTTACCACCAGGCGCAGGGAAGGTAACACAAACGAAGACGTGTATGAAGATAACTTACCTTACGAAGATATTTTTATTACCAAAAAAGTAGGCAAAAAATGGAGTAAGGCCGAAAATATTGGCCCCACAGTGAATAGAAAAACCAATGAATCAAGCATCGCCCTTTCTGCCGATGGAAAAACGCTTTTGATCTATCACGATGAGGGCAATGGAGACATTTATGAATGCGAGCTTCAAAAAGATGGAACATGGGGCACACCAGTGCCTTTGCCCGATGTAATCAATTCTTCGTACAAAGAATCGTCTGTATCGTTAACAAAAGACGGAAACACCCTCTACTTTGCCAGTAACAGACCGGGCGGTTTAGGAGGATTGGACATTTATATCTGCACAAAAGACAGTAGAGGTAATTGGAGTCGCGTAAAAAATCTGGGACCTTCCATTAACAGTGCCGAAGATGAAGAATCACCTTTTATAGATTATGAAGGCACTACGTTGTATTTTAGCACAAAAGCGAGAAGAGGTATGGGAGGCTATGACATTTTTAAAAGCCAATTTGACAAAGATAAAAACGAATGGAACGAACCTGTAAACCTAGGATACCCTATCAACACCCCCGATGATGACGCGTTTTATGTAGCAACAAAAGATGGCCAAAGAGCTTATTACGCTTCGGTAAGGGAAGACGGTCTCGGTTATCAGGATATCTACATGATTACAATCAGTGAAGAGAAAAATGAACCAACATCGGTACCTCTCACGATTGCAGATAATAGCAAGGCAGACTCATTAGCCGCAGCCGAAGCTGCTCAAAGAATCGTTAAAAAAGACCCAATTGAAAAACCGGCAGTTGAACAGCCTAAAAAAGAAGTAACAAAACCAGTGGTGGCCAAAGTAGAACCTAAAAAAGAAACGCCCACAAAACCGGCTATAAAGAAAGAAGAACCCAAAAAGAAGGAACCGGTTAAAATAGAGCCTATTAATTACATCGTTCAAGTGGTTGACGAATCCACCAAAAATCCGTTAGACGCAAAAATTAAACTGCAAGGATTTAAGGACAATGTAATGGTAGGCGTAAGTTCACCTTCTGTTGGCACCTATGAGTTTTCAATCACCTCTACGAAGCCAAAGCAATATCGCTTATATGTAGAAAAGGAGGGCTATTTGTTTGTAAACGAAGCGTTAAATATAGAAGGAGCGAGTGCCAACCCAAAGAAGCTAACAAAAACGATCGCGCTTAGAAAACTCTCTGTAGGGTCAAGTTCTATTCTTAAAAATATTTATTTTGATTTCGACAAAGCGCAATTAAAACCAGAGAGTACCACCGAGTTAAATAAACTCGAAGCACTACTGAGACAGAACAACAATATGGTAATCGAAATTGGAGGGCACACGGACGTTGTCGGTTCGAGAGCTGTAAACCTAAAATTATCTCAATTGCGAGCCAACGCGGTGCGCAGCTTTTTGGTAAAGAAAGGGATAGATCCAAGAAGAGTGCAGGCAAAGGGTTATGGTAAAGACCGACCACTTGCCAGCAATGATGATGAAAAAGAAGGCAGAGAACTAAACAGGAGAGTTGAATTCAAAGTCTTAACAAATTAATTCATTTCTTTTCGTCATTTTTGAACTATTGAAAGGGGGTATGGTTTAATCCATAACCAATCAAACGACCATGACAGTAGTTCCTTACAAAACTGATATTGATTCGAAAAAAGATCAAGTCGCTAAAATGTTTAACAACATCAGCGGCAGGTACGACTTCTTAAATCATTTTCTCAGTGCTGGCATCGATGTAGTTTGGAGAAGAAAAGCAATAAAATTGCTGAGCGAAGTTCAACCAAAAAACATCTTAGACGTGGCGACAGGCACGGGGGACTTCGCGATTGAAGCTTTGCAGCTAAAGCCCGAAAAAATAATTGGGGTTGACATATCAGATGGAATGCTGGCGGTTGGAAGAAAAAAGATGATGACGAACGGTTATTCGGATATCATTCAACTAATACAGGGCGATTCAGAGAATCTTCCGTTCGAGGAAAATAAATTCGATGCGGCCATCGTTGCTTTTGGAGTGCGCAACTTTGAGAATTTAGAAAAAGGCTTAAGTGAAATAATCCGGGTTTTAAAGCCAGGTGGAAAATTGGTAGTGTTAGAATTTTCTAAACCCACACGTTTTCCTTTTAAGCAAGTGTACACGCTTTATTTCAAAGCAATTTTGCCCCTAATAGGCAGAACAATTTCAAAAGACAAAGCTGCCTATACGTATTTACCAGAATCTGTAGACGCTTTTCCTGACGGATCAAAGTTTACCACTATTCTAACAAAAGTTGGCTTTAATAACACGACATGCAAGCCCCTAACATTTGGCATAAGCTCGCTTTACACCGGCTCAAAGTAATTCTAGTAGGATTTGTTTTACTACTGCCTTGGCTTTGCCATGCACAAGCTTATAATTGGGCAAAGCAAAACAATCCCTACTATGAGCGGAGAAATTTAAGCTATGGCTTTGTATTAGGAATCCATACTTCAGGCTATCAAGTAAACTATTCAGATAAATTCGTAACACCGAAATTTGATACACTTCACTCAGTGATGGCTCCGTTATCTGCGGGTTTTTCACTCGGCTTTCTCGCAAATCTAAAACTGTTTGAGTACCTCGATCTCCGACTTATGCCTAAGGCGGCATTTTATGATCACAAATTGATTTACAATTTTACGAACGACACTAAACGCCAACTACTAATTGAAACCACTATGGTTGAACTGCCACTGCTTTTCAAATATAAATCTCAACGCAGAGGGAATGTACGAATGTATATGGTGGGCGGTGTTACCCCTGGTTTTGAGCTAAGCAGCAAAAAAGACGACAGCACGATTTCTTCAAACCTACAAATTTACGGCACCAACATGAGCCTCGATGCTGGATTGGGTTTTGATTTCTATTTTCCAATGTTTAAGTTTTCACAGGAAATTCGGTTTTCGCAAGGCATCTCAAACATTCTCGGAAATGCGCCAGGTATTTACAAAGATCCCATCAACAAGCTTAATACCAACACTGTATCTGTATATTTTATCTTTCAATAATCTCGCATGAAATCGCCATTGAGGTGCGCTACAGCAAAAGGAGTGATTATCAAGAAGAAAACCCTTCAAGATATTTTGTTGCGGAAACAAAACACCTTGGGGGGTTGATCAAAAAAAATAGTAACATATGACTAAAAGCCGCATTGCCCTTATCACAGGCGCTACTTCAGGCATTGGCGAAGCTACCGCCAGGCTGCTTGCAAAAAATAATTTTTCTTTAATACTGTGTGGCCGAAGAGAGGATAAATTGCAATTGCTAAAACACGAATTGACAGCTCTAACTTCCGTAATAACCCTCTCCTTTGATGTTCGTTCAAAAGAGGATGTTAAGAAGCAATTGAATTCTCTTACAGAAGAGTGGAAAGAAGTTGACGTATTAGTTAACAATGCTGGAAATGCACACGGCCTCGACCCCGTTCAATCTGCCAATATAGACGATTGGGACTCCATGATTGATATCAATGTAAAAGGGTTGCTTTATGTTTCAAGAGAGATACTGCCCGCAATGGTAAGTAAGAAAAAGGGACATGTTATTAATCTCGGCTCGATTGCGGCAAAACAAGTATATGCCAACGGAAGTGTGTATTGCGCCAGTAAAGCAGCCGTTGATTCCATTACCGAAGGTATGAGAATTGATTTAAACCCTTACGGGATAAAAGTTACGTCCATCCATCCGGGAATGGTTGAAACAGAGTTTTCGCTGGTGCGTTTTAAGGGAGATAAAGAGAGGGCAGACAGTGTTTATAGAGGGTTGACCCCGCTCTCGGCAAATGACATAGCGGATGTCATTTTGTACACACTTAATTGCCCACCGCATGTTGTCATTGCCGACCTGGTGATATTGCCCCTAGCGCAAGCAAGTGCAACAGTTGTGAAACGATCCTAAAAAATTATGGCCACCCAATTACGCCTTCCTCCCCAGATAAATAATCTCCCCTTGTTGTAGACCGAATTTTTCAGCTTGTGCTTTCGCGAAATCACTGGCTTCGGGGACCAAGCCACTCTGTGCAATTCGTTTCGGATAGTCCTTGCCAAACAATCGCACATGGTCATCTTGCCCGAAAATTCTTTCTCGTTCGCGCGGATTTGTAATACTGGCGTCTTCAAAGGTAACATCGGGCACTGGCGAAAAAAAAGGCACTTGCATAATAGCCCACCCACTTGGTTTCAATACTCGTTTTATTTCACTCATCGCTTGAATATCATCTTTTACATGCTCCAGCACATGGTTGCAAAGCACGGCATCAAAGTGGTTTTCCCCGAAAGGGATTTGATGAATATCCATCTTTACTTTGGCCAGTGGCGATTCAATATCTGCTGTGACGTAGCCTGCACCATGGTGCTTTTCAAAGCGTTCCATGAAGCAAGGCTCTGGGGCTATGTGAAGTACATTGAGTTGGGCGGAGAAAAAGTCTGTTTTTTCTTTTAGATACAGCCAAATAAGCCGATGCCTTTCCAAGCTTAAACAGCTAGGGCAAAGTGCATTGGGGCGTGGATTAATCCTCCCGTAAGGTAAAAATTGCCGGTATTTATGTTGACAAATAGGACACTCAACTTGATTGCCAGCATAGAAAATACCGAGTGCTTTTAACCCCACACCGCTAAAAAGCTGAAGGTATTTGCGCGGAACAAAGCGAATTAGGACGGAAATGACTTTCTTCATGGGTTGCAAAGGTAGAAGTTACGCGCTACTTGTTACATGTAAGTGATCACCAATTTTACATGGCTAAAATAGAAACTTCGCCCAGCAACGGAAATTTGTTATTGTCTAAAACTTTCCTTGCGCCCGCTTCATCTGTATATTGTCGTTGCTTAAAACCTAAAAAACCTGAATCCTCTGCCACAACAACAGTCAACACTTTGGTCTGATGCCCTCATCGCCCGGGCACGGGAAGGGGATAAAACCGCCCAAGGAAAACTAGTGCAAGTTTGGTATAAGCGCATATACAACTTTGCTTACAAGTTTTTCTTCGACCATGATTTGGCGATGGAGGCCACTCAGAAAACGTTTATTTCGATGCATCGGAATATTTCGAACCTTCAAGACAGCGGCCGGTTTAAGTCGTGGATTTACACTATTGCAGTCAACTATTGTAGGGAAGAGGCTAGGAAGAAAAAGGTAAAAAGATCAGTTTCGCTCCACGATTTGAGGCCCGGTGAAGCAGAAGAGAGCTATCGGTGGGAAGAAAGTAAAATGCGTCACGAAAACCCTGAGCATCAACTAAGGCAGTCGGAGTTATCTGATCTGTTGCAAAAATGCCTGTTGGAGTTAAGCGATGAACAGCGGGAAATTGTGGTAATGAAGGAGTATGAGGGACTTAAATTCAGGGAAATTGCGGAGGTTTTAAATCTTTCTGAGAACACAGTAAAGTCTAGGCTGTACTATGGCCTAGATAATTTAAAAACGATATTAGCAAAGCGAAATATTACAAAAGAAACAGTCAGTTATGAGCTATAAACCAGACGAAACCGTCATTGTGTCGTATCTCTATGGAGAGCTGGATTCGGCAGAAATGGACAAAGTGAATCAGTATTTTCTTAACCACCCGGAAGAGTTAAAGAAATACAATTCATTGCAAGAGACCCAAGCAATTATTAGCAAGTTGGAAGACAAGGAAGTAATTGCACCGCCTATCTTCATGGATGACCAAATACGCACAAAACCTTTTTGGGATTCGATCTATTTCAAAACTGTGATAAGTATTGCCGCATCGTTTTTTCTTCTATTGTTAGCGGGTAAATTTCTAGGGACTGAAATTAATGCCAGCAATGGCGAGTTGAGAATAAGCTTTGGCAGAAAAGCAGAATTACCCAAAGAAGTAGCGCAATTACCCATTTTAACGCCTGCGGAAGTTCAAGCAATGATTAACCATTCGCTAGAGAAAAACAACGAAGTGATTTCTATAAACTGGACGGACAGCCAGAAGAAATTAAATGAATCGGTAAAGACAAACCTAGCGATCAACTCAAAGAAAATCGATGACCTTATGAAAAATACTTCTCAGGCTTCGCAAGAACAAGTTAAGCTATTTGTTTCCGGGCTTCAGAACGATAATCTCAAGCTGATGAAAGATTATTTGCAGCTCTCTTCAACAGAACAAAAAAAATACGTAGAGAATTTATTGGTCGATTTTTCGAAGTATTTACAAGAGCAACGAAATCAGGACTTGAAACTTTTTCAAACAAGGGTGAACAGCATTGAAAAGAATACGGACTTATTTAAACAGGAAACTGAACAAATTATTACCAGCTTGATTTCCAATTCAAGTGTTATAAAAAAACAAAATAGTTATTAGAAACGAGACATAAGACGTTAGACATAAGACATTAGATTTTAAAATATACCATTATGATACGAGGAACGAGAATTTTTACATTGGCTGCTGGAATAGTAGTAGCTTTTATTATTTCTGCTACAGGTCAGACCAAAATAGATGAGCAGCGCATGCAGCGCGATATTGAAGTAGCTGAAAACATTTTAACAACACTTATAAAGCAAGAGTTTTCCAGAAGGAATTTCTTTCCGGTCGAAATTATAGGTGAGTACAGAGAGGGTCATGGCGTAACGTTTAGGTTGCCCGAACATATTAGCGGCAACATGCATATGTTTATAAATGATGATTTCGAAAGCTCGGGTATTATTATGAATACAGGCCCAGGGAATTCATTTTTTAATCCTATCTCAGGTGATGCCATTGTTAACCCCGAACAAGAGGAGGCTATTGCAGCCGGAAGCAGAGCTCAATCACGAGCTCCACAAAGAGTTCGGTCTCCAAAAAGCAAAAAATCCGTCTCTGATTCACTTGAGCAAACTGCAGATCAGAAATTTATTCAGGCAGCTAAAAATTTCCTAACCGATTATGGAGATTTAATCAGCCAACTTCAACCCAACGAAAAAATTATCATTACCAACCGTGGTGATAATCAAAATCCATGGTTTGCTTTCCAAGGTCTAAACAAACAATCACTCATTTCAGTTGAAGCGCTAAAGTCAGACTTAACACAAGCTAAGCTGGGAAAAATAACCCGCGACCAATTGCTTGGAAAAATCAAACTTGTAAACAGCGAAGTTTCCGACAAGTTAGAACCTGACTTGGAACTACTTTCCAGTATTTTCAGCCGCCTGTACCAGCCCGACCTATCAAAAACATATTTCACGCAGGGCAATATTTATTACGAACGTTTGAAAGACTATGGCGTGGTATTTTATATGGAAACTTTCTCTAGCATGCAAGGCGAATTCTACAACCACTATACGTTGCCCGCATTAGGAATGGATGACGTTGATCAGGCTACCCGCGACAAAAAAACAAAAGAACTTTACCCTGCTTTTGAGAAGGAGTTAAAAGATAACTTATTAGAATATGGAAGGACGTTGAAAAGTTTAAAAGATCAAGAAAGTCTAGTTTTTAACGTAAAATTAACTCGATGCAAAGAATGTGGGATACCGTCATCGTTGGAATTAGCTGTGAAAATGAATGACCTAAAGGAATATGGCACCGGAAAGCTTAGTAAAGAGACCGCGCTTTCAAAAATAGTTGTTAAAAAAGGGGCTAACCAATAATTTTTAGATAGCCGTTTCGTTTAAAATGCTGGCAAAGCTGTTAGTTGCCAACATTTTTTGTAACTTAATTTCTACTTTCCAGTATTAGTAGGTTAACGCAACAACATAAGTTGAAAACACGATTAAGATATTCTCCATCCCACCGGAATGATTATCTGCTTGGCGATTCCCAAGCTTTCGTGGTATGACTTAAAAAAAATTAACATATGAAATCGCTAATAAGGTACTCTACACCCAACAGCATGATCAAGAGGTCGCACGGCTCAATACTAAAGTCTCACTACTCACTACCAATTTAAACACATGAAACGAAACCTTATCATTGGAGCAGGAGTAGTCGTATCACTGGTGGCTCTATATTTCCTTTTCGGGAATAACGCAGCCTTAGAAGCCTCAGACATTTATGCGGAGGTTAAAAAAGGAAAGTTTAAAGTTGAAATAGAAACAACGGGAGAGCTAGAAGCCAAGAATTCGGTTAAGATTTTAGGCCCCTCATCTTTAATGAATTTTGATATCTACCAAGTTACCATTCAAAGTATCGTGAACGAGGGAACGGTGGTAAAAAAAGGAGATTTGGATTGCAACGTTAGACAGATCCGAATTCCAAAAGAAATTCTCTGCCAAGCAAATAGAGCTAGAGAAAGCCAAATCCAAGTTCAACCAAACGCAATTAGACACCACCTTGCAAATGAGGCTATCACGTGATGAGCTAATCAACCTAAAATACGGAGTTGAGGAAAAAGCCATCATCTTAGAACAATCAAAATTCGAGCCTCCCGCATACATTAAGCAAGCCGACATTAATCTTGACAAAGCGAAAAGGGGCTATGACCAGGCACTCGATAATTATAAAATAAAGAAAAATCAGCATATCGAAAAAATGCATGAAGTCTCTGCGGAACTAAGAAAAGTTCAAAATGAGATGGATGGAATGACTACCGTGTTGAAATCATTTGATGTGTTGGCACCAGAAGACGGAATGGTGATCTATGAAAAGGGATGGGACGGAAAACCTATTAAAGCGGGATCTCAAATACAAATGTGGGAGCCCAATGTTGCTTCATTGCCAGATCTGACAAAAATGAAATCAAAAACGTATGTGAACGAGGTAGACGTTCGCAAAGTAAAAGCCGGGCAAGAAGTGAACGTTGGCCTTGATGCATATCCCGAAAAAAAACTTGCAGGTGTTGTAACTAGCGTAGCCAATGTTGGCGAGCAAAGGCCCAACTCAGATTCAAAAGTATTTGAAGTATCCGTTGAAATCAAGGGTACCGATGCCACCTTGAGGCCTTCTATGACAACCAGTAACCGCATATTAACACATGCCGTAGATAGTGTTTTGTATATTCCCCTCGAAAGCCTTCATAGCTTACACGATTCGATCACATTTGTATTTCTGAAAGATGGACTGGATATCATTAAGCAAGAGGTCATCGTTGCCAAATCGAACACCAATGATGTTATTGTTACCAAAGGCGTGAAGGAAAATGACAAACTATACTTATCAATCCCTGCCAGCGCTCAAACGCAAGACGTTAAACTCCTTCCAGAGTTAAATGGAAAGAGAAATAAGAAGGAAACAAAGAAAGAAGAGAATCCGCCAACTACTGCCGAAGCAAAAATTCCTACCAAGAGCTAATCCTAATTGCATCATTACCAATTACTGCGAATGAAGTTAAACGCTCTTTTTTCTCAACGTTCCCTTGCCAATTTATACATTGCCATCAATGCTGTGTTGGTGAATAAAATCCGATCACTCCTCACGGCACTTGGAATTATTTTTGGCGTTGCCGCGGTGATTGCAATGCTAGCCATAGGCAATGGTGCACAGCAAGAAATAATCAATCAAATAAAACTAGTAGGCGTCAATAATATCGTAATCAAGCCGATTGTTGAGCAGAAAGAAGAAAAACTGCAAGAGCAGTCGGGCGGACAAAAAGATAAGAAAAAATTTTCACCGGGGCTCACGATACGCGATGTAAATAGCATAGCCACTACTATTCCGGGTATCAATACCATAAGTCCAGAAGTTATACTTGACACCTATGTTTTGCGCAACGGACTAAGGCGATCGGCCAAGTTAATTGGTATTGAAAGTGCCTATTTTGATATTTACAACTTTACTTTACAGGAAGGCCAATTTTTTAACGAGGATCAAAAGAAAAAAGGTTCGCCTGTTTGCGTTATAGGTTATGGCATAAAGACAAAATTTTTCGCAACAGAAAACCCCATCGGCAAGAATATCAAAATAGGACCCAATTGGCTTACAATTATCGGAGTCCTTACAGAACGTAAACTGTCATCAGCTAGTATTAGCAAGTTAGGAATCCGCGATTTTAACATGGACGTCTACTCTCCTCTCGAAACAATACTAATCCGTTACAAAGATAGAGATAAGATCACCACTGAAGCCATACGCTTGGCTGCCTTAAAAAGCAGAGGAAGAGTATTCAGCAATGAAACAGATGCTGCCAAAGAAGAAAAGAAAAATTACCATCAGCTGGATAGATTGGTGATACAAGTGAATGAAACCGCAAAGCTGCAATCCACAGCCGAAATAATCTCCCGCTTACTACAACGCAAACATTATGAAGTGATTGATTACGAAATAGAAATTCCGGAACTTTTGTTAAAACAACAGCAACGCACAAACGATATTTTCAACTATGTGCTGGGTGCCATTGCCGGCATTTCATTATTGGTTGGTGGAATTGGTATCATGAACATTATGTTGGCCTCCGTGCTAGAGCGCACCAAAGAGATTGGGCTACGGCTTTCTATAGGTGCAAAGAAAAGTGATGTGGTGCAACAATTTTTATTTGAGGCCATCATGATTAGTGTGAGTGGAGGCATTATTGGTGTTATCCTCGGTGTGTCAATTGCCTTTGGCGTGGCTACGATTGCTCACATCCCCACACTTATTACCATCAGTTCTATCGCTTTGTCCTTTGGAGTAGCTGCCACCGTAGGATTGATTTTTGGAATTGCACCAGCACGAAGAGCCGCCCAACAAGACCCTATCACCTCGCTACGTTATGAATAGAATAAGTTTAGCTCTATTTGGAGTATTTGCTGCGGCTTCTCTTGGCTATGGCCAAAACAAGTTTAGCATTCAGGATGTTATTGAACGCGCCCAGCAACAGTCTCCCGATGCCAAAGTAAATGAGACCACAAAAAAAACAAGTTACTGGCAATACCGACAATTTAAAGCAGGCTTCAATCCTCAATTGATACTGGCTGGAAATGCGCCTACGTTCAGCCAACGCTACCAGCCCGTAACTCAGCCGGATGGATCGATCGCTTATCGAGCTATCAATCAAACAAATCCAGGTATGAGCCTGTACCTTCAACAGCCAATTCAATGGACGGGAGGAACAATCTCAGCCTACACTACGCTGAATTATTTTAATGACATCTCTTCAAACGCAAGTCAATGGAATGGAACTGTTTTTAATATTCAGCTTTCACAGCCGGTTTTTGCTTTTAATCCATTTAAATGGAATCAAAAGATACAGCCTCTCATTTTTGAAGAATCGAAACGGAGTTTTGTCGAGCAGAAAGAAGCCATCTCTAGTGATGCCGCTGGCAGATTTTTTGATGTATTGAAAGCACAAATAAACATTCAAATTGCCAAATATAACCTTGCCAACAATGACACTATTTATAAGATCGAGCAAGGCCGTTATAACATAGGTACCACTTCCAAAGACAAGCTCTTGCAAGTAGAGCTACAACTGCTTCGGTCGCGCCAAGATGTGGCTCAAGCTAACTTAGACTTTCAAACCTTTAGTCTCTATTTACGAACGTTCATTGGACTTAAAGATGGAGAGAGTTTTCAGTTGATTCTCCCTGAGAACGTTCCTGTCTTCGATGTATCCGTTGACGATGCCTTAAAATTCGCCAAACAAAACAGGAAAGACTTTATTGCTTTTGAAAGAAGGCGACTGGAAGCAGCACGCGATGTAGCACAAGCAAAAGGAACCCGTTATTCATCTACCCTGAACGCACAATTCGGTTTAAACAACTCGGCACTTACTGCGCCTGACCTTTATAACAATCCTCAGCGACAACAGGTGGTGAATGTGGGATTTCAAATTCCTATCTTCAACTGGGGCCGTAATTACGCAGCTATGCAAACTGCTTATGCTAACAAAACTCTAAATGATTATCTCATCGACCAAAATGAAATCAGGTTTGACCAAGAGATCATCACCAGGGTAAACCAATTCGAGCTTTTGTGGCTTCAGATCGAAATAACAAAGAAATCAGACGAGGTTGCGCAAGAACGATATAACGTTGCCCAAAACAGATACTTGATCGGCAAAATTGATATTACCAATTTGAACATTGCCCTTACAGAAAAAGACGCAGCCAAAAGAGCATACGTTGAAGCGCTAAAGTCTTTCTGGGTAGCCTACTATGATTTGAGAAGGCTTACACTTTATGATTTTTCTGAGAAGCGACTGCTTTACAATCAAAACGATTAAATACCCGTGTAATTAAAAGGCGTAATCGATTTTAATTTTATTTTCAACTCTTGCGATACAGAAAGGGAGTCAATAAAATCTGAGAGTGTTTGTTGTGTGATCTTCTCGTTCTTTCTTGTTAATGATTTCAATGCTTCATAGGGATTAGCGTAGCCCTCTTTTCGAAGAACTGTTTGTATCGCCTCTGCTACCACCGCCCAGTTATCATTCAAATCTCTATCGATAGCTTCTTGGTTGAGTTGCAATTTTTCCATACCCTTAATGAGTGATTTCAGGGCGATGAAAGAATGTGCAATGGGCACACCGATGTTCCTTAACACGGTTGAGTCCGTTAAATCGCGTTGTAGCCGTGAAATAGGAAGTTTCGCTGAAAGATGTTCATAGATGGCATTGGCGATCCCGAAATTGCCTTCTGCATTTTCAAAGTCGATGGGGTTTACTTTATGTGGCATTGCCGATGAGCCTACCTCACCTTCTTTAATTTTTTGCGTAAAGTAATTCATCGAAATGTATTGCCACATATCACGGCTATAGTCAATCAAAATGGTGTTAATGCGCTTTAAGTTATCAAACAATGCCGCTAGGTTATCGTAATGTTCGATCTGGGTAGTAGGGTGACTGCGAGTCAATCCTAATTGAGCAACAAACCGATTGGCGAAATCAACCCAATCAATTTCAGGGTACGCGATGTAATGTGCGTTGAAATTACCGGTCGCGCCACCTACTTTAGCCGAGTGTGGAATTGTGCCAAGAAGGATTAATTGCTTCGTAATTCGCTCAGCAAACACTTGGATTTCCTTCCCCAATCTAGTTGGCGATGCAGGCTGTCCATGGGTTTTGGCTAACATCGATACGTTTGCCCAGGTAAGATTTTGTTGCTCTAACTTGGATACTAACTCGGTCAATTGCGGAAGAAATTCATTTTCTAACGACTCTTTCAATAATAGAGGTGTAGCTGTATTATTGATGTCTTGTGAGGTGAGACCAAAATGTATGAATTCTTTGAATTCTGAAAGATTTAGTTTGTCGAACTCACGTTTCAAAAAATATTCAACCGCTTTTACATCGTGGTTAGTAGTCTTTTCTATTTCTTTAATTTCCAAGGCCTGCTCTTCCGTAAAGCGTTCATAAACAGATTTTAGTGCTGTTATTTTATCCGCCGGAAACGAGGCAAGTTCAGCTAACGGAAGTGTAGTCAACGCCAAAAAATATTCGATCTCAACCAACACACGGTAGCGAATAAGACCGTATTCAGAAAAGTAAGGAACTAATGGTTCTGTCGCTTTAAAATATCGTCCATCAACAGGAGATATGGCTGTAAGGGTATTTAACTTCACAATTACATTTTTAATGCATCAAAATTAAGCAAATAAACCTTTTGTATTGAATTTGGGCCATCTAGCAAAAGTTGAACAACCCTGCTAGAAAGAGTCCGTTAACACCTTTTTAACATTAACTTTTGAAAGCATTTACTAGTTTTGCACCCTAAAAATTAATTGTGAGATTTTTTCTAAGCTTGCCCTTGTTTCTGTTATCGGCTTGCGTTTTTTGCCAAAACAAACCCGGGAAGCCGCTTTCTATAAAAAAAACGACTGGCATTATTACGTTGGATGGCGTACTAAATGAACCTGACTGGACTTCTGCCGACTTAGCAACAAATTTCTTTCTGAACTATCCGGTTGATTCGCTCCCACCTACTTTTCAGTCAGAAGCAAGACTGGCTTTTGATGATCATTTTCTTTACATCTCATTTGTTTGTTATGATGACAACAAAGCCGACATCGTGCAGTCATTGCGAAGAGACATCGACTGGTCATTAAACGATAACATAGGTATTTACTTAGATCCTTTCAATGACTACACCAATGGTTTCTTTTTTACCATCACCCCCTTTGGCGTTCAATCTGAGGGAGTAATATCCAATGGCGGCCAGGATGGAGATGGCTCATTTAGCAATAGCTGGGACAATAAATGGTATTCGAGTGTAAAACGATCGCAAGATAGATGGGTGGCAGAACTTGCTATTCCTTTTAAATCCTTTCGCTACAGCCATACCAGCAGCGAATGGAACGTAACCTTTTTGAGAAACGATGTGAAACGCAATCAAATTTCAAGTTGGATAGCAACGCCCATTCAGTTTATTCCGGCTTCTTTTGGCTATACGGGTAAATTGAAGTGGGAAACTTCAGCACCTCATGCTGGCGCAAACATTTCGCTGATACCTTATGTTGCGGGTGTTAGCTCTCAAGATATTGAAAAAGGGGAGTCCTTAAGTACCACCACATCAGCAGGACTGGACGCCAAAGTAGCTGTTTCGCCCTCGCTCAATCTGGATCTTACCATTAACCCCGATTTTTCTAACGTGGAGGTAGACCAACAAGTAATCAACTTAACTCGTTTTGAGTTTCAGTTTCCTGAGCGGAGGCAATTCTTTCTGGAAAACAGTGATTTGTTCGCCAGTCCTGGCTTCCCCGATACACGCCCTTTCTTTTCACGAAGAATAGGACTGGCGTTAGATTCCACCGGGTCAGCCAAACAAGTGCCCATTCAATATGGTGCGCGCATTAGCGGAAAAATTGGGAAAAATTGGCGAGTGGGACTGTTAAATATGAAAACCCAAGAAAAGGAATCGCTGGGGCTACCTTCTCAACTTTACACGATGGCTATTATACAACGTCAAGTGTTTTCCCGCTCCAATATCGATTTCTTTATGGTCGATAAGCAGTCGCTTGGGCTGGGCAAATATCAACGAGGAAAATTCTATCAGCGCGATTTGGTGAAACGGGTAAACCAGGATACGGTGTTAAATACCTACAATCGCGTATTCGGAGTGGACTTTAATTTAATCACTAAGAGCAATAAATGGAGTGGAGATATATACTATCATCGCTCTGTAGATGCATTCAACACAGATAAGAACTATTCTACAGGTGCATTTTTGGGCTACAACACACGGCACCTCGGCATATTTGCAGCCAATAACTTAGTGGGGAAAAATTTTATTGCGGAAACTGGCTACGCGCCTAGTTTGGATGTCTATCCCGGTTACCTAGGCGGATTCGGGCGAGTGGAAGGAAAGTTCTATCCTTCAAAATTCAATATTGCTACAATGGGACTCGGGGTGGAAATCAATTACACCATCATTCCTGGAGGCACACTTACCGACAGGGCAATAGCTCTCGATTATGCCATTAATTTTTTAAATACAACAAATGTTCAATTTTCTGCCACGCGCATTTACCAGCTTCTGCCCGAAGATTTCAACCCGCTCTACCCACGAGGCGAAATCCCTTATTTAGCAGGGCAGCAGTTTAACTGGAATGAGTTTAACTTTCAGTTCAACTCTAATGCACGAAAAGTCATAAATTATTCCATTCAAGCATCGGGGGGCGAATTTTATACTGGCACCAGACAGAGTTATGGAGGCACACTAAATTATCGCTACCAGCCCTATGGAAGCCTTGCCGTAACAGTGGATTACAACAACTTGCAACTGGGCGCACCGTATGGAAAGGCCGAGTTTCTTCTTGTTCGGCCTCGATTAGATTTCACGCTTTCCACAAAACTATTTTTAACAGGTGTTGTTCAGTACAATACGCGATTTGACAGTTATAGCATGAATGCACGACTCCAGTGGCGCTTTAAGCCAGCGTCTGATCTATTCTTGGTTTATAACCATGTTGAAAACAAATTCCCACAGGACTTGAGATCGAATACGCAAGCATTGGTGATTAAATTTACTTATTGGCTCAATTTATAAATTCAAACTCATCCGACAAAATAACTTGCAACTGGATTTGAGTAAATTTGCATAAAACATATAATCAATCATGGCATTCGGCTTATTTAAGAAAAAAGAAAAGAAAGAGGAGACTCACAGTGGTCCAAAGTATCACGAGCTAAAGGTGAAGGCCATTGTGCAAGAAACAAAAGATGCGATCAGCGTTGTGTTTCAACAACCATCGGAAAAAATAACATATAAATCAGGGCAATTTTTAACTCTCATCACTTCCGTAGATGGCAAAGAAGTAAGGCGCGCCTATTCGCTATGCTCCTCCCCTTTTGTGGATGAGGATTTGGCCGTATCAGTAAAACGGGTGGACAAAGGATTGATGTCTAATTGGCTGCCCGACAACTTAAAAGTAGGTCAGACCATGAAGGTGATGGACCCGATGGGGCAGTTTACAACAGAATATGATAAGAGTAAAAAACGACACCTTGCGTTGTTTGCTGGCGGTTCTGGAATAACACCCATGATGTCCATCATAAAAAGCCTTTTGAACCAAGAGCCAGACAGCGTTTGTTCATTAATCTATTGCAACCGAGATGTTGAAAGCATCATCTTTAAAAAGCAGTTTGATGAGATGCAAATCAAAGACGAGGGGCGGCTGCACGTAATTCACATTCTCGATAACGCCCCCATGAACTGGCAGGGTTACTCTGGATTATTAAACAAAGCGTTATTAGAAAAATTGTTTGAGCGCATTCCCAATTGGGGCATTGAAAAGACCACCTACCTTATGTGTGGGCCAGAAGGTATGATGAAAAATGTGGAAAGCCTGCTGGCAGATCATGGAATACCAAAGGAAAAAGTATTTAAAGAGAGCTTCGTAGCTGGGGTGCTCGATAAAGAAAAGAAAGAAGTAAGTACCGATAAACCCAACGGATCGCACGAAGTAACCATCCGCTACGATGGCCAAGAGTATAAAATCACCGTGGATGCTAAAAGCACCATTCTAGAAACAGCTTTAGACCAAGGCATTGATTTGCCTTATAGTTGCCAAAGCGGCCTTTGCACCGCTTGCCGCGGAAGAGCCATCTCTGGAAAAGTGAAATTAGACGAAGAAGAAGGCTTATCTAAAACCGAACGCGAACAAGGGTATGTGTTAACGTGCGTAGGCCATCCGCTTACCGATGATGTGGTGATTGAGATTGGGTAGACTTTTTGTGAGTAGCTTTCAACAATACGTTATCCCGTTTTAAACCATTTGCAACTCTTTCATCGACTCGGTAACGAATAATACATCAAAATTATTAATAATCAGAGAATCACAGCATCAGCTTGTCGAAAAACTTGGTTTTATTACGTTTTATAGTTTTGATTATAAAATTGAAGAGTAACAAATAAAAAATGATAGCTGGTATTGCTTCCCGTATGTCTTGATAATCAATTGGTCTAAAATTTAAATGAACAAAAGAGGACACAAGATCAGCTGGGAAAAAAATTATTTTTTGGAAGTTGTTAAAAAGCAAAAGAGTTATAATAATAAAAAGGTAGCTTTTGCTCAAAAAGCTGTAGAGTGCGAGGCAATAATTTCTGAATTTAAAGCTTTGAGTATCACCAAAAAAGAGTCGTTTTAAACTTTCATTTGATACTTCTGTCAAATTTGGTGTGTTTGTGAGATCACTAATAATCCAATAACCATCCGATCTAATAAATGGGTTAAGATTCAAGGCAATATTAAAAAGATAAAGAAAACAGGTTACCAGTATGAACGGATCACTAAAGATAACAAAGTATAGCAAGCCCAATGTTGCAATTAGTACTTCAAAATAGACGCCCCCAAAGTTTACCACGATACGTTGCCCTTTACTAAAGCGCCACGCGTCAGTAACAGAACTAAAAAAAGTAGGAAAAACCAAATACAACCCAAATCCAATCTCCCTCGGCTTTCCTCCAAAGCTTGATAAAGCCGAACTGTGTCCAAACTCATGAATTAGTCCAATAATAAAGCTTAATGGTATCCATATAAGCCAGTGCTTTTGAATCAGAAGTTGATCAGATAAGCTAGCACTAACGACCCCATTTTGGAAACAAACGAAGGCCAAGAGAAATGCAAAAGAAGAAACCGAGAAAATTGCAAAAGCAGGGTTATGAATAAAGGCTAATCCTTTAGAAATTTTAGCAACAGTTTTCACGTTTACTAATGTAAACTTAAACTTTATATGACTGAATTTTCTTGTTTCGAATGGTTCATCATCGGATGCTAAAATTCCAAATTTTGTTAGCTCTCTCTCGAAAATCTCTGTAAGTTTTTCTAAAGTTAAATCCTCTTGATTTAATGCTCGATGAATTTGAACCAAGCTGGTTTTTCCATCTGCTAATGCTAAGGCAGACGCGATAGTCTTAGTTATTCTTAAATAGTGGCCGCTGCCGATGTTAATCGCTAAAAAGTAAGCATTGTCGTAAGGCTGGATGATCACCCCAGGTGCTAGGCAAGGCAATTGCCTTTCCTGAAGCAACAATGAATCACTAGTCATATAATGAAATATAATTAACGAAGTTCAAAGTTTTTGTGGGGTCAAGACCACTGTCTGTTTGCTCAAGCAGTTTCCATTCCACTAGTTGGCGCTTAAAAATACTTTTATCCTCTATTCGTTTATCGAATTCAACAAAGTGTGTCATAGTGATTTTTTCAAATACCAATTTCTCGCCTTGCATTTTAACATCAACCGACAATTCAATAACTCTGTTTTTTTGTCTAAGGACTAAGAAGCGTGGCAACAACCCCTTCATTTTTTTTGCTGCAGTAATTCGATTGTTCCAAAGTTGCCTCAATCTCTCGGCCAACTCGTATTTTATAAATATCAAATCATTGCTCTTAGAATCAAGAATTAGGGTAATATCAAACAATTCTTTCTTTGCATTGGGATTTGAGATTTTAATCACAATTTTAGTAGGGTCTTCATTATTCTGTATATCAAACGAATAGTGTCGGTCCAAAATTCTTTGATTTATTCCCATAATGTAGCTGTTCCATTTGTAGCTTAACCAACCCACGTAGTCGTCTGTCCACTTGTTATTTTTATCTCTCGAATCGAAAAGGAAGCAATATTCTTTGCAATCAATATTTTTAGTTTCTTCCTTACGAACAATATTATTTATCCTAAATTTAAAAAATTTTGAAGCCACCATAGTTTCTTCTTTCAAGTTGTTATTGATTTTAAACCCTAGTGGAAACAATAAAACTGTACCTTGAAAATTATGTGTGTATCCCAACGTATTGTCTATCGAATGTGTGAGATCATAAATGCATCCAGAAGTGGTATCCAGCTTTGCACATAATTGTTTCAACGCTTGTTTGACGAGCGAGCGTGCATCACTTTCACTTTTTGGCGTAACTACTATTTCTTTAAGTAGAACGGTTTTCTGTTTAAGGACAATGACTCTATTTATATTTTGTACCTGGGATAATGAAACAACTTCTTTGTGTTCAGCATAATTTATATGTGAAATTTTTACTTCGTAATCACCTTTTTCAAGTTTCATTTCGAAGAAGCCTTCATTATTGGTTGAAGTTCCCTGTCGCTTTTTCTCGATATATATTTGGGCGTTTTCTATGGGATTAAATTTTTCATCCACAACTTTACCCGATAGACTTTGCGAGTTGATTGTGGTATATCTTGTTATCAGTAAAATAAATAGAAACCAACAGATTTTCATTGTTTTGAATTACCGAAAAAAAATAAACTGACCTCTTTATAGTATCTTACATATTCATCATCGCGTATTTTATGAACAAGATAGGTTTTTCGGTCAAACATATACTCTCCGGAGTTAACTTTGATTGGAAAGTATCTAAAAACATTGAAAGTGGTTTTTGAACGGTTCGTATTCTCAAAAAAAAGCTTCTCCCCTTCATTGAAATTTGTGCTAGATACATTATTGCCTTGAATCCAAGTGTGCATAGCGAATGCGTTTTCCCACAAAGTAAAGTTTCGTTTTATCGATTCCGATAAAGTACTTGAAAAAATAGCCGAAACTGTCTGGCAATAGTCCCGAATGTTCCCCTTACTGATTCCAGCGGTTTCGATATGCTGAATTGCCTCAACAACGTATGTTTCATTTTCTGGTAGAACGTACATGCATAAAACTGGTTGTTTGTGGAAATAACTAATAAATGATAACCCTTGATGAAAGAAAACTCGTTGGCCAAGAAAATCCGTTGAATGAAAATTTTTTGAATCAGAATGGTATTTACCAGACCCTATGTTTCCATCAAAATATATAAAAATCTTCTCGTTATCATCATTGCTGCTTTTTAACTTGGTTAGAATACTTTGATCAGCAGCGGATAGAACTGTCAACTTGCTTCTCGTACCAAATTTATGGTTTATTAATTCTGTCGTTTGGTAATAAAGTTGAAGTTGCTCGTTTCGTATGTGTTCAGCAACGAGTAACTTAACATCAAACCCAAGAGCCAAAAGAATCATGGGCGTTATTCTGTATTCTCCAATATGAAAGCTATATACAATTTTGGACTCTACTAACTTGCATACCAGTTCTTTTTCGTACTTGGTTACTATCGCCTTTATTTTGTCGATTATGATATCAGCGTCATCATTAGCCAAACTCTTAACAAGCCCAATTGAGGTAAGATAAATGGAAACCCATTCTTTCATATCTGGGATGTTAAAAAAATTTATGAGGTTTGCGCTTAGTTCAGCAAAAGGTTTGCCAAGGATCGGATTGGTTGATTTGCCCTCAACTTCTTCAACGTTAATCATATTTGAATTTCGCATGCTTTTTTTAGTAAAAAAGGCTGCCAGTTTTAGCAGCCTTTTAATTAGTGATTCCCGATATCAACTTTTTGGTGGTTCCGCTGGAGCATGATCAACTCTCGAAGAGCATCCATAAGTCTTGCCTTCCTCTCTTTGCTCCAATTCCATAATGTGCTGGCCTTCATTTTCAAAGGTCATTTCCTTTGAAACCTCATTTTCTAATTCATTTGTTTTCATTTTTTTAAATTTTAAGTGTTTAACAATTTGTTTTTCAGCTTCTGGCCAGAAACCTTTTATCAGTTTAGGAAGATCTTTTAGCCTTGTCAAGCAAAACCCTAAAAATAGGGTGTTTTTTGTACCCTATTTTTAGGGTATTTTTGGTAAAAAAGATATGCCTTTAAAAAATATAACGGCTTTATTGGTGGACGACCATGTGATGGTATGTGAGGCCTTGGCTTCTAGCGTAAAATTGCCCCACGTAGATGTAATTTGCGCCTTTGATGTGGAACAGGTCTGTCGTGCTACAATTCAAAAAACCAACTCCAATCTCTTTCGCAAGCTGCACTTTTGTCAATCTTAGGTTTTTCCCTTTCGATATTTACTCATTAAACCATTTGCAACTCTTTCATCGACTCGCTAAAGTAGTTCTGGGTGTGCATCAATTCAGTAGGTGTGCCAGATTTTACAATGGTTGAATTTTCTAAAATGTAAACCCGGTCGCACCGCTGGGCTGTCTTGATACGATGGGTTACCAATAGTATAGCCATTTCCTTTTTAGCCTTTTGAAGTAATTCTAAAATGAAGTTTTCGGTATGCCGATCCATGGCAGAGGTGGCTTCGTCTAGCAATAACAGTTGTGGTTTACAAAATAGCGCACGCGCCAACACCACCAATTGTCGTTGCCCGCCCGACAAATTAATACCTTCTTCCCCGAGCAATGTGGCATACCCTTGCGGAAAGCTCTGAAAGTAGTTGCCAAAGCCCTGTGCTTCACAAAACTCAATTGCTTGCTGGTATTCCTCTATCTTATCGCTTAATGTAATGTTATAGAGTAAGCCCCCGTTAAAAATTTTTAATTCTTGCGGCACACAAGCCATTTGCCTTCTCCAATCTGATGTTGAAAGGCGTTGTATATCTTGCCCATCCATTTCAATTGAACCTGTTTCGGGTGGGTAAAATTTTTGGACTAGTTGCAACAAGGTGCTTTTGCCTCCACCGCTCTCACCGAGCAACGCAACCATTTCACCTTTACCAAATTGAAGCGACACATTAGTTAAAATTTGTTTTCTTCCAGGGAAACGAAAGCAAACATTGTTTATCTTAATCGTGTTCAATGGTGGGCGCTGCACTTCTGTGGAATCAGCTGTTACCAATGCCTCCTCTTTTTCAATGGATGTAAACTCAAACATTCGATCAAAAGCAACGAATGCCTCTTGTATTTGGACATTGGCTACCATCAGCCTATTAACGGAGGGAATCACGCTGCCAGCCATGCTGAGCAAGGCCACCATCTCACCCAATTTTAACTCCTTTGAAAGTACTAGCCACGATGCCGCCCCAAATATGGCCATAGTAAAGACAACGCCCGTTACCTCTGAGACCCAACCGAACCGGATGGAGAGTTTCCCTAAATCAGCCATCTTTTGTTGAAATGAATTATAGACAGTAGCGTTTATCTTTTCAAAGATGCCTTGTTTGTTCATCAGCTTAATATCCGCAACTCCTTGCATCGTATCTATAAAATTACTTTCGGCCATGGCGTAGCCGCCCATTACTTCCTTCTGGGTGTTGACAATGGGCCTGTTGTATCTCAATAAGATCAAAAAATAAAATGGCAGGCAGGCGAGCAGGATGAAACCAATGGTGGAAGAAAAGGCAAATACGAAGCCGAGCGACACCAGCACCAATAAAAGATCAATGACCATGCTGCCAGCAATGGCCGAAAGCACAGATTGGATCCTGCGTGTATCATTCATACGCGCGATGAGTTCACCTATCCTACGTGTGTCAAAAAATGATTTTGGCAGTTGAAGCAAATTTGCATAAAATCGTTGAATAATACGGTTGTTGAAATCCATACTTTGTGTTATCATAAAGAAACCCCGCAAGTAGGAAAGGCCGCTGCGAGCGAACAGCAAGAGCGTGACCAACACAAGACTCAATACTAGTTTTTGCGAATTTTCTTTGGGTAGAATATCGTCAATCAACTTTTGAGAAAAGATAGCGGTAGATATGCCTAGCACAGAAATAATAATGCCGAGGAACAACGAGATGAGCAGCAACTGAAAATCGTCTTTTATCAAGCCAATAATCCACTCCTTCTTTTTGCTCTGCGTTTTCGCTTTCTTTTCAAATTTTGCGGTGGGCGTGAGCTTGAGCAAGGCTTTACTTTGCCAGATCGCATCAAGCTCGGCTCCGCTCATTTCAATGATGCCTTTGGCGGGGTCAAATAATTGCAAGGGGTCTGACGGCTTACCTTTCGCTAGAGTGAAGCCGTCTGACCCCTGCGCTGGAAAGTAAACAACATAATGCTTTAGTCGATTTTGTATTACCACATGTAAAATGGCTGGCTCCTTTAACTCACTCAGATTATGAACTCCCTCGGCTTCTAATCCTTCGGCCTCAAAGCCAACCTGTTCGGCAGCCTGTAACAAGCCGAGTATTGTAGTGCCTTGGCGCGTGGTACCACTGATCTTGCGAAGCTGCTCAAGGCTACTATTACCTCCATGAAATTTTATGATAGAAGCTAGACAAGCAACACCACAATCGGTCTGATCTTGTTGGAGTGTAAAAGTTTTAGACAAATCCTTCATGGAAGGCACTTTAAAATGGCCTTAATTTTTGTTTCGCTTTAGCTCTTCACCTTTGGTTTTGTGCACAGATAAACCGGTGGCTTCATAAACTAGGATAATACTCATCAAATCGAACTATTTTATCAAAACAAAATTAATAATAACAGGTGTTATCGAAGTTCGAGGGGAGTGCAGGAATGTTGATCTAAAATGCCCCTAGCATCCGTTCGACTCGATAACTTCAAGTGAAAGTTAAATTCTTCTCTAATTCGAATGCCAAAAATTATCTCCTGTTTAGTATTTTCCAAAAGCTTTAAGAATTGCTTTTGAACTAGTCAATTGCTTAAATTGTCTTAGGAGTGCGCCTCGATAAATCCAAATGGTTGGTGTTGCAACATTCCCAAAGTAATCAAATAACCTATCGTTGTTAATCTTTGAAAAATAGACGTTACTGACTTTCAAAGAACTGTGGCGGTTCAAAAATGTCTTGATTTTTGATATCGGCTCTGTCGATATAAATACAATTTTGACCGCTGCAAAGTTTTCGACATTTGACGCAATCTCATCAACCTGCTTTTTACAAAAATCACATTCTGAATTAATATAGATAAGAACAATCTTGTCGGAGGCTGGGATAGAAAAAGACAAGCTATCCAAATCAAACAAGGGCGGAGAAGGTATTTTTCTCAGTCTTGAGTATATCTCATTTTTGACTCTAATAACTTTTATCGACTCAGTTAGAAAGAATAAAGCAAATGCCGAAAAAGCGATCGCTAATGCAGTAAATAGAGCTTTTTTTGATTTCATTTTTTTGATCTTAGATAGAATGACTTATACCTCTTCCTTCCGCCAATTAAAATAAGAGTGTCACCTCGTAGCTCAAAAGTGTTTTCCAACACAAAACTAGGTAGGGCAGTTCTGTTATCACCAAAACTGAGTAAAAGAGTAGATCCACTCGTTTCCCATTTAGATTTAGGTTCGGTTTTTACACCAAATTTTCTTTTTAGTGCCGTCACTTCAGGCGCACTGCTTCTTAAAACAAAATATCCATCGGAATAAAATACATAGCTACTAAAGTCTTCATGTATTTGGACACCTTCGTTATTTAGTTTCTTTATAAAATGCCACTCTCCGACCAATAGATTGTTGGTTCGCGATTTCTGAGTTCCAAAGATTTTGTTCATATTGTATTTAGTGCTGGTTGATACCCTGGGTAAAATCGTGGTTCGATGAAATGTTGATTCTTGGTTGCTTATAAATTGTAAGTAAAGAGAGTCATTTTTTAAACTGCCTCGCAATTCGATTTTTTGCTCCTTCGGCAAAAAAATAACTCCATTGATGCTATCTTTCAAAGTAGATCCCATAAAAGAGAATTTTGATGTATGATTTATCTGCAAGTATCCGACAACCGTGTTGCCTACACCTGTCAGTACTAACGTGTTTTTCGAAGAAATAATTTCCCCGAGATATACTCCGTCTATTGTTTGTGCTCCTATTTCGTGGATCAAACAAATTTTAATTAACAGCAGAAGAAGAATCCTCCTCATAAGACCCAAGCGGCAACGAATAATCTAAACATAGAAACTAGTAACAGTACTGAAAAATAGGATACAAAAACTACTTTCGTAGCGGTTGCTGATTGAATACCCAAAAAACATTTGATTTGGAAGGTTAAGACACAGCAAAAAATAAATTCATAAAGATTTAATGAACGAAATGATCTAAAAATAAGATAATATGGATGATCCACTGATGGATTTATGATATCCGTTATAGACAACATTGAAAAATTATCTAAATCTTGGGCATCATTTACTTCAGCAAATATTGAAAACCAGAGAAGTTTAACAATAGGTGAAAGTAGATGTGAAAAATCAGCAGTCAGTATCCCAGAAAAGACCCCACTAATATTATAGTTGACATTGAATAGCAAACACCCAATCGAGATACAAGCAGTAATAAATCCAAGTCTAAGTAACAATCCCAAAAGTTGCAAACTATATTCAAAAAAAATAACGAGAGGTTTCCCCCGCTTCTCGAGTAGTTTGAGTGCTTGACTCTCATCTGCTGTTCTCAGTAGGTCTTCAAAACGCATCTGCTCTGTCAACAAGCCTTTATTCAGGAAATAAATAAGAAGATTACAACTTACTAATATTGCAAGCAAAACAAGAATTCTTGCAGCGGGTAGGCTTCTCATATAAAAGGTAAGTGTGTTTCCAATAAATTGAAAACACACTATAATTTAATTAGATATTGACGCAATTGTTTATCAAGTCAAACAGATAAAGAGCACCAGTCGCACAGTCTTTATTGCTGCTGGACTCAAAACAATCCCAAAAGCTATCAACTGCCCCAAGCAATGAGGAAAAGCAGTCTCCTCCCTCTATACTCTCCATTTTACTTACTTCTAACTTTTTCATTTTTTTAAATTTAAGTGTTTTAAAATTTATTTTTCAGCCTCTGGCCAGAAACCTTGTAACAACTTTAGTAAGATATTTTTGTTTCGTCAATCAATACCCTAAAAATAGGGTGTGTTTTGTACCCTGTTTTTAGGGTATTTTTGGTAAAAAAAGATATGCCTTCAAAAAAAATAATGGTTTTATTGGTGGACGACCATGTGATGGTATGTGAGGCCTTGGCTTCTAGCGTAAAATTGCCAAACGTAGAGGTAATATGTGCCTTTGATGTTGAACAGGCGCTTGCCGTGTGTAAAACAGCTAAAATTGATATTGCCGTGGTAGATGCGCGCCTGCCGCCCAATAGCGGTATTACACTTATTGGGCAGTTAAAAAAGTTGTACCCTGCTATGCGCTTTATAGGCATTACTACCTTTGAAGAAAAGCCTACCCTGCTTGATTTTGCAGAGGCAGGTGTAATGGGCATTGTGCTAAAGCGAAGGGGTGGCACATTGCACCTGCGTGAAAGTATAGTAGCGGTAGCTAACGGAGAAACGTACTTTAGTGATGAAGTAAGCGAAATTTTGGGCCCTTACTCCCATGCTAAAAGCAATCGTCCTGCTACCAAGTTTAGCGACAACGAACTGCGTATATTAGCTGGCATCGCCCAAGGCTTGGTTTCAAAAGAAATTTCGGGACTAGTAAATCTAATGCCCTACACGGTAGATTCTTACCGGAAAGACTTGTTGAAAAAAACCGGTACAAAAAATGTGGCCGAGTTGATCAGCTATGCCCATAAAAACGGGTTGCTTTAATGGGTCTGCTGCCTGGCAGGTAAGGTAACAATAACTGCCAACCCACTGGCGGTTCGACTAATAATATCAAAAGTTCCCCCAATACGTTCAGCACGTTTTTTCATAGAAAGCATACCAATTCCCGCCTTTGGCTTGGCTGGCAGGCCATAGCCATTGTCTTCCACTTCCATTTCAAGCCCATTTTGCCAATCCAGGTAGATGTGAAGCTGGGTTGAATCAGTATATTTAATACAGTTCTGTAACGCTTCTCTTACAATCAAAAAAAGTTCTAACGTTTCCTCTCGGGTAAGGATAAATGCTTTTTCGGGCGATTTTTGATGGGTGACGATTCTCAGGCGCAGGTAATTGTTGCTTTCCACTTCAAGTTCGTGCACCAGCTCCAGCAGCGATTTATCTCCTATATAGGGCAGGCTTAAATTATGTATCAAATAGCGAACAGAGTCGATGGTTTTGTATAACTCACGTATCGTAAAATCAACCGTGTTGCGCAATTTTTCATTGGAAGCAAGATCGCGCACGCCTTCTAAGTATATGGCAATTGCCACTAATTGCTGTATAGTATAATCGTGCAGTACCTCTTTTATTCTTTCTCTTTCGTTTTCTATCAACTGTTGCTCACGACTGTTGTTGGCAACAATTGGTTTTGGTGCTGCTTGCTTTTTCCTTAAGTCATCCAATAATCTTTGTTTCGCACTTTTTCGCTTTTCCTCTAATTCCTCTAAATAGGCCAACATTTCTTCGCGCTCCAAGCTAGAATATTTAGGCTCTTTGCCCACAATAGCTTTCACCAACGCAAAAAGAGCCGCGCCAAGCAATAAGAAACCCACATATACAATTTCGTTTTCGATCGAATGCAATTCATTGACCCATAATGGGAAGGCAAATAAAATTATTTTTTTTCTAGAAAATGGATTCTCGCATAAAACTTTGTTCTCTAATTAATGCCCGTTATTATTTTTCTTCAAAATTTTGATTAAAAACTAGCAGTCCCCGAATCAATTTTCTTTCAGTTGTCGATTACTATTTCGCCTTTTGGCACAAACAAATCGACATAGAGCAACAAAGTCGTTTAAATAGCGCTGCTAAGTAACCGAAGGTTATTATAGTCCTTGTCAGATGTATTTAATTGGGGACTAAAACTACTTTAATACAAAACCAAATTTCACATTAAGATTTCCTGCACTCTCCCAGCGTGGTGACAGATTATTCCCAAAAAAATGACGAGCACCATAACCAATTGAAAAATCGAAATAAAAGTTGTCACCCAGATTTCTTCGCAGACCCCAAGTAGGCATTAACGCTACGGATTCTGACGAGGATCGATTGCCCAACGATTTTGAAGAATTAAAAAAGAGCGGTAAGCTGAGGTAATTAGCGGAGTTGTTTTTCGTATCGCGACTGTAAGATACTCTTTTAGAAAAGTTGTAGTAAAACTGAGGTGCCACCGAAACGCCCAGTGGCAAATCATTTCCCCATCCATCGAAACTTGAATAGTAGATGCTACCACTAAGCACGCCCGCTTCCATTTGCAAGGTTGTCATTTTACCTAGGGCAAATTCCTTTGCCAAACTTACACCGACAACGCCACCCTTCACGCTGGTAATGCTTACCACCTTTTCTTGAGCAAGGCTTAATGTGGCAACAGAATAAAAAATTATTGCTGGTATTGTTCGTTTCAAGATAATTGTAGTCATAAAAGTTGAATTTAGTTAGTCACTCCTTAAAAAGCCCAATGGGATTAGTTTTTGAATAAAATCGATCGAATTGAGTTGAAACAATCTGCAAGAAAGTCGGGTTTTATCTTTAAAACCTTGCAGATTTTTTATGCTTA
>JBIKRT010000093.1:0-16701 GCA_044349005.1 Cyclobacteriaceae bacterium
CGTCTATGCCTCATCTTATTGCTCGAAGAGTTGGTCTCCACCAGAGCTCTCCTCCTCTTCAGGTGAGGCCGGAATATTAAGCACAATCAATCAAAAAAGCACCAACCATTTTTCAGTACATTACCAATTTTTGACATTGTTGAAAAGCTTTAAACAACTTTAGGAAGGTTATTCTGGAGATCGGTAAGGTTTGCTTGCAACTTTTTTACGCTTTCCATCGCAAGAGGCAATGCTGGATGGTTGAATTTCGTCAAGTTTTCAATGGCAAGCTGGTAATATTCAGTTGTTTTCTTAAAATCGCCTTGTTCCTCATAGATCATTCCCAATTGGTGGAACATAATGCCCAAATCAAGCTCGTTTCCAGTTTTCTTTTTGTTTTCAACAGCCTTGTTGTAGTAGTTCAAGGCTTTGAGCCAGTCTCCTTGCTTTTTGTAAACTATTCCCATCTGGTAGTATGTGCTGCCCAATGCATACTCGTTCCCCATTTTGTGTTTGTTTTCAATGGCAAGCCCATAGTAATGCAAGGCATCGAGCCAATTTCGTTGTTCTGCATACACCATTCCAATTTGGTGGTACGTGCTGCCCAAAGCAAACTCGTTCCCCATTTTTTGTTTGTTTTCAAAAGCCTGAAAATAGTAGTTTAAGGCTTTGGGCCAGTTTCCTTGTTTTTGGTAGACCATTCCAATTTGGTGATAGGTGCCACCCAACGAATTATTGCCAGTTTTTTGTTTGTTTTCAATGGCAAGAGCATAGTAATGCAAGGCATCGTGCCAGTTTTGTTGTTTTTCGTACACCATTCCCATTTGGTGGAACGTGCCCCCTAATTCATACTCGTTGTCTGTTTTATAGTTGATGGACAAAGTGTAGTGATGTAACGCTTCAGTCCAATTTCTTTGTTGCGCATACGCCATGCCCATTTGATGATATACCCTTCCACTGTTCACATAATCTTTTAATCTAAAAAACAATGCTAAAGAAGATTGGTAATAAATTAACGCGTTTTCGCTTTCATACTTCTTTAAGAACGCAGATCCAAGTTTAAACTTTAGCCTAGCTTGCTCAAATTGGTCATTTATTTTTTCGGCAAATTCCAATGCCAGTTGGTATTTGCTGATGGCATTATTAAAATCACTCTGATTCTCATATTCATCCGCCAAGTTGGTTAAAAGGGATATTTTATCACGTGTTAGCCTTGGCTTGTCAGAGGCGTTCAAGTCAAGTGCTTGATATTTCTGCTCAAGCTGATCGATGTAGGCAGATCTTGTAGGTATTTTGCCTCGGGCATTTGGGCGTGGTAACTCTGGGAAGTTCCGTTCGGGTTCGGGTTCACAAAACTCAAACCATTTGGTAACCCAATGTGTAAAATCAGGTGCCAATCGGTTTAGGGTTTGGAAAAACAGCTTATCGCCCCACAACACCGTGTGGAAGGGAAGCTTGAAAAATAACTCTCGGTCGTAATTCAAGGCTGGTATTAAACGAGAAGCAATGCTTTGCTTATCTTCAATACGCGAAAAACTATTTTCTAAACCAATTACATGCACAAAATCCAGCGGTCTGATTTTATTGGTGGTTTGAAACAGTTGGAGGCGGTTGTAGAGCGAGTCAATTTTTTCGCTGGCTACATCTAAAATGAAATGAGTATTGGTTTTAAAGGTTTCTTTAAACCATTGCAACATTTCTTTTTCGCGCTGTAGGCTGCTTACCGCAATAAATAGTACCGTTGCCTCTGCGATGTCTTGTAAACTAAAAGCAAGGTTTTTGTTTTCTTCTTCTATTTGATCAGCTGGTTGATCCAAGGTTACTTGATTTTATCGTCTAGGTATCGTTGCAACACAGGGTTTACTTTAGAAAGGCCATTGTATTTTAGCAATTGAAGGCCAAAGAGCAGGTCGGTAACAATTTTATCGCCATAGCGGATGTCATTTGGGTTACTTTTAATTTTTTTAAGCATGTCCACATGCTCGGTGTTCAATTGCTCATAAAGTCGCTGTCCTTCTTTGTAAATGGCCTTGTTTGCCATTTCTTTTGTTGCTTTTTCGCCACGCGCAAAGTTGAGCATATAATTGGTTAAAATATACATTTGCCGGATGCACCCGCCCGAGTGGTCAATTATTTCTTTTACTGCGTCTTGATAAATAAGGTTTGACACGTCAATACGCTTTTCCAGGGCCTCTTTCATCAGGCTTCGATATTCAGTTGCATCGGTGTTAAGCATGGGCAACAAGTAATTGCTGGGGAAACCTGTCGCGCTATTTTGAATTTCGTACCAAGCATTTATAGTAACAGCCGCTAGCACATTTGCAGAGAGTGCTTTTATGGTGTAGGCATTATCAACAAATATTTTTTTGTATTCCTCGAATGGAATTTTTTCTGAGCCGTCAATTATGAAAAGAATATCCTGCCCTGCTTCCTTATGAATAAAGGCTTCTCGGACGTCCACTAGCAGTAGGTTCACTTTGTTTACAAAATCAATTAAATTCAACCTGATCTTTCGGGTGATTGTATCGGTAAATGTTTTGTCAGCAGCCAATTTTGCTTTAACACCGCCCTTCAGTTTAATAAAACCCCACCAGTCAATGCCTACCTCCTTTTCTACTGTAGCTTCAACGCCAGCAGAAGTTCCTGATTTCCGCTCCTTTTCATGGTCTTCAAACAATAGTTCAGCAAGTTTATTGAGTGACCCTAGGTTGGTAGAAATTCCTACTTCTTCCATTCGTTCCACCAATTTGGTTAACAACAGAAAGTAAAGATGCTCCTGCGAAAAGGAGGATAGCTCGAGTTCTTCTTCAATAGAAATAAATATGGAAACGTATAATTCAGGTTTGTTTAATTCGCTGTGCAGTTTTTTCAATTCGCTTGTTTTGCCGCACCCACGGTGGCCAGAGATTAAGATTACTTCGTAATCATTGGTAACGGTCAATTCGTTTTTTATGATCCCCAACGTGGTTTTAATACCATCAATGGCATCGGTAGAACGCACCTCATCAAAATTAATGTAGAGATTATTTTCCAACAGGTCAACTTGAAAGTCGGGGCTTGTTACTTTCATTGCGTGGACGGGTTTGCTCACAGGGAATTGGTAAAGGCTGCTCATAATGTATCAAAGGTAAAATCAATCAGTATAAAATAAAAGTTCATTGCCAGTTGAAGCAGCCTGATTGATTTAGGAATACAACTCTGAATTAAACCTCATCAATATGAATCAGCTCTTCCTCTGAAAGTGGGGATGGCTAATTGGCATCTAAAACCGTACTTTTACTGAAAACATCGAGTAAACATGTCTTCAGTAGCCAAAATTCAACTCATCAACGGCCCCAACCTCAATCTGCTCGGCACGCGCGAAAAAACTATTTATGGGGGCGAAACCTTTGAATCGTTTTTTCAAGAATTGCAAGCGCGCTTTGCGGGTATTGAGTTGAGTTACTACCAATCGAACGTAGAAGGAGAACTAATCAACAAGCTGCACGAAGTTGGTTTTAATGCCACCGGCATTGTGCTGAATGCGGGTGCTTACACACACACGTCTGTTGCCATTCACGATGCCATAGGTGCCATTACCAGCCCCGTGGTAGAGGTACACATTAGCAATATTTATGCGCGCGAAGAATTTAGGCACACCAGTTTGATAACCTCAAAATGCCGCGGGCTGATTGCTGGCTTCGGCATGGAAGGCTATGCCATGGCCATCGAATTTCTGCTCAAGCAATCATGATCTCTTTTTATCCTGGCCCCAGCAGGGTGCACGGCAACATACCCACGTATGTAAAGCAGGCTTATCGCGAAGGTATCATGGAAATGAATCATCGCAGCGCTGAGTTCATCACCATGACCAAGCAAACGGTTTGGCTGCTGAAGAAAAAGCTGCGGATACCCCACCACTACACCGTGTTGTTTGCCAGTTCGGCCACCGAGTGTTGGGAGATAATTGCGCAGTCGTTGATTACGCAAAAGAGCACTCACATCTATAATGGGGCGTTTGGCAAAAAGTGGCGCGACTATACCGCTGCCCTTGTCGCTTCCGCGGAGGCGTATGCGTTTGATGCCAACGAAGTGCTGCCACCCGATAACCTAACATTCCACGAAAGTGAGGTAATCTGCCTTACCCACAATGAAACCAGCAATGGCACGGCCCTTTCAAACAAATGCATAAAGCAGATTGCTGTCAATAACCCGCACGCATTGGTGGCGGTGGATGCCACCTCAAGTATGGCAGGTGTTTATTTGGATTTTAAAGCGGCCGACTGTTGGTTTGCCAGTGTACAAAAGTGCTTTGGTCTGCCCGCAGGGCTTGCCCTAATGGTACTTTCGCCAAAAGCCGTGGAGCGCGCTGCCAGTATAGCTGAAACCAAGCATTATAACAGCCTCAACAGCATGGTGGCCATGATGCAGCGATGGCAAACTACCCATACCCCCAACGTGCTGGGAATTTATCTGCTGATGCGTGTACTTGAAAAGATGGACGATATTAAAGCTGTGGAGGAAAAGCTTGTAAAACGATACATCGATTGGGAAAACTATTTTGATAAATCCACCCAATTGAAATTCTTGATAAACAATCAGCAGGCGCGCTCGTTGACGGTGCTTACCATAAGCGCGACCGAGAAATTGGTGAAACGCGTGAAGCGTGAAAGTAAACAGGCAGGTTATTTACTAGGCAAAGGCTATGGCGAGTATAAAACCACTACGTTTCGCATTGCTAACTTTCCGGCACTAAAGCAAAAAGAAATAAAAGCCTTGCAAGATCACCTGCTCCAATATCTGTGATCTGTTAAGCTAATCGCCTCGTTTCAACATGGTTTGCGTCAACTGATGGGTTGAAAATAGGCCAGTACAACCGTTTCCATCACATTTTTTTATCATTCCTATAAATTTTTTAATTAGTACGGCATCTTTTCGGTAGGTTTGTCGTATGAATGCGCTAGTAAGAGCAAGTACAACCTTGAAATATTTAGCCCTCCTGATCTTCTGTGTGGAGTTTCTTACTCCCGTTTTTTTCTTTGCTTCCGCAGATAAAACTTCTACGGATCAGGTGCATGCTCATCTGCAAGATCATAAACAATCCACTGTTTCGCTGGCTACTCTTTTTGCTGAAGAATCGATTAACGAGGGTGAACGCGAAGGCGGTCGCTCAAAAGATCAGGCCATTAGTTGCGATTTTCAATTTAGCTTTTCGTTTTTAAGTCAGCACAAATCTGTAAAAAGTGTTGTCCCATTTATTACCCAGAATCAACTTCATCGGGTAACTCCTCCACTCTATCAATTGCATTGCCTTTTGTTGATATGAGAACTTTTTGAAGCGTTTCGCTCATTAGTTCTTAAATTATTTCTTTCAACCTCATTTATGCTTTTTTCATAATGGCATGAATTTTTTAATCAATACATTAAATGAAAACAATAGATATTCCAAAAGACGGCCTAGCTGGCTTTAAACAGAATTGGACACACGATGCCCTAGCTGGTTTCTTAGTTTTTTTATTAGCATTGCCTTTAAGCTTAGGTATTGCGCGGGCAAGTGAATTTCCACCTGCTATGGGGGTGCTTACGGCCATGGTGGGTGGCCTTTTTGTAAGTTTCTTTGCTGGTTCGAAATTAACGATAAAAGGCCCTGCAGCTGGTTTAATTACCATTTGTGCTGGCGCAGTAACTGAACTAGGAGGCGGCATGCAGGGTTGGCACCTAGCATTGGGTGTTATTGTGGTGGCGTCCGTAATACAAATAGGATTGGGCCTACTTAAGGTGGGTTCATTGAGTGATTTCTTTCCGCATTCGGCTGTTCACGGCATGCTGGCAGCTATTGGATTGATTATCTTTTCAAAACAAATTCATATTCTACTAGGTATTGACCCTGCTACGTTAAAAGGTCTTGAACCGCTTGAACTATTTAGTAGAATCCCGGATTCTTTTATCCATGAAGATTTCAGGGTTACCCTTGTTGGCGTGGTAAGTCTAATCATCATTTTCGGAATGCCGTTGCTTAAAGGCAGGGTTTTTAAGAAAATTCCTGCCACTATGGTGGTGCTGGTGGTAACCGTGCCCATGGCGCTGATCATGGATTTTAGGAAAACAGAGCCAGCGTTTGATTTGGTGAAGATCGGAGATTTTTGGGGAACAATCGGTCTTAATGCTGACTTCTCGGCTATTGGTAGTTGGGTGTTTTGGAAGTATGTATTTATGTTCCTTTTTGTAAATAGTCTGGAATCGTTGCTCACTGTTAAAGCCATCGATGGGCTTGATCCTTGGAAGCGAAAATCGAATCCAAGTAAGGACCTTACAGCTGTAGGTGCTGGCAATGCGTTAGCAAGTTTATTTGGTGGCTTGCCGATGATTTCAGAAGTAGCAAGAAGTTCAGCGAATATTTCCTTTGGCGGACGTACCCGCTGGGCAAATTTTTTCCATGGCTTTTTCTTATTGGTGGCCATGCTGCTTTTTATTCCAGTAATAGAGATGATTCCGAATGCTGCTCTTGCCGCCTTATTGATTGCGGTAGGTTATAGATTAGCTTCTCCAAAAGAGTTTTTCAAAGTTTACCGAATAGGTAGTGATCAACTTTTTGTTTTTGTGATTACAATTATAGTAACCATTGCCACCGATTTATTAATTGGTATTGGAGCTGGAATTCTTACCAAATTTATAGTTCATATTTTCAACGGAGCTCCTATTAAAACACTTTTTAAATCGAATTATGAAATAAGCAATCAGGGCGATCAATACTTGATTAAAATAAAGGGCACTGCCATATTCTCAAACTACCTGGGTTTTCAAAAAGCTTTTGACAGCATACCTCACGGGAAGAACATAACTTTTAATTTTTCTGCAGCTCAGTTGATAGACCATACGTTTATGGAAGGGCTACACCATTTTGAAGAGGAGTATCACCAAACCGGAGGCACCATTTCGCTGATCGGCATGAATAAATTGAAAACGTTCTCCGACCATCCTACTGCTACAAGAAGAGCCGTTGACAGTGGTTCAAATAAACTGGAGATCACGCTGACCTCACGACAGGTTGAATTGATTGATTTTGCCGAGGCAAATGAGTACAATTTCTACCCACAAAAAGTTAGAAATAGTATGAAGTATAAGGACTTTCCTATTCAACAGGGCAACAAGTTGCTTTACGAAGAGAATCTAATGGAGAAGTACCTTGAGGCGGGTAAGATAACCATCTCTGATTTAGCGTTAACAGAAGGAGCGCTACAAGAAAAGAGAGATACGCACATAACGATGGTTCACGTAACTGAGACGGGGCACTCGATGCCCGATTTTGCGCTTGAACCCGAGGGATTGTGGACAAAACTGACAGAATTATCCTACGGAAAGGACATCGACTTTCATGAGTTCCCCGATTTTTCAAAAAAGTATTACTTGTACGGAACAAACGAAAAAGCAATAAGGAATTTCTTCAATGAATCGATAGTTCACTTTTTTGAAATTCATCACGGAATTCACGTAGAATGCCATAAGAACAAATTAGTCATTTATAAAAGACGTGATATTCTTGATTCGGATGAGATCATTCTATTAGAAAAATTCGCTGAAGAGCTATTGGAAGTGATTGATAAGACTGGGAAGAAATAGCCTCGGTAAATTTTATTAATACTACAGATGAAAACAATAGTAATATTTATTGGGTTGATTTTTATGGCGGTTTGGTGTTGCGCGCAAGATCAAACCAAACCTGAACCGAAGAAGGAACTGGAAGAACTGCGCCTAAAGCTGAATGAAGATGGTTCGCATTTTATCAAAGCTACGTTCTTAAATCAAGTTTGGTTACGTTACAACAACAGTAACAACGGCACTACCGTGTTGGGTGACAACACCGCTGAAACGTTTGATATTGGGTTGCGAAGAACACGGCTGCAATTGTACGGTCAACTGACCGATAGAATGTTTTTTTATCTTCAGTTTGGCCAAAATAATTTTAACTATTTGGCAGGTCAAAACTCAACGAACAGTGGAAACAGAAAAAATCAAGTTTTTTTTCACGATGCACTCGGTGAGTACCGCGTATTAAAAGGCTCGGATAAACTTCATTTAGGAGGTGGGTTAACAATTACCAACGGCTTATCCCGCTTCAGTCAGCCAAGTGTAGGTACTATTATGAGTTTAGATGTACCTGTTTTTGCACAAGCTACCGTGGATCAAACAGACGAATTTTCGCGAAAGTTAAGTGTGTACGCCAGAGAGCAAGTTGGGAAACTAGATTATCGATTGGTGTTGAGTGACCCTTTTCCTGTTACTTCTAACGGCCTCCCTCAGGCTGGCATTAACGCAACCAACGCAAACTTTGCGTGGGACAATCACAGCAAACAATATCAGGCATTGTTAAGTTGGAATTTCTTTGAAAAAGAATCGCATGTTACACCCTATATGACGGGCACTTATCTGGGAAAGAAAAAAGTATTGAATTTGGAGGCTGGCTTTACTACTCAAGCCAATGCGACTTGGACGGGTGCAAATACAAATGCAGATCGATCTACCGATCCTTCGCGCAAGTATTACAATATGAATTTGTGGTCGGTGGCGTTGTTTTATGATACACCAGTCAACAAGGAAAAAGGAACGGCTGTAAATGCGTATGCTGGCTATTTTGGCACCGACTACGGGCAGGGGTATCTTCGTTATAACGGAATCATGAACCCTGCCAATGGAACAACCCTTTCGGGCGCACCAGCCGGTAGCTACGGCAACGCCTTCCCGATGTTTGGCACTGGCTCGGTCTTTTACACACAGGTTGGTTATCTATTTAAAAAAGATTTACTGGGCGAAGGCAATGGTACTTTAATGCCCTATGCCACATTGCAATCAGCCAGTTACGATCGACTAAAAGGTCAAATGACGGTGTTTGACGTGGGAGTAAATTGGTTTATAAAAGGCCATACAAGCAAAATTACCCTCGATTATCAGGATCGACCAACCTATACGCCAATAGGGACAGAGTTGGTGGGCGATGGACGCAAAGGACAACTAACCATGCAATACCAATACTTTTTTTAACAGCTAAGAACCATGGAAAAACATTCTTCTCAGTTTAACGAGCACGAAGTATTGCACGATTTGAAACACTTCTTGCCCGCGCAAGCACCTCTCAAAGACTTCATTCATCACAATACGCTCCATGCCTTTCAACATCTTAAGTTTCATCAGGCAATCAGGAAAGCATCTGAAATTCTAGGCTACCGTGTTTCTCTTTCGTTGGCTGAGTTTAGAGAATTGGCTGGTAAGAAAAGAATTAGGGAGGATATTTTGGATAAAGTAATAATTCAAAAGAAGGGTGCCGATCATTTTCGGGAATGGAAAGATAATGTTTTAAAGAAAGAGTATGACATCGTATCCAAACCAAGAATAGGATCGTTGCGCGCCAATTGGAAAAGGCTTTATCAGATTGACCTTGATTCAATGGTGCACCCTCTTCTGTTCAGAATCTTGTGCAGCTATCTAGACCAGGGAATTTCGATCTGGAGTTTTCCGAATAAAGAATTGCATTTCCTTGATGCCATTCGCGAGATGGAAAAAAGTTCGTACGCTAGTTTTTTCAAGTGCCAACGCGCTCAAAATATTTTACGCGAAGGCACTTACAAAATGGAACACCTTCTTAAGATATTAGTCGGTGACGAGTCACTTTATAAAGACTATTTGTTTGATCAGCAATTTGCTCATCAAGGCTGGTCAGGCATGGTTTCAACGATCGAAGATCAGCCCTTCACGTTGCTTGATTTCAAAAAATTATCGTTTCACGATTTAGTGTATTTTGAGTTACTCTTAGAAATCGATGCGTTGGATTTTAGTTTCGGAGAGATTTGGTCTCCACTGGGCATTCGGATTGAAACTCGGCCAACTCCGTTGTTTGCTGATGTGCACGCGACCGAATTAAGCGAAGTAAAGTCTATTTTTCAAGAAGCATTTGAATGGAGTTTTTACGATGAAGTGCTGGCTGGCATAAAACAAGAAAAGATTATTAACTATTCGGATGAGCAAAAGAGTTTTCAAGCTATTTTTTGCATTGATGACCGCGAGTGTAGTTTACGAAGGTATTTAGAGAAATTGGATTCGGCCTGCGAAACCTTTGGAACACCAGGTTTTATGGGTGCTGAGTTTTACTACCAGCCAGAAGGAGGAAAGTTCTATACAAAAGTATGCCCTGCGCCTGTTACTCCTAAATTCTTGGTGAAGGGAGTTGGAAATAACAGTAAGAGAGAGCGTGATGTCCATTTCACTAAACATTCCCACTCCTTCTTCACGGGATGGCTCATATCACAAACGCTGGGTTTTTGGGCTGCAGTGAAATTATTTATTAATATTTTCCGCCCTTCCATAAGTCCTGCTACTGCATCGTCCTTTAAACACATGCACAAGCAATCCAATCTTACTATTGAAAACAAGTCGAAAGAAGACGTGGAGAATGGATTGCAAATTGGTTTTGCAGTTCATGAAATGGCCGTGCGTGTGGAAAGTTTATTGAAGAGTATTGGGTTGGTAAAAGGGTTCGCTCCGCTCGTTTATATTAGTGGGCATGGATCTAGCACCATTAACAATCCGCATTATGCCGCCTACGACTGTGGCGCTTGCTCTGGCCGGGCTGGTTCCGTGAACGCAAGAGTTTTTGCTTACATGGCCAATCATCCTGAAGTAAGGGCGATTCTTTCTGCCAAGGGGATTGAGATACCTGCCACTAGCGAGTTCGTTGGGTCGTTGCACGATACTACCCGAGACGAAATTGCTTTTTATGATGAGGATAGACTTTCGCAAGCAAATAAGTCGGCCCATGTAAAAATAAAGTCGGTTTTTGATAAGGCACTCGACTACAATGCAAAAGAACGCTCACGCAGATTTGCTTCAATAGACACAAAGAAAACTGCTGCTAAGATTCACGAAGAAGTTAAAATTAGGTCCGTCTCTTTGTTTGAACCGAGGCCAGAACTTAACCATGCCACAAATGCTCTTTGTGTGATTGGCAGAAGATCATTGACTCGTGGTTTATTTTTGGATAGGCGTTCGTTCTTAAACTCTTACGACTACAGATTAGATCCCGAGGGAGATATTCTTTTTAACGTCATGAAGCCAGTAGGGCCTGTTTGCGGAGGTATTAACCTTGAGTATTTTTTCTCGCGTACCGATAATCAAAAATTAGGTGCAGGCACGAAGCTGCCTCATAATGTAATGGGCTTGATTGGCGTAGCGAATGGAATTGATGGAGATTTGCGGCCAGGGTTACCGAGTCAAATGATTGAGGTGTACGATCCGATTCGACTTTTAGTAATCGTAGAGCATTTTCCGGAGATAGTTTTGAGAACTATTAAACGAGCCCCCGAAATGTATGAATGGTACATCAATGAGTGGGTAAACTTAGTGGCCGTAAATCCAGAGACGCGAGCAGAGTTTGTGTTTAAAGACGGTGAGTTTGTTCATTACCATCCATTGAAAGAAACGTTGAATTCAGTTTCAGACATTTCACCGCTTGTTGAATCCAGTGAAGAGAATTTTCCAGTTTACTTAATTTCTTAGGCAATAGATATGACACTTCTCCTACAACTTTTCATATTGATACCCTTGGTTGGGTTTGTGTTGAGCCTGGCTCTTCCTGCCAAGAAGGAAAACCTTATTTCTTGGTTCTCCTTTTCTGTTATTGGCCTTCACCTGCTGGGTGCTAGCATCTATTTTTTTTTATGGGTGATAAAAGGATTTCCTACTCTTGATTTAAAAGACCTTGTTATTTTTCGCACACCAGGCTATGAGTTCTTTGTTGATTTTTACTTCGATAAAGTGACGGCAGTATATCTTTTCGTGGGGTCGCTACTGACCTTTTTAATCACGCTGTATAGTCGCTATTATATGCACCGCGAGCAAGGCTACAAACGTTTTTTCAATACCATTTTATTCTTTTTCTTGGGTTATAATCTGATCATATTTTCTGGCAACTTAGAAACCTTGTTTATCGGCTGGGAGATGCTTGGTATCTCTTCCTTTTTATTGATTGCGTTTTACCGCGACCGTTATCTTCCGGTAAAGAATGCGGTAAAAGTATTTTCTATTTATCGTATTGGCGATGTGGGTTTGATTTTGGCGATGTGGGCTACGCACCATTTATTTCATGAGAATACCACCTTTCTTAAACTAAGTAATTACGAAATCGTGCATGAACATTTACAAACCCACAGCTTGATCGGTATTTTTATTTCATTGATGATCTTACTTTCCGCGGCAGCGAAGTCTGCTCAGTTTCCTTTCTCCTCGTGGTTGCCGCGCGCAATGGAAGGCCCTACGCCATCAAGTGCTATTTTCTATGGTTCATTGTCGGTTCATTTGGGTGTGTTTTTGTTATTAAGAACCTATCCTTTTTGGGAACATCAACTATCTGTGCGAATACTCATTGTTTTGTTAGGCATTGTTACTACGCTGGTTGCTACTGGCATTGCACGGGTGCAATCTTCCGTTAAAAGTCAGATAGCGTACTCTTCTATTGCGCAGATTGGGATTATCTTTATAGAAGTAGCACTGGGCCTCGACTACTTGGCCTTATTTCACTTTGCTGGAAACGCATTCTTACGGACGTATCAATTGTTGGTTTCGCCTTCGGTAGTTACTTATTTGATACGTGAGCAGTTTTATAATTTTGTTCCTCGCACAAAAACAATGGAGAGCTTTATTCCTGTAAAGCTTAGAAACACACTTTATATTTTGTGTTTAAAGGAATGGAATTTAGATTCGATGATGTATCGCTACTTGTGGAATCCCTTAAAATGGGCAGGGCGAAAGCTTGATTTCTTGACTACAAAAAGAGTTATCTATTTTTTCATACCAGCCTACGTATTAGGTATTTTGGCATTGACAAACGAAAAGTATATTGATGCAGATGTACACGCGTCTCTCCCTGTTCTTTTTTCATTTGTTGGCTTGATCATGGTGCTTAAGTCTTTTACCGAACGAATCTATGCAAGACTCAGTTGGGTGTTAATTCTGTTGAATCATTTTTGGATAGCATTGGCAATCTCTTTTAATGAGCATTTTGGCTATGAGGAAAATGTGCTTTACTTGAGCGGAATAACGGTAGCCGGAGTAATTGGCTATTTGTGTTTAAGGAGATTGAAAATTTTGGAAGGCTCGATCGACTTGAATCAATTTCATGGGCATATCTACAAGCATCCAAAAATCGGTATGTTGTTTTTGTTGGCGTGTCTTGGTGTAACTGGTTTTCCAATCACACCCACATTTATAGGCGAAGATTTAATCTTCAGTCATATCCATGAAGATCAAGTGGCGTTGGCCTTTATCTCTTCATTATGTTTTATCATTGATGGCATTGCTATTATTCGCATTTATGCAAGAGTTTTCTTAGGGCCACATTCCAAGTCCGTTTTTGAAATGGCGTACAGGTCTTCTTAAAGGTTTTAGTAGTTGATGGGTTTTCTAAGAGCTCCAGCTTAACACGCTGGGGCTTTTCTTTTTTACTACCTTTGCATACTAAATATTTTTATGGATTTAAAAGAAATTTTCTCGGTTACGCTTATCCTTTTTTCAGTAATCGATATTTTAGGTGCTATTCCTGCTATTATTCTTATTCGCAAAAGGGAAGGAAGGATTCATGCCGAGGCTGCCACCATCATTTCGGCAATACTAATGGTTAGTTTCTTATACCTTGGTCAGTCCATCCTTAATTTATTTGGCCTTGATGTTGAGTCGTTTGCGGTAGCGGGCGCCATCATTATTTTTATCATTGCTATGGAGATGATTTTAGGTATCACCTTAATCAAAGAAGATGCGGAGGCGAAAGGCACAGGCTCGATTGTACCCTTGGCTTTCCCCATTATTGCAGGTGCAGGTACACTCACCACCATTCTTTCGCTTAAGGTAGTGTATCAAGAATGGAATATTTTAGCAGGTATCATTCTGAACTTGGTCATTGTTTACATTGTCCTGCGCATGAGTTCGTGGTTAGAACAAAAGATAGGCAAGTCGGGCTTTGCAGTATTGCGAAGGGTGTTCGGTGTAATATTGCTGGCCATTGCTGTAAAAATTATAAAAAGTAATTTTCATATCGGATGATTAAAATCTTTACCGATGGAGCCGCACAAGGCAACCCTGGCCCAGGCGGCTATGGAACTATTTTAAAGTTTGGCGAATATGAAAAGGAGTTGAGCCAAGGTTTTCGGCTTACTACAAATAATAGGATGGAACTGCTTGCTGTAATTGAAGGACTAAAGGCAATCAAGAAAGAAGGTATACCCGTTACGATTTACTCCGACTCAAAATACGTGGTTGATTCTATCGAAAAAGGTTGGCTATGGAATTGGGAAAAAAAAAATTTTAAAGACAAAGCCAATCCCGATTTGTGGAAGCTATACATCCCACTTCATAAAAAAATTAGACCCAAGTTTGTTTGGATAAAAGGCCATGCTGGCCATGCCGAGAACGAACGCTGTGATCAGCTTGCTGTGGCAGCCGCCTGTGGAAATAATTTGTTGGTGGACAGCGAATACGAGAGTAATGAGTAATTCAGGTTATGCTAACCTGTCTACACAATCTTATTTATACTTTGCTGGTCTAAACCTTTTAGCAAAGTCAATAATTATCGTCAAAGCAAAGGGAAACAGGAATTGATTGGTGGGGATAACAGTTAGTCCTCAAATACTACTTGCGTGTCAACGAAAATTCCAGAAAAGGTGAAGCACTTCGATGTCGTTTTCAATATTTCTTAAAAATCGGGTTGGATTATAGAATTTATTGAACTATCATTGTTTTAATAATTCAAAAATCAAACCTGCAATGCTATGAAAAATTTACTCTTAAACCTAAAATTCGTTTTACTAGTCTCCATCCTCTCATTTGGCCTCTTTGGTTGCAATTTGCAAAACGAAGTTAAAAGCAATGATGAGCTTTTAATTGCAAAAATAAATCAGCACTTCAAAACAGATGAGTATTTAACTTCTCATAATCTTGTCAATCCATACAATGAAGAAGTTAAAGATATACGTGTATTTCATAAATACATTTTCAAGGAACTTCAAAATAAGAGACAGGTTAATGGTTATACTAAACCGAGTAAGAAAACAGCTTATGCAAGTATTTTTCAATTTGTAAACGATGATAAAGGTAATTTAGGAATCAACGATGCAGAGGATGCCGCATTTGTGAAAGAGAAGCTTGAGGTCTTTAATCAAAATCAGAATAAGCAGTTCGATGGTAATAAATTTGATGCGATAAATAATAAGATGAATACTTACTCGAATGATGAGGCAGGTGTTAATGCAATGTTAGAAGATGCATTAAAAGAAAATGCAATTAATGAAACTCAGAGTACAATACTAAAGTCAACTCTCCTTGAGATTTCAAAAGCCAAAACATTAAAAGAAGCAATAGCAATTAATACAACTGTTGAGTTTGAAGTATTAAACTCGAAAATAAAAGATAGTGATAAAACCCTTATCTTGTATATCAACAGCATTTTTGCAAATCATTTTGCAAATCAACCCGCTGGTATTTCTTTGAATCAAGGGGAGAATCCTTTGTATAAAAAAGCTGCTGTTGTTGTTGCTATTGTTGTTCAAACAATAATATACGCGGCAATTGGGGCTGCAGTAGGATTCGCGATTGGGACGATTGTCTGTTGCGGTAATAATCCAGGAAGTGGTGCATGTAATAGTGGATGTTTAAGGTCTTATGTTATTGAGGGTGCGATAGTTGGTGGAATAGCTGGCGCTTGGAACGGTATTGAAGGCATTTATATGTGGGAATAATGAGATCCTTTCTATACTTGGTCTTTATATTATTTATGGTATTTATAGGGACAAGAAACACATACGCTCAGTTTGATTTCAATAAAAGATTAACAGGTCTGACGATAAAGTTAGGTCAGAGTAATAGCATTAACACTAATATTCCGATCCCCAATTCTTCGGGCTTTCTGGTTGCCTCTATGGGATTGTATAAGTATCTCAATCTGAATTCAAAAAATGATTTGAGGATACCATTTCACTATTTGAGGACTGAATTCAATTTAGGTGTTCGAAAAGGAATATTTTCAGTAAACGATTTAAATCAAATAGCAACAATTGATGTACGCTATTTCGAGCTTGTTCTAATCGCGCCATTAACATGGGAATTCAATGATAATACATCAATTAATGTTGGGATGGGAGGTACCCTTGGCTATGTGAGGAGCGAAACAATTGTCCCAGATTCAAATCCAAATCCTTTCTTAGACAGAGGAAATGTTTTTAAACTAGGCATAGTAGGTGATATTCACATCCTCTTTATTGGAAAATCGAATGCTCAAATTGGGACAAGAGTGCTTATTGAGCCAATGAAATATTCATTCTTTGAATGGTCGGGATACTTCAGTTTTGGGCTCCCTCAATTTAAGCGCAATAAAAAATAACAGAATATTATTAACAATTTAAAAAATGTAAAAAATAGGCTAATTCCTACAGTTGGTATTGGTTTCTCATTGATTAGTGCTTTTTTGATTAGTATGGCGTGGGCAAGTAAAAGCCCATTGGCTTTCTTTATTTTTATTGGGCTTGTTCCTATTCTTATAGCTGAGTCAATAAATGTTTATTCTTCTATTTATTTAAGGATTGTGAAAGCTCCCCTTACTTAGTAGCATCCAAAATTAAAGATTTCCAGGTGAACTTGGCATCCTGTTGGAATGTGGAAAACTCCACCCCGCTCAACGGGTGGTGGAGTTTTCCATATTTCAACAGG
>JBIKRT010000024.1:0-51318 GCA_044349005.1 Cyclobacteriaceae bacterium
TGAAACCACTTTCACTAAACTCCTTGTAACTATATGATTGTCAATGCCCCCAACGGGGTGTCACCAACTATTTTTCAGTAATATGCCCTTTTGCCCCTCTTTTCAGTTCTGGAAAGAGCGGGTAGGGGTGAGGGCTTATGAGTAATGACGTTGGTTAATCGGTAACTACATTGTCCGTTTACTCTTCAACGAGCTTAAGTGTGTCGGTTCTGTTGATTTTTTGCGTCTGCGTTTCTATAAAGTTGGGCACAAAGAAAATGGCTTTGGGCACTTCATATTTTGAAAGACTTTTCTTTAACTCATCTATAATTGCGGTTTCAGTATGCGGGGTAGCTCCTTCCATTACCAAAACAAGCTTGGTGCCTAGCTTGGCATCTTTTACTCCTGCAAGAAAGAACCGATTGTTGATATCAAGTTTTTTGAAAACTAGCAATATGTTAGCTTCTACCTTTTCGGGAATTACTTTTACCCCACCCGAATTGATCACATTATCGAACCGGCCAATCCATCGAAAGGTATCTTTGTCAATGAATTCAATCACATCGTTAGTGATTACTTTTTCGGGCAGATGTGGCACTTCAATGACCAGACATTGCCGATGGTCCACCGAAAGTGAAACGCTTTTTAGCGCCTTAAAATAGTCTTGCTTGCCAAGCCCGTTTAACTTTTGTAATGCAATGTGGGTAATCGTCTCCGTCATGCCATAAGTGGCATAAACGTTACAGTTAAGCGATTCTAGTTTTAGCCTTGCACGCTCGTCTAAAGGTGCACCGCCAATAATTACACACTTAATTTTATTCAACTTAGCAGTTGATAAAGGCGACTCTAAGATTGCTTGTAGCTGATACGGCACAAAAGCTGCAAAATCAATCTGTTCGTCCATCGAGATTTCTTTTAAAGGATCAGCAGACGGTTCTACCGCTATTATATTCATGCTGTTTTCCAAACTTCTAATCACCATCATTTTACCCGCGATCAACCGCGTGTCAAGACAGATCAAAGATGTTTGTTGAGGCTTTAGTTGTAGCGCATCAATACTTAAATGAGCACTGGCTTTGAGTTGATTACGGCTAAAACAAATTGTTTTGGGTAATCCAGTAGAGCCAGAGGTGGAAAAGGTAAATGAATCGTCCGAGCTTTTCCAGCGTTGAATTGATTCAACAAACTCTTTTTCAAAATTGGACTTATGAATGAGAATTTCAGCAGTTAATAGTTCTGGAAAATCGATGACTTTGCCATTCAATTTTATGATCGACTTCAAGAAAAAATATGATTAGAATAAAATTTACCTCCCGCAAAGGAAAGATTAAATTCATTTCCATTCAAGATTTTTTTCTGGCACCATTTCTTTAACGGAAAAGAGACTTCTTTCTAAATCTCTGTTCGAAAGATCAAGATAATGAGTGAATTTCTCAAGAAAAAGCATTTCATCGTCATCTATTATTTTATCTGACCAAATGGTTACGATGGCCATCTCAAGGAAATATTTTTTAACCACCCATGTGTTATCTGGGTGTACCTCTAATTCACGAATCTCAATTCCCTTAGCAAAGATTTCTCGCGCTTCCGCAATTTTACTAGTAGGCAGATAGGAGCTTTTTATAAATGATTCCATGAAATCTTTCTCAGCAGTTGCTATGGATTTATTGGAATGGGCAGCGGCAGCAATTACTTTTAATACCGAAAAACGGTAGTCTTCTAAAAGCGACTTGAATAAAATAGTAGCTACTTCATCGCGCTGTGTATTTACCCAACGACTAAAAATATAGATATCAAGAAATAACAGACCATTATGAAAGAACTGTTCGACTAGCTTATGGTTATTATCAATTACGCTCCTCACTCTTTTTTCAAAAATCGCCTCTGCTAACTCGTTGGCATTTTTTCGTTTTCCGAATAAGTTATTATAGCTTATTCCTATCTGAGGATATAGCGCCTGATAAAAATAACCAATATTTGTCACGGTCTTGGCAATCACTTCATCCGCTATGGCATCGTCTTTTATCTTTAGGTTGTCATGATTTAGCAACGAACTGCTGACTACGCAGTCCGCAAATAGAATCTGTGTTTTTTCAAGCGGTGTCCACCCTTCTGAATTAGGGTAACTGATGTTGCCAAACAGTTGCCCATTGATTAATCCAACGGGTTGGATGGCTTGATAAATCGTTAACAGAGAACTCAGTGCCTTTTTATTCTCGATTAATAATTCTTCGAGATTCGCTTTACGAAAGGCAATGACTTCCGAAAACCAGCCAGCTTTTTTTGGATTGATTGACATTGCTAATTTTGCTTCAGTTTCATTTTTATCAAAATTCTCTAGAAAAGGCGGGATGTTTTGTTGAATTCGCTTGATAAACCTACTCGTTTCATACATCAATAATCAATTTACTCTTAAAATCTGGGCGGCTAATTAGTAGCACAGTAAAAGATTTTTATTTGTTTCTCGCCTTTATCATCAATTCTTCATACCCGTAAGTGTAATCTTTGATTCTTCCGAATTCAAGCTCAGTAAGTTCTAAAATTACTATTTCTGCTGTAGTATATACGTTATTGCCGTCAAGAAGATGTCCGCCAATGGTTCTCCCTGTGCTATCGGATACGGATAAATGCAAATGGCCATACGTTTCTGAAAAGGTGCCTACCAACGAGACTATTTCAAAATGACCTGACAGCGCTGTCCCTTTTGGTTGATTAGCGAAACGTAAGTTATACTGCTCTAAACTTCCTACTGCGGTTACTATGCATCCCGCCTTCATCTTATGATCGGCCGCAAAATTGAGAATGCCTTGCTTCAGGTCTTCATGAGGCTTTAGCCGAAAGGCATATGATTTTTGCTTAGAGCTGGGCATGACAGATTGGGCAGAGATGGAAATAGTAACAAAAATCAAAATGGGAATAGCAATTGATACGCATTTTGTAATAAGCTTCATGGTACGTTACGGAAACTTTGGATACTTGCTGAAATCCGGATTCCGTTTTTCGATGAACGCATTCTTACCCTCTTTGGCCTCATCGCTCAAGTAATAAAGTAGCGTAGCATTGCCTGCCAATTCCTGAATGCCCGCTTGGCCGTCAAGCTCGGCATTGAAGGCACTCTTCAGGATCCGGATTGCCAACGGGCTTTTACTTAAAATTTTATTTGCCCACTCTACATAGGTTTCTTCTAACTTATCAAGCGGCACAACTTTGTTTACCAGTCCCATTTCAATGGCTTCCTTGGCATCGTATTGATCACAAAGGAACCAGATCTCACGGGCTTTCTTTTGACCTACAATCCTAGCTAAATACGAGGCACCAAAGCCACCATCAAAACTACCTACTTTAGGGCCAGTCTGCCCGAAACGAGCGTTCTCAGCTGCGATGGTTAAATCACAAACAACGTGCAATACGTGGCCGCCACCAATGGCCCACCCAGCTACTGCAGCAATTACCGGTTTAGGAATAGAGCGAATTATTTTTTGTAAATCCAGTACATTAAGACGCGGCACTGTGTCGATACCTATATACCCACCGTGGCCACGTACGCTTTGATCTCCACCGCTGCAGAATGCCTTTCCACCTTCGCCCGTCAACACAATTACTCCAATCTCAGTGCTTTCTCGACATACTAAGAAAGCATCAATTAATTCTTGCACAGTAAGAGGCGTGAAAGCGTTGTGAACTTCGGGCCTGTTTATACTAATTCGTGCAATTCCCTCGTATTGATGAAATAGAATTTCTTTATATTCTTTAACAGGCTGCCAGTGGTATTTTAAATTCATTAATCGTTATTGATAAGTTGATTTTATATGCTTTTTGAATTTTTCAAACGCGTTTTTGTTTACTTCTTGAGTGCCTTCAAGTTCAAGTATTTTTGTCTTTCCATCAAAGGTAAAAAAATCAACTAGTGCATTTTTTACTTGCCGGGCGCTTTCTATTTTTAGGTAGTCGAATCCAAACTCTCCACACAAATTCTTTGCGGTAAGCTTTTGATTAGTGATGAAAAACTCTTGTCGCTCAGGTGCGTTTTCAGGCCCATCAATCAAATTGAAGATTATGCCTCCATGATTGTTCAGTATAACCACTCTGAAATTTGGTAATGCGTAGTTATGCCAGAACGCATTTCGATCATAGAAAAAGGCCAAGTCGCCCGTTATCAAAAAATTTGGAACTTCGCTTGAAAACGCATGCCCAACGGCCGTGCTAGTGCAGCCATCTATGCCGCTGGTGCCGCGGTTAGCAAAAACGCGAATCCCCTTTTTGCCCGCTTCCAATCCAATAAAGTTTGCATAACGTACCGACATACTGTTCGCTAGGTGAATGTTGCAGCGTGCAGGTAATTTAGTGATTACCTCCTGAAGCAGACTCAACTCATGGAGTTCACTCTTCTCAAAAAATTGACCCACCGCTCGTTTTGTTCGATGTTCTTCTGCTTCCCAAAGGGTGTAAAAATTTTGTCGTTTTATTAATTCAAATTCAGACGCACTTTTGGTGTTTGTCAATAGCTCAAAGAAGTCCTCAGGTTCGCTCTCAATTACCGTGTTTAAGGATTGAAACGTGTCGGGCACATCGCCTTTGGGTTGGATGTGCCAGTGTTTTAGACTTTTATTTTGGCGAAGAAAGAGTTTTAGATTTTTGGAGATAACCGATTTGCCAAACGTAACAAGCAGTTCGGGTTGAAGTGCTCGCTTTACCGAGTCGGGGCATTGGCCCAAAAAAGAATCAGCGTAACGAATGGTGTCAGCAATACTATGAACATTAGAAATTACATCGCCTACCAACGCTACTTTTTGATGGCGAATGAATCGCTCCAAAACTTTCGCAAGACGGTCGTTGTAATTATCTTGGCCAGCTAACACCACTATTTTAGAAAAGCCATTCCAGTCAACGATTAGTTGATTGGCTTGCTCTTCGCTAAAAAAAGTACGGGTTTCCATCCGTTCAATCACCCTGGTAGATTCGTTGAATTTTATAGATTCATTTTTTTGAGGATACAAGGGTTCCCGTAAAGGAATATTGATATGCACTGGGCCGCACGGGAAATCTTTCGATAGATTAATCGCTTCATTTACGATGCGATTGATATGCCAACTGACATCAACGTGACTCTCTGCTTCTGGGAGTTGGAATGATTTTTTTACATGCTTTCCATACAGTCCTTCCTGCTGAATAGTCTGTCCATCCCATTGATCAATCCACTCGGTTGGACGATCGGCAGTTAGAATAATTAAGGGAATCCGCTGGTAATAGGCTTCTGCCACCGCAGGCGCGAAGTTGTAAGCGGCTGAGCCAGAGGTGCACACGAGCACCACGGGCGTTGATGTTTGTTGCGCTATGCCAGTGGCTATGAATGCCGCACTTCGCTCATCACTTATTGTTCTTGTGTTAAAACCTGGATGATTGACAAACGCGAGAGTGAGCGGGGCACAACGCGACCCAGGACAAACAATGACTTGGCTCAACCCTTTTAGCGAACACATCTGCGCAATATCATAAATGGGTTGAAGCCTTGTCATTTATTTGATAATGTTTAAAATGGCTTCCATTTTTAGCTCTGTTTCTTCGAATTCTTTCTGCGGATCGGAGTCAATGGTAACGCCCGCTCCCGCATACAATAGCGCACTCTTGGTTAGCACTTGCATGCATCTCAAGTTGACAAACAAATGACTCTCATTTTTTACGTTTACTGGCCCTAGAAAACCCGTGTAGTATTCTCTGTCGTACCCTTCGTTCGCCTTTAAAAATTGTTGCGCATTTTCGAGGGGCATGCCGCACACTGCGGAGGTAGGGTGTAGTAATTTTAACATCACGGAAGTGAGCAACGGAAAATTAGTGGCCACCGTATCGACTTCAAATTCAGTCTTTAGATGTACCACGTTACCGGCCGTGACTGTGCGCGGGCCGCGTTCTTCATATTCGCGCAAGCGGATTTTTTTAAAGCAACTGATTATGTACCTACATACCAATGCCTGTTCTTCAATCTCTTTTTCTGTCCATGCTACGGACTTTATATTCATCCCTGACCTCCATCGCTTGGTGCCAGCTAGGGCAACAGTTTTAAAATGCTCTTTTGCATCTAAACTAACTAATAGTTCGGGCGTAGCACCAATCCAGGTTCCGGTTTCTTCCGAACTTACAAAGGAGACAAAAGCAGCAGGATAGGCTGCGCATAACTTCTGGAATACAGCAACACAATCAAAGTCTTCGTTTAGTTCAATCTCTTTAAAACGTGTAGGAACTATCTTATCCGTTGTTCCCGCTTTAATGTGTGAAATGCTCTTTTGAACCAAGTCCTTATAATGATTGCCACTTGTCGGATCATGATCGATAGGAGCCGATTCCCGCTTTCTTGGGAGCATGTCCATGCCCACGTGTAACCCGTTTTCACCAGAAATGTCAGTGACAGTGCCATCTATCAACTCGCCCTCTTTGAAGGAGTAAACCAGATCGCCTTTAAAGAACGTCTTTTTCCTAGCAGTATCGAAAGGAGCAAAAACAAAACCCGTTTCTGTTTCTTCTACTTGTAAATCATCAATTTCTTTAACTCCCGTGGTACAAATAAGTAATTGCTTTTCGTTGGAATTAGGAGCCCTCCAAAGGGCTACCGTGTTTCCCTCCGCAAGATGATGACTAATAAGGAAAGAGAGCTGTTCTAATTCATTGACAGTTGCGGCTTTTACGGAATTTGTCGGTTGCATCAAGCTTATTTCTTTTAGCGCCTATCTATCACGGCCATTGTTAAGCGGCTAATGCAGACAAGCTCTTTTTCGTCATTTGTTATTCGTATCTCCCAGACGTGTGTCTTTTTCCCAATATGCAGCGGTTTAGTTTTTCCATACACAAATCCACTTTTTACGCTTTTGATATGATTTGCATTGATATCTAACCCCACGCAGTATTGTGTTTTCAAATCCACACAAAACGTTGCTGCTACACTGCCCATTGTTTCGGCCAGCGCAACGGACGCTCCTCCATGTAACAATCCAAGTGGCTGATGAGTTCTGGCATCTACCGGCATTTTTGCTTCTAGCCAATCTTCACCGATGGCAGTAAACTCAATGCCTAAATGAGATACCATTGTGTTGGTGCCCATTTTGTTCAGTAATTCGAGTGTTAACTCACTGTTAAATATTGACATACTCGGGTGTGTAGGATGACGAAAACAAATGAAATACTTACTTTTGCGGCAAATTAAGGGAAATTGAGCAGCAAAAAAATTTACATCATTCGTCACGGTCAAACGGATTTCAACCTAACGGGAATCGTGCAAGGCAGCGGAGTAGATACCTCCTTGAACGAGCAAGGTCGTAGTCAAGCAAATGCTTTTTTTGAGATGTATAAACATGTAAAATTTGATAAAGTTTACACTTCTGCATTGAAACGCACAAAGGAAACTGTTCAGCCTTTTCTAAGTGTAGGCATTAAAAACGAGGCCTTTGCTGGCTTAAATGAAATAAGTTGGGGTGCCAATGAGGGTAGGCGAATTACACCAGAGGAAGATCGATACTATCATTGGATGTTGGAGCAATGGCAGCAAGGAAATACCAGCCAGCGCATAGAAGGGGGCGAAAGCCCTGAAGATGTTGCCGTCCGGCAAAAGCCTGTCTTGAAATACATCTTGAGCCAGCAGCAAGAAGAAACCATTCTTATTTGTATGCACGGCAGAGCCATTCGGATTTTGCTTTGCAACTTGCTAAACTACCCCTTAAAAAGCATGGATATGTTTGAACACCAAAATTTGTGCTTATACTTGTTGAATTATTCCGGCACAATGATGACCATTGAAAAACACAACGATGTGCAGCATTTGCTCGCTTTTGCGGATGCAGCAGTATAGTAAATTGAAGATTTTATAAAATGAAATTTCGTTTATTTCTTTTATCGATGGTGCTAGGAGTTGTTTCCTTTGCGAACGCGCAGACGGTGAAGACCGTTGTCGCTGCCGACTTTGAAAAAAAGGCCGCTGCAATGAAGGATAAAATAATTCTTGATGTGAGAACTGCCGAGGAGTATAAAGAGGGTCATTTATCAGGAGCTACTCAAATTGATTATTACGGAACCGATTTTAAGAGCCAAGTGAGTAAGCTGGACAGATCGAAGCCCGTTTTTGTGTATTGCAAAGGTGGAGGTCGCAGCTCTTCTTCTTGTGAGATTTTAAAAGACCTAGGTTTCAAAGAAGTTTACAACTTGCAGGGCGGCATTACCGATTGGAAGAAAGCGGGCAAGGCTGTGATAAAATAGGTTTTTGCGTACTTCGAGCAGGCCTAACGAGGCATCAGGCATCCTACTATTCCTTCCCAATGCGTTGGGTTCAGGTTGTAATTCCACATCGTAAAGGCTTCGTCACCAAGACGGGAATAAAAAAGGTGACCGTTTCAAAGTCACCTTTTTTATCGGACATCTAAAAATAGGATTTAAGCCAAATCGAAACGATCGAGGTTCATCACTTTATTCCACGCAGCGATAAAATCCGTTACAAACTTTTCCTGAGAATCGCTACATCCATACACTTCTGCGATCGCTCTTAACTCGGAATTTGATCCAAATATAAGGTCAACCCGAGTGCCTGTCCATTTAAGTTGATCGGTTGCCCTATCATGACCTTCAAATATCTCTTTTGAATCAGACGAAGCGCTCCATGTGGTATTCAAGTCAAGCAGATGAACGAAGAAATCGTTGGTTAGCGCGTCTGCTTTTTTGGTAAATACTCCATGCTTAGAATGATCGAAGTTAGTATTCAGCACACGAAGCCCCCCTACCAGCACTGTCATTTCGGGGGCTGTTAAGGTCATCAGTTGAGCTTTATCGATCAGCAATTCTTCCGCGGAAGCGGTGTGTTTTGCTTTCAGATAGTTTCTAAATCCGTCTGCTTGTGGCTCTAGCACGGCAAATGATTCCACATCTGTCTGCTCTTGCGTGGCATCGGCACGGCCAGGCGTGAAAGGCACTTTTACTTCGTGTCCAGCATTTTTAGCCGCTTTTTCTATAGCTGCGCAACCGCCAAGCACAATCAAATCGGCCATTGAAACTTGCTTGCCAATGGATGAGGAGCTATTGAACGAAGTTTGAATCGTCTCCAGTGCTTTCAAAACAGTAGCCAGTTGAACAGGATTATTTGCTTTCCAATCTTTCTGTGGCGACAACCGAATGCGAGCGCCATTTGCACCGCCACGCTTGTCCGAGCCACGGAAGGTAGATGCAGACGCCCAGGCCGTGGAAACTAGCTGCGAAATGGACAATCCTGAGGCGAGTAGTTTTGCTTTCAGCGAGGCAATGTCGGCTTCGTCAATTGACTTGTAAGTAATGGCAGGAATAGGGTCTTGCCAGATCAACACTTCGTTGGGCACTTCCGGCCCTAAGTACCGAGCAATTGGCCCCATATCGCGATGGGTAAGCTTGAACCATGCGCGGGCAAAGGCATCCGCAAACGCAGCGGGGTTTTCAAAAAAGTGCCTTGATATCTTTTCATATACTGGATCTAGCCTTAGCGCTAAATCGGTAGTGAACATAATAGGGGCATGCTTTTTAGATGAATCGTGTGCGTCTGGCACTGTTCCCGCACCACCGCCATTTTTAGGTGTCCATTGTTGAGCACCCGCGGGGCTTTTGGTAAGCTCCCATTCAAAACCAAATAAATTCTCAAAATAGTTATTACTCCATTGGGTGGGCGTGGTTGACCATGCTCCCTCTAATCCACTTGTAATAGTGCTTCCAGCATTTCCAGAGCCAAATGTATTCTTCCACCCACGACTTTGCTCTTCAATCCCCGCTGCGGCAGGTTCCACACCCACGTACTTATTTGGATCAGCTGCACCGTGTGCTTTACCGAAAGTATGCCCGCCAGCAATAAGTGCAACGGTCTCTTCATCGTTCATTGCCATACGGCCAAAGGTTTCGCGTATATCGCGGGCCGCTGCGAGTGCATCTGGTTTACCGTTAGGGCCTTCGGGATTAACATAGATCAATCCCATCTGAACTGCTCCAAGTGGATTCTCAAGTTCTCTATCTCCCGTGTAGCGTTGGTCATCCAACCATTTTTTTTCAGCTCCCCAGTATACGTCTTCCTCGGGTTCCCAAACATCTTCGCGTCCTCCTGCAAAGCCGAAGGTCTTAAAGCCCATTGATTCCAACGCGCAGTTACCGGTCAAGATCATTAGATCTGCCCATGAAATCTTGTTACCATATTTTTGCTTAATCGGCCAAAGCAATAGACGCGCCTTGTCCAGGTTTCCATTGTCAGGCCAACTATTGAGTGGAGCAAAGCGCAGCGTTCCCGCTCCAGCACCCCCGCGACCATCTGCAATGCGATAGGTACCCGCACTGTGCCAAGCCATTCTTATAAAAAAAGGACCATAGTGACCATAATCAGCAGGCCACCAACTTTGAGATGTCGTCATTAGTTCGATAACGTCTTTCTTTAACGCAGCGAAATCAAGACTTTTAAACTCCTCAGTGTAGTCAAACGATCCGCCCATTGGATTAGATAGGCCCGAGTGCTGTCGGAGGATATTTAGTTTCAGTTGATTTGGCCACCAATCGCGATTGCGTGTGCCGCCCCCTGCGCTTTGTTTAATTGCCCCACCATGAAAGGGGCATTTGCCTTCTCCATTCATGCTATGGGAAGACGTACTAGTAGTTGTTTGTTTTTCCATTTTCTATGATTTATACGCGATTTTTAACAAATTTTACTCCCTCAAGTTTACAACAGAGATAGAAATAAATCAAATTGAACATGATTTGATTATTCCGGGCTTCAAAGGTGCATCTGCTAGAAACCATAACAATCGAAAAATTATTAAAATGATTTCTGTGCCTTTAGAGCGGCTTTGGCTTTTGTGTCTATGCTACTCTTGTACTCATGCCGCTTGTAGCTCATGGCTTTTTCAAAAAACTTTTTGGCATTGGCATAGTCTTTTTCCGATTGGGCGATATAGCCTAATTGCAAGGCCGCGTTGGGCGCAAAGTACCACGAGTTCGTCCCGGTCATTTCAATTGTTTGTTGATAGAATGTTTTGGCGGCATTTATGTCACCCATTTTATGCGCCAACCTACCTTTTCTATAAGCATATTCTGTTTTATCTTTTTGTGTTGTCAATTCGCTGTATGAAATAAGCTGAATGGCCTCTGTTGCTTCTTTGAAATATCCGCCATCGGTAAAAAAGCGTACTCTTAGAATTTTGGCATTTGGGAATTTAGGGTCTTCCAATTGTTTGGCTGCAAACTTATCAGGGTCGGCCATTTCGCGGCCTGTTACTTTTGCTTTCTCATAATTCTGTCGCGCTTGCTCTGGTTGGTTTAACAACCAATGGCAAATGGCAATCTTATAGTATGCATCTTTCTTTAAATTTTTGCTGTTAAATGTTTTTATAAAGTTTTGATAGACGGGTATGGCTTTGGCATATTCTCCTTTTTGAAGCAGCGTTTCCGCGCGTAAGTATTCTAGGTACACGATTTGGAGTCCCTTTTTGTTTTTATCTGCTTCTTCTATGAGCTTATAGGCCTCTTCACTTTGTGAGCTTTTAAAAAACATGTTTACACCGATAAAAAGTAGCAATCGGTTATCCGGTTCGGTTTTTAAACATTCTTGAATGCCTTTTGCTGCTTCTTCAAACTGTAAATTGATAAATCCTTTTACTGTGAAGAAGAGTATCGTTGCCTCGCGGCTAAGGGAAGATTTTGATAATCTTAAATCTTCTAATTGTTTTTGCCCAACGGGCACTGAACCATGCATTCCCATCAAACTGACAAGCCAACTGAATTTATCGGGTATTGACCCCACCATTACCTGAATTACGCCACTGGTTTTTTTGATGGGAATAAAACTGGGATATTTTTTAATACAATCCTCGGTAAGATTGTATGCTCTTCGCAGAGCAAACGTAGCACTTACATTTTGGTTTAAATTGATGTAGTTGAAGGCACGCTGCAAGGTCAATTCAGCCTGCAGGAAAAGCGTCTCTGCATTTTCAGGCGCATCTTCTGCCTGTGCAATTCGTTGTTTTATTTTTTCATCGACCAGCTCAAACTTTTTCTCATCTTCGGTGATAAGAATTTCCAATGTTTCGCTAAAGCTGAGTAGATAACTTTTATGTAGCGCGTTCGATTTTGTATTTTTCAACAAAAGTTGGGTGGCCTCTTCGGTGCGAAGGTTTAGAATTAACTCATAGGCTTTTTGCAGTTCTGCATCAAAAGTCCATATATTATCTACGGCCTGGGCTGTTGAAAAACTAAGTAAAAAAAAACAGGCCATAAAGCCTGTTTTTTTGAGTTTACACAGAATAGAGCTATTCAACCTTTTTTGTTCGTTTTACAGGTGCTGCTTTCTTTGCTTTTGGCTCCTCTTCTATAGGTCCCATATCTACGTCAGCTAAAATGCGCCCTGAATGTTCATCAATTACAATCTTCTTTTTTTCCTTTATCTCAGCTATTTTCTGAGGTGGAATAATAATGTTACAGCCTTCAGCCGCCCCCCTAACCACACGCACTACCGCCAACCCATTGGTTAAACTTGCGCGAAGACGCTCATAATATTTTAACAGTTTTTCTTCAATCTTCTTTGCAGCCTTCGCTCTATCCTCTAAGAACTTTTTCTCTTCTTCCTGGCTTTCACCCAAGATGTCGTTTAGTTCTCCCTTCTTGTTTTCAAGATCTTCCGACCTTTCTTTGATCAGGGTTTCTATCGATCCTATTTCATTCTTTTTTGCCTCAATTTTATCTTTTGATTCTTTAATTCTCTTCTCACAAATCTGAACTTCCAGCTCTTGTAGCTCTATTTCTTTAGTGATCGCATCATACTCTCTGTTATTCTTAACATTTTTCTGCTGCTCGTTGTATTTTTTTACAAGTTTTTCAGCTTCCTTAATACCCTCTTTATTCTTTTTAATTAACTCCTCTAAATCCTTTAAATCAGATTCGAACTTACCTAAACGAGTTTTGTAGCCTTCCATTTCATCTTCCAAATCTTGCACTTCATCAGGAAGATCTCCACGGAGCTTTTTAAGCTGATCAATTTTTGTGTCGATGTACTGTAATTTAACTAAGGCTTCTAATTTCTGTGTAACTGTTTGATTTTCCATTGCTTATTTAGAGATAGCTTATTGGATTAGTAGGTGTATTTGAAAAATTGATCGCAAAAGTAGGAAATCTTTTGGTTAAAACCTCTTGTAAAAGTTCTTTCGTGAATTGTTCACTTTCGTAATGCCCTATATCAGCTACAAGAATTTGGTTATCAGCATCAAAAAATTCATGGTATTTGAAGTCGGCTGAGACAAAGGCATCGGCACCAGCCGCAATTGCTTTTTGAAGCAGAAAGCCACCCGCTCCTCCACAGACTGCAACCTTTTGTATCGGTTTATTGCCCAGGGCAGTGTAGCGAATTGAATCGGTTTTCATGACTTTTTTCAAACGCAAAAGAAATTGTTTTGGTTCTTCCGGGCTTTTTAAATCACCCATTATTCCTGCTCCGATAGAAGAATTATCATTGAGCAAGGCAGAATGATAATAGGCGACTTCCTCATAGGGGTGGGCGTTTCTTAAGGCTCGAAGAACCTTCGTCTCATCTGCCGTTGGGAAAATAACCTCAATTCTTGTTTCTTCTACTTTCTCGATCGAGCCAGTCTTTCCAATTACTGGGAGGGCGCCTCCCGTTGGTAGAAAAGTCCCCGTTCCCACGGAAGTGAAGCTGCATTTTTTGTAATTACCAATGTTTCCGGCTCCCGCCTCGTGCAATGCATCCAATACTTTTGCTGCGCTTTCAACAGGCGCGAAAGTCACCAGTTTTGAGAGCGAATTATCTTTAGGAAGCAGGATTTTCTTATTTGTGAGCCCAATTTTGTCTGCTATCCGTGCATTTACACCTTCCAGCACATTATCGAGGTTGGTGTGGACAGCATAAATGGCGATATCGTGTTTAATGGCTTTAATGATGGTTCGCCCCACATACGTTTTTCCAGTAATTTTTTTTAATCCCTTGAAAATGATAGGGTGGTGGCTCACAATCAAGTTGCAATTTCGATGAATGGCTTCTTCAACAACCCCTTCTGTGCAGTCTAGCGTTGTTAATATGCCCGAGACGTCCCATTCTGCCGACCCTGTTAACAAACCACAATTGTCATAATTTTCTTGGTATGCAGTGGGTGCCACGGCTTCTAAAAAGTCGATGACGTGGCTGATGGTTAGTTTTTCCATGATTAAATTTCGAGATGGTGGGCGGTGTTGAAGGTCAGCGATCGTTGGGTTAAAAAGCCTAAATTTAAGCGGCTAAATAGAATTAGACTCATGCTTTTAAAGATCTTTTTATATCCGTTCGCTGCGCTTTATGATGGCATTACCCGATTTCGCAATCATTTGTATGATATTGGACATAAATCTTCATTTGAATTTGAAACTTTTGTAATCAGTATCGGCAACCTTTCTGTGGGCGGCACCGGCAAAACTCCCATGGCGGAATACCTTATTCGATTACTAACCGATTCTAAAAATGTGGCGACTTTAAGCAGAGGATACGGAAGGAAAACGAAAGGGCTGCGATTTGCTTCCACTCACGATTCTGCCGCAACTCTTGGCGATGAACCATTTCAGTTTTACTTGAAATTCAAGGAAAAAATTAACGTAACGGTGGCCGAAGACAGAGCATTTGCCATCCCTCATATTCTTCATGAGTATCCGGACACAGAGATTATTCTAATGGACGATGCCTATCAACACCGGTCTGTAAGACCCCAGCTTTCTGTTTTATTGACCGATTATTGGAACCCATTTTATAGCGATATGGTGCTGCCCGCTGGAAGACTACGCGAAGCCAGATCAGGCGCCAAGAGAGCTGACGTGTTGGTAGTAACTAAATGCCCACCTAACTTGGATGAGGCCACAAGGAATAGGATCACCACCGAGGCTCAAAAGTATGCACCCGGCAAGCCCGTTTTTTTTAGCGCGATAAAATATGCCGCACCCATACCTTTTGGAAAATCGGTCGAACTAATGAAACAAGTAATCTTGGTTTCAGGTATTGCAAAAGCCGAAACACTGGTTGCATATGTTGAAGCGAATTTTACGTTGATCAAACATTTTTATTTTACTGATCACCATAGTTATACAAAAAATGATTTGACCAAGATCCTAGAGGTTCAAAAAAAAGCGGGTGCCGAGGTTTGTATAGTAACGACTGAAAAGGATATGACTAAACTTATCGATGCCCAGTTTAAAGCCCCTATTTCATCCGCACCTTGGTATTATTTGCCGATGGAATCTTATTTTTTGAAAGATGGCCAGAAATTTGATGATTTTATCAAAGAAAGTATTTTACATACTAGTTAGCAATTTGCATTGCGCAAACAGCAGATGCCATTGTTTACGCAATAAGGTAAACATATCAATTTTGTTAGAATAGGTTATTCCGATGGTTTTATGGCTTTGTCAAAGAATGATGGCTCTGTTCGCTAGCCGAGTGGATGAATTCTAGCTGCTACTATTTCTACTTTCGTCAATAGCAGATGTTTGTCTACCTTCATTAAGTGTTTTATTATCAAAAACATCTATTCACCTAACGACAAGACACTGTTCTTTCACAAGAAAATATGTTTTCATAACGACAAGATATGTTTCTATGAGGAATATACATCTATTGATTGCGTCAATACATCTTTCGATAAGAAAAATATACCTTCTTTAAATTACAACACATTTTTTCATGATATGTATAGATGGTACCATTATGAAGAGATGTTTTCTTCTAGCAACAACAAGTATTTTCATTTCAGCAAGATATTTTCTAGTAACAGGAAGAAGTGTTATCACCATAGAAACACAGGGTGATAAAATCAAAGTGCGACTAATAGGTTTTGATACGGGTCTGTGTGGCACGGGTTTTGTTTACGTTAATGCAACAGGCTGCTCCAATCAATCAACAAAAAAACGTTATGCTAAATTTTACTTGCTGACTAAAAAATGTTTAACCCGTTTGGCCACCATACATACTGCTTTGAACGATCGCAGAGAAGTTGATCAGCAGTGGCCAAGCACAAAACTAAATATATGACAAAAGCTAAAGTAAGCCTTGGGCTGGCGAGATTGTCAGTACCAGAGAAAATCAAAAAATCTAGAAAATTTGTAAAAAGCATAAGTGCCGATGCGCGCTTTGTAAATCCGTTGCCGCCTTTGGCGGAAGTGACCACGGCAACCGATGAGTTAGAAACCACCAGTATTGCTGCGCAAGGCGGAGGCCCTGCACAAACCGCGTTAATGCACGACAGTGAAGACGTGCTGGATAGTAAACTTACCCAGTTGGGTAATTATGTGGAGATTATTGCCAATGGAGATGAAACAATTATCTTGGCTGCTGGTATGGATGTAAAGGGTAAGGGCGCTCGCCAACCCAACAAGTTTGTAGTGGTAAATGGTGAACATGAAGGAGAGGCTATGTTGCAAACACCTGTAACGCCCCGTGCCAGTTATGTTTGGCAAATGAGCCCCGATCCGTTGCCTTCAGACACACCATCTGCAAATGGAACCAGGTGGGAACAATTTGCCATTACAACTATTTCCACGGTTACCATTAATGACTTAAAACCCGGCACAAAATATTGGTTCCGTGTTGCGCCAATAACTTCAGCAGGGCAAGGGTTGTGGAGTGACCCCATCAGTATAATTGCGCAGTAGGCTGTTTTGTGATTGTCTTTTTTTAAACCCTTATAACTAACCTTATAAGGGTTTTCTTTTTTTTGAGTGTATCAACTCACTCTTCTATTGTTTTGAAATATTTATTGTATTAACTGGGGGGGGGGGATTTTATTTTTTTTTGTAACTAGCGTAAGTTGTGTTACAGAAAACAATAATTTATGGCGTCAAAATCGGAATCAGACCAACGAACTAAAAGTGTCATAAGCAACTCCAATAAATCACTCGCGCAACGAAAAATCAGGTTGGCCATAGCGGAAGATTTTATCAATCTGCAGGACGCGCTTATAAAATCATTTAGCCATGAACCTGAAATTGAAATAGTACTAATGGCCAATAATGGGGAGGATTTACTGGCCAAACTAAAGGTGCTAAACCAACTACCCGATATTATATTGATGGATATAAGAATGCCCGTAATGAATGGTATCGTGGCTACCGATCGCGTGTTGGCTGAATACCCTTCTATTAAAGTCATTGCCTTTTCTGTTTATGATAATAAGGCCAATATAATAGACATGTATATGCATGGGGCAAAAGGTTTTGTGGCAAAAGACCGCGGATTTAGTGAGGTTGCGAAAGCGATAAAAATGGTGCGTGATGGCCATAGTTACGTTACTTCTGAAGCATTAGAAGTGATACAACACTACTTGAAGAAAATTAAACTTGCGGAAGACCAGAAAATAACCCTCGATCTAGAGCTCGCCAACCAACTAACCCCCACTGAATTAAAGATATTGTATCACACGGCCCAGTTCAAGAGCTTGAAACAACTTTCAGAATTACTTTGCAAAAGCCCCGCTACCATCAATAATCAGCAGGCGACAATAAGAAGTAAGTTGGGATTAAAAGGTCGCAAATCGTTGCTGCAATTTGCTGTGCTTCAAATTGAAACGATAAAATACCTGTTAAAAATAGGGAGATAAGGGTGGAGCTTCCTAGCAAACTTGGCGTGCGAGCACGTTAAGCAATTGTTGCCAAAATAGGTAGATATCTACTATTGCGCCACTCAATTTGACGTGCCACTTTTATACCATCAAATCAAAAGGAGGCTAACCTCTTTTACTGCAATGGAAAAAACGGTAACACAATTTTTGAAAGCTTTGCACATACCCGTTTCTGAAAAATATGTGCAAAAGCTTATCGCCTCACACCCCGACTTTCCTTCGCTATTAAGTATATCCGATACACTTACACGGCTTGGCATAAACCATGCAGCCAGGCGAGTAAAAAAAGACGAACTGATAGAAATAGCGTATCCTTATTTACTGCCTGTTGGTAATAATGTGCTTCTTATTAAAAGCGCAGCAGATCTTACCAAACACAACACCGACCTAGATTATTGGACCGAAGTAGTGTTGCAGGCCGAACCAACTAACCAAACGAAAGACAAATTAAACAACGAACTGCACGCCAGAGAAACCACCATCAGTAAATTGGGCGTTAGTCTGCTTGTTCTGCTTGGTGGTTTACTAGCCTATCTTTTTATTACGTCCTTTTCAGTTACTTCTTTTTTATTGCTTGTTACTTCGTTTGCCGGAGTTGCGGTTGGTTATTTATTGTTGGCAAAGGAACTTGGTGTAACCTACGCTGCAGTAGATGCTTTTTGCAATGCGGGTAAAAACACCAACTGTGATAGGGTATTAAAAGCCGATATCAAACTCTTTGGTATTGGCTTGTCGGAAGCCGTAATTACTTTCTTTATTTTCCAATCGATAACACTAATTTTAGCACAAGCACTGCCGAAAAGTAGTCAGGGCTACTTTGCAGTATTGGCTGCATTGAGTTTGGTTACCTTGCCCATTATAGCCTTCTCGGTCTATTACCAATATTTTGTTGCAAAGACTTGGTGCAGGTTATGTTTAATAGTAGTAGCCATTCTTGTTGTTCAGTTTGTTGTTTTTGGCAGTAGCTATGTAACAGGCGTAACGAAACTGATAACTTATATACCAATGGCGCATTTACTCGCTTCAGTTTTGCTCTTTGCTAGTATCGGCCTTTTAATATTACTCATAAAAGCATATACAGAGCATGCTAACAAATTAGAAAAAGTAGGTATGTATGGCAACCGTGTTAAGCACTCCATACCCGTGTTTACGCACCTGCTCTTGCAGGAACAAAAAATTGACGACACGCCCTTTAAAAATGAGATGCTTCTGGGCAACCCGGATGCACCTGTAAAATTGCTTATGGTTACTAACTTGTATTGCAACCCCTGTAAAAATGCACATGGAGTGATAAGTGAACTGATACAAACATACCCGGATCAAGTGAGCGTGGCTTTGCGTTTTATACAAAGCGGAAAAGACGAAGTTGCCATAAATGTAACTGTGCCTTATCTTTTAGGCTACTGGCTTCAACACATTAAGGGGACCAGAGACGAGAGCAAACAAACTGAAAAATTGATACACGATTGGTTTGAAGTGTGGGACTTAGAAAAGTTTAAGGGTTCACATGCTTTAAACAACGCAGATGTTGGCGAAGCAAAAACCATCGCGACTTGGCATTATGCTTTTGCCAATCGAGAAATGATACAATCCACACCAACATTTTTTCTAAACGGGCAAAAGCTGCCTAAAGAGTACAGCCTGGACGACTTTCTGCCAATGATTCCAGAACTTTCAACAAACATAAATAAACTTATGAATAAGCAGTTTACCAAAGTAATTGGGTAGTTGAATATTTATGGTAGAAAAAGCATTGTTTGGCCAAAACAGGGGTTTAAAAGGGCTTGTACCCCACCGCAAGGTGAAACAGGTTAAAAAATTAACAACAAAAAATGCAAATTTATGAAGACGGAAAAAATGAACTTTAAGAACATCAAGGATGTGCTGACAAGGATTGAGATGAAGGAGATCACAGCAGGTGGAATTCAATGTACTATCAATGGAGCTCAAAAGACTTGTGTAGGGGGAACTCTATTGCAATGCGCTTCAGCCTGTTCAAATATTTACGGATACGGTTGCGGTGGATGCGGTCAATTTTAGAATTGTTATCATAATGGTGCCACTAAGGCACCATTATTTTTTAAGCCCTTACCGTTAATTATTTTCAAATGAGAATAGCAATTTATTTAGTTTTTATACTCACGTTGGTTAGTTTTTCTAGTTGCAAGCTCTTAACAAGTAATGGCAGGTTTTATCCCGATCCGAAAATTCCAGTAGTATCTATTGACTCCCTTTTTGTCGCAAAAAAAGTCTATCAAGGAAAGCTGCACGCAAAACGTTTAACCTTAGCTGTAAGTAGAATTTTAGATAGCTTAAGCATGGACAGCACATTTGTATTTCTACCGAATTATAAGTTAAAAGAAAATGGGCCTTCGCTATACGCAATAAGTGCAAAACTAGAAGCTGTAAAAGTGAGTGATGATCAAAAACCTGTTGGTTCTTTTCAAGGCTACATTACAGATAAGAATACAAATACAACGCAAGAGGCCTTTGGCTGTCTCGGAACTAATGCAACCGACTGGAGTTGTTTTGCCTTCAATAAAAATCTACCAGATAGTACAGACTATCATAATTTAAAGTCTACTTTAGAATTTGGATGTCGCGAAATATTTTCGCTTGTACCTACCCACAAATTGCTTGTAGCGAAAAATAATGAGGGTTCACCTCAAAATATTTCATTTTCGCTTGACAAGTTAATCTACTCTAGTCCGAAAAATAAAATCCATGCGGCAATTCTTACTCAAATTTTAAACAATATATTTGTTTTTAACCAATCGAGTTATCCGCGAAAGGTTGTAAAAAACTTTACTCATTATAATTACTACAATAATTATCGAAGAAAAAACCGAAAAAAAATTAAAGCAATTTTTCAGTTGACCGCTTCTTTGTCGATTACTCCATCGAATGATTACAAAATAGAGTTTTACCCTAAAGGAAAAGATATCAATTTGGTAGCTCCTGAGAAACTCAATACATCAATAACTTTTAGTAAAAAGCGCATAGAAGGCAACGACTATTCTGAGGCGATGCGGCATATGACGCTGTTTGTCAAAGAATTTATTTTAATGAATACTTTATTCGAGCAAAAACAGTGAAAAATTTAGTGCTTATTTTACTAGCGAGCTTCAGCTTAGTTCAACATTCCAAATCCCAAGATGTCGTTACTTTCGATACCTTGGGGGAACATTTGTTTTTAGGTAAACAATCGCCAAGATTCGATATACAGACCATTGATGGAAGAATTTACAATTCTGACAAACTAACTGGAAAAATATTGGTATTAAACTTCTGGTTTATTGCTTGCGGGCCATGCAGACGAGAATTGCCTCTTTTAAATGAACTCTTTGCTCTCTATAAGGGAAATTCGGTTATCAATTTTATCTCCATATCTAATATTGACAGTCAGGAAGCATTGAGATTTGTACAAAAAAAACTCGGAATAAAATACGAATTAGTTGCAAAAAATCAAGAGATGGCCGAAAAATTTAAAGTTAGTCTATACCCGACTAATTTGATTATTAATAGAGCGGGAAATATCGTTTTTTATGAACAGGGATTTCACGCTGATATAAAGGATCGGATGAACTCGGTTATTAATGAAGTAATCAAATAGATAATTAAAGAAGGACTTGCAGAGTTTAGCTGTTTTGGCTTGTTATTTTGGAAAATTACCTTGGTATTTTAATTACTTTATCCACTCATGTAAATACAATCCTACCATTGATTTTTTTATTGTTACAGATGATGTCTCATATACTAGGCATCTCCCAAGTAATGTAAAAATTATCCATAGCACGTTAAGCGAGATTAGCTTACTTGCCACTCTTAAATTGAATCTTTCTGTCGATATTAAAACAGGCTATAAGCTATGCGATTTTAAACCGGCATACGGCATGATTTTTTCTCAAGTGCTTTCTAGTTATGACTATTGGGCCTATAGTGATATTGATGTCATTTATGGGAACATTAGAGAGTTTGTCTCTGAAGATTTGCTAGGAATTTATGATCTCATTAATATTCGACCTGACTGGATTCATGGGTGTTTTGCGGTATTTAAGAATTCAGATAAAATGAATAAGTTGTTCGAGCAAAGCAAGGACTATGTTAAAGTTTTAACAAGTGAAGAGCACTATTGTTTCGATGAAACCAATTTTGCTCATGTAGATTTTTCCAATGGAGTTTATTTTAAGGAAATTAAGACCCAGATAGAAAGCATGACTCATGTAATCAAGAGGATGGAAGAGAGAGGCGAGATTAGGGTATTTTATGAACTCTATATGGTCGAAGGGATCATTGGAAAGTTAAAATGGGAAAGAGGAAGATTGATATACTTCAATAAATACGAAATTATTTTATATCACTTGGTTCACTTCAAGAAAAATTATAAACCCGAAAACAGCTATTTGAAAATACCCGACAGATTTACAATCAGCCCTTCAAGAATTTACCATCGATAAAATGCCTTTGTTATGAGACTTAGAAGGTTTACAATTTATCGTCAATTGGATGCCATGGACTGTGGCCCCACCTGCTTAAAAATGATCTTAAAACATTATGGCAGAGTAATAAATTCTGAGAGTTTAAAAAGTGCCTCACAGTTTGGTATTGCAGGAGTTTCATTACTTGGTTTATCGGAGGCTGCCGAGAAGTATGGTTTACGCACCATAAGCGCAAGGCTTACTTTTGAACAGCTTTTATCAGAGGCGCAACTTCCATGTATTGTTCATTGGAATAAATATCATTTTGTGGTAGTAACACCCTCAGCTAACAACAAAAGGATTACCATAGCAGACCCAGCCAGCGGGCTGATCACGCTTTCAAAACAAGAGTTTCTAACACAGTGGCTTACCACTGTAAAAGAGGGCGAAGCAAAGGGCATTGCCTTGCTACTCACCCCCACGGTAGAGTTTTATAAACAAGAAGATGAAAAAAATGAAGGAGTAAGCTGGGGGCTGTTGAGTGAGTATGTGTTTAAGTACAAAGCTCAATTGTTTCAATTATTTGTGGGTTTACTCATTGGCAGTTTGTTACAATTGATTTTCCCGTTCCTCACACAAAGCATTGTAGATAACGGAATCAACAACCAAGACCTTACTTTTATTCAGGTAATATTGATAGCGCAGTTTACCTTGTTCTTTGCACGAACGTTGGTGGAGTTTGTACGCGGAAGAATTTTGCTATTTATCAGCACGCATATTAACCTGGCCATTCTCTCCGATTTTTGGGTAAAGCTGATGCGCCTACCCGTAAGCTTTTTTGATACCAAACACACGGGCGATACGTTGCAGCGCATTAACGACCATCATCGCATAGAGAACTTTATTTCAAACACGGCACTGCAAACGCTTTTCTCGGTGCTCAACCTTATTATTTTTTCTGTCGTGCTACTGCAATACAATGTGCTTATCTTTATTATTTTCAGCATCGGTAGCATTCTCTATTTTGGTTGGATACGCATCTTCTTAAAAATAAGGAGAGAACTGGATTACAAGCGCTTTGCAGTATCGTCCAAAGAAAACTCTGCTACCATGCAACTCATTTATGGGATGCAGGAAATCAAACTCAACAATGCCGAGCGCATGAGGCGCTGGCAATGGGAGGAGATTCAGGCTGGGCTGTTCAAACTCAATTTTAAATCACTTTCCGTTGAGCAATACCAGCAAGCAGGTGCTTTTTTTATCAACGAAGGAAAGAATATTGTCATTACCTATTTAGTGGCCAAATCGGTGTTAGATGGCGGGCTTACACTTGGTGCTATGCTGGCTATACAATACATCATCGGTCAACTGAATAGCCCCGTAGAGCAACTCATTGGTTTTACTAAGACCGCACAAGATGCTAAAATATCCTTAGAACGGTTAAATGAAATACATAGGCTGGAAGACGAAGAGCCAGTGGATAAACAGTTTATCAAAACCCTGCCGGCAGACCAATCCATTAGCTTCAAAGATTTTTCGTTCACCTATTCAGGCGCAGGTAATCTTCCAGTACTTAAGAATATAAACTTGAATGTGCCAGCAGGAAAGGTAACAGCCATAGTAGGCATGAGCGGTAGTGGAAAAACAACGCTGCTAAAAGTGTTATTGAAATTTTATGAACACTACGCAGGTGAAATAAAGTTGGGCGAAACTAACTTGAAGTATGTATCTCCTAGCTTTTGGCGCGGGCAATGCGGTTGTGTAATGCAGGATGGCTATATTTTTAGTGACAGTATTGCCAAGAACATAGCTGTGAGTGATGAAAGCCCAGACCATGGTAAACTAGTAAGCGCTTGCAAAGCCGCGAATATCTTGAGTTTTATTGAGGCACTGCCATTGGGTTTTAATACGAAGATAGGCGCGGAAGGCAATGGCATAAGTGGTGGGCAAAAACAGCGGATTTTGATTGCACGCGCTATTTATAAAAACCCTTCTTTTCTTTTTTTTGATGAAGCTACCAACGCCTTGGATGCCACCAATGAAAAAATAATTATGGAAAATCTAATTGATTTCTTTCGGGGTAGAACGGTGCTGATAGTGGCGCATAGGCTAAGCACAGTAAAGAATGCTGATAAAATAGTGGTACTAGAAAATAGCGAGGTAATAGAAGAAGGTACCCACGATGAATTGACCCTGCGAAAGGGTAAGTATTATGAGTTAGTAAAGAATCAACTAGAGTTGGGGAATTAAGAAAGTTACGGGGCGTGAGAAACTTCATACCTCGCAATGACTCGATACTTTTGATAATAATAGAAAAAGAATGCCAGAAGAAGTCTTCCTAGTAGCTGAAACCACAAAAGGGGAATCCTCTCACACTCCAATAATGGCTGTGGAGGTACATCGCGAATTGCATTCTGAATATGTTCAAGAGATTGTATCTAACAGACCAAGCTTGCTAGTTCGGTTCGGAAATTTATTTTTTTTATTTATCCTGCTTTTGATCGTTGCGGCTTGTTGGTTCATTAAGTATCCAACGTTGATTAAGGCGACTGGTAAACTTACTTCGGTCAATGCGCCAAAGCCAGTTAATGCAATAACCGGGGGCAAACTGATAAAGTTGTGGATAGTGGAGGGGCAAACCGTAACGACAAATGAAGTTATTGGACAACTGGAGTCAACAGCGAACTTTGCTCATATTTCGGAACTTACGGGCGATATTGATTCTATCGAATACTTGTTAAGTAGCGGTAAAACAGAAAAGCTTAATTTTTATTTTGAAAAGAAATTTGAAGAACTAGGTGAACTGCAACAAGCGTATCAACTATTTGTCCAAGCCTATTCTACCTTCAGTAACTACTTAGCAAACGGATTTTACGCTAGAAAGAAGAATATATTGCTGCTTGATAAAGCAAACCTTCGGAGACTTCATAGCTACTTAGTTCAGCAGCACGGCTTTCAACAACAAGATTTAGCACTTACACAAAAAACGTTTGATGCCAATCAGTTACTCAACGACAGTAAAGTGATTTCAGATTTTGATTTTAGAAACGAGCAAAGCAAGTTGTTATCTAAGAAATTAACACTTCCTCAAATCAATTCTGCCATTGTGAATAATGAAAATCAACAGAATGAAAAAGAAAAGGAGATGTTGGAACTGGAGAATGCGATTCGGCAGCAGAAGTCTACTTTTCAACAATCTTTTTACACGTTCAAAAGTCAATTGCGCGAATGGAAAAGAAAATATTTGCTCATATCGTCCATGCATGGAAAGGTGGCGTTTGCTTCTTTTGTGGAGGAGAACCAACAATTGCAACCCAACCAAACAGTTTGTTTTATAAATCCAGAAAATACCCAATACTATGCTGAAGTTGTAATTCCGCAGGCAAATCTGGGCAAAGCTGCCATTGGGCAAAAGGTATTATTAAGGTTTGCCTCTTACCCTTATCAAGAATATGGTTCGATTGTTGGAAAAATAGAGTTTATTAGCAATATCCCTACTGAAAAAGGCTATTTGGCAAAAGTGGAGATCGCGAAAGATCTTGTAACATCGTACAAAAAAAAGATTTACTATCGTGATGGTTTACAGGCAGATGCGGAGATAATTACAAAAGATATGCGCTTGTTAGAAAGGTTTTATTATTCTTTTTTTGGCAATCTTAATCGTTGATGTAAAGCCAAGCAAAATCCATTAAAATTCTGTTGAGTTGCCTAAAAGACGGCTTTCGCAATTCATGAATTGATTTGTATTTTTGCGCGTGTTTAAAAAGGAGATACTAGCAATACTATTCATTGGAGTCGCTGTTGCTTCGCTGGCTCAGCCTGTTGGCCCTAGAGTGGGCTCAAAGTTTATTGACGACTCCACCAAGAATGTCTATGGCCCCAAGACAACCCTTTGGACAACGGAAAAAAACATCTTTTTCAACACCCCAACCTATTACACACTGGACACGGCAATTTATAATTATCATAGGTGGACGCACGTGCAAAGGGCGAACAATTTTTACAAAGATTTAGGCAATATCGGCACTGCCATGCAACCCATTTTTCCGGAGATCTCCTCCACCATTGGCGTTACCGCTGGGTTTACTTCTTACAGCGGCTACTTCGACAGTGAAGAGGTGAAGTATTTTAACACCAAATCGGCATATACTAGGATGAGAATCATTTGGGGAGGTAATGGAAGAGCAACTACAAAAATAGAGTTTAGCCGAAATATCAATTCACGATGGAACTTTGGTTTCAATTACCGGCCCATCTTAGTTGAAAAGCAAATTGGCAGCAAAGGCCAAGGAGATCGTCAAACGATCGATCATTACTATGACTTTAATACAAACTTTTTCTCTAAAGACAGCGCATACTTCGTGCTATTCACATTTCAACGCAACCGCCAAAAAGTGAAAGAGAACGGGGGCGTAATAATTAATTCTACCGACCCAGATGTTATTTTTGATCCCAGTGCCAAAACAAATTTGACTTCTGCGGTTACTGAGGAATATAGATGGAACATGCATTTGTTTCAGCAATATAAGATTGCAAAGCAACTTCAGGTGTATCATGTTTTAGATAGGGGAAGCCAAGTAAATAAATTTAATGCCAATGAGGGTGACTCTGCTGCCTTCAATCGCAGAAAAATAAAAGGTGAAGTTTTTGATGAAACCGAGTTTAAAGTGTTTCAAAATGAAGCAGGTATTAAGGGAAATCTCGCTTTTTTATTTTATAATTTTTACGCCAAAAACAGGTCGTATGAGTATAGTAACTTTAGAAAAGGCCCGCTAGGAACAGCGAACGGAATAGAGAATTTTTTAGGAGGAAGGGCGAGCCTAAAAATTGATTCTTTAACTCGGCTTTCAGGGCAAGTTGAGAATTTAGTAGGAAGTGCAAATTATCTTCTATCAGGAAGTTTTGAGAGTCCTTGGCTAGATGCATCGCTAAAAAGCACATTAGCGAAGCCAAGTTATTTGCAGCAGAGTTATTACGGCAGTTATGATGTTTGGAACAATAATTTCGGTAATGTTTCTTCCACTCAAATTAACGGATTTATTAAGGCTAGGTTAGGGCCAGTCACCATTTCACCGGGGGCAAATTTTTACACATTTAACAATTTTATATTTTTTAAAAAAGACTCCACAAACCAAGCGCAGAAAATAGCGCCTTTTCAATCCTCTGGTAATCAAGTGATTTTTTCGCCCGAAGTAAAAATGACTTTGCGAATACTTAAGAAGATTTATTTCAGACCTCAGGTTATTTATACTAACCTTATCAAAAATGACGATACTGCTTTCCAGATACCGCAACTATTTATTAATGGGCAACTAGCCTATGAAGGTTTTTGGTTTAAGAAACACTTACAAGTGCAATTTGGAGTAGATTTTCATTGGAACTCGGATTACAATGCGTTGGATTACAATCCTTCTGTGCAATCATTTTATGTTCAAACTACCACCAATACACCTTCCTTTTTGTTGGCTGATGTTTTCTTGAACGGCAAGATAAAGCGAGGGCGCGTTTTCGTCAAATACCATAATTTATTAAACGCTTTCACGCCAACCGGTTATTTTCCTACACCAAACTATCCAGGGCGTTTTAATATTTTAGATTTCGGTTTTGAGTTATTGTTATTTGATTAATGAGCGAGAAGCGCGTTTTAGGATTAGAATTACCCACTGATCCGCGCTGGGTGGACGTGGCGGAAATGAGTATTCATGAAATATTGATTGACCATGCTTATTGTGAACAAAAAGCTGCTTCTTCCTGTATTTCCCTAATCATACAACATCCAGATAGACAAAAACTTGTCGAGGTATTGACGCCCGTTGTAGCGGAAGAATGGAGTCATTTTGAGAGGGTGTTAGTTGAACTGAAAAAACGTGGCTTGAGTTTTGGCCCGAAGCGAAAAGATGAATACGTTGAGAAACTTTACGCAGCTACTCACAAAGGTGGGAGCAAGGGACAAGCGTTGGCGGAAAAACTTCTTATGAATGCACTGATTGAAGCAAGAAGTTGTGAGCGATTTAGATTGCTCTCAAAAGAAATTAGCGATGGTGACCTCAGAGAATTTTATCACGAACTAATGCTCGCGGAAGCCAGCCATTATAAAAATTTTATAACATTGGCTAAAGAATATCACGATCCTAAGTTAGTAGAAACTCGTTGGAGAGAGCTTCTACTAATGGAGGCGGAGATTATCAAAAACCTCGAAGTCCGAGGCGATAGGATGCACTAATCAGTCACTAACAATCGCTTTGTTGAGATACCTTCAATGGTTTTTATTCTGATAAAATAGATACCTGGTTCTAATGATGTCGGAATTACTTCTTCGTGAGCACCTTTTTGTTTGACTCCTAAACTGGTATCAGCTATTATTTTACCATTCAAATCTGAAACACTTAACTGAACCTTGCTCTCATGATAAAGCGTATAGAAAATCCGCCCATTCACTTTAGCATTAATGGGATTTGGATATACACCGAAGTTTAAATCATTTTTACCAGGGAGAAGATTTTCAAGTCCTGTCGGGGTTTGTTGAATATATAGGTCGTCAATTGACCAACCCCATGCTGTGCCAGTGGCGTTAGAAGATAGCCTAAATCTAACTAAAATAGTGTCGTTCGCTGCAAATGTGGGGGTTAACTTTAGACTTTGTTTTACCTGCATAGCGTCTGTTCCAATGCTATTTGAGTTAACTGCATTTGTCCATGTCGGATTAGCTGACGAATTATAGTTCGCGATAAGCGGTTTCCAAGTTACCCCATCCTTTGTTCCTTCCACGGTCACAAAGTCACCATCATTGGCAACTAAAGCTACTTCGCTATAATACAGATTAGGATTATCCTTTGATACTATTATCGGTTGTATTAAGATCGAAGTTAATTCAGCATTTAATGGATAGTTATGGGCTGTCTGTAAGCTTGTACTATTGTTATTGCCAGCAAGACTAGTTACCGCAAAAGTAGGTTGGCTAGCATCGTTGTTAAAGCCAGCAAAGTCAACGCTATTATTGTCAAAGAAATTGTAATAGAAACTGACCGGAGCGCTAACATTTAATTTACTCTTTTGAAAAGTCGTAGATTGTAGTGGTGATCCGCCTTGATAAGCGATTAACTGAGAACTGACGACACCGAAAGGAATGTTAGATACGGTTAAATTGTAACTGCCCGGTGACTGATTTTTTAGTGTCGTAATGGTCGTCCCGTTAAGAACAACATCTACTGCATCGTATTTTACTGGTAGGTTGAATTGCAAAACATATTTGGATTGAGGTGTAGTACCAGACGTAATAATGGAAGGACGTGACGTAATCACCTGCTGAGAATTTGTTTTAGCCGTCCAGATACCTCTTCCATGCGTGGCAATCACAATCTGATCATCTTGTCCTTTCATGTCCCAAACATTTACGTTAGGAAACTCATTCAGAATATTCCACGTCTTCCCATCATCTAACGATTCAACAATCCCAACTTCTGTTCCAGCCCAGATAATATTCGGATTGTCGGGTCTAACGTACAAACAGAATACGCCTACGTTAGGGAAGCCGTTCGCACTAGAAGTTCCGGAGCCGAAGCCAGAGATATCTTCCCATGTTTGACCTAAATCTTTAGTGCGTAATATTTTAGGAGAGTCTGCGAAAGAAAACAATGCGAAGGCAGTGTTATCTTGGGTAGGGTGTGAGGCCAATCGAGTTAAACCGCCTAATGATGCCCCCGAATAGTTGGTTGTTTTTGAAAACGATTTGCCACCATCTGTAGAGACGAACAAATTGCGGGTTGAACTCATCCCACTTCCTGCCCAAACAATGGAAGCATTTGATTGCGATACTTCGACATCTGCAAAGAAAGAAGCTCCCGAAAGATTGCTGTTGATAGGAGTGAGTGTCCAGTTGCTGCCAAAATCATTAGAAACGAAAACACCGCTCGCTCCGATGGTAAAGACTCTATCCGGAAATTTTTTAGAGTTGCTTAGCTTCGTAAAGAATGGGAAGTTGGCACTATTTCCGGCATTCGCTAGGCCAACTTTAGAACCAGACCAAGTAGTGCCTCCATCAATGCTTTTGTAAATGTCTCCGTAATAAATACTGCCCAACATCTTATTTCCATCTAAACTATTCCACAAAACCTCAAAACCATCACCGGATAATGCATAGTTGTAATTCGTTTTAAGACTAGATGATTCGCCATTTGGCGAGTAGCGAGTTCCATTGTCTTGAAGCCCACCTAGATATTGATCTGCCCCTGGCTTTTTGTCAGCGGCATAAAATTGCCCGGTGTTATAACCATAACCAGCGAATTTGAGATCACCATTAACGATCCCAGGGGTAGTAGAAGTATTTGAAAAAAAGATTCCACCATCATTGCCAATAAGAAACTTAAATGTTTTTAACACTTTATCAACTGGAATGATGACGGTTGTATGATGGTCCGGATGAACACCGAGCGTATAGTCGGTCTGATTAACTTTGTTTTTACCATCCCATTTTGAATAGGCGTCTGCCACTGTGTTTGTGGTTGCATTTATTCTCGTAACTAGAGAAACATTTATTTTAAGTGAAGCATTTTGAGTAGGTGGAAAGGTAGCACCAGCCGTAAGTACTGGCCAAACATTGTATATCGCATTTATCCTATGTCCTCCGTTAACCGTGATTGACGGTGATGCGGTAGAAGCATCGTATGCCGTTGTATGAACGTAGACGTACTCCCTACTTTGCAAGGTAGCTTCCGCGTTATCTGTATTTTGAGGAATCAAGTTAAACTTACCGTCCCTTCCTTGGTCTCTGAACGAAACCATTAATTGCTTATTGTTTGTTACATCCCAAGCTTCAAAATCAACGTCCACATAATCCTGATAGGTATAGTTCGCATCGGGTACACCACTGGTAGACCCAGCAGGAACAAGGAATCGGTGGGCTTTTTGTTTTTTGCCCGATCCAAACCGTAGCTCAATCGAAATGGAAGGGTTATTGTAAACTGACAGTTTTCCTCCTCCGAACGTAACACCAGTAGCAGGTACTAACGATACGAAAGAGGAGGTTTGAGCTTCATCTAGTGTGTAGTTATTTATAGTTGTGCTGGTGGTTCCTAGTGTTAATCTAAAGTAGTTTACTCCGCCAAAGTAGACTACATCTTGATTGAAGGGGTCGCAGGCAATAGTATTATCATAATTTCCTTGCCCCCCTAAAAGATCAACAGAAGCATTATTTAATGAAACATCTACTAACGACCAGTTTGTGGCCGCATCTTCAGACACATAAAGGTCGGACCCAGTACCGGTTAAGTTACCAACCACAGAGGCGAAAAGTCTGTTTGGCTTGACAGGAGAAATTGCTATTTCAATCCTACCGCTTGGACTGAGGCCAACACTGGCGTTCGTCCAAGTTAAACCACCATCAATTGATTTTATTACTCCGGTACCCCTAAGCGTGGCGAATAGCGTGTTGAAGTTTCCTGGCGTGAACGCAAGTTGTTCAATTGAGGCAGGTGATTTGTAGACCTCTTTCCAAGTGGCACCTCCATCTATTGATCGTTGAATAGTACTGTTATCGTCTGCCAAATACGGAGTCGATACGCAACTTGCCAAGAGTGTGTTTGAATTTGTTGGATCAACCACTATTCTTGTCACTATTAGAAAACTCTTATTGCCAGCTGTTGAGCTTAAATGAATCCAAGTTTCACCTAAATCAGTTGATTTAAATATGCCATCGCCTAGCGCGGAGCTTGCTGTTGAAACGAGCTCTCCAGTACCAGCATAGACAACCTTTGTGGATGCTTCTTCTGACATAGCTAAAGAAGAAATGGGCAGAACGCTAAAATCTTTACTCTTCTCAACCCAGCTTGTACCACCGTCCGTTGTTTTCCAGACACCACCCGTTGCTGCGCCAGCAAGCCAAGTTTTGTTGTTTACGTCACCTGGAAGGTTTAGCAATGCTCTAGTTCTTCCTGGAATATTGGCTGGACCTCGTTCTTTCCATTCCACTACTCCATTGTCAGAAGCTGTCTTCCCGTTTACACTATTTTGGAATGCTTTTCTTGCCTGTTGTGCATTTGCTAATTCTTTTAAACGATAACCTGGTTGGTAGCCAGGCTCAGATTCCCCATCTTTCGTCCGTATTGCTTTTTGAAATTCAGCAAACTCTTCTGGATGATCATATTCTGTTTCTTCTTGCCTTTCTTCAAAAACAATTTCTTTAGTTGGCGTAGTGCGTATGAACCTACTTTTCTCTTTAAAAACGAGCAAGCACGAAAGACAAAATACGCAGGCCAGGATTCCAATTTTTTTCATTTCATTTAACATTAAAAAGTTTCACTCTTCACAGAAAATACCTTCTTGTATTTGGATTCGTCTTGCTCGGTGAGCGATGGCAAACTAAGTACTTCGATGGACGAATTCGTAATCCACTTTACGTAACCCATTTGAAAGCTCCCTTCCAAAACTATTTTTTTATCTGATTTTCTTTCTACAACATAGTTGAATATACGAGCAGGATGATCGCCTTGGGTCTTTTGCACGTAAAGTACGTGCGTCTTTGTTTCATTTTCTTCTCTGGTAATATTCTTGCCTAGTTTAGCAACAATCAGGTTTTCTTTTTCAGATTTTTTGGTCACTTTCTGCTGGTTCGCGCATGAAAATACAAGCATCAGCCAAAAAAATAACAGTAAAAATTGAATCTGGTTTGAATAATATTTGCAGTTGAACATTTGATTGGAATTGAGAATAAACTTACGTTTTTTGTTTTTTCTTTTTAGCCGCGGGGAAAAGAATATTATTTAAAATTAGACGAAAGCCTGGAGAATTAGGATGAAGATTTAAATCGGTTGGCTCTTCCCCCACCGTATGCTGATAATCTTCTGGGTCATGGCCAGCATAGAAGGTGTAAAAACCCTTGCCCAAAATGCCGTGTAGGTATTTGACTTCCTTAATAGAAGCAGTTTCTCCCATAATCACAACGTCAGATTTTATCAAATGTCGTTTAAACCCAGTAGTTTGGCCATAGAAGCCCCTAATCACTCGTGTATGGTTTTGGGTGAGCATGGTAGGTATAGGATCCCACTTAGCCGAGAATTCAAAAACAGAGAAGTAGTCATTATCTTGCCGTAAGCCCCTTTCCGCGATGTTATTGTCTATGTCCGAGAATTCGTATTGATAAGGATCTTTGGTAAGGGTAAAATCTTTAAACGCCAATGTGTTATTGAAATTTAATTTGGACTGAGCATTCGGATCAGCCGGGTCACCATCATACATGCGCTCGCAGATATCAACGCCTTCGGCCGAAAGTGCGATGTCATAAGTGTCGGTGGCGGAACACATAGCAAACAAAAATCCACCGCCACCAACAAATTCTTTAATTCGTTTGGCTACTGCCAATTTGGTTTGAGAAACTTTATAAAATCCGTACTTACGCGCAATTCCTTCGGCTTCTCGCTGTTGCTCAATATACCATGGCATATTTTGATATTGAGCGAAGAACTTTCCATATTGGCCTGTAAAGTCCTCATGATGTAAGTGCAGCCAGTCATACTTGGGCAGAAGACCGTCCAATACCTCATTATCAAAAATAACATCGTAGGGAATTTCAGCATAGGTAAGCACCAGCGTAACGGCATCGTCCCAAGGTTGCTTCGATTTAGGAGAATAAACGGCAATTTTAGGATACTTTTCCAGCTTCATAATGTCACTATTTGAAGCCGGACTCGCTATTTCAGTGATAATAGAGTTCGCTTGAGCATCTGAAATAATTTCATATCCTACACCCCGCACCACAAGTTCATTTTGAATTTTAGCGTGATATTTACACATAAAACTGCCCCCGCGATAATTCAGCAGCCAATCTACCTGATCGTCCATTTTTAATATCCAATAGGCTATACCATAGGCTTTTAAATGATTAGTCTGTTTTTCATCCATGGGAATGAAAATATAATTTGCCTCGGCCACCCGAAACATGAAAATAAGACCTAACAAAATTGATAATCGCATCGTTAGAGGTATAATTGACTAAAACCTATTTGTAACAATTTGTTCAAATATAAGTCAGTAGTCAACGCAAGAACACTAATTTTGATTGTTTTTAAAACAAGCCAAGTATGAATATAGTTGAAAATTTGAAAGAAGGTCTCCGCTCGGTGAAGGCAAATATGCTTCGGTCTGTGCTTACTGCTTTGATCGTTGCCATTGGGATTACGTCCCTTGTTGGGATTTTAACAGCCGTTGATGCTATTGAATACTCGGTGGCTGAGAGCTTGTCTTCTCTAGGGGTCAATACGTTTGATATTTATTCTAAAAGAAATCGGGGAGGAAGCCAAGGGGGTATTAAATCCAAGGTATTTGAGCCGCTTCAATTCAATGAGGCTCAAAAATTTTTAGCTAAATTTAATTCATCGGCAGCCACGAGCTTTTCAGCCGATCTTACAGGTGTGGCGGAGGTGAAACATAACTCTAAGAAATCAAACCCCAACGTAGCAATTAAGGGCGTCAATACGGAATTTGTTGCCATTAAGGGACTGAATGTTGAGAAAGGACGAAACTTCTCAACGATCGAAATACAATATGGGTCGAAGGTAGCGATTATTGGTAGTAAGCTGTATAAAAGTATTTACGAGAATAATGAGGAGGTGATTGGGTCAGAGATTTCATTTAAGGGAGCTCGATTTCGAATAATAGGGATGCTAAAGGAAAAGGGAGAAATATCGGAAGATAACTACGACAACATGGTGTTAGTGCCAGTAATTGTCGCAAACCAAATGGCGGGTGGAAGGGGTCTCGACTATAGTTTGACGGTGGGTATAAACGATCCAAGCAAAGTAGAAGAGGCCATGGGGGAGGCCACGGGGGTAATGCGCCTTATTCGCCATGATCAAATCGGAAACGAAAATTCATTCACCATAGAAAAAAGTGAGACGTTGGCTGAGAACCTTGAAAGCATTACAAGCTCTTTAAGAATAGGAGGCTTTGGTGTTGGTTTTATTACATTATTGGGTGCTTCTATTGCCCTGATGAACATTATGCTTGTTTCTGTTACTGAAAGAACCCGGGAAGTTGGTGTGAGAAAAGCACTCGGTGCAACACCTCTTAGAATCCGCCAACAATTTGTTATTGAGGCCATTGTTGTTTGTCTTTTGGGTGGCATTGTTGGTATCATCTTAGGTATTATGATTGGAAACTTAATCTCCCGATTGATGAGTATCGACACCTTTATTATTCCTTGGCTTTGGATGTTTGTTGGATTAGTCGTGTGTATTGCGGTGGGGCTTTTATCTGGTTATTATCCGGCCAGCAAAGCCTCTAAGCTCGATCCTATTGAGTCATTAAGGTTTGAATAGAATGTATTTGAAGGGAGTTTTTTTTGAACGGCACCTTGCTATTTGGCCAAAGACGCTGTTAATTGTCCTGTTAATGAATCTGCAAGCCCAAAGTCAGACACCAAAAAAATATCTCGCCTTGGGCGATTCCTACACTATTGGTGAAAGTGTAATCGAAGCTGAGCGTTGGCCAAATCAATTAGCCAATAAGCTCACAAAAAATGGAATTCCGACCGACAAACCTACTATCATTGCTACAACAGGTTGGAGAACTGATGATTTGAAAAAAGCTATTTTAAAAGCGCAACTGCTGCCGACCTATGACCTAGTTTCGTTGTTAATAGGGGTGAATAATTTTTATCAAGGTAAGCCAATTGAGCAGTATGAATCGGAATTTGCTGACTTACTTGGAATTGCAATAAAATTGGCTGCAGGAAAGAAGGAAAATGTTTTTGTTGTGTCTATTCCAGATTATGGGTTTACCCCCTTCGGTAAACCGAAGCAGTCTCAAATTACAGCCGGCATTGATAAATTCAATGCAGTCAATAAAAGAGTAAGTGAAGAAAACGGTGTCACGTATTATAATATAACCGATATCTCGCGTAACGGCTTAGATCAACCTGATCTAGTGGCCAGCGATGGATTACATCCTTCCGGAAAACAATATTTACAATGGGTTGAACGAATCTCCTTACACTGATTCCTATCGGGTGCTATTTCAAGTCTGAAAAATCAAAAGAAGTCTCCAAGAACTTGGTCGTAAATTTACCAGATCTAAAAATGGCATTGTCCATCAATTTCAAATGGAAAGGTATCGTTGTCTTTATCCCTTCAATTACAAACTCGCTTAATGCTCTCTTCATTCGGGTAATTACCTCTTCGCGCGATTGGCCAGTAGCAATTAATTTAGCGATCATGGAGTCGTAATTCGGGGGTATGGTATATCCAGCATAAACATGGCTATCGATACGAATGCCGTGGCCACCTGGAAAGTGTAAGTTGGTAATTTTCCCTGGGGATGGTCTGAAACCATTTGTAGGATCTTCCGCATTGATTCTACATTCCATTGCAAATAAATTGGGGAAGTAATTCCTTCCCGAAATGGGCACTCCTGCAGCTACTTTAATTTGCTCTTTGATAAGATCGTAATCTGTCACTTCTTCGGTTATTGGATGCTCTACCTGAATACGTGTGTTCATTTCCATGAAATAGAAATCACCATACTTATCCACTAAAAATTCTATGGTACCAACGCCTTCATAATTAATAGCAAGTGCACCTTTTATAGCCGCCTCGCCCATGCGCTCGCGTAGTTCTTGACTTACAATAGGTGATGGCGTTTCCTCCACCAATTTCTGATGCCTTCTTTGTATTGAACAATCGCGTTCAGATAAATGGCAAGCTTTCCCGTATTGATCGCCAACCAGTTGTATTTCAATATGACGAGGTTCTTCCACAAACTTCTCTAAGTAGAGGCCGTCATTACCAAAAGACGCACCCGCCTCGCGCTTGGCATCGTCCCACGCTTTTTTAAATTCAGATTCATCGTTGATAATGCGCATCCCTTTTCCGCCACCACCAGCTGTTGCTTTCACAATAACAGGGTACTTTATTTCTTTTGCGATTGCCATACCTTCTTCTATAGAAGAAAGTAATCCGTCTGAGCCTGGAATAACCGGAACACCCGCTTTTTTCATCGTATCCTTCGCGGTCGCTTTATCACCCATAAGATTGATCATCTCTGGTGTGGGGCCGATAAATTTTATTCCATATTCGTGACAAACTGCTGAGAACTCGGCACGTTCTGAAAGAAATCCATAACCGGGATGAATAGCGTCTGCATTTGTTATTTCGGCAGCACTAATTATTCGAGGGATATTTAGATAAGAATCTTTGCTAGGGGCGGCTCCAATGCAAACAGCTTCGTCAGCAAATTTTACATGCAGGCTTTCTTTATCGGCTGTTGAATAAACAGCTACTGTCTTTATATCCATCTCCTTGCATGTTCTGATTACACGTAAGGCGATTTCACCACGATTGGCTATTAATATTTTCTTAAACATAGTTTTATTCAAAGTTTAAAGTCCAAAGGTTGAAGATCAATTCTTTTATGATTTTGATCTAGAACGTTGAATCTTAAATTCTTAATCGGGTTCTACCACAAAAAGAACCTGATCATATTCTACTGGAGATGAGTTTTCTACCATTACTTTCACAATGGTTCCTGAAATTTCGGATTCAATTTCATTGAACAGTTTCATCGCCTCGATTATGCAAACGGTCTGCCCTTTACTCACTTTATCGCCTACGGAAACAAATGGAGGGGAATCAGGATTGGAGGTGCGATAGAAAGTCCCAATCATCGGTGATTTTATGTCGAGTGTATTTTTGCTAGCAGTAGGAATCGATTTTTCAACCTTCTGGGGTGCTGGTTGCGCGACTTGTGCCGGAACGATAGGAGCTGGCAGGGCAACAGCAGTAGGGGCGGGAGTCGATTTAAATACTTTTTGATCCGGTTCGCGTTTTACATGAAGCTTTAACTCTTTGGTTTCAATATTTACTTCATTTAATCCCGATTGTGAAATAAAATCAATAAGATCTCTAATTTCGCTTGTTTTCATTTCTGATGGAGTGGGGTTAGAGTTTAAAATAGTGCTTGTCTTCGTGGTTGATAGTTTTGATGCCTTTTTTGCCATAACATTATTTTACACGTTCAACATATTCACCTGTGCTGGTTTTCACTTTTATGCGGTCTCCGGTATTAACAAACAATGGAACTTTGATCTCAGCGCCCGTTTCAATTGTGGCCGCTTTCAACGTGCGTGTTGCGGTGTCACCTTGCACTCCAGGTTCTGTATACGTGACGTCTACTTCGACATGAGCTGGGGCTTCTGCAGTAATGGGATTTACACCATTTTCGAAAGCTACCAAAAGAGTCACACCTTCTTTTATGAAGTTTACTGATTCTCCAAGCAGCACCTTATCAATATAAATTTGATCAAAGGTTTCATTGTCCATAATAACCAAACTGTCTCCATCTGGATATAGATAATTATACTCTTTGGTCTCTACCCTCAATTGATCTACGCTATCACCGGGGCGAAACCTGTTTTCAACGGTTTTACCGGTTCTTACGCTCCGCATTTTTACTTGGTAGAAAGCACGTAGATTACCTGGCGTTCTGTGTTGTAATTCTTCAATTTGAACCACTTCGCCATTGTAGCGGATGTAGTTTCCTTTGCTTAAATCTGATACCGTTGCCATACTATATAAAGATGATTTTAAAATTAGTGCTCAGTTAATAATGTTTCAGTATTGATCAAGAATTATAGGCCCACTTTACGTAGACTGCCCCCCAAGTGAAGCCGCCTCCAAAGGCAGCTAAAATTAGGTCATCTCCCTTTTTTAACTTTTTTTCATAATCCCACAAAAGTAAAGGAATGGTGCCTGCTGTAGTATTGCCGTATTTTTCGATGTTCATCATTACTTTGTCTTCCGTAATGCCAACCCTGTTTGCAGTAGCATCGATAATTCTTTTGTTTGCTTGATGGGGTACAAGCCAGTCAATACTTTCTGCTGTAAGGTGATTTCTTTCTGCAATTTGCGCGGCAACTTCGGCCATATTGGTGACGGCAAATTTAAAAACAGCTGACCCTTCTTGGTAAACAAAATGCTGCTTTTTATCTACCGTTTCGTGAGATGCGGGAATTCTGCTTCCCCCAGCTTTCATGTGCAGATAGCTTTCTCCACCGCCATCACTTTTCAAAATTGAATCTACCACGCCTACGTCTTCAGCCGTTGGTTCTAGTAGTACGCAGCCAGCACCATCACCAAAAATAATGCAAGTGGACCGGTCTGTATAATCCATTATAGCGGACATTTTATCGCCACCAACCACCACTACTTTTTTATACATACCGGATTTAATGAAACTTGCACCGGTAGTAAGTGCGTAAATAAAACCTGAGCAGGCGGCACTCATATCGAAACTAAAAGCATTTGTTGCGCCAACCGCAGTAGCCACAATATTGGCTGTTGCTGGGAAAGTCATGTCGGCAGTTACCGTAGCAAAAATCAATAAGTCGATCTCTCGGGGGTCTAGACTTGTTTTTGCGATTAAATCTTTCACGGCATTGATGCCCAATACAGATACGCCTTGATTTTCTCCCTTTAAAATTCTTCTCTCTTTAATCCCCGTGCGTGAAATTATCCATTCATCACTGGTCTCTACCATTTTTTCTAACTCGTGATTGGTAAGAATATATTCTGGCACATATCCACCAACTCCGGTAATTGCGGCATTGATTTTACTCATTGAATCTCACTAATTATAGTTTACCAAACCTATTAAACGAAAAATGCCCGGTTTACCCGAGCATCTATGAATTGAGCTAGTTGAACACATTTATCCTGATTAGCGAACGTTGCGAAAATCGTTACGCGCGAGGGATAAATCGAATTGAACGGAAGCATTAGAGAAAATTACGCCAACACTTCTTTTTCCATTACTACACTTCCTTTGAAATATAGTTTTCCTTCATGCCAGAAAGCGCGGTGTGGTAAATGATGTTCACCCGTTGTTGGGTCTACAGAAAACTGTTTTGCAACTGCTTTGTAATGGGTTCTTCTTTTATCTCTGCGTGTTTTCGAGGTTTTTCGTTTTGGATTTGGCATGTTCTTACTTTTTTATAGTTACTTTTTTCAATTGTTCCCATCTTGGATCCATTAGTTGCTCAGGATCATTTTCTACGGCAGAAGTAGAAGAGGTATAGACCAATTTCCCTTCTTGCACTTCTTCATTGTCGTCATGGTAGCGCGGGTGAAGTTTTTTCATCGGAATCGCCAAGGTAATAAATTCATGCAGATATTGGCCAATGTTTAAATTCACCCTGTCTCTGGCGATCACCACAATCTCTTCGCTTAGTTCTCCTTCTTCTTCACCGTACTTAAAAATGATCTTCTCATTTAACCGGATTGGAAACTTGTAGGGTTCTAGGCTTCTGTCGCAGACTAACTCTGCTGTCCCGTCTATTTGAAATTGAGCATCAATGAACGTTTCATGTTTATTTAGACTAACCACCGCGCCAAAATCTCCTTTCGAAAAAAAATGATTTTGGTAAGCATTAAAAAACGCATCATTCAATTCAAATGTGAACTGATGAACTTTTTGGCTTAAGCCGAGTATGTTAACACTAAAATCTTTCAATTTTCAATCCCTTTTACAGGATTTTAAAATCAGGGTGCAAATTTATTAGGTTTTATTAGAATTCTGTCACTTTTCCTAATGAATTTTAGTGTCGAACGAATATACTTGTCATTTTTAGACAAACGAAGCCTATTTTTTAAATTTTTTTATGGTTTCAAATGAGATATTGTTCCTATTTTCAATCAATAAATCAATTACCTCAGCTTGAAAGCCGAGTTTTGCAGCAATATTTTTTGCGAATTTCAATTCCACTTCAAATATTTTCTTGTCCACAAAAATCAATTTTGTACAGTTCAGAAGATAGTCAAACTGTTCATTATCAGAAAGACCGTCTAGATTTCCAATGGTGGTAGGTTTTCTAATTATTTCATTCACAACCTGCCTACTTGAGCCATTTGATTCGGCAATCTTATAGATCATCTCTTTTTCTTCGATAGAAAAATGCTTGTCGGCCTCAGCTAATTGAATAAGTATATTCAGCCGTTTGTGTATTTCTTGTTCCATAACGCTTTAACTCATTGAATTTTGTCGATTATTAATGATTTCAATTGCTAAGTAAATGGCATGTCGCATTGAACTTTCATCGGCTATGTTTTTTCCTGCAATAGAATAGGCTGTCCCGTGGTCGGGAGAAGTTCGTACGATTGGCAGCCCACCGGTAAAATTAACACCATTGGAAAACGCTATATATTTAAACGGTATAAGGCCTTGGTCGTGATACATTGCCAATACGCCATCGAATTTAGTGTGTTCCCCAGAGCCGAAAAAACCATCGGCCGGGTATGGCCCGAAAACAAGCTTGCCTTTCGCTTTCAATTCTTCCATAACTGGCTTTATTACTTGAATTTCTTCCATTCCAAGCAGCCCACCATCACCAGCATGTGGATTTAGCCCGAGGAGAGCTATTTTTGGCTTCAATATTCCAAAATCTTTTCGCAGAGACATTTCCAACAGCCGTACTTTCAACTCAAGTCGTTCTTTTGTAACAAGATTGGAAACTTGCGCGATGGACACGTGATCAGTTACTAAACCAACTTTTAAATTCTCGCCAACCATCAACATCAAGGTTTCGGTAGCATTAAACTCTTTTGTGAAATACTCTGTATGGCCTTTGAAGGGAAAATCAGTGCCATAGATCGTATTCTTATCTATTGGGGCAGTTACCATTCCGTCTAAAAAGCCTTCTTTTAACTCTTCAACGCATTTTTTCAAACTAAGCAAAGCTGCCCTGCCTGTGTCTTTTGAAGCTTGACCCGGATTTATCTCAATAGCCTCTTCCCAGCAATTGACAATGTTCACCGATTTTGGTAAAAGCTGACCCTTTACCCTTACTTGGTTATAGTTAAAGTCTTCTATATTCAATTGCTTTTTGTAAAACGAAAGCACACGCGAAGAGCCATAGATTACGGGAGTAATAAACGTTAGAAGTCGATTATCAGATAGCGCCTTTATCACAACCTCAGGGCCGATTCCATTAATATCGCCCATGGTTATACCTATTCTAGGTTTACTGATCGGCTTAGGTTGGTTTGTCATATCAAATAAAAAGTAGAGTCTTGGCGCGCAAGTTATAATTAAAATTTGTTTTAGGCGCTTGTTTAGCATTCTCTATCTTTGTCCATGTCTCTTGTTCGCCCTAAAAAACACCTTGGTCAACATTTCCTGAAAGATGAAAATGTAGCACTTAAAATAACAGAGTCGCTTAGCGGAAACTATCCAGATACGATTGAAGTGGGTCCCGGAATGGGAGTACTTACAAAATACCTGCTAGCTAGAAAAGAGATTCGTCTCACGTGTATAGAAATTGATAAAGAATCGGTGGATTATCTGGATAAGAACTTTCCTTTGCTAAAGGGAAAAATTATCACTGAAGATTTTCTAAAAGTTGATTTGTCAGCAGTTATAAAAGGCCCATGTAGTGTAATTGGAAACTTCCCTTATAATATTTCCTCTCAAATTTTTTTCAATGTCTTAGATCATAAAGACCAAGTAAAAGAAGTAGTTTGTATGCTTCAAAAGGAAGTGGCAGAGCGCATTTCTGCGCCCCATGGTTCAAAGGTCTACGGTATTCTAAGCGTATTATTGCAAGCCTATTACGCCATTGAGTTTTTATTTAAAGTGCCTCCAGGGGTATTTGCACCGCCACCGAAAGTGATGTCAGGCGTAATTCGATTAACGCGAAACTCCAAGCAACAATTAGAATGTGATGAGATCTTCTTTAAGAAAATTGTTAAGCAAGCTTTTCAAATGAGGCGCAAGACCTTGCGCAACGCACTTAAAAGTCTAAATTTACCAGCATCAATAGTAGCACTTGAATTGTTGAATAAACGTGCCGAACAGCTATCAGTTGACGAGTTTATTGGATTAACTAAGTTAATAGAATCATCGAAGTGAAAGAATTTTTAGAATTTGAGCTAACGAAAGAATTTAGGGATCGCTTTCAGCAGGCATTAGATGATCATGACCATGATTTTATAAAAACAAGCTTAGAAGATATCAAGCCCGCGGACATTACCGCTTTGCTTTATGAATTCAATAGTGAAGAGTCAAAATATGTCCTTGATCTTCTCTCGCTAGAAATACGCTCGCAAATTATAAACGATCTTGATTCTGAATCAAGAATACAATTCCTGAAAGTATATAAATCATCGGAGTTGACGGAAGTCGTTAATATGCTTGATTCGGATGATGCAGCCGATATTTTAAATGAGTTGCCTATTAAGATCAGCGAAGAAATTATTGCTGGACTTGATGCAATGCTGCGGTCACAAGTAATCGATCTGTTGCGCTATGACGCAAACGTAGCGGGTGGGTTGATGGCTAAAGAATTGATTAAAGCCCGCGATTATTGGACCGTAGTGCAGTGTATTGACGAGATTCGAAAACAAGCTGAAAACGTAACTAAATTTTATGCTGTTTATGTAGTCGATGATCAAGATAAATTGTTAGGCAGGGTAGCGCTTTCCAAATTGATTCTTACGGATTCAAAAACACTGGTAAAAGAGATTTTCGATGATGACGTAATAGCGGTCGAGACCTATCAGGAAGATAGTGAGGTGGCGGAGGTGATGAAAAAATATGATTTGGAATCAGTGCCAGTGGTAAATGTGCAAGGACATTTAGTTGGGAGAATCACGATCGATGACGTGGTGGACGTGATTTCTGAACAAGCTGAAGAAGAGCGTCAAATCATGTCGGGTATTACCGAAAATGTAGAGGAGGATGACAGCATCTGGTTAAATACCCGCGCGCGTTTGCCTTGGTTGCTAATCGGAATTTTAGGGGGCCTTCTTAGCGCACGCTTTATGGGCTTTTTTGAAGCCGAACTCGCCAGAGTTACTGCAATCGCATTTTTTGTTCCGTTGATTCAAGCGACTGGGGGCAATGTTGGCATCCAAAGCTCTTCTTTAGTGGTGCAAAGTTTGGCCAACCCCAGTTTCGTGGACGAGGGTTTATGGCAACGATTGCTCAAAGTATTTAGCGTTGCGCTCATTAATGGATTTTTCCTTTCTGCCATCGTATATGGGGTAACCTGGATTGTTTTTGGTGCAGGAATTTTGAATTTAGTGGTTTCCATTGCACTTTTTTGTGTAGTGCTTTTCGCTTCCTTCATCGGAACCATCACACCACTGATTTTGAATCGGTTTGGTTTTAATCCTGCATTGGCTTCAGGACCATTTATTACCACTACAAACGATTTATTGGGAATAGCCATTTATTTTTTGACTATCCACCTTTTGCTGTAATCTAAAAAAGGGGAAGTAACAGATGTAAGTTCTTGTCGGAAATAGCAGATTTGCAGTTAGAAACTTAATGGTATATTTATACTGTGAGAAGGAATTCGCTTTAAGTCTTGAAAAGTAGTATGAAGTTTTTTAAGAAAAAGATAAGGCAGCTAGAGGATTTTTATAATGACATAGTAGAGAAGCCATTGCTCACTACTTCAATCGTGCTGCTGTTTGTCATCATATTGGTGTTAGGGCTCAGTTTTTCTTATTACCTTAACGAGTTTAGTACTTTTTGGCCGCAAATCTTAGCGGAGGCTCATGGTATGATTTTCGATATTGCGATCATTGGTATTCTGATTTTTTGGCTCAACCAAAATGGCGAAGTTCGGCAACGGATTAGAACCTATAAAGATGAAATTGATGACTTTCGTTTATGGGAATCTGAGGAGGCGGCCTTCCGAACTGTTGGTAATATTAAACGTTTGAATAGGCATAAAATTCATGAAATAAACTTAGTGAACTGTCATTTAAATCGTACCAATCTAAGTTATTTAAACCTAAAAGGTTCTAACCTAAATTCAGCGGATATTTCCAACTCATCACTTATTGAAACGAATCTTGAGAACACCCGACTCAATCAAACCAACCTCGAAAATTCTAACTTAAATCAAGCTAACTTAAAAGGAGCTTACGCAAGCGGAGCGAATTTTAAAGATGCTTTTCTGATCAAGTCGCAATTCGAAAATTCATTTCTTATCAAGGCTAATTTCACCAATGCTTTTTTAATGGAAGCAAATTTGCAAAATAGTTACCTGATGGGGGCAGATTTTGAAAATGCTAGTTTGTATAAAGCGGATCTTCGCGGTGTAAAAGGTCTTACCGTAGAACAGTTAGAAAAAACAAAGACAATTTACTTGGCTAAGTTTGATGATGAGATGTGGGAATTAATAAAATTAAACCTTCCAGATTTAGTAAGTGCTAGCGTTTAGCCCTTTTTTTGATTTAAAGAATTAAAGTTTAATTTTACACCAACAACGGTTTCAGGCAACGAAGCCGTTGTTTCTTTTTTATGAAGGTAGCCAAGTTGCCAGTCATTTTAGATGAAAGATTATGAGTAAGAAATTTTCGTATTACACCAAGGAAGGACTGGATAAGTTGACGGGTGAATTAGCGATGTTAAAAACGAAGGGGCGTTCTGATATAGCGAAGGCAATCGCTGAAGCGCGCGATAAAGGCGACCTGAGTGAAAATGCAGAATATGATGCCGCAAAAGATGCCCAGGGGCATTTGGAAGCCAAGATTGCTCAGCTCGAAGATGTTGTAGGTAATGCTCGCTTGATTGATGAATCAACGATCGATATCTCGCAAGTGTCAATACTATCTAGAGTTACGATTAAGAATAAAAAGAACAACGCCACAGTAACTTATTTGCTGGTATCAGAAGAAGAGGCGGATTTAAAAGCCGGAAAAATATCTACGCAATCACCCATTGGAAAAGGATTGCTTGGAAAAAAAATTGGCGAATCTTCACTGATTAAAACGCCTGCTGGGGAAATTGAATTTCAAATAATGAACATTACGCTATAGGATGTCGGAATTTGTTGACTTTTAGGTTCTAAATTAACAATTGAAATGTCAATCTTTTCGAAAATTATTAACAGAGAAATACCTGCCTACATAATAGCCGAAGATAATCAGTTTATTGCCTTTCTCGATATAATGCCAATAGCAGAAGGGCACACACTTGTTGTGCCAAAAAAGGAAATTGATCGTTTTTTTGATTTGCCTGATTCGGAGCTAACATCAATCAACCTGTTTGCAAAGAGGATTGCAGCGGCCATTGAAAAGACTTTCCCGTGCGATCGGGTTGGTATTTCTGTTGTTGGATTGGAAGTTCCACATGCGCATATGCATCTGCTTCCTCTTAACTCTAGCAATGACCTAAATTTCAGCAACCCAAAATTGAAGCTGACCAGCGCTGAGTTGGCCGAAATTGCCGAAAGAATCAAAGCCAACCTTTAGCCTTTTGATGTGTTTTTTATACACATTAAGAATCTTTACAATAAATAATTGCCTTTTGTATCAAAGAGTCGGTAATTTATGCTCTATTCGATTTCTTTTAAACAGAAAAAAAATTACCTTTTAGCGTCATTTTAAAAATTGTGTTCTTTAATCTCATTTTTTGGCTGGATAAAGTTTCGCAAGACGTTCAATTGACCAACTTAAAAAACAATAGTAAAACATGAACTTGAATCTTGATGCAGAAAAGCAAATTACCTACGATGCAATAGTTGTGGGTACAGGCATTAGTGGAGGGTGGGCCGCTAAAGAATTAACTGAAAAAGGGTTGAAAACTCTTGTGTTGGAACGTGGTAGGATGGTTACGCACCCAGATTACCCAACAGCAACGAAAGATCCTTGGCAATTACCTTATTCAGATAGGCCTACCGAAGAAGATTTGAAACAACAAGGAGTACAGAACCGAACGGGGTACACTGTTCGCCAATCTTCAAAACATTGGTTTGTAAATGATCTTGAACATCCTTACACTGAAGCACCTGGTAAAAGAACAGATTGGATGCGAGGATATCATGTGGGTGGACGCTCAATTATGTGGGGACGCCAAAGCTATCGATGGAGTGATTTGGACTTTGAAGCCAATGTAAAAGATGGTATTGGCGTTGATTGGCCCGTTCGCTATAAAGATATATCGCCTTGGTACGATTACGTTGAAACGTACATCGGTGTTAGTGGCGAAAATTTAGGATTGCCTCAGTTGCCAGATGGTAAGCTTTTGCCACCCATGGAGCTGAACTGTGCGGAAAAAGAATTGCAAAAGTCTGTCAAGGATAAATTGGGCAGAGTGGTTACAATTGGCCGGACGGCACATCTTACAGGTCCGCTAACTCATAATGATAGCCCGCAGCGCGGCAAGTGTCAATTTAGAAACATGTGCATTAGAGGATGCCCTTATGGTGGCTATTTTAGCAGTAATTCCTCTACACTTCCCGCGGCAGAGAAGACGGGAAAGATGACGTTGAGACCAAATTCAGTTGTCAGCGAGATTATTTATGATGAGGCAAAAGGCGCAGCGAAGGGGGTAAAAGTGATAGATGCAGAGACGGGCGAACAGCTTGAGTTCTACGCAAAGATTGTGTTTTTATGTGCTTCTACTTTTGGTTCTACTTTTATCATGTTGAACTCTATCTCTAATCGTTTCCCTAATGGGTTGGGAAATGATAGCGGAGAATTAGGTTGCAACATTATGGATCATCATCTAGGTGTAGGTGCTGGTGGATCTTTTGATGGATTCGAAGACCAATACTACACAGGAAGAAGAGCCAACGGTTTTTACATTCCGCGATACCGGAACTACGGTAAAGAAAAGCGTGATTACTTACGGGGCTTTGGTTATCAAGGTGGTGCGAGTAGGGGAGGGTGGTCAAGTCTGGTTTCAGAATTGAGCTTTGGCGCCCAATTAAAAGAAGCTGCTGGTAAGCCTGGAAAGTGGTCTATTGGTATGGGAGGGTTTGGTGAGATATTGCCTTACCACGACAACAATATGGTTATCAATAAAGACCTGAAGGATAAACACGGCCTACCTACCATTTTATTTTCTACCGATTTTAAAGAAAACGAAATCAAGATGCGTAAGGATATGGCTGCCGATGCGGCTGAAATGCTCGAGGCTGCGGGTGCCAAAAACGTGAAGACATTTGACAATAAAACTGGAATTGGTTTAGGAATTCATGAGATGGGTACTGCTCGTATGGGAAAAGATCCCAAGACGTCCGTTGTAAATCAATGGAATCAAGTTCATGCGTGCAAAAACGTTTTTGTTACTGACGGATCGTTCATGTCATCGGCAGCGTGTGTTAATCCATCGCTTACCTACATGGCATTCACAGCCAGGGCAGTTGATTTTGCCGTAAGCGAGTTAAAAAAGGGAAACCTGTAATCAATTATGAATTCTAAATTTCGAATCGTACCTCTAAAGCCTCAAAACTAAATTCAACTATTTATGAATAGAAGAGAAGCCATTGAAAGAACCGCGTTAATACTCGGTTACGCTATTTCCGCGCCTGCTATGATAGGCATTTTAAACGGGTGCAAAGCAACGCCTGAGCTCGCATTTAAGCCAGTTTTTCTCACCCAAGAACAAGCCAGTCTGGTGAGTGAAATCGCTGAAGTTATTATCCCTAAGACGGACACCCCAGGGGCTAAGGATGCTGGCGTTCCTGCATTTATAGACATCATGCTTAAAGATGTTTATAATCAAGAAGATAAGGATAAGTTTATAACGAGATTGAACTCATTTAATGAGGAAGCGAAGAAATCTGCCGGTAGCGATTTTATTGACCTTGATCCTGCCAAACAAGTGGACTTTTTTAAATCTGTTCACGATCCTGCCGTGGCAGGATTTAAGACAGGAGAAATTAAGGAAAGACCCTTTGTATTGATGATTAAAGAACTTACCTGCCTAGGATTCTTCACTTCCGAACCGGGCGCAACTCAAGTATTGCAATATGAAGCGGTGCCAGGAGCTTATCATGGCTGCGTGCCTTTGGCTGAAGTAGGAAAAACTTGGGCCACTTCTTAAAAAGTGCCAAAATCAAAAAGACCTGAATAGTTCAGGTCTTTCTGATTTGCTGGAAATTAATTTGCGCCTTTAGGGTTTGCTGGCTTAACTACTATTGTTCTGCCATCTAATTCAGTTTCGTTTAATGCGGAAATGGCTTTATTAGCTTCCTCATCGTTAGCCATTTCAACAAATCCAAAGCCCTTCGATCTGTTTGTTTCGCGATCTTTTACAATCTTAGCAGACGATACCTGACCGAACTTTGCAAAAGCAGCCTCCAGCCCTTCTTGGGTAGTTTTAAAATTCAAACGAGCGACAAAAATGTTCATAATTACTGCGAAAATTAGGTTACACTATTTCAAACACATGGTTTGGTTAAATAAAATACTTCACAAATTAGTAAATTATAATTAATACTTTCAAACAGAAATGTAGTATTGATTTTTATTTTTCTATATCGATGATCAACGGACTGGTGTATTTTTTGATTTTGACGCTACACAATTCAGCCCACGGGGCAAACTTTTAGAGACCTACTTGGTTTTGTTTTCGTATCGATAACAATTATATTCATATTGTCGTAATTGACGTATCTTCTAACTTTGCGTCCTTCTTTCATAAAATACCATGATAAACACTGATATTTGTATTATTGGGGCCGGTCCTGTAGGTCTTTTCGCTGTTTTTGAAGCAGGTTTGCTGAAAATGCGCTGCCATTTGGTCGACTCGCTACCGGCCATAGGAGGACAACTCTCTGAGATATATCCGAAAAAGCCGATTTACGATATTCCTGGGTTCCCCGCCATTTTGGCCCATGAACTCGTTGACAATCTGAAAAAGCAGATCGACCCTTTTAATCCGACTTTTACCTTAGGTGAAAGGGTAGAAGAGCTGAGGAAATTAGACAATGGCTCTTTTGAATTAACCACGTCCGACAAAACAATAATCCATTGTAAGGTGGTGGCAATAGCCGCTGGTTTGGGCTGCTTTGAACCTCGCAGACCCGAGTTGCCCAATATTATTCTTTATGAAGGCAAAGGGGTAAGCTATATGATTAAAGACCCCGAAACCTTCCGTGATAAAAAGATCGTAATAGCTGGTGGTGGAGACAGTGCATTAGATTGGAGTATATTTCTTTCGGATGTGGCGAAGGAAGTAACTTTAGTGCATCGGAATGAATCCTTCCGGGGTGCACCTGACTCTGCCGACAAAGTAGTTGAGTTGGCAAAAGAGGGTAAGATAAATTTGTTACTAAGTGCTAATCTCACTGCTATTAAAGGTGAAGGAAAAGTAGAGGCTATCACGATTACCGGTAAAGACAAAAAGATAATTGACATAGAAGCGGATTATCTTATACCGCTGTTCGGCCTAAGCCCTAAACTAGGGCCAATTGCCGAGTGGGGTCTTAATTTGGATAAAAACGCTATTGAAGTTAATACTTTTGATTATGCTACCAACATCCCAGGTATTTTTGCTATTGGCGATATTAATACCTACCCGGGAAAACTGAAGTTGATACTATGTGGGTTTCATGAGGCAGCGTTAATGGCGCAGAGTGCATTTGGGTTTGTTTACCCAAACCAAAAATTAAGTTTTAAGTATACAACAGTTAATGGGGTAAATGCCTTTTGATTTTAACTATGATTTCATTTGAAGTAGAAGACTTACAAGGCGAAGTAAAAACAGTAGAGGTGCCTGAGGGCATCAGCCTAAGTTTAATGGAAGTGTTAAAGGCCAGCGAATACCCGATTGCCGCTACCTGTGGGGGGCTGGCGCTTTGTGCCACTTGCCAGGTGGAAGTAGTAAAAGGCTTTGATGACCTTCCTGCTTTTACCGACCCCGAGTTGGATATGATTGACACGCTGCCTAATGCCACCAGTGCTAGCCGCCTAGCCTGCCAAATCCACGTAAGTGAAAAGTTGAATGGCGCTGTTTTTAAATTGAAGGAAGCGGTAGAGGGATAGGTAGGGAACTATCAATTTGTTAGCAAGGAGGAAGTACTGATCACTAGAGAGAAACAACCTGTCCACAGGCATCTTCTATTTCGCAAAAATGCTCGTTGAGGCCGCAGTTCTTAACAGAAAATTTAAGAAGCAGTAGGGGTGGGATTGTAATAACCGCAGATGAAGAACGCTACTGACCAATTACTATTGATCACATCGACCAACTAGTAGCCACGTTACCGACCAATTGGTAAATGCAATACTGACCATGTAGAAACGAGAACCCCGATTAATAGGTCGGGGTTCTAGGTGTTTGGTCATTGTAAGCGATACAGAAGCAATCTTTATTTGGCTGCTTCAATAAATCGTATTTCTGAACTGTACCAAGTAGACCAGGCTGTTTGGTCTAAGTGCAGTTTGTTACTTGGTCTATGTAGTCACTCCTTAAAAAGCCCAATGGGATTAGTTTTTGAATAAAATCGATCGAATTGAGTTGAAACAATCTGCAAGAAAGTCGGGTTTTATCTTTAAAACCTTGCAGATTTTTTATGCTTA
>JBIKRT010000094.1:0-16508 GCA_044349005.1 Cyclobacteriaceae bacterium
TATAAGCATCAACCTTATTGCTGACAAGTTGCTCTCCAGCAGAGCTTGATTCCTCTTCAGGCTGACGCGCTAATTTTAACAAATTATCGCATCAAAGTCACCAACTATTTTTCAGTACATTACCGTTGTTGCTAAAAACAGAAATGGAAGCGGGGCATGGGGGCGCAAGCGGACGTTTTAACGCGCTGCACCAAACGGCACTTATGTTTTCTTTTATGCTTGACCTGCTCTAATAAAATAAGGGTTATGTGGTGGCAAGGTTTTGTTTCCTGTCGCTTTATCAACACAAGCCCTTTAGCACGGTTACGAGTCCGGTCAATCAGAAAAATAATTGAGGTAAATTAAAAGCAATTCACCGGCATCACCGGTCCTTCCTTCCGCCTCCAAAAAAGAATCCGATTCTCCATGAAAGGTATGTATTACGGAAGTAGTCGGTATAGGGTGCCACGTAATACTCATCGGTAGGGTCTAAGTTGTTGGATCGCGTAGCGCGTGACTTACCCGCTAAGTTCCATTCGACAGTAACCGTAAAATGACGATGATCGAAACCCACTCTTGGCGCAACGCCAAACTGAGTTTGGATGTTTGTGGAGTGTAGTTCAGAAAAGCCTGGCCCTGGAGTGCAACCACCACCCATGCTCTTTCCAGTGGGCGTGTAAATGCCTGCGCCTAAACCAGCGAATGGTCTAAACGTGTTTGTGGAGTTGAAATAATATTGATAGAAAATAGTCTTCGATACGATGGTGTTTTCAGACACAAAAGCAGATTCAGCTTTGAAGCCAACTAAAACATTGTCTTTTATCCGATAGCCTACATCGTAATTAAAACCGATACCCGATTCAGGATCAGTTGTTAGGTAACCCATTCCAATTCCTACCCTAAACTTTTTTAAACTCTGTGATGAGGCTTCCTGTGCCAACACCAATAACATAAAAAAAGTTAAGACTCTCATGGCTTGCATTACATGCACCTTAAATTAACAGTTTTTAAAATAGATACCTAAATAAGAGGAACAGTGATCCCGATACCACCATCACTACTGGCAAAGTTAACAACCACGCAATCAAAATATTTCGCACTGTTTCGGGTTGAAGATTCTTTATTCCTTTACTCGCCACCATGCTGCCTGCAATGCCAGAGGATAAAACATGGGTGGTGCTAACGGGCAGACCTAAGTAACTGGATAAGCCAATGGTACTGGCGGCTACTAACTCCGAGCTTGCACCCTGGGCATAGGTTAAGTGTTGTTTACCAATTTTTTCACCGATTGTCTTCACAATTCGTTTCCAGCCGATCATCGTGCCAAGGCCTAACGAAACAGAGATGAGAGCAATTACACCCAATGGAGCATAATCTGTTGTTTTTTCAAGTGCTTTTAAATCTTTTTCTATGGTCGTTTTATCCGATGGACTTAAGTTCAATTCTTCACTGCCGATCAACGATTTCAAATTTCGATTCAACGTCAACAGGTCTTTCCTTATCTGAAAGCGCTCCGTCCTCGGCATATCTTTAACAAAAGCATACTTCTTAGACCATGTGCTTAACTCCGCTATCATACCCCTTGAATCGGTTATTTTTTTAGCGTCAGGAGCGGAAAGACGGGTAGTATCCGCAGACCCAATGATGGTTTCAATTTGCGACAATGGCCTGTCTAAGCCTCTAATGTCGAACGCCTCATTTAACGCAAAATAGCCCGGAACAATTCCAATGAGAATCAACATGATCAATCCGACCCCTTTTTGGCCATCGTTATTTCCATGAAAGAAACTCACCATCGTACACGTTAACAACAGTATTCCTCTGATCCAAAATGGGGGAGGGGTATTTTTTTTAGGTTCTTTGAACAAATCGTCACCCGTAGGTGTATTTTTAGTCAATCGCTGAAGCAAAAACATTAAGATGATGACCATTGTAAATCCGAACAACGGAGATATTAACAATGAAATGCCAATCTCTTGCGCTTTTGACCAATTTACAGCACTCTCGCCCAAACTTTCTGGTAACAGTGAGTAAGCCACACCGACTCCGATAATAGATCCGACCAATGTATGCGAGCTTGAACAAGGTATACCGAACCACCATGTGAGCAGATTCCAGAAAATGGCACTTAACAAAAGTGCCGCAACCATCGAAATACTATGGGCAATATTTTGGTCTACCAAAGACTCAACGGGAAGAAGGTTTACAATGCCCATTGCCACGGTGATACCCCCCAAAAAAACACCCGTAGCATTCATTAGGCCTGACCATACAACGGCTATCCATGGTTTTAGCGAGTTAGTATAGATGACCGTTGCCACTGCATTAGCGGTGTCATGGAAGCCATTAACGAACTCAAATCCACACGCGGCAATTAAACAAACGATTAGCAGAATTGTGTAAGAGGTGTCTAATTCAAACATGAAGCGAAGGTATTGGATTGAAGCAAGCTATTTAGGCAAATATATCTCATCAAAGTTAACTTGCCAATCTATCCCAAGTGTTACCTCAATGTTAACTTTTAGAATCGGAATATTCTATAATTTGCAGTTTAGACGAGAACCAAAGTAATGGAAATAGATCTTGCAGGGGAGCAAATTCAATTGTGTACACAAAAAGCAATTTACTTAAAGACGCACAAAATACTTTTAATGAGCGATTTGCATTTGGGGAAGGTAAATCACTTTAGAAAGGCGGGCATTGCTGTGCCCACACAAGCAAATGACAAGAATGTAGAAGCACTAATCGATGTGCTCCATCTTACCAAACCACAACGTGTCATTTTTTTGGGCGATCTCTTTCATAGCAATTACAATAATGAATGGGAAGTGCTACGTCAAGTGTTGAAAAACTTTTCTACCATTCATTTTGAACTCGTACGCGGCAATCATGATATACTTAGCGTCCAACAGTACGAACGACTTTCCATAGGAGTTCATGAAAGCCCGGTTTCTATTAACGCATTACTGCTTTCGCACGAGCCATTGGAGCAGGTTCCCCTTGGCAAGTACAACCTGGCAGGCCATATCCATCCGGGCATTCGCATGCAAGGCAAGGCCAGGCAGAGGTTGACGTTGCCATGTTTTTACTTCGGTGCTGATCAAGGCTTGATGCCGGCCTTTGGTTCTTTTACTGGATTGGCTTGCATCACACCCAAAAAGAACGATCGAATTTATGTGGTAGTAGGTGATAACATCCGGCAGGTGTAGTCAATGGTTCATAGTCCATCGACCATTGCCTATCAACTATTGATCGCCTCACAGCCTCTTTCTCCTTGTCCCTGGGCCGCCTCCAGCTGACGTATTAAATATCAACCCAATCGAAAATTCTAATCCTGTAAAATCAACTTTGGCATCTTTGTAGTCTATCGATTTTGTTTCTAATGTGGAAATCCCTCCTGTATAACTTCCAGTTAATGGTAGGCCAGATTGCCCTGCCAGGTAATTTGTTTCGATAGAGATCCCAAATTGATTGGTAACATTTACCGTGAGTTCAACTCCGCCTAAGTAGCCGAAGCCCGGTTTATTTTCGAACGAGAAGTTGGAGTTTGCCACCGTCCACTTTTCCAGGTCGCGAATAGCCTTATCAATATTTCCAGTATTTAAATTTTGATCGAATCCATAGAAAAAAAAGCCCCCGCCTTTTATATCTAACGATACCCGTTTGCCGGTAAATCGAAGCACTAGTTCTGCGGGAACAAGTACCGTAAAGTTGGGCCCCGTGAACGATTCGTTCTGGCGCAAGGGCGTGTCTTTTACGCTCAAACCAGCCATGCGATAGAGCGAGGCACCGGTTTGAAACGCGAAGTGATTGCTAAAATTAAAGCCCAGGCCACGAATGGAGAAAGGGCTAATGGGGGTGGAGAAAGAGCCATTGCTAGGCACAAAGTAGGAAAACGACAAGCCTACATTTTGTGCGCGAAGGCTTGTGCTTACAGTGAAAATCGAAAGGATAACGAGGAGCTTCTTCATTTTTGAAATCTAAGAACACAAAACTAGTATATTCTAAAATCTCGAGGGTCGGATTGATAAAGTAAACAGACCTTCGAATTTAAATAAATGCTGAATTCATCCTACTTTCTCTGAATTAGGACTTTTGATCTCACTTTTCGCCAAACTTTCTCCAAATTCAGACTTTCATCGGAATAAAATATCGGATTAATTCGAAAAAGATCCGACTTAGTATAAAAAGGGAGATTTATTGAATTAAATTCAGAAGTTTATATTGAAGGCAAAAAATCACAACGCTGTTTACTTAAACGAACAGCCCTTAGATGTTTTCCCACCTCAATTAAACTGCCTATTTTTAAATTTTAAATCTCACAGCTTAAATCCTAAACTAATGTCTCGCTTTCTACTTCTACTGCTCATACCCATCGTTCTCGCTTGTTCTGCATCTCACCCTGCCGATCTAATCATCAAAGGCGGCACTATCTACACATCCAACGAAAACCAGCCAACGGTGGAGGCTGTGGCAGTGGTTGCCGATACGATTGTATACGCGGGCGACCTTGCCGGGTTGAAACCCTTTGAAGGCTCGAACACGAAAGTAATTGACCTAAAAGGCCGAACCATGACGGCAGGTTTTATAGAATCCCACGGGCACATCATGGGCTTAGGCTACAGTGAAATGAATTTGGATTTAACCACCATTCAAAACTATGACGAGATGGTGGCAAAAGTAAAAGACGCCATTGCGAAAGCGGAACTTGGCCAGTGGATTATAGGGCGTGGTTGGCACCAGGATAAGTGGAATAAAAAGCCGGCTAAATTGGTAAAAGGCTTCCAAACACACGAACTATTGAGCAAAATATCAGCTAACAATCCTGTGGTATTGGTACATGCCAGCGGTCATGCAATTTTTGTCAATGCAAAAGCCATGTCGTTAGCGGGAGTGAATCAACTCTCCGTTGAACAATTCAAAAAAGATTTGGGTGAGGGTGGGGAAATTGTGAAAGATGAACTCGGCAATCCAACGGGTATATTCAATGAAAGAGCCCAACAAATGATTTGGAATTTAGTACCAATGGACAGCAAAGAAACCAGAACAAAAGCACTAACCTTGGCCTTTCAAGCGTGTTTAGAAAATGGTATCACAACGTTTCATGATGCCGGTGCCGACAGCATAGAAATTGAGCTGTTTAAAGAGTTTAAGAATAGCAATAAATTAGATGTGCGGTTGTATGTAATGCTGGAGGCTTTTAACAAAAGATATTTATACGATTGGTATAAGAAAGGACCTCTGCTAGATAAACATCTTACCATACGCTCAATAAAACTTCATTGCGATGGCGCATTGGGCTCACGCGGGGCGTGGCTATTAGAGCCTTATTCTGATCAACCCACTTCAGTCGGAATGGCAACACTTCCTATGGACACGGTTTTAAAAATTTCCCGCGAAGGATTAAAGTACGGTTTTCAAGTTTGTTCCCATGCCATTGGCGACAGAGCCAATAAAGAAGTATTAGATCGATACGAAACAGCCTTCAATGAAAATCCCGAAAAGGAAAAAGACGCTCGCTTTCGCATTGAACATGCTCAGCATATTAACCCAACAGACATTCCTCGTTTCGGAAAGTTGGGGGTCATTCCGGCTATGCAGGCAATCCACCTTTCTTCCGATAGGCCATGGGCCATAAATAGGCTGGGAGACAAGCGCATTCAAGAAGGGGCGTACATGTGGCAATCCTTAATTAAAACGGGAGCTACCGTTGTGAATGGTACCGATGTGCCCGTGGAGCCAATAAATCCAATAGCCTCTTTCTATGCCAGTGTTTCTAGAAAAACACTGAAAGGCGAACCGGAAGGGGGTTATGAACCCAACGAAAAAATGACGCGCGAGCAAGCGTTACAAGCCTACACGCTGAATGCCGCTTTCGCGGGATTTCAGGAAAAAACAAAAGGCAGCATCGAAAAAGGAAAACTGGCCGACTTCACAATTTTTAGCCAAGATATAATGAAGGTGGAGGAAACAGCACTTCTTAAAACAGAAGTCATCAGCACCATAGTGGGCGGAAAGGTGATGTTCGAGAAGCAGTAAAATCAAGGGGTTCCGTTGCAGTGCAACGGAACCCCTTGATGTAAAGAAAATAAAACTTATTTTAAAAACTTATGCGCGCGCTCAACCAACATTTTTCTATCCGAAGTAATGGAAGGGTCGCTATATATTCTAGCTGACAATTCAGCTACTACGCCTTTTTTATAACCTAAGCGTTCGGCAATTTGCTCGCAGAAATGAATTTCACTTTTAAACACCTGACCATCGCTTTTCATCAATTGAATAACATGATACAGGTATTCAAACTTTTGGTCTTCCGTCAAAGTAGATAAATCCCCAATTTTTTTTGGATTTTTCATCATAGCCTCCACGTCTTCATTCGTAAGACCATTTGACTTAGCAATCATATGAATGGTTTTGGATTCACTTTCGCCAACACTGCCATCGCTTGTTGCTAGGTTGATAAGCATATTTAACTTTTCGTTGATCATTGCGTTTAATTGTTTAATTCAGGTATTTTATTAATGCGAAAATAGATAAAAAAAATGAATTTGGCTTCACAGTTGAAAAAGCTTTTAAATTGTAGTTTTTTAAGCAACCTTATTTTTTGCGCCCAGTCTTTGATCCAAATTTGAAACGATGGAAAAGTTAATAACTGTTTTTGTTCTGGTCTTATTCACTAGTTATTCTTTTGGACAAGGTTCAGAAGTTCGCAAAGTGGCTTCCTTTAAGGGAGTAAAAGCCGCTGAGGCAATTGACGTTTACTTGATAAGAGGCGAAAAAGAGAGCGTAAAGGTGGAAGCCACAGGAACAAAACTTTCAAATGTGATTACCGAGGTGGCAGGAAATATCCTCAAAATCCATATGCAATCTGGAAATTACCGCGATCGCAAGAACGTAAAAGTCTACGTTACCTATGTCGCCTTAGACAGAGTTTCAGCCAGCTCGGCCGCTAGTGTATTCTCGAATGGTACTATAAAGGCGAATCAATTTGATATAAATGTTTCAAGTGCCGCTTCCGTAGAGATCTCCCTAGAGGCAACGGCAACAACACTCTCTGCATCCAGCGCGGGAGATATTGTGTTGCAAGGAAAGAGCAAATCACTGGAGGTGGAAGCCAGCAGCGCAGCCGATATTAATTGCTATGATTTTGAATGTGAAAATGTAAACGCCAATGCCAGCAGTGCTGGTGATATAAAAATAAATGTTACAAAAAACCTCGATGCCCATGCCAGCAGCGGAGGTAGCGTAAGGTATCGCGGCAGCCCCGTCAAAACAAACACAGGTTCTAGCAGTGGTGGGTCGGTAAAAAAATCCAATGGATAAAGGTAATGTTCGAACAGGACGTACCAACAAGCACAAAAGTTCTTTATGTTTTCTCGGTCATCTTGTTTCGATATCTGTTCTTTGCGACCATCGCTTTTATTGTTTTTTATAAATTCAAAAAAGGCAGTTGGAAATTTTCTAAAATCCAACCTTTGTTCCCCCGATCGAAAGAGTATCTCCGAGAAATTGGTTACTCACTTATTACAGTAGTTATTTTTACGATAATCGGGTCGTTGATATTTTTATCACCCATCGCACCATTCACTCGTGTCTATTATTCTGTGGAAGAATACGGGTGGGGTTACTTTTTTATATCGGTAGCGGTAATGCTAGTGTTGCACGATGCCTATTTTTATTGGACACATCGCGCTATGCACCGCCCAAGGCTTTTCAAGGTATTTCACCGAGTGCATCATTTGTCAACCAATCCCTCCCAGTGGGCAGCTTTTGCATTTCATCCGCTAGAAGCAGTTGTGGAGGCTGGTATTTTAGTAATAATCCCAGAATTTTCATTAGAAAGTGAAGCTTAAGGGGGTATTGATTGAGTTTAAGTTCATCCACAGGCCAGTAAACCATTCTCTTCGTTTCATGGCCAATGATAGTTTAAGGATTCTTTGATTGCCGTTTTTAACGATGTATCCGCCAATGGCAAAAACATTGTAGCGCAGTGTTTTCATTTGTTGGTGAATTTTTTTTCCCAATACAACTTGTCTGAATAAGCTAATGAAGTTGTAAGCCATCATCACAAAGTTCAATGCGGCTTCGGTGGCATAAAAGCTTTGTTGATTGAAGCTATCCGATACGAAATCGTATTTGAGTTCCTTGATTCGGTTTTCGGCATCGGCACGCTGCCGGTACAGCGCCCAGATTTGCTCGCAGGGTAAATCTAAACTAGTGATGAAGCAACTATATCGGTATTGTTTGTAGATACCTTCGTCTTGAAAAAGTTTTAAACTTCGCCCAGTGGCTTTCGGCCTTGTAGCAATATGTTGGCGTACCATAACCATGCGTCTTGGTTTATTCCATAACGGACTTTGATAAACACTTTCAGCCACCTCAATACCATCACCTAGACTTAGCCATGTTTTATGTAAGGCAATCAGTTGTTGAACAGGAGCATATAGACGAACTGCCACAATGTAGTTGAGCCTTTTATCCTCTAGGTAATTGAGTATTTTCTTATCGTAAAAGCCACTATCGGCACGGAACAAACCAATTCTTTTGCCCTGAAGCTTTTCAAAGGTGTCATCTAAGAAGGCTTCAATGTTATTGGCGGTATGTACATCGCCACTGCGCAACCAAAAGTTGGCAACCATTTTACTCTCCGCCACAAAAGCCATCAACGGATGTTGGGACAATTGACCAGGCTTCTTGGGGTTGTACCCTTTCTTGGCACTTTGTTGTGTGCCATAACGGGTGTGGACCGTACTGTCCACATCTAAGGTTAAATTATTGAACTGCAAATTTTTGAAAAACCATTGATACAAAGGGGTGAACACTTTTTGATTGGTGGCCAAATCGAACTTGTTAAAAAAGCGTTGGAAGGATTTATGGCCAGCCATCCTTTCAAAGCCCCAGAACTGACGGATCACATCATCGTGGCGGGTCACTTCGGTGTGCTCAAATTTATTGGCACCACACCACACGCTGGTCATAAATTGCTTGATGAGTTGATCGGATGGATAACCGCGATTAGACGCTTGCCTAGGCAAGTTCAACCCCTCAAGGCAACTGTCGAAATCCATTTTGTCAAGCATTTTCTTGAGCATGAGTATACCCGACCACGGGGTGATTTCTTTATCGGTAAATTCGACTTTAAATTCCATGTGTTTTGTCAGAAAATCTGACCGAATTTAAGACTTCTTGTTAAAACTTAAAACGCTGATTATCTTATCATTTCCAAGTATTTTCTCTAATGGCAGCCATTAGAACTTTTTCAAATGACAATTCTGGGATAATCCCATTTATACTGCCCATTCATCCATTTGCAATTGCGTTGTTCTTAATTGCAATGATGATATATAACGTTTACGGTCATTTGGGTTTTGAGCTTTACCCTAGAGGTTTTTCAAGAAGTGTTTTTGGTAAATGGATTAACACTTCGGTAAACCACAACCAGCACCATGCGCATTTTAAAGGCAATTATGGGCTGTACTTCCTTTGGTGGGACCGGATCATGGGAACACTTCGTAAAGACTACGACCACGAATTTGATCAATTTGCTAATTGATCTTTTTTGGCAGCTATTCTTGTTGCAACAAATAAGACGACTAGCGTGCTGCCTAAGCCGATTGCTATACCCCCTATTAAATCGAAAATATCGTGTACACCCAATGCCATTCGCGAGTACATAATTGTTAACGCCCAGCCTAGATAGAAAAACCAAACATACCAGTTTCTAAAAGTAAAAATCATAATGGCAGCCGCGCAAATTGCTTCGGTGGTATGACCAGAAGGAAACGAATAGCTTCCACCCCCAGAAAGTTTTTCAATTCTGCTATCAATTACAAAGGGCCTTGGTTTCTGTACCATATTTTTTACTGTAGAGGACATTATCCCCGAAAACCCAAGACAGACAAGCACAATTACTACTTTCTTTCTTGCTGATTGGTCTTTTCTGAGCTCGCTTATCAAAAGAATTAGCACTGGTAGGCCAATACTTACAACGCTTATTGAATTTGTAAAAAATTGAAGTACGGAAATTAAAGTCGGGCTGTTGCTATGTTGCAGCGCCACCAACAGATCGCGTGCTTGCAACCCTGTAACAAATTGATTTATTAGGATTAAAATCACTACTGAGCAGACGAAGAGGAGGAGCAACAATCGCATGGCGGTAATTACCGATTCATTTATGGTTTTTGAGATAATCGGCCAACGCAGCATGGTAGATGGTTTGGTTGCGCTTGAGCTTCTTCTTATACGCTTTTTTCTTGGCCTCATCTTTTAAGACTGACTTTGCAAACGCTACTGCTTCCTTAAATTTTTTATTGGCTTTTTTTTGCAATGGGCTCAACTTCACTTTGCTGCGGTCCGGTCGCTTTGATATCACCGTTCCATAGCTGTATTGCTTGAGCAAAATGTTACTCAGCGTGCCACTCATACCTTGCAAGAGAATGTTTTCCTTTAAACGTGCCATAAGGTAAAGATAGCAAAGATTCGGAGAAGATACCTTTATTTGCCGTTTATCTGCCGTTCATTTGCCGTTGATAAGCCGTTGAAGGCTCAGGAAGGCAGGCTACTTGTTACTGATAAAACTTGGCAGAAGCAAATTTCTAATTGAGTATTGGCATTTGTTGAATAAGCACCGTGAGAATATGATGCGCAAAACAAGTTGTAAAAATGTAAGGGCAGTGGTAAGTTTTGCCCACTGCAACGACTATTCGTGATCGTATCTAAATCCAACCCATTCTAATCGCCTTACCAACCAACTCAGGTGCATTCTTTACCTCTGCCTTTTTAAGCATGTTTTCGCGGTGTTTATTCACCGTGGGCTCAGCTATATCTAACAGGGCAGCAATTTCCTTTATCGTTCTTCCTTCAGTTATCATTGTTAAAATTTCTTGCTCACGAGGGGTCAATAATTCTTGACTAGGCTCTAATACTTTCTCAACATCCACATCGATAAACGAAGGCTCACCTTCTAACCCGATATACGAAAGCACTGGTTTACCTTCTTTTTTAAGGTGAGTAATGTCGGTTTCAACGCACAATGTCTTAAGCGGATTCCCAGCCCCATCATGCTTAAGCATAGTTGACTGATGCAAAACCCGTATGTATTCACCGTTCGCTTTCCTTACCCGGCAATCGTAGCGTATTTTATACTTGGTACGCTTTTCTATTGGCAAACTATTAAGAAAATGACCGATTGCATTTTCGTTGTTGATTACATAGGGTTGATCTTCCGGATGGACAATGCCAACATAAAACTCAATCGTGTAGTTGCCTAATGGATAGCCGAGAAGCGTCTCTGCCTCTTTACTAATAAAGGCAAAGTTCACGCCTGTGGGTAAAAAAGTAAGAATATAATAATAGTAATCTCCCACTTGAAAGAAGTTCAATATTTTTTTATGCACCTCTAAGTCAAATTGTAATTCTTCTATAGAGGCGTTTCCAGCAAAGTTTTTCCAGATTGAGTTTGCTATGGTAATGGGAGAGTTTTTCATCTTGAGATTATGGGAAGGGTTAATAATTCTATGGAATTAGCGAATCGGGCAACTCAACAAGGATAAATTACATACTTGATTTTAGGCCGTTAAAATAATCAAAAAAGCTATCCTGTCAAACGGCTCTGCAAACCAATAGTGAAATTTCACTATTGACTGCTATTAGTAAACAACCTCACTTTGTACATCCATGTAAAAACTATAAAAACAAACACAACTTTATGAAAACCATCTCTACATTTCTTCTTTTTTTAGTATTGGCCTCAACCTCCTTTGCACAAACCGTGCGCAGGGTAAACCCAGACCCAACGGTAACTGGCACCAATGTTTACAACACCCTACAAGCGGCACATAATGCAGCATCTAATGGCGATATACTTATTGTAGAGCCTGGCAATGGCTTAGCAGGAACGGCCGCTGATGTTGGCAACTTAAATTGCATAAAAACACTTACAATTTATGGACGGGGGTATTATCTCGATAAAAATCCTGACTATGTATCTTTGTTAAATACAACTTATGCATCGTCTGTAGGAACCATAACTGTAGGTGCTAATAACTGCAAGTTAATTGGGCTTAACTTTAGAGGACCTCTTAATATTTCAGGAGGTGTTTCTGGACTAACCGTTACGCGAAACAATTTTGCAGTGGGTGGTGGTGTTGGGACTAACATAACTGGAGGCTCCGGTGCACCGATCAATAATATTGTAATTACGCAGAATAATCTTTCTTTTATTCAAATTACTGGAAACCAAACTGGTATTGTATCGAATGTGAGTATTTCTAATAATTTTTTTTCTACTTCAGTAAATACAAATCAGTATACCTCTAATATTGTAGTAAATCAAAACACTATTGGTGGGATTAATGGTAATTATAATTGTCTCTTTACCAATAACATTTTCATCAATCCGAATCAATCAATAACAGCACTTAACACAATAAACACTAGTTATAACTATAACGTGTTTACGGGTACGTTTTCTATAGCATCGGGCGTGGGTGCCAATAATACAGTTGTTGCAAACTTGAGCAGCCAGTTTAGCAGCAATACGGGAGGTAGCGATGATAATAGATATCGGGTTCAGGATGGCTCTCCTTTGTTAACTGCCAGTTCTACAGGTGGGCAAGTAGGTATGTTTGGGGGTTCAACGCCTTATGTGCAATACGGCATACCCGCCATGCCTGCGGTAACTAAATTTTTTAACACGGGGCTAGGCAACGCCACCACACCTATTACGGCTACTGTTAGCGCCAAATCAAACAATTAATTCATATCCTTAATTGAAAAAGATATGAGAAGCCTATTAATAGTATTGGTGTGGCTATGCTCCGCTATGGCGGCATATGCCCAACCCAACATTGTGAAAGCGGAATTTTTTGCGGATACAGACCCGGGTATTGGGGCTGCTACCGATGTGCCGGTAACGGCTGCACCAACCCTAACAAATATTACGTTCGATAGAAGTTTGACCTCCGTGGCTGACGGGTTGCACAAGTTATATGTTCGGGTGAGAGACGCCAACGGCTTGTGGAGCACCACCGAAAGTACTCCCTTTTTCCGCTGGACGTTCACACCCACCACACCCCCAGCCGCTGTAGACCTTACCAATGCAGAATATTTTATAGATACCGACCCGGGAGTTGGCAATGGCACGGCTGTAACTATTACGCCAGGGTTATCGGTAACTAATCTTTCTGTAAACATTGGTATTAGTTCCATTTCTGATGGAAACCACAAACTGTACGTACGGTTTAGAGATGCGAATGGCCTGTGGACCACCACGGAGCAGACTATTTTCTATAAAATGACTTTTTCCACTACGCCACCCGCAGCGGCTGTCAACCTAACCAATGCCGAGTATTTTGTAGACACCGACCCGGGTGCTGGCAATGGAACAGCCATTGCTATTACCCCCGGCTTGGCTGTAACCGATTTGTTAGTACCTGTTAATGTGAACACGTTAACAGAAGGTAACCATAAACTATTTGTCAGGTTTAAAGATGTCAATGGGTTGTGGAGTGTATCTCAAACCTCCAATTTTTCGGTGTGTAACCAAGCTATTCCTGTGGCTTCTGCCGCAACGGCTGTTACCACCACAGGTTTTACTGCCAACTGGGCTGCTGCCTCTGGCGCCAACAGTTATGTGGTTGATGTTAGCACTGATAATTTCGCCATCTTTGTTACAGGCTATAATGCAAAAAGCATTACTGGCACCACTACCGCAGTAACGGGGCTTTCTGCTGGCGTGGCCTATGCGTATAGAGTAAGCGCGGTAAATGCTACTTGCACTTCCGTGCGATCGAGTGCCGTTAATGTTAGTACGGTGTTTACCACACCCACCGCTTCCGCGGCAACCGCGATTACGTCCTCCGGCTTTACAGCCAACTGGGCAGCGGTTACTGGTGCAACAGGTTATCAACTAGATATCAGCACCGATAACTTTTCTACGTTTATCTCTGGGTATAATTCAAAGAGTGTGACCGCCACTTCGGAGGTGGTCACTGGGTTGGCAGCTACCACCGCTTATCAGTACCGCGTGAGGGCTACCAATGGAGTGAGCGTATCGGCAAATTCAACGAGTATTACGGCAACTACCGCGGTAGCCATACCTGCTGCACCTGCAGCAAGTGCTGCGTCCCTTGTTTCTGCCACTGGCTTTACGGCCAATTGGGGAAGTGTGGTAAGCGCAACTGGCTACCTGTTAGATGTATCGGCTGATAACTTCGCTACATTTATTAGTGGTTATAACGCAAGAATCGTATCGGGTTTAACGCAAGCTGTAACGGGGCTTACTGCTAATACAGCGTATAAATATCGTGTGCGCGCCACCAATGCAGCAGGTGCCTCGGCAAACTCCAATATCGTGGATGTTACTACCCTTGTGGTTGCGCCTGTGGCCTCGGCAGCCACAGTAACAACCACTTCGGACTTTGTTGCCAATTGGGCTGCGGTAACAGGTGCAACCAGTTACCAATTGGATGTTAGCACCGATAACTTTACTACTTTTGTTGCAGGTTATAATTCAAAAGCGGTAACGGGTACGTCAGAAACGGTTTCTGGACTTACTGCATCTACGGCCTACAAATACCGAGTGAGAGCATTAAGTGCAGCAGGAGCCTCCGTCAATTCTAATACAATTGATATAACTACCAAGCAAAGCCAAACCATTACTTTTGCTGCTTTAGCGGCTAAAACTTTTGGCGATGCTGCGTTTACGTTGTCGGCCAGTGCCAGTTCAGGATTGGCCGTAAGTTATGCATCCAGCAATACGGCTGTTGCCACTGTTTCGGGCAATACGGTATCGATCATTGGCGCAGGCACATCAACCATCACAGCCAGTCAAGCGGGCAATAATACATTTGGAGTTGCCACAAGTATTACTCAAACGCTTACCGTTAATAAAGCTAATCAGTCTGTCACTTTTGCCGCGTTGCCCGCAAAATTAGTAACCGATCCAGCTTTTGCACTTTCCGCTACGGGAGGTGCTTCTGGTTTGCCAGTTATATTTGTTAGCTCAAATACAGCGGTGGCCACTATCAGCGGAAGTACGGTAACCATTGTTGGTGCAGGCACAACAACCATTACTGCCAGTCAAGCAGGTAACGCCAATTACAATGCAGCGGCAGATGTTACCCAAACATTGACGGTAAGCCCCAAGCAAAGCCAAACCATTACTTTTGCTACTTTAGCCGCGAGAACCTTTGGCGATGCGGCCTTCACTTTGGCAGCTACTGCCAGTTCGCAATTGGCTGTAAGTTATGCATCCAGCAATGCGGCTGTTGCCACTGTTTCGGGAAATACGGTAACTATTGTTGGAGTTGGTACAACCACCATTACAGCTAGCCAAGCAGGAAACAATGCGTTTGACGCTGCTACCAATGTTACCCAAACGCTTACGGTAAATAAAGCCAACCAGACTATCACATTTGCTGCTTTACTAGCAAAGTCGGTAACCGATGCCGCTTTTACGCTTTCCGCTTCGGGAGGTGCTTCTGGCTTGCCAGTTACATTTGTTAGTTCAAATACTGCGGTGGCAACTATTAGTGGAAGCACGGTAACCATTATTGGTGCAGGCTCAACTAGTATTACTGCCAGTCAAGCAGGTAACGCCAATTACAATGCAGCGGCAGATGTTACCCAAACATTGACTGTGAATGCGAAACCAAGCCAAACCATCACGTTTGCTGCTTTGCCAGCAAAAACTTTTGGGGACGCAGCCTTTACTTTGTCGGCAAGTTCGAGTTCGCAATTGGCGGTAAGTTTTGCATCCAGCAATACGGCAGTAGCCACTATATCGGGTAACACAGTTACCATTGTAGGGGCTGGTACTACTATCATTACTGCTAGTCAGGCAGGGAATGATACATTTAATCCTGCAAGTAATGTTACCCAAACCTTAACGGTTAACAAAGCTAATCAAGTTATCACCTTTGCCGCTTTGCCAGCAAAGTTAGTAACCGATGCCGCTTTTACGCTTTCCGCTTCGGGAGGTGCTTCTGGCTTGCCAGTTACATTTGTTAGTTCAAATACCGCGGTGGCTACTATTAGTGGAAACACGGTAACCATTGTAGGTGCGGGCATCACTAACATCATCGCCAGTCAAGCGGGCAACGCTAATTACAATTCAGCCGCAGATGTTACCCAAACATTGACGGTAAACCCCAAGCAAAGCCAAACCATTACTTTTGCTACTTTAGCCGCGAGAACCTTTGGCGATGCGGCTTTCACTTTGGCAGCTACTGCCAGTTCGCAATTGGCCGTGAGTTATGCATCCAGCAATACTGCGGTTGCCACTGTTTCAGGGAATACGGTAACTATTGTTGGTGCTGGTACAACTGCCATTACAGCGAGTCAATCCGGGAACAATGTATTTGAGGCGGCTACTAACGCTACCCAAACGCTTACGGTAAATAAAGCCAGCCAGACTATCACGTTTGCTGCTCTACTCGCAAAGTCGGTAACCGATGCCGCTTTTACGCTTTCCGCTTCGGGAGGTGCTTCTGGCTTGCCAGTTACATTTGTTAGTTCAAATACTGCGG
>JBIKRT010000153.1:0-4668 GCA_044349005.1 Cyclobacteriaceae bacterium
TATATAGAGAATCAAGATAAAGAAAAGAAAGATGAGGACTTCACTGTTTCCGATGGCCTTTAGTCGGCTTCAAGCCGAAGTGATCTCATCAACCCCTCGCCTTCTAGGCGAGGGTAGTTTAGTTCAGATTTATAGTTGTAGAAAAAGAATACTAATATGGAATTACTAACCCCAGGCACCGGTCTCTTCTTTTGGCAGTTAACCGTTTTTGTAGGCTTGTTTTTTATACTAGCCAAATATGCGTGGAAACCAATGCTTGCGGGCATGAAAGAGCGTGAGACGTTCATCCAACAGGCGCTTGATTCTGCGGAAAAGGCGAAATTGGAAATGGCTTCTTTAAAGTCTGATAATGAAAAATTGTTGAAAGAAGCTCGTGAAGAACGCGATCGTATCTTGAGAGAAGCACGCCAAGCTGCAATTGCTATTAATGACCAAGCCCAGACTGAAGCTAAGCGCAATGCCGATCGTTTGATCGAAGATGCCAAATCGGTAATTCAAGTAGAAAAGCAAGCTGCTTTACGCGATGTGCGGGCGCAAGTGGCACTTTTCTCCTTAGAAATCGCTGAGAAGTTAATAAAGAAAAACCTTTCCACAGAACCTGCTCAGAAAGCGTTGGTAGAAGAGTTTATCAAAGATCTAAAATTGAACTAATCAATGGCTGACGTTAAGGTTGCTTCGCGGTATGTAAAGTCGCTGTTAGGATTGGCAGTTGAACGAGGTGTATTAGAGCAAGTGCACCAGGATATGCTTTTGTTCACGAAAGTGTGTGACGAGAATTACGAATTCAGGACGATGCTCGCCAGCCCAGTTATTCGTCATGATAAAAAGCTTCAAGTGCTAACGAAAATATTTAGCGCCAAAGTCGATAAGCTTACCATGGCATTGATTGACATTCTCACAAAGAAAAACAGAGAACCGCTACTTCCTTCTATCGCAAAAGAATTTCACACGGAATACAACGAATTTAAAGGGATAGGCAAAGCCTATATTACCACCACCGTTCCGATGGACGCCGGATTAAGAAGTGAAATTGAGGCCATAGTTAAAAAATTGAGCTCAAAAAATAAGGTTGAGCTTACTGAAAAAGTTGACAAAGACTTGATTGGCGGTTTTGTTCTCAATGTTGGCGATCAACAGATTGACGCTTCTATCAAAAGTAAATTGAAGTTATTGACATTGCGTTTTAGCGAGAATCATTTTATAAAAGAATTTTAATTTTTAGAAACATAGTTTTATGACAGAAATCAGACCAGAAGAAGTATCAGCCATATTACGGGAGCAACTTTCGGGCGCGCGCACCGAGGCTCAATTAGAGGAAGTAGGTACGGTGCTTACCATTGGTGATGGAGTGGCACGTATTTATGGATTGACAAAAGCACAAGCTGGTGAGTTAATTGAATTTGAAAATGGGTTACGCGCTCTTGTTCTTAACCTTGAAGAAAATAATGTGGGTGCCGTTTTGCTTGGCGATTCGCAAGGAATTAAAGAAGGTGCAGTAGTAAAGCGCACGGGTAAAATTGCTTCCATTAAAGTTGGAGATGGAATTTTAGGACGCGTGGTAGATACGCTTGCAAAGCCTATTGATGGAAAAGGGCCGTTGGCGGGAGAGTTGTATGAAATGCCCTTGGAGCGCAAAGCCCCAGGTGTAATTTTCCGTCAACCAGTAAATGAACCACTTCAGACAGGTATCAAAGCGATTGACGCGATGATTCCGATCGGAAGAGGTCAACGTGAACTGATCATTGGCGATCGCCAAACTGGTAAAACAGCTGTAGCGATCGATGCGATTATCAATCAAAAGAGTTTTTACGAAAGTGGTAAAACGGTTTATTGTATTTATGTAGCAATTGGCCAAAAGGCATCTACTGTTGCGGCTGTTGCCAACACGTTGGAAAAGGCGGGTGCCCTTCCATATACCGTGATCGTTTCAGCGTCTGCCTCTGATCCTGCTCCAATGCAATTTTTCGCTCCCTTCACAGGTGCAGCAATCGGTGAATTTTTTAGAGATACTGGCCGCCCGGCATTGGTTATCTATGATGACTTGTCGAAGCAGGCAGTTTCTTATCGTGAAGTTTCTTTGTTGCTAAGAAGACCTCCGGGGCGTGAAGCATATCCTGGCGATGTGTTCTATCTTCACTCTCGTCTGCTGGAAAGAGCGGCAAAAATTATTGCCAATGATGAACTAGCATCTAAAATGAATGATCTGCCCGCATCCATCAAGCACCTTGTAAAAGGCGGTGGATCATTAACGGCACTTCCTATTATCGAGACTCAAGCCAATGACGTTTCTGCTTATATTCCTACCAACGTAATTTCGATTACCGATGGTCAGATATTCTTGGAAACAAACTTATTCAACTCGGGTATTCGTCCGGCAATTAACGTGGGTATCTCGGTTTCTCGCGTGGGTGGATCTGCTCAGATCAAATCGATGAAGAAAGTTGCTGGTACCTTAAAGCTAGACCAGGCGCAATTCCGCGAATTGGAAGCGTTCTCTAAGTTTGGTTCTGACCTTGATGCTTCTACTAAACTTACCATTGAACGTGGTCGCAGAAATTTAGAGGTACTGAAACAACCACAATACGCACCCGTGCCAGTAGAGGAACAAGTGGCAATGATTCTTGCCTCAACAAAAGGCTACATTGATAAAGTACCTGTTAATAAAGTGGTTGAATTTGAAAAGGAATTCACAAGCTTGTTAAGAGCGCAATATGGTCAGGTATTAGCTAATTTTAGAGCAGGAAAGTTTGAAGATGCTGATGCGGAGACTATAAAGAAAGTAGCGTTAGACCTATCAAGTAAATATTAATACAATTTGAAAATTTGAAGATGAGTTGATTTTCGAGTTAAAGCAAATTCATTTTCAAATTTTCAAATCAAAGAATCTTCAAATTGATATATGGCTAGTTTAAAGGAAGTTAAATCCAGAATTGTTTCGGTTTCATCAACACAGCAGATAACCAAAGCCATGAAAATGGTGGCGGCTGCCAAGTTGAGAAAGTCACAAGAAAGGATCACGCAAATTCGTCCTTTCGCTCAAAAACTTTCTCAGTTGCTACAAAATCTTTCGGGTGCTGGCTCCGATGGTTCAAATTGGTATAATACCATTCGTGAAGAGAAGAAAGTGTTGATTGTGGTAGTAAGTGCAGACCGAGGTTTGTGTGGGTCTTTCAACAGTAATATTTTTAAGGCAACTAATAACTTGATTACTGAACGATACTCCGCGCAAGCGAGCAAGAAGAATGTCCATATTCTTCCTATCGGAAAGAAATCGCTTGAATTCTTTGGCAAGAGAAGCTACCCGGTTGTGAAAGAGTACGCTACTATTTTTCAAAATTTGACGTTCGCGGCATCATCAAAGATTTCTGAATTTTTGATGGATGCATTTAAAAGAGGTGAATACGACAAAATTGAAATAGTTTATAACGAGTTCAAAAATGTGGCAACTCAGATTTTAAGAGTGGAGCAATTCCTGCCTGTACTACCAAGTGATGGAAAGAACTCGAAGGAAACAGATTACATTTATCAGCCGAGCCGTGAGGAAATTATTGTGGGTCTAATTCCTAAGTCATTGAACACTCAATTATTTAAAGCATTGCTAGATTCAAACGCAGCGTTTAACGGGGCTCAGATGACAGCCATGGACAAAGCAACCGAGAATGCGGGAGAACTTTTGAAAGAGTTGAAACTCACTTACAATAGAACTCGCCAAGCAGCTATTACAAAAGAGATTTTGGAAATCGTGGCGGGTGCAGAAGCGTTGAAGTCGGCTTAATACATAGTTTGCAGGAACACTTAAAGCCCGGTTAATAGCCGGGTTTTTTGTTTCGTCCGGTTGAACTTAAAAAAATGAAGAGCGTGTTGAAATGTTTGCGATTGCTAAATAACCTTAGCGTTGATGTTGTGGGTGGCGCAATCGCGTCTTCTATTTTCTTTTCAACGGTTTTTCAAACACCCATATCAATTCTTGTTTTAACATTGTTGGGCTTATCAGTTTGGATAATTTACACGGTTGACCATTTGCTTGATGTGAAAAATAGTAATCCAGTCATTATAAGTGATCGTCACATTTTTCATCAACGAAATAGTAAATCAATAAAATTAGGTTTAGCGACAGCTTTAATCCTTGGCAGCTTTTTAGTTTTTCAATTACCAAACACTATAACATATGCAGGAGTAGTATTGGCCACAATTATTGCCGCATATATTTTCTTTAACAAAGGGCTAGGTGCCTCTAAAGAGCTGGTGGCTGCCTTATTCTATTGTGCGGGAGTTTGTCTGCCTGCCTTGGTCTTTGTCGAAACTCAACTTCCATTAGTGTATCGTTTATTGATTATGCAATTCTTTATTACTGCGCTAACCAATTTAATACTCTTTGCGCTTATCGAAAGAGACGAAGACAAGGCAAACCGATTCAAGTCGATCGCGACACTAAAGAGTATCAAACAGGTGAACTTTTTATTAGTGTTGTTATTTCTCGTTTCAATTGGATTGTTTCTTTTTCAACTGAAGTTAAGCATGCAATGGATACCAAGTGGCATTCTTTTTTTGGTAATGTACTGAAAAATGGTTGGTGCTTTTTTGATTGATTGTGCTTAATATTCCGGCCTCACCTGAAGAGGAGGAGAGCTCTGGTGGAGACCAACTCTTCGAGCAATAAGATGAGGC
>JBIKRT010000095.1:0-16094 GCA_044349005.1 Cyclobacteriaceae bacterium
GGAAAGTAAATCCACTTGTCTTTTTAGCCCAACTTTTTAATTGCCTTTTTTCGCTCGTTAAAACCACAAAATCACAAATCCAAAATCTTCTAATCCTAAAATTGAGTTTTTAAGGGACGACTACATAATCTTAAAATTACCAAGCCTGTTAACGAGTTTAATGTAAGAGGACATCAACTCGTAAAATTGAACACTACAGTGCTCGATTCGTTTATAGGGTATGTCGAGATTTACGATATAATCTTCCGCCAGTGAAGGGTTCTTTTTTAGCTTCTCGATTAAACTCTTTTTTGTCGCCTTATTAACAACTGTGGCAACTAGCCTAGCACACACGTAAAATAATCCACCAATAGATATCAGAATAGCTCCGATGGCATGTCCACTAAGTTTTTCTTTAATAAATTCAAAGAAGGATTCCACTAATTTTTTTCTAAACCTCGCTTGCTCCAATAATAATAAAATGGCAATCCACTTAATATAAGAGCTAAACCGATAAATGCTTCTCTAGGCCTGCTCGCAAATGTTATTATAATCAAGGCAACACAGAACAACACGAAAATAGCAGGCACAACTGGGTAGCCCCACGCTTTGTAAGGCCTCGGCACATTAGGCATTTTTACGCGTAACACAAAAACACCGACAGTAGTAGCGCCATAAAAAATGAAGGAAGCAAAAATAAGCATGTCGGTTAACTGATCGAAGCTACCAGACAAAACAAGTATACATGACCAAACCGCCTGAATCCACAAACCATTAGCAGGGGTATTATAAGTCGGATGAATTTTTGCTGCGCTTTTAAAAAACATACCTTCTTTGGCCATCGCATAATACAACCTGGGTGGAGGTAAAATGGTGCTATTGGTGGAGCCAAACGTGGTGAAGAGAATTAGAATAGAAATCATCAGGCCGCCACCATTACCCAGAAAGTGTTTGACAACAGCTATGGCAGCAATTGTGTTTTGTGATTTTTGCACGTCAATGATTTCGTCAATAGGTAGGATGTACAAATACGTGAAATTGATACTTACATAAATTAAAATGATAAACGATACGCCCATAACCAGGGCGAGAGGTAGATTGCGGTTCACATTTTTTATTTCACCGCCAAGGTACCCTACCGAACTCCAACCTTCGTAAGCCCAAAACGCAGCGAGGAGTGCGGTGAATATTTGAGTTATCAGGCGAGGATCTAGCCAAGAGGTTTCTATATAGCCGGTGGCCGGGGTGTTGAAATTTGTAAAGCTACCCCCGCCAATAGTCAAGCCTAGGACGATGACCATAAAAATGCTTATGATCACGATCAACGTGATGCCTTTACTTAATCCTTCGCCAAAACGAAGACCTTTGAAATTAACATACGATAATGCGATAATCAGTGAAATGGTGAGCAACTTTACACCGAAGTTATCGAAAGGTGAAAAAACCCCAAGGAGCGAAACATTTGCAATGTCCGCGGGCAATTGAGGTAGTGGAATCAACGAGTTAAAAGATTGCGCAAATACGTAGGCGATAGACGCCACCGATGCCGATCTAATTACTGCAAAATTTGTCCAGCCGAAAAGGAATGCAAAAAATCGGTTGTATATCTTTTTATAGTAAGCGTATTCTCCGCCAGAATCGGCCAGCAAGCCCGCCACCTCGGCATTGCTTAATGCGCCAAACAACGAAATCACACCAGCTAAAACCCAGCAGATCAAAACAAGGTGAGGTGATAAAAGCTCTGCCGACATAGGTGCTACCTTCTTATAAATACCTGAACCTATTACCGAACTGATGGTAAGAATAAAAACCGAAAACAGCCCCAAAGAGCGAACAAGTTGTCCTTGTTTAGATGAAGTATCAATCATTTTAATGTCATTATGTCTTTAAATTGCTGAAAAAAGATCGAAAATAAGCCATAATGTCTTTTTTTTGTTATCGGCATAATTTTCAATAATAGGGTCAATATAGATTTTAAAACTAAATGTTAAACTTAAAACCAAATAAAATTATGAGTATCATCAGGTATAACGCGAATGATTTTGTTCCTGCTACGTTCAGCAGCTTAATCGACAAGTATTTTAACGAATCACTTGTGAAAAGTGGCGGAAGTTCTTTTGTTCCAAAGGTAGATGTTATCGAAAATGACAATCAGTATGAAATCCATGTTGCAGTTCCGGGCGTGAACAAGGATGACTTTAAAATTGACCTTCACGATAACTACTTAACTATCAGTGGCGAACGGAAAATCTCCGAGGAGAAGAAAGAAAAAAACTTTCGTTCGATAGAAACCCAGTATGGTTCGTTCACTCGGTCGTTCAGCTTGCCCGAAAATGTGGCGGTGGAAAAGATTGATGCGAAATACAACAATGGCATTTTGGAATTAACAATTCCGAAAGACGAAAAGAAACAACTGAAAAAATCGATCAAGGTCAATTGATAAAGTTTTTTGGGGTTGGTTGGGAGCTCGGCCCGAAAGGGTCGGGCTTTTACTTTTTTTAATTTGAATTTTAGTGCGGACGAAAACAATGTAAGAATTCTTCGGTTTTTATTTTGTAGGATCAGTTGTATCCAATTACATTTAACTTCGTTTCGTACGATAATCATCAAAACGTTGCTTATGAAAAGTAAATCAATCTATATTTTGATCGCGGCTTTTTTGGTTGCATCGTGTGCCAGTCAAACTGTTACTTGCCCCACTTACGAAAACGATTATGTTTATGTGCCTCGCAAGGCATCGAAGCCTGCTAAAAAATCAAAGTCCAAGCCAAGGGTGCGAGCGGAGCAATAATAATAAACTCTAAAACTCAGCATTACCTGGAAACCGTGGGAATGGAATTACATCCCTTATATTGGTCATTCCAGTTACAAAAAGAATCAGTCGTTCAAAACCAAGTCCAAATCCGCTATGCGGTGCTGATCCGTACTTTCTCAACTCCAGGTACCACCAAAGATCTTTTTCTGGAAGATTAAGTTCTTTTACCCTGCTTACAATATTTTCGTAGCGTTCTTCGCGCTGGGAGCCACCAATTATTTCGCCTATCCCAGGAAATAGCACGTCCATGGCGGCCACTGTTTTTCCATCCTCATTTTGCCGCATGTAAAACGATTTTATTTCCTTCGGATAGTTGTAAAGAATAACCGGTTTTTTAAAATGTTTCTCCACCAAAAAACGCTCGTGCTCAGATTGCAGGTCGTCCCCCCACTTGTCAATCAAATACTGAAATTTCTTCTTTTTGTTAGGAGTCGAATTTCTAAGTATTTCAACCGCTTCGGTATAACTCAATCGTTCAAAATCATTTTCAGTAACAAATTTTAGGCGTTCGATAAGGCCCAGTTCGTTTCGTTTATCCTGCGGCTTTGTTGCTTCCTCCTCTTCCGCGCGCTTGTCCAAAAAGGCCAGATCTTCCTTACAATTAGCTAGCGCATACCTTACCAAGTAGTGAAGTAAATCAGTGGCGAGTTTCATGTTATCGTTCAGATCATAAAAAGCCATTTCTGGTTCAATCATCCAAAACTCAGCTAAATGCCGAGTAGTATTTGAATTTTCGGCCCGAAAAGTGGGGCCAAACGTATAAATTTCGCCCAACGCCAACGCATAGGTTTCTCCTTCCAATTGGCCAGAAACGGTAAGGTTGGTCTCTCTACCAAAAAAATCCTCTTTAAAGTTCACGTTGCCCTGCTCGTCAAGTGGAGGATTTTTTGTGTTTAGATTTGTTACTCTGAACATTTCGCCCGCGCCTTCCGCGTCTGATCCGGTAATGATGGGCGTGTGTACATAAACAAATCCACGATCGTTAAAGAATTTATGAACGGCAAAAGCCATGGCATTGCGCACCCGCATTACGGCTCCAAAAGTGCTGGTTCGAGAGCGCAAATGAGCTATTTCTCGCAAAAATTCCAGCGAGTGTTTCTTAGGCTGAAGTGGATACTTTTCTGGATCCGAATCGCCAAGGATCAGCAACTCGGTTACCTTTAGCTCCACGGTTTGGCCTTTTGCTGGCGAGGCAATTAATTCACCAGAAACCGAAATGCAGGCACCAGTAGTTATCCGTTTTAGGGTACTTTCTTCCAACGAATTCAATCCAACAACAGCTTGTATATTATCAATGGTAGAACCATCGTTAATTGAAATAAATTGGTTGTTGCGAAATGTTCTTACCCAACCCATTACGGTGACAAGCTGAGAATTTGGAGGAGAACTCAGGAGCTCTTTTATCTTGGTGCGATTCATAAAACAATAACTTGGGTCGCAAAAAAAAGCATTTTACTTGAAAGTTTCTAAGATTCGTGTTTTTATAAGTTACAACTTTGAATTGGCGCTAAATGCGATCAGTATTTAGATGTTTATCGCATCACTATGCCAACTAAATTGCTGAATAAATTATTTATCGAATAACTTTGCATTAGACAGATCATTATGCAAAAACTCGGCTTAAGTCAGAACCTTCAGCAAAAGCTATCGCCCCAACAAATACAGTTCATTAAGCTGCTTCAAGTGCCTACTGCTGAGTTGTTGAGCAGAGTAGAAGAGGAATTAGAAATAAATCCGGCCTTAGAAGAAGGGCCTGAGGAAGAAGTACCCGAAAAAGAGACTGCTGAAACGGAGGCTGAGCAGACAGAGGAAACCTCTCAAGAGGTGGAAGTTGATTTGAAAGATTACTTGGGCGAAGACGACTACAGCAGTTATAAAACGAATAACGACAATAGTGGTGATGAAGAGGATAGAGAGCTGCCTATTGCTGTCGGCACTTCTTTACATGAAAGTTTGATGACGCAACTCGGCTTTCTTGGATTGAACGATCGCAAATATGCTATTGGAAAACAACTTATTGGGAGTATTGAAAGTGATGGATATGTAAGAAGAGAATTGGAATCAATAACGAATGATTTAGCCTTTTCGCAAGCAATTGAAACCACACTTGGGGAGGTAGAGCAAGTACTGAAGATGATTCAAAGCTTTGATCCACCCGGCATCGCTGCACGCAGTTTGAAAGAGTGTCTGTTGCTTCAGTTGGAACGCATGGACGATGGGCAAGACGTGGACGTGATTGTGGGTAGGCGCATTATCAGCGAATGCTATGAGGAGTTCACAAAAAAGCATTACTCCAAAATCATGAAAAAATTGGATTTGGACGATGAGGAGTATATCAAAGATGCGATCGACCTTATCATCAAACTAAATCCTAAACCAGGGGGAGAAGGCACTGCAGACATGATTAAGAACCAGTATATTATTCCCGACTTCATGCTGGCTAATAATAACGGCAAGTTGGAACTTTCGTTGAATTCAAGCAACGCCCCAGAATTACGCATCAGCAGGTCTTACACTGATATGTTTAAAGCCTACGATAAAAGCGATAAAAAGGATAAAAAATTAAAAGAGGCCGTCACTTTTGTGAAGCAGAAATTAGACGCAGCGAAATGGTTTATTGATGCCATTAAGCAACGACAAAATACGCTAATGCGCACCATGAAGGCTATTGTAGATTTCCAATACGACTATTTTTTGGAGGGCGATGAAACAAAGCTCAAACCCATGATTTTGAAAGACATCGCTCAGATGATAAATATGGATATATCTACTGTGAGCAGGGTGGCGAGTAGTAAGGCAGTGCAAACTGATTTCGGGATTTTCCCACTTAAGTATTTCTTTTCGGAAGGCATTGCTACCGATTCTGGCGAAGAGGTAAGCAGCCGGGAAGTAAAACAAATAATAAAGGAACTCGTGGAAGCCGAAGATAAAGCAAAGCCGTTGTCTGACGATAAACTAGAAGATTTACTCAATGAAAAGGGCTATAATATTGCCCGAAGAACCGTAGCCAAGTACAGAGAGCAATTGAACATTCCCGTAGCCCGATTGCGGAAAGAGATGTAAAAATGATGAATAAAGCAGCTCAGTTTATTTCAATTGTTTTTCATCCGTTGCTTTTAAGCACTTATTTGGTGCTGCTGCTAGGCTATTTGTTTCCTCCGATGCTCCTGTTGCCGGTATCCAAATTGCCCCTTTTTGCCGTTGTTATTTTTGGTTTAACTTTTTTATTGCCTGCACTTAATTTATGGATTTTTAAACGGTTTAACATCATTTCTTCATTGTCTCTAAGCGATAGAAAAGAACGTGTTATTCCTTTTATTTTTATTGCCCTGATTTACATTTTGGTGGCTGGTATGTTTATTTATCGAATCAACTTGTCAATCAATTTCTCCAGAATATCAATTATTACCGCATCCTTAGTAATCGCAACTTGTCTACTTACTTTTTTCTATAAAGTAAGTGTACACAGTCTTTCTATTTGGGGCGCAATTGGTATTATACTTCCCTTGTGCAAGCCAGCGGGGCAAAGTTTGGTTCATGCGGTTATTTTATTGATTTTTTTGGCGGGTTTAGTCATGTCGGCTCGGCTTCAGCTAAATGCCCATACGCCCAGAGAAGTCTTGGTTGGTTCGCTCGTTGGTTTTATGATTGGCTTTGCCGGTATGATTGTTCTTTTTTAAGGAAAAAAGGAAAAGCAACTAAAACCCGTTAATAGAGATCCCAAAAGTAAAACTGTTCATGGTTGTTTTTCCAGGGCCTTTGTTCGCCTCGAAGGTCGGGCTCAAATTATAAAAAGTAAAAAAGTTAAAGCCACCAATTCCAAATCGTCCGTAAAGGCCATATCGCAAGGAATTCAGTCCATGACGCTGTTCATCAAAAGCTTTTTTGGTTTCCCCATTTTCCTCGTATTTCACTTTCGTGAATGATTGGTAAAGAACCCCTACACGACCTCCCAATTCAAAACTTACACTACTGGCAATATCTTCGGGCTTTGTATCATATCTAAACCCTATTGGCAACTCGAGATAGTTGGTTACCAGCATACTCTTGATAATCGTTGTATTCGGGAATTGGGTGGTCGCGATAAAGAGAGGATACGTTCCATCTGACGCGGGGGTTCGATCCAGTGTAAAGTTGTTCGAAAATTTATACCGCTCAAGACTAAGCCCTATACTTGGAATCACGCTGAATTTTGTGCGCCCAAAACGCACTGGATAACGATAATACACATTTACTGTTCGCGAGCCCCAGAAATCCTGTGAGAATTTGTCGGGTGGGTTGATAGCTCTGTTAAAACCGAAATCAATAATAAACGAGCCTGGTATGTCTGGCATTGCCGCTTTTTTTGATTTCTCTTGAGCAGAACTTACGAAAACAGTGAGTGAAAGTGCGATTACGATGAGTTTTTTGAGCATTATTAAAACATTAGGCATTAAAACATAAACTATAGATATATCAACAAGCCGCAAAAATAGGTTTTTTGTTTGCAGGGCAAAAATACTCTTTTTGCTGTCTCTAATAATTCTTTTACCTTTGCAGTTCTTCAATGGGCCTGTAGCTTAACTGAATAAAGCATCTGACTACGGATCAGAAGACTTGGGGTTTGAATCCCTACAGGCTCACTTATTAGAAAGGCTGTCATTACTTTGGCAGCCTTTTTTATTTGATTGCATTTATAATCCTGATGATGCCAACGGAGAAATTGTTTTAAATTCTTCCCTTTTTTTAAATCTGCATTTCATATTTTTGCCTTTTCCTCTTAAAATGCCAGTTGTTTTGACGGATAATTATTGTTAAAATTGTTAAAATCTAGTTGAGTCTAAAAGTCCTTATTTTGTAATGAATCTATGACTAAAATTGGAATTCTTGTTTCATTGATAATTCTAACAACAAGCCCTCTATTTGCTCAGATTCCATCGATAACCAAATTTTCGCCTCGCGCTGGTGAGCCTGGCTCAAACGTGACGATTTCTGGAAGTAATTTTGATGCCGTCAGTAGTGGTAATTTTGTTTTTTTTGGTTCGACTAGAGCGACAGTCATAACAGCTTCTTCAATCCAATTAGTAGTGAAAGTACCCTCGGGTGCAAAATATGGCCCAATTTCAGTTACTGTTGGAAGTAAAAGTACAATGTCCTCAGATTATTTCGTGCCTACCTTTTTTGCCCCCGTTGGACTAAGTTCAAGCAGCTTTTCTTCCCCGTCAAAAAGTATAACCGGATCACCAGAGGGAATTGAGATTGGTGATGTTGATGGTGACGGGAAGCCCGACTTAGTGGTGTCGAACGCGAATAATAATACGGTATCAATTCTTGCAAATAAAACTGCCGAAGGAAGTAGTTTAGCAACGTTTGCCTCTAGGGTTGATTTTTCAACGGGTCTTGGGAGCGCCCCAAAAAATGTTGTATTGGCAGATTTAGATGGCGATAGGCGGTTGGATATTGTGACGGCAAATATTAATAACGGAACTATTTCTATTTTCAGAAATATCTCAACTTCAGGGACTATTAACGGCAGCTCTTTCGGGTCTCGTGTGAATATTTCCGTGGGTGGTGTTCCTACGGACGTAAAAGTTTCGGACTTAAATGGAGATGGTAAGCCCGATATTGCTGTTTTAAATGCTGCCACGTCTGCCATTTCTGTGTTAAGAAATATAAGTAATCTAGGATCAATAACTACTGGTTCGTTTTTGGCTAAAGCCGATTTTAGCGTGGGATCAGGCCCTGAATTGCTCGAAATAGCTGACCTTGATGGTGACAATAAGCCTGATTTGATCGCCAGCAACTCGTTTGATGATACTTTTTCAGTGCTACAAAATATCAGCACGTCAGACGAAATATCCTCCACTTCGTTCTTGCCAAAAATTGATTTTCCGACTGGGAATTTCCCTACCGGAATTGCCGTGGGAGACATCGATGGAGACGGTAAAAAGGAAATAGTTATTAGTAATTATGTTAATGATAACACGTTTTCAATTTTCAGAAACGTAATTGAAAATGGGCTCATCGCTCCAAATTCATTCTTAGCACGGGTAAATTTCACAACAGGTGGTGCTCCCTATGGCATCGAGTTAGCGGACGTCAATGGCGATGGGAAATTGGATGTTGTAGATGCAAATAATTCAGGTTCTACTATTACCATCTTCATCAATCAGGCAGCAGCTGGTCAACTTAATTCGAGTTCATTTTCTTCTGGCGTTGATTTTGATGGTGACTTAAATTCAGGATTGATGGCCATTGCCGATTTAACTGCTGATGGTAAACCGGAGATAGCGATTGCAGGTACGGGTACAAAAAATTCTGTCACCGTGTTAACCAACGTTTTGGGTATCGGAGTTGACATACCGCCTACGGTTGCCGCCACGCCAGCCTCTCAAGTTATTTGTACGGGCTCGGCTACTGATATACTATTGAGTAATCCCAACAAAGTAGTTGGCACGAGTTATAGTTGGACCGTAACAAGCAGTGCTAGATTGTCGGGGGCGGTTTCTGGAGCAGGAAACTCAATAAGGCAAACGCTTACTGCTTCATCGCCACTGGAGACGGCAACTTACAAAGTTACCCCGATTGCAAATGGAGTAAGCGGCCAAGCAATAAACGTAACAATAACCGTTATTAATTCAACACCTCCGCCTCCTGAGGTCATAAGTCAGGTAAAATATTGTAAAAATGAAGCATCTGTCGCGCTTAGCGCAAAAGGAACAAATTTGTTATGGTACACGGGTGAGGTGGGCGGTATTGCCAGCCCGGATGCGCCCACCCCATTAACCATTGATGCGGGAGTGCAGACGTATTTTGTAAGCCAATTGTTATCGACCTGTGGCGAAAGTCCTCGCGCGAAAATTGACGTCATCGTCAATGCGACTCCTGCGCTCGTCAGCCAGGATTCAATTGGAATTTGTACGGGCGTTCCAATTGGATACACTCCGGAGAGCAATGCCGTTGGAACTACTTTTACTTGGACTCGAGGGGCTGCGAGTAGAATTTTTCCTGCCCTTGGGGGAGGAACGGGCATCATCAATGAAACGCTCACCAATAATACAACTAATGCGATAACTACCAATTACAAATTGGTTTTAACTGCAAATGGGTGTAGCAGCGCTCCTGCTAATTTGAAGGTGACCGTAAGTCCTTCGCCTGAAGGTATTCAGCTAGTAAAACCCGTTCTTTCAAATGTGGCCATTGGCGATGCATTCAAGATCGCTACCCAATCATCCAGAGTTAACGCGAAAGATTTCACTATTTCAATTTCGAACGGAGGCCTGTCATCTTCCGCGGGTAATCCTTCAAACGCGTCCAACCAAAATGACAACGTTCTACTTGATGATGCCTGGTTGAATAATTCAACCAGCACGGTTGATATTGTCTATACAATTATTCCCGTTAGTGCAGCTGGCTGTGCAGGATCTTCGTTCACATTAACGGCCAGAGTGCAACCTCCAATTGTTTTTAATGTTGCGATTTCATCGGCAGATACTAAAGTACCACCTAACTCGGCTTCGCCTTTGAATAATGGCATCAGCACAGGACCTGTTCTGAATAGTGCATCCAAAGACCGCGTACTCCTGGGATTCACGATGGATCTAACTAATAAAATAAATGGCATCAATGAGCCCTTACTGCAAGAGTTTGCAGTCTCCTTCGGCAATCCCATTGCAACTATTTTGAAATCGATAAGACTTTATCAATCAGAAAATGTGACCTTCGATTCTAAAGATGTGCAAGCGAGCGCAGTTCTTTCTCTCGAAACGGACAAAGTGATTGTTCGTTTCACAAAGCCTTTTGATTTAAGTCTAAGAAAGGTGACGTTTTTCTTGGTGGCCGATGTAGATCCATTTGTTAATTTGAATACGGTCTCCATTACTCCATCTTTACCCATGGAAAGTATTGTTCTTTCGCGGGGTACTCTGTCGGGTGAGGCCATTTCTGGCAGAACTTATTCATTTAATGATGTTACGCCTCCCAAGATAGTGAAGTTTGTTCCGGAAAACAGGAATAATAATTTTACTGCCAACTCAAATTTAACAATACAGTTTGACGAACAGGTAACTTCACTTGACAGAAAAATTTCGATTTATACACTTGACAGAGTTAAAGTTGCCGATTTGAGTTTGCCAGTTGACGCACCCTCGACTGGTACCACGTTTTCATTTCCTACAAACAATCGATTGAAGGACCTGACCAATTATTATGTAAATATTGGTTCTGGCAGCAAAGTTGCTAACGTTGGGTTTATTGATAAATGGGATAACGGATTTTTAGGTATTGACAACATTAGCGACTGGTCTTTCAAAACTGTTGACAATCTTGCACCTGAATTTGTAGTAACAAATGCAACGAATAAAGTGCCCAATCTTAAGAATGATGTAGTAGACGTTACCTTACTAGGTGCCAATCTTCAGGTAGCGTTGAACAAGCCTGGAATTGTTTACTATCTGGTCACTCCAGCTTTATTACCACCACCGAGTGCATCGCAAATCTATCAGCCTTCAACTTATCCGAATACCGTTCTTAGCGCAGGAAATTTTAAAGTTTTTAGAGATAGCACATTGCAGTTTAGTCCATTATCAGCGCGTTTTGTCGATGGAGTTAGCTATGATGTTTGGCTGGCTGCTGAAAACGCTAATGCAGTAAAGATGCAAGACGCGGGCATTAAAACACTAACGTTCACAGCAACTGATGTTATAAAAACCAATATCGTGGTTTCGGGGCCCAAAAATTATACTGTATGTGTGGGTGATTTTCAGCCGATTGTTTACCCGATCACTTTCTCGGAGAGTAAAAATGACAGTTTCGAACCCCCTAAAAAGGACACAGTTCAATCAATTAATGTGTTGGTTCCGCAAGGGTTCGAGTTTAATATTTCTGCTGTAGCGGATACGGTTATCAGCCTAGGGGCAGACGTTTTTATTATGAAGTTTGAGTATACGAGCAGTTCAGTGTTTACTGTTACATTTTCTGTTCGCGGAACGGCTAGCAGGGACAAGATTATTTTGAAAGGGTTAGAAATAAGGGCAACCGGATCCGCTCAGAAAGGTGACATTTATCGCCTTGGAGGTAATGGATTAAAAGGAATAAGTGATTTTCAGACTTTAGGCTCTCTTAAACTGACAACCATACCCGTTGTGCCGTTGGATATTTACGATGAAGCCAGGAATCAACTTCTTTCAAGTTCCATTTCAAATGGTATTTCCAAACTCAGTTTAAGACCACGTATTAATATAAATGAATATGGAATTAATCAATTCTCTGGCCCAGGAGTAAGTGAGGATCAAATGGATCCTATCACAGCTGGAGTAGGTAGTCATGTACTCTCCATGGTGCATTCAGATCGAAACGGTTGCACCGCCACGGTAACAAGAGAAATTTCAATTTATGATTTTACAAAAGCAGTTAATGGGCTTGATACGCTATACAATTCAAATCATCCGGTAAAAATTTCAATCTTAAGAAATGGAAAAGGAGTGAAGTACTCGCTGGAGTCATTAACGGTATCTGCACCAACATCGGCAAGTTTGGGCATCGATATCTCGACTTCTTTAACAGGTCCAGTTAATGGAAATTACGTGTTCAATCCAAAGTTATTCAACACGCCATCTAATAGAGCGAAATTTGGCATTCTGGGTGGCCGATTAGGGCAGTTATTGTTTCTTGGAAAGTATAGAAACTTAGTGACTGGTGAGCTTGAAAATTTTACCCAATCGGTAGCGATTTATGTACCTCCCAGACCGAGCCTCACTATAAATCAGTCATCGGCAAGTTTGGTAAATCTTTGCGAAGATTTGGGCAGAGCAGAATTAAGTGGCCTTCCAAAAACTTCCGATAACTTGACTGCATTTTTTACAATTGATAAGACTAAAGTTTTCCCGGGGCTGATAGACCAATTTAACGGCAATGGTATCGTTGCTACTGATTCGGTAAGGAAATACAAGGGATATGGGGTATATACGGTGCGCTATATTGTGCAGAATACGATTACTAAAGGAACTGATACCACATCGCTAACATTTAGAATTAATCCGCGACCAGATGTAAAGTTCTCATGGTCTACAGCTTGTGTGCTTCCTGAATTAGTTAATTTTAAAAATGAATCCACGCTTTCGTCCGGAAGCATTGTAAAGAATGAATGGAATTTTGGTGATAACTCAATTGACGCAATTTCCACACAGGCAAGCCCTTCACATGGATTTAAAGACGCGCGCACGTACACCGTTTCTCTCATTGTCGAGAGTGATTTGCAGTGTAAGTCTAAGTTTCTTACGAGTTTAGTGCCAGTGGGTGGAAACCCAAATGTGAGCTTCTCATTTAAAGGAATCAGTACTGAGGAAGTAATACTGTTTAAAGACTCCTCTTCGGTTATAGGAGATAAAATAAAATCTAGGCGTTGGGAATTTGGTGATGACTTCGCGGCAATCGATGGAAATAGGACTACGGTGGAGAGAAGTTTCAAAAATCCAGGAGTTTATAAAGTAAAGCTAACAGCGATTGGTGAAATAGGCTGTGCAAGAACTAAAACCTTGGACGTGGGCATCGTTCCAAAGGTGGTATTGGCAGCGGAATCAGAAGTGTATGAAGAGTTTTTTAATGGATCTGATGGTGGCTGGCAAACACTAAGAAATCCTTTCAATTCGGTACAGTCTTCCTCTTGGAAGTGGTTGAACTCAAACTCAATTATTGATCCGACTACGAATGGGTCGGGTATTTTGAAAACCCAGAACAGCAAAGGTTCTTATGATGAGTTAGAAGATTCTTTTTTGTTTTCGCCCGTTTTTGACTTTTCAGCATTAAAAAGACCTGTTATTTCATTTGATTTTTACAATCAGCTTTCACCATCAGATGGAGTGGTACTAGAATATTCAACGGATGGAAAGAATATTGCCGATCCCACCAAAAATTGGAAGTTCACGTTAGGTGAAACAAATCTGGACGATCCAACGGGTGCCAATTGGTATAACGGAACAGGATTAGTTACAAAGCCAGGCGATCAACCAAAAGGAGATTATGGGTGGACTCAACCCGAGCCGGCAAGCAACAAATGGGTCGAAGCGAGGCATGCATTGGATGTAGTTGATCAACGAAAGCAAGTAGTATTTCGATTTGCTTTAGGAAGTTCCGATCAGGCCAAGCAAGGTGCGGGGTTTGCCATTGATAATGTGCGAATAGGTTCTCGCACTCGCACCGTTCTACTTGAGAATTTTACGAGCCTTAGCAATACCTTAACCGACAGCCGTGGCAATATTGAAAAGGTCGAAAAGCAACTCTTGATGGATGATGCGCGCCTTGGCGCAAACATCAAGAATGGCGTTGATGTAGTTAGGTTAAACTATCATTTGAGTTTGCCCAAAGAAGATCCGTTTAACTTAGATAATCCAAACGAGCTAGGCGCGAGGGCATTGTTCTACAATGTTACAAAGACCCCCTGTGTGCAAATGGATGGAGATACCAATGAAAAGTTGTTTTCAACATGGATAAATGATTTTAAGCTTAAAACGCTGGATTTAGCGGAAGCGGACGTAAGTGTTTCTGCCCAAATTGTGAAGGACGAGGGGGAAGACAAAGGAGCCCTAAAGGGAACTGTTTCTGTCAAAAGTAGAACGAAAGAAGGACTTCCAAAAGATCGAACCGTGTTGCATATTGTGTTGGTGGAGCAGAAGGTCGACTTTACCACGTTATCGCCACAAAAGAAAGCCTTAGTTCAAACGGGAGAAGTGAGCAGCGATTACGTAGTGAAGAAATTATATCCTACTGCTGCCGGCACTCGCTTTGAAACCGATTTGAAGTTGAATGAATCCAGAACTTTCAATTTCAAATGGACGCCCGATTTTGCGAGTTTTTATCCGAGCGATCTTACCAAGCCAAACCTGGCCATTATTGCTATTGTCCAAAATGCCTTTACAAAAGAAGTATATCAAACAGCCATTTTTTTGAATTTAGAATATCCCCCGCTGGTGACAGGAATAAAGGAGTGGACTACCGAAGAAATCTCCTGCTATCCAAATCCTACCGATAAGCAACTGATGGTGTCGTTGCCCGCGTTAGCCGTGCAACCAATTCATATAAATTTGGTTGATCAGCTTGGTAGAGTAGTATTGCAAGACCAAATTGAAGCAGGGCAAAAGAGTAAATTATTAGATACTAGCCTTATGGCCGATGGCATATACTTGGCAGAATTCCTTTCTCAAGGAACCAGCACCTTGAGAAAGAGAATAGTGGTAAAACATTGATAACTAGATGAAGAATTACCCACCCACCGAAGACAAAAGCCTAGTGCAAGAACCAGATCTCACTGGCAGCTATACCTATGCACAATATCTCACGTGGCAGTTTGATGAAATGGTGGAGCTCATCCGTGGCAAAGTTTTCAAAATGTCGCCTGCACCACGTGTCCGGCACCAGGAAGTGGCGGGCGAATTGCACCGGCAAATTGCCAATTACCTGCTGAGGAAACCATGCAAAGTGTTTATTGCTCCGTTTGATGTGCGGCTTCCCCAACCAAACAAAGGAACAACAGATGAAGAGATCATTACCGTTGTGCAACCTGACGTATGTGTAATATGCAATCGCTCAAAGATTGACGAACTGGGCTGTGTTGGCGCCCCGGATTGGATCATTGAAGTGCTAAGCCCGCGAACCTCCTCCAAAGACCTGCACGAAAAATTCGAGGTGTATGAAGAGGCCGGAGTAGGCGAGTATTGGGTGGTAGATCCGAAAGGTCAAACTGTTCTGGTGTATACCCTTGGCGGGAACGGAAAGTACCAAGGTCAATTGAAACCTTTTACCAGGCTGGACAAGCTGAGGCCAATTACGTTACCCGAATTGGTAATTGATTTGGAAGAAGTTTTTGAACAAGAAGTGTAGGTAGCGTCATTGTTGCGTTCAAAAATCATTTTGTTGCCGCGGGTTGAAGCAAACCCGCCTAACATTAAACCTTTATTGCCCGCAAATCATGCAAGGGCGCTTAACGAAGCGGTTTTGCTGGCAAAGTTGCCCCGATGTTAGTAAGTCTTGGCAAAGATTTCTCTACCCTATGTTGACCCAAACATGACCTAGAGATGAGCCAGTCTCGAGCCAAAGTTGATTCGCCCCTTTATCCTCCACCAAAAAGATGCAAAAATCATAAAATGGGGGTTACAACAGCCATCTATCGGGTATCCAACTTCATGAAAAAAACAACAAAAGGTAAATGGCTGAGAATTTTGACAGGTTGTAAATATAGATGACTGTTTTGAATTTTGCATAGTTGAACTGAAACGGAAGCGGGCTCTGCTGAGGAGCAACCTGCCAGGGTTACGTTCAACCGACT
>JBIKRT010000096.1:0-15783 GCA_044349005.1 Cyclobacteriaceae bacterium
TATGCCTCATCTTATTGCTCGAAGAGTTGGTCTCCACCAGAGCTCTCCTCCTCTTCAGGTGAGGCCGGAATATTAAGCACAATCAATCAAAAAAGCACCAACCATTTTTCAGTACATTACCTTTTTTATTTATAAATGGATTTAAAGGCTACCCTTTGCTTTACGCCAAGTCCCTAAACAACACCGTCTTCAAAGGGGTGGCCGATCGCCCTAACAATTGAGGAATCGCTTGGCTAACGTAATCGACCTGATTATTTGCAATCATACTGTAAACGGTAATCATGTAGGGTGCTATAAAATCGGGAGCACCTGCCTGTTTCAACGTATCCGTATATTGTTGTGGTGTTGGTGCCGGGTAAGTAATAGGTTCCTTCCTTACCTCGGTAAGTAGTGCGGCTGCATCATAATAAGACAAACTTTCTGGGCCGGTAAGAATGTAATCTTTTCCTTCATGACCGTTTTCGGTTAGTACCTTGGCAGCTATTTCACCCACATCGGCAATATCTACAAAAGCCGTTTTGCCACTTCCCGAAGGCGTGTAGGTGATCTTGTATTTGGTGATGTTATCCCATTCATAGTTTTTAAAATTCTGTGCAAAGAAAGTAGGACGCAACGTGGTGAGTTCAAATCCATCGGCTTTCAATTTTTCTTCCACTACTTTATGAAAAGTAAGTTCATTGCTAATTTTATCTACACCAAAAGCAGATAGGTATACCACGCGCAGAATGTTTTTACTTTTTAGATAGTCGATGAAAGGAGCCAGCAATTTGTCGAGCGTGTAATCTAACGGGGGCCCAATTAAAAATACCCGATCAACACCTTGTGTGGCGGCTGCGTAGGTGCCCAGATCTGCAAAATCGAACGAAACCAACGGTACTGCTGCACCCAGTTTCTCTTTTGCTTTGGCAGGATTGCGAATACCCGCTACAAAATCAGCGTTGATCTGTGCTAATGATTTTACTACTGATGAACCAACGGTGCCCGTAGCACCGGTAACTAATATTTTTCCCATGGAATTATTTTGTTAAAATTTATGTAAATAAGGGCGGTAGCGATACCTTTATCAAGTAGATACAACAAAGTGGCCTAGGCACTTTTACGATACTATTAATGAAAATGAATGGCTTATGAGAATTACTATTTCTGAAAATCTTAAAAATAATTCGTACACCGACTGTCCTGTTACGCGATCGCTGCAAGTATTCGGGGGAAAATGGAAGCCAATTATACTATGGGAGATGGAAAACGGCACTCTTCGGTTCGGAGAGTTGAAGCGAAAGATTACTGGCATCACACAAAAAATGCTAACGCAGCAATTGCGCGAATTAGAAGATGAAGGAATTATCTGGCGCAAAGTATATGCCGAGGTGCCACCGCGGGTAGAGTATGGCATCACTGATTATGGTAGAACCTTGCGACCGATTTTGGATGAGATGGCCAAGTGGGGTGTGAATCATGTGCCCAAGCAAAAAACGGGGGCTATGAAGAAAGTTGCGTAGACGAATGCTTTATTGCTATTAATTGTTTTGTTTCATACTTTTCTAGCACCGTCAGGTTTACTATTTGGCTTGTTTACATTATTTCTGACAGCTTTTATTGCTTATAAGAACCTAGAAGCATATCGAACCATTCTAGGCTCAAACTGACCGAGTTAACATATCTGTCAAAAAAAAATGTCTGACGTGACTGAGAAAAACATAAGTCAAGTCAGACAATTTAAACCTTACTTCTTGAAAAGACGTGAATGCTGCTCAACCCAATCCTCAATAGACGTTAGTTTAATAGGTAATTTTGCTATAACATCTTGTAGATTAGGAGAAAACATAAGAGGATATTGTTTCGTATCTGCAATTTGTTGATACATTTCTTCGGCTCCTTTGCCAGCACCTGCGCCAAAAAGACTATCTAAAATTTGCCCAAAATCTTTTGGCGGTAATGGATAATACGAAATTGTTTCCTTCAACCCAAGCGAAAATTTCTTCGCTAGTTGATTGCCTGTCAGGTTTTCACGTCCACTCACCAAAAAACTTCCACCGGCTAGTTCAGGTTTAAAAATTGCCTCGGCCACAAATGCGGCTACATCTTGAGTTGCGATCCAACCAATAGGCATTTCTTCGGGTGTCGGGTAGGCTACTTTTTTTTCATTGATGACGAACGGGACTGTCCAAGGTCCTAACAAATTTTCAGCATAAACTGATGGTTGAATAATAATATGGGGTAGACCACTTTCTTTCAAATAGCTAGCGATGTCAATTCTAACGTCAAGTGCAGGATTACCGATTTTTACTGGAAGGATGAAACCACTCGAATTCCAAACCAACAATTTAACTTTATTGGCAATGGCTGCATCAATTGCATTTTTGGCATAAGTTAAACCATCATTTGGGTTTGCCAGAAAGAAAGGCACTAACAAAGAGACAGCATCTACACCTTTTGAAATTTCCTTCAAACGGTTTGCGTTTGAAAGATCCGCCAACAAAGCTGTTGCCCCTGCATCGGTCAACTTTTGCAGGTTAGCTTCTATATGGGTGGTTGCATAAACCTCGGCACCTTTATTCAACAGTGCTTTAATGACAGGGAATTGTTGAGAGCCTGTCGCTCCATAAACTAATACTTTCATTATTTTAATTTTATTTTTGATTAGGTGGCAAAACTATTTACTTTCGCTATACAAAATATAGCACTATACCAAAGTATACCAGTATACTTAAGCATAGCAACATCAAAACAATATGTACACGAAAGGAGAATGCACTGAATTTATAAGGCCTGTAAGGGATGTGTTGGAGATAATCAACGGCAAATGGAAATTGCCGATTTTAATTGCGTTGGCTTTCGGAAACAAACGTTTCAAAGAATTAGAAAGAGACATCACCGGTATAACGCCAAGGATGCTTTCAAAAGAATTGCGAGACCTAGAAATGAATGAACTGGTAAACCGAACCGTTTATGACACCATTCCGGCAACGGTGGAATACTCTCTGACAGACTATGGCAAATCATTAGATGATGTTATAGCTGCTTTGAGAGACTGGGGAAAGAAACACAGGAAAAAATTATTTAAGAAAGAGGACGTGGGGCAATAATCGAAATAAACCGAGTTGCTGAAAGGTATCCGAAAGAGACCAAGCTGGTCGAACTTCGTTTTAAAATACTAATTCTTTCGTTTTTAAAGTATTTGCGCTATTTTTAAAGAAGTCTCAACTTTAAAGTAAGCATCAGAGCAAGGAATGACCAACGACCAACTTAAAAAATTAGAAAACGACCTGTGGGCTTCGGCCAATTCCCTTCGTGCGTATGGCGGCCTAAAAGCAGCCGATTATGCTGTGCCTGTGTTAGGCTTAATATTCCTTCGTTTTGCCGATAATAAGTACGGCCATTACGAAGTCGAAATTTTAAAAGAATTTAATGCCACCAAAGGCACACGCAAAGAACGCCCCATTGAATCCATTGCACTGGCTACCTGTGGCTTCTACCTGCCACCCAATGCACGATATGATTTTCTGTTAAAGCTACCCGGTGATAAAAGCATGGCCAAAGCCCTGCGCAAAGCTATGGAAGGCATTGAAGAATATCAGGACGAAAAGTTTAAAGACGTGCTGCCCAAAGAGGCCTTTTTTGATATTGAAAAAAAGAAAGCCGACATACTTCCACAGTTACTCAAAACATTTTCCGACATACCCAAAGATGCCTCGGGCGATGTGTTCGGAAAGATTTATGAATTCTTCCTGGGCGAGTTTGCCATGAGCGAAGGCCAAAAGGGTGGCGAGTTCTTTACGCCAACTTCCGTAGTGCGTTTTATTGTGGAAGTGATTGAACCCTATGCCGGAAAAATTTACGACCCTGCATGTGGCTCGGGCGGTATGTTTGTGCAGAGCGCCAAGTTCATACAAGAGGCCAACCACGACCTTACCGATATTTATGTATGTGGGCAAGAGTACATGGGCGAAACCGTGCGACTTGCCAAAATGAATTTAATGGTGAATAACATTCGTGGAGAGATAGCAGAAACCAACTCCTACGAAAGCGACCCTTACAAAAGTTTAGGCAAGTTTGACTTTGTGATGGCCAACCCGCCCTTTAATGTGAAGAGTGTGAAAGAAAGCACCGTAAAAAATGACGAGCGCTTTTACAAATACGGTCTGCCCAAAAACAAAGGCAAGAACACTGATGACAGCATTACCGATGCCAACTACTTGTGGATTTCATTGTTTGCAACTTCACTCAATGAAAATGGCAGGGCAGGTTTTGTAATGCCCAACTCGGCCAGTGATGCGGGCAACTCCGAGTACGAAATACAGAAGAAGATTGTGGATAGTGGCATTGTAGATTGCATGCTCTCCATGCCGACTAACATGTTTTTTACGGTTACGCTGCCGGCCACACTTTGGTTTTTTGATAAACAAAAAGTAGATACTAACCGCAAAGACAAAATTCTTTTCCTTGATGCACGCAACACCTATCATCAAATTGACAGGGCACACCGCGAGTGGAAAGAAGAGCACATCCAAAACCTTGCGGCCATTGTGCGCTTATACCGAGGCGAGAACGAACGGTATTTAGAATTGGTGAAGCACTATTGCACGAAAGCCACCGAGGCTGCGCAACAAGTGCCTGCTGTATTTGACGCCTTGCAACAAAAACTTAAAATTGCTTTGGCTAACCTGAAACAATATGCAGAAGACAGCAAAGCCAAACGTAAAGAAGAAGAGCAAACTAAGTTAGACAAAGCCGGACTCGAGAAAAAACTAACAGCGTTTGCACTTGATGACGCAAATCTGCCCAAACTGGATTGGAAAAAAGAAATCCCAGCCACCAACAAAACACAGTTGACGTTTGCCGAAAAGCTAAGTGAATACGTAACCGAGTTGAAACAAGCGGAAGGAGCAATCAAAAAAGATAAAGAAACACTGAGCGAACTGTGGACGGAGGCCGACAAACTACTCAAACTCAAAAACGACAAAACCTGGGCCGAACTTGAATTGAACAACCTGGCAAAAACGCTGGACGAGTTGCAAGAAAACTGGAAAGCAGCAATTGAACAAGTAAATTATTGGCACACCAACATACACTGGCTGCAAAGCCGTTTCCCGGAAGGAAAGTATAATGATGTAGTGGGTTTGTGTAAAGTGGCAGGCAAAAAAGAATATGCTGACGAGCAAGATTATTCTTTGAATGCAGGAAGGTATGTTGGAGTGGAAATTGAAGGTGATGAAATAACTCAAGAGGAATTTAACAGCAAGTTTAAAAATCAATTGGACCAGTTTGAAAATCTTAGTTTAAAATCATTAGAATTAGAAAGAACGATTTTTTCAAATAGTAAAATGTTGCTCAATGAATTTTAACAAAACCTCTATAGGGAGTGTTTGCTCAGTTGGTGATGGAGCACACGCCAGTATCTCTAGAGTGGATTTTGGTGTTCCATATCTAACCTCGAAAAATTTTAATAAGCAAGGAATTAATCTGAAAGAAGTAGAGTACATCTCTGAGCTTGATTATTCAAAACATTTTAGAGATAATTCAAAAGCTGTAACTAAGCCAAGAGAATCGGATCTAATTTTTTCAATAATTGGTTCACTTGGTGGCGCTTACTTATATAGAGAGTCTGACAAATTTGGCTTATCGAGCAGTGTCGCTATAATTAGGCCTGATAAAAGCAAAGCTGATCCTACTTATCTATTGTATTTTTTAAAATCAGCCTATCTTCAAAAATGGGTTGACTCAATCAAAAGTGGATCAGCTCAAGGTTTTTTAAGTCTGGAAATGATTAGGAGGTTGCCGTTAGTTCTTTCCCCACTTCCAATCCAAACCAAAATCGCATCTATTCTTTCCGCCTATGATGAGTTGATTGAAAACAACAAGCAGCGCATTAAGCTACTGGAAGAAATGGCCGAAGAAATTTACAAAGAGTGGTTTGTGCGCTTTCGCTTTCCTGGGTATGAGTCAACAAAGTTTTTTAATGAACAAGGAAAAGAAGTACCACATGGTACGGTAGGTGCGCTGCCGGGGGGATGGGAGAATTCAAGACTAGAATCTATTTGCGAGTTTCAAATGGGGCAATCACCTCCATCAGAATTTTACAACGAGCAAAAAATAGGTTTCCCATTTCATCAAGGTGTAACAAACTTTAGCCATAGATTCCCGAATCATATTAATTATTGCACCGATCTCAAGAGAGTTGCTAATGAAGGTGAAATTCTTCTGAGTGTTCGTGCACCAGTCGGTCGCATAAACGTAGCTACAACTAAATTGGTCATTGGGCGAGGTCTCTGCAGTGTTAAACACAAAATGAACCTTAGTAATTATTGCTATTATCTTCTGAAGGATGTTTTCCGAGAGGAAGACTCTTTTGGCAATGGAGCCGTATTCAATGCCGTATCTAAAAATGATTTACTCAGAATTAGAATCATCAAGCCAGCAAATGAGTTAGAAAATCATTTTCAAGAGCTTGTTAAACCAATGGATGATGAGATTAGAATTTTATCAGAAAAAAACTAACTCCTCCAACAAACCCGCGATCTGTTATTGCCGCGATTGATCAGTGGTAAGTTGTCGGTAGAGCATTTGGTCGAGCAAGAAGATCTGGAACCCATAGCCAAGGCCGCAGAACCTTTTGCACGTTATGGCAAATAAGGCTATTTTATCACGTGAAAATGCTTAATCGCTCAGTTTTAGTCAAATAAGGTTTTTTTTTTAACCTTATTTGACTAATTTACTCCCGCTATGTCATTAAACCCATTTTCAGAAGATCAAATCATCGCCCGCCTTCAGTTCGAAAACCCATGGTGGGCAAGCGGCAGCCTCGATACGTATTACAAAACTTTCAAGCCGCGTCTCTACTTCAACCTGTTCTATCCTTTGGTAAAAAACACCACCGTGCACCGGGCCACGGTTTTAATGGGCCCCAGGCGTGTGGGCAAAACGGTGATGTTATACCATACCATTCAACAGTTAATTTCCGAAGGTGTGCCACCACAAAAAATTTTATACGCCAGCATTGAAACCCCCATTTACAATAACATCGCGCTGGAGAATCTTTTTGTCATGGCCAAGAAAGCATCCGGCAGTATGGATGCTGCAGGTTGGTATGTTTTCTTTGACGAAATACAATATTTAAAAGATTGGGAAGTCCATCTGAAAACACTGGTAGATACCCATCATGAAACTAAGTTTATTGCCAGCGGCTCTGCGGCTGCTGCCTTAAAACTAAAAAGCAATGAAAGTGGCGCGGGCAGGTTTACCGATTTTATGCTGCCGCCTTTAACGTTTTATGAATTCATTCACCTTAAAAACTTAAGTGCCCTTATAAAACCCGATACCATAAACTGGAAAGGTAACATTGCTCTTTTCTCATCTACCACCAACATCATTGAATTAAACAAACACTTCATTACCTATGTAAATTTTGGCGGCTACCCCGAAGTGATTTTCAGTCAGGAAATCCAAAGCAATCCAAGCCGGTTCATGCGTGCTGACATCATTGATAAAGTACTGCTACGCGATTTGCCGGGCTTATATGGCATTCAGGATGTGCAAGAACTAAACTCCCTGTTTACCACCATTGCCTGGAACAGCGGGCAAGAATGCAGCATCGATGAGCTAAGCAAAAACAGTGGCGTTAAGAAAACAATTTTGCGCCAATATCTATCTTACCTGGAAGCAGCCTTCCTGGTACACATCGTAAAACGTGTTGACCAGAAGGCAGGTCGTTTTCAGCGCGAAAATTTCTTTAAGATCTATTTAACCAATCCAAGCTTGCGAAGTGCCTTGTTTGCACCACTAACTGCCGAAGCCGATGGTATGGGCGCCATTGTGGAGACCGCCATCTTTAGTCAGTGGATGCAGCGAACTTCTTTTATTCCTTACTACGCCCGCTGGAAAAATGGCGAAGTGGATTTAGTGAACATCAGTCGCAAAACAAACCGGCCGGATTGGGCGGTAGAAGTCAAATGGAGCAACCGGTATTTTGAAGCGCCCAACGAGTTAAAAAGTCTAGCATCGTTCTGTTTAGAAAACAATTTGAGCCAGGCATTGGCTACCACTATTGATAAATCGGGGATAAAAGAATATAATAACGTACAAATTCAGTACTTGCCGGCATCTGTTTATGCTTACAATGTTGGCAAAAACACGTTGGAGAGTCAAAAGTGATAGTTCGTCCATGCTTGAAAAATGATATATTGAAAATTAAATAATGGCCTACCTCAACGAATCGCACATAGAAGAAGCCGACATCAATTTCTTTGTTGAGCAGCTAGGCTATGCTCACATCAATGCGTGGGAGAAACAATTGGTTGGTAGGACCCACCTGAAAGAAGTGGTGCTGAAAGACCGATTACGAAAGAAGCTGGAAGAGTTAAACACACAGCTTCCTTCGCATTGCATCGATCACGCCATTAGCGAAGTAACCAAAAGTCGCGCTACGCTCACGCCTGTCATGGCCAACAAAGAAGTGTACGAGCTGATTAAAAAGGGCGTTCAAGTATCGTACAAAACAGCGCAAGGCAAAGAAGAAAGCGACTATGTGCAACTCATTGACTTTACGGAAGCGAGTAAGAACGAGTTCCTCTTAGTATCGCAACTCAGCATAGAGTATTTACAAACACAAAACATCACCCGCAGGCCCGATCTGTTGCTATATGTAAACGGCTTGCCGTTGGTAATGATTGAATTAAAGAATGCCACTGAAAAAGTAAAGACAGGCTATGATAAAAACTTGAAAGACTATCAGCACGATATTCCACAATTGTTCTGGTTCAATTTGTTTGTGTGTATCTCCAATGGCATCCAAACACGGGTAGGAAGTTTCAACGCACCGTGGGATCATTTCTTTTCGTGGCTTAAGTTGAAAGATACAGCCATCACGCACGACCAACCCACCAAAGAAGAGATTGAAGAAGAAAGCGAACGCACAGGTGAGCACTTGAGTTTAAAGATTTTTGGAGAAGGTCTTTGCAAAAAGGAAACCCTGATCGATTACTTCGAAAACTTTGTACTCTATCACAAAAACAAAGTAAAGATCATCGCCAAGAACCACCAGTTTCTGGGAGTTAACAATGCACTGTTGGCGTTGCAAAACAAAGAAAGCAACAAAGGCAAGCTCGGAGTATTCTGGCATACACAAGGTTCTGGAAAATCGTACTCTATGATTTTCTTCTCGAAGAAAGTTCACCGGAAGGTTATTGGCAATTGGTCATTCCTGATCATCACCGATCGGAAAGACTTGGATAGTCAAATCTATCGCAACTTTCTGGAAACAGAAACTATCGTTGAAACCAAAGATCAAAAGGAAAACTATTTTCGCGCTGGCGATAAAGAAGATATGATGGACTACATAAAGTCTAACAGATCTTATGTCTTTGCACTTATTTATAAGTTTGGCATCGTTGCCGGAAGAACCTATCCTCAACTTACAGATCGGAAAGACTGGATTGTGATGGTGGATGAGGCACACCGAACACAATACAAAAACCTGGCAGAGAACATGCGCATTGCCTTGCCAAATGCACAGTACATCGCGTTTACTGGAACACCCTTACTGAGAAATGAACTTACGCAAGATAAGTTTGGCTCGTATGTTTCGGAGTACAACTTCGCGCAAAGCATAGAAGACGGTGCTACGGTTCCTATTTACTATAAGAAGAATGTGCCAAGCGTGGAGCAAGTAAATCCAGATCTAGTTGGCGATGCAGCAGCTATCTTAGAGGAGGGAAATTTAACGGAAGAACAGATCAAGAAACTGGATCGTGAGTATTCAACGCTGTTGCAAGTGGTGCGAAGAGATGATCGACTCGAAGAGATTGCAAAGCACATTGTTAAACATTTTCCGTATCGGCTGGATGTTATTGATGATGAAAAGATAAGAAGGCCTATGAAGGCTATGGTGATCAGCATCGATAAATTCACGGCTGCCAGAATGTACGAGAAAGTTCAGTACCATCTGAAGGAAGAAGTAAAAGAGTTGCGCAAAAAATTAGTTGCTGAGCGCGATCCCGAAATAAAGACACGCCACGAGAGAGCCATTGCCTTTATCAACGAAACCAAAATGGCAGTGGTTATTAGTCAGGAGGGAACCGATAAAGACGAAGAAAAAGCCTTTGCTGAAAAAGGAATTGATATCAGGCCTCATAGGCAATTGCTGGATCATCCTGATAATGACGGTCGCAACATTGAAGATTACTTCAAAGACCCGAATAATAATTACCGCATTGTATTTGTCACCGCCATGTGGATGACAGGTTTTGATGCGCCCGCGGTTTCTACCTTATACCTTGATAAGCCGTTGCAAAATCATACGTTGATGCAGACCATCGCTCGCGCTAACCGTGTGATGGAAGGCAAGAAAAATGCATTGGTGATTGATTACTTCGGTGTGTTTCGCAATTTAAAAATTGCATTAGCTGCTTATGCAGAAGGCACCAAAGGAAAAGATAAAGGCGAGGACGATAGCGATGAATATCCGGCAAAGGAATTTGAAGAACTCCTGCTGTTACTTCAGCAAGCCATTTCCGAAGCCAAAGTGTTTTGCAAATCGCTAGGCGCGGACTTGGAAATGATTCTTTCGCTGGAAGAAAAAGGGTTTAAAGAGATAGAGTTGTTTCAGGAATTTGCCAATCTGTTACTCGCAAAAGATGAATACAGAAAACAGTTGGGCTTGTTTGTAAATACCATTGTTTCGTTATATGATTCGGCTAAGCCAGAGGTGTATGATTATCCTGTCATTAAAAAGAATAGAGATGTATTGCAGTACCTGCGCGATGTGGTAGATCGGAATGTAGATCAGGATGAGGCGATAGCACGGGCCAAAAAGAAAATTGATGCACTGCTCGATACGAGTATTGTAGGCAAAAAGGATTTGGTGGAAGAAGTTGGGGCCAGCTTTACTTTTGATGAATCGCGCCAGATTGATTTGAGTAAGTTAGACTTTGCTGCACTACGTGCGAAGTTTCCTGAAAAGAAACATAAGAATATTCAGTTTGCCGACTTGCGCGAGTTGATGGATATAAAGTTGCGCCAGATGTTGGCGCAGAACAAGACACGTGGTTCTTTTCTAGTCAATTTCCAAAAGGTAATAGACGACTATAATTCGGGCAGCCTTTCCATAGATCAAGCCTATGAAGAACTGTTGAAACAGGCAGAGGCAATGAGCGAAGAAGAACAACGTGCAGCTAAAAATGAAATGACGGAACCAGAGCAAGAGTTATTTGATCTGCTCAAGAAAGACAAGCTCACGAAAGCCGAAGAGAAAGAGGTAAGGCTTGCTGCTAAAACGTTACTGGCAAAGCTATTTGATGCCAGGAACAAAATCTTGATTCAGGAATGGCACAAAGAAAAAGCAACGCAGGAAAAAGTAAAGCACGAAATACAAAAAGTGCTGGGCGAACTGTTGCCAGAGCAGAGCTATGATAGAATGCTCTTCGCCCAAAAGGTGGATGTAGCGTTTCAACATTTTTATCATTTGGCGGAAATGGGGATGGGTGTGGCAGCGTAGACAGGAGGATGAAAGAATTGTAAATTTGCAAAATAGAAACGTAAGGAAATGAGCAAAATAAGGATAAAAAATTTTGGCCCCTCTGCTCGTTACAAACGAGCCCACAAGCTGTTCGACAAGTTAGCGGAGCGATTGTCGAACAACAGATAAAAGGGATTTTTAATCCTGATTAGCGCATGAATTAAACAGAATTAAGCTGAGAGTGAGCGTATCGTCCTCGTTGAGGGACGATACTTGACATGGAAACTTGAACCAAGAAATCCGCAGGGTGGGAGACAATACTTGATATAAAAATTTCATAAACAACTACTATGAATACATTAATCCAACCAAGCTTATTTGTTTCTCACGGAACAATTTATGAAGCCTTCAAAAGCAGTGAGCTGAAATCGGATTTCATAAGATTTCGTAAGGAGCACCTGCTAAATAATCCGTCTGCCATTGTTCTTTTTTCAGGTCATTGGCAAACAGAAACTATTTCGGTAACCACAACCCAGGAAATGGTTCAGTTAGACGAAGGTTTTCCGGCAGAGTTTAAGACAAATTACTCAACCGCTGGCAATCTTGAATTATCAGCTCGTATCATTGAAATGCTAACAAAGAATGGCATTGATGCCATAGCAGAAACTAATCGTGGCCTTGACCATGGAGCTCTAATTGCTTTACTGCTCCTCTTTCCAACTGACAAAATTCCCGTGTTGCAAATTTCACAACAGTATGATCTTGACCCATGGTATCACAAGAAAATTGCTGAAATCTTGAACCCACTTCGCAGTGAAAATATTTTGTTTATCGGTAGTGGCGGCTTAGTGCATAACCGCAATGAAATTCAAAAATTTGGTGGTCACGAAATTGAACCCGATAGTTGGGCAAAAGAATTTGACGACTTTATCACACAAGAACTTGCTGACACATCAAACGCTCATTACGCTGACAAAATAATTGGCGCATATAACCACAAGCTGTTTGCAAAATCACACCCAACTTCCGAACACTTTTTACCACTCGTCTTTGCCAGTGCTTTTGGTGGCCAACCAACAAAGATTTACGAAGCCTTTCAATGGAAAAACTTATCCATGAGCGCGTTTATGTTTGCCTAGAGAACCTTCTGTTCAGAGAAACGAGGGACATCACAGAAGCTTGGCTTATATAAGCATTGCAATTGTACATTTCTCTTAATAAGTTGTGGCAAAGTAGAAATCTTTATGTGTTACCACGGCAGCAAAGCATACAAACTAAACCAACTACAGGAGCGCTACCAATTGCCTTCCATCGATCACCTGGCAGACAAGTGGCAAATGCTGTATCATGAAAATGGCTTTGACCATGTGGCAGCACCCGTGTTAGTGTCGCCAACATCGGTTGGGCTGTTTAGCTGGGGGCTTATTCCTTGGTTTACCAAATCAACAGCCGATGCCAACATCATCCGCAACCAAACGCTCAACTGCATCAGCGAAGAAATGTTTGATAAACCCTCGTACCGCGATTCGCTCAAGCAAGGCAAGCGTTGCCTCATACCCATGACCGGCTTCTTTGAATGGAAATGGCAAGACAGCAAAGGCAAAGAGAAAACACCCTACTACATTTACCTGAAAGACCAGTCGATATTTAGCGCAGCGGGCATATACTCCACCTGGGAAGATAAGGCCAACGGCACCACAGTATATTCATATTCAGTGCTTACCACCAAAGCCAATACGTTGATGGAGGAAATACACAATACCAAAAAGCGCATGCCCGTAATATTGCCTCAACAATTTGAGAAGGATTGGCTTAACCCAGCCCTAGCGAAAGACGATGTGTTGGCTTTGTGCCAGCCCTTACCCGAAGCGCTTATGGATGCGCATGTGATAAGCAAATTGATTACCAGCAGAAAGGAGCCGACCAATGTGCCAGCGGTGTTAGCAAAGGCGGAGAGTGGATTGTTGTTTGGATAGAACTGGTCGATCGTTGTTGGTTGATCGTTAGTCGTGTTCCTGTCCGTCATCGCGTCTATAGAATGACGTTAGAAACTAATAAAGTTCTTGGTCAGCCTGTTCTTCACCAACGCGCTTAGCAATCAAAATAGGAGGGCAATAGATTGTTGTTGAAGAACTCCAACGGCCTTGAGTTTGTGGAGGTTTTTGTGAGGGGAATAGTAGCCTGGAAGATTGAGACTGCAAATTGAAGAGATGTAAATTATAGATCTAACATGGGTTTTGATTTAACAACACTGAGTTTTAAAATTGGCAATTCATTGTCGATCTTCATCTCTCTATTATTTCTTAGCTGTTAATGTTATCGCTTCGATAGCTCCACTTAAATAAACCAACGGTGCATTCCAATTAATAGCCACTTCATTTGATGCATATGAGCACACATCATCTACATATGCTTCGTCCGCGATAGAAGAAGCGTACGAGCACTTGTCTTGCATGCCTGGATTTGGGCCGCCCGCCAACAAGCCGGGTACGGGGTCAACAATTCCATCTGCTTCTGAAGGTCGATGGTGGATGTGCACCGGTGTTTTTTTTCCAAAGCCAGTAACAAAAGAATACCCAGTGGCATTTCTTCCAAGCATGTAATCAATGTTGGAAAGTGCTGCATTAAAGAATTTTTTATCGTTGCTAATTTGATAGGCTTGCAGCATAAGTATCCCTTGATTGGCGGCTACTGCATTGCTTCCCCAAACAAAATCATTGGCTGACAAACCCATCACGGTTTGATAGCGGCTTTGAGAGACCTCATCAGTCATGCGAGTCGCTTCTGATAAAATTCGCCTCTTAATAGATTCTATCAGCGGTTCATAGTCGTTGCCCAAATTGGCACCATGATTCACCAAGGTATAATATCCCAACAGCCGTACTTCATTCCATGACGGGACGGGGTTCGTTGCGTCAGGCTCGAGGTTGATTCCATTCAAATAGTTCGCATTTGCTGTGGTTACTGCAAGTTCGGCCGCAGCCCAGATAAACTCATCGGCCAACTGATCATCGCCATACGCGCCCGTGTTTACATCTGGATCAAACTGCTGGTTCATTTTTGTTTGATCGTAGATAATTGCGGGATTTTTCTTTGCCCATGCCCAGGCTTGTTCAGCTGCCTTGCGACATGAATCGGCCAAGTCAGGAAGTTGCTTTGAAAATTTTTCCAACACACGCGAGGCAATGGTTGTCACTGCTACAAAGTTCAGCGCAGCAGCGGTACTTTTCTGCACCATGTAACGCGGAGTTTTACCTTCGTGTGACATGATCATTGCATCAAAATCAGCGTTTGTGCATTTATGATACACTCCTCCATCGGAAGGATCTTGCATGGTGAGCATCCAGCGCAAATTCCAGAGTACTTCATCTAAAATGTCGGGCAACCGATTTTTACTTTCTGGAATAGTTACTGTTAACGTATCGTAATAACTCGAATAGTCTTCGTAGGCTTGAAGCAATGTAGCAGTGGTGATACCACTGTTGACAATATATTTGTTGTAATCGCCTGCATCTATCCAACCGCGTGTCGATGAAACGGTGAATCCCGCAGGACGCTTATTGGTGGCAGCAGATGGATGGATCCTTATTTCAGCGTGCGATGAACTTGCTGGCCGGCTCCATTGCCCCGCAAATTCTTTCGTAAGCGGAATAGAAAATCGTTGATAATAAAATGCTTTAAGTGACGCCTTCGCGATGGGTTCTAATACTTTATTTTTTATTTCAAATGGATAAGAATCGGCTAAACCGGAAATGTGCAATACAAATTTCCCTGAAGAGGTGAACGAAGTAAAGTCAGCAATTCTGGAAACGCGTGGAGAGTAAGAAGCTTTTTTTACTTCGCTTAATTTTCCTTCAAACAGCTTTTTAGTTTCGGTCCCTTTCGTGATGTAGAATGTTGTAGCTTCGGTTGACAAAACGACTGCTATCTTTTGCTCGTTCGGATAAAATCCTATTTGAGTAAGGCGGATGGAACTGTTGGTTTTTTCTTGCGCAAGTCCAGAATTCCAGCAATAGATAAAAAAAAGTAATAGTGTTTTTTTCATAATTTGGAAGTATAAAACGAAGTTAAGGAATTATTCAAGAAGTGTTAAATTAGCTTTTTTTAGCGCACAGGCGAATTACTGGATAGGGGAACTCGTCTAGTTGGCGTAGGGAAGACTCGACAAATGATTGTAATTATTGAGGCGATTGAGATTCTCAACAAATGGCATATTACTGAAAAATAGTTGGTGACACCCCGTTGGGGGCATTGACAATCATATAGTTACAAGGAGTTTAGTGAAAGTGGTTTCACTAAACTTTTTTTGTTTATGGAAAAGACAAAAAAAG
>JBIKRT010000025.1:0-48641 GCA_044349005.1 Cyclobacteriaceae bacterium
CCACTGGCTACTTGACGAAGAGCTTCTTGTTTAAACTGATCATCATACTTACGAGGTCGGTTTTTCTTTTCCATAGAAACACAAATTTATGTCATATTTGTGTCCGGATTTATTAGACCATCTCACACTTCCTTTTACAAGTTTAATTAATTACTTTCAGTATTTCTTAATAGGTTTCCTTTTAGCAGATTTGTATTTATCGGGTTCAGCGCTATTGCCGAAATCAAAATATGATTATTTGATAGGGATCGCTTTCTTTTTGGTCATTTGGTTTTTTGACAGTGACGATTTTGCTTCCAACTTTGAAAAGTTTATTTGGGAATTCATTCAAGTGGTTAGCATCTTTTTTTTATACTATTATATTTTGTTCCATAAAATATTTCGAATACTCTCATCCAATTTAATTACGAATATTGAAGGAATGTGTTATTCAATTTATTTACTTCACTACCCAATTATAAGCATACTTGGTAATCCGCTTTTGAGATATTCCTTTTCAAAGTATTCTTTTGTGAATGTTACTATTTATTCGGTTGCATTAATACTCACAGTTATGTTAATATCTGCTTTATTTTTTCTTGTTGTAGAAAGACCATGCATGGATAAAGCCTGGTACAAGAAAATTTTTAAACAACCCTCGGCTAGCTCTCAACTTGACTGAGTTGAAATAAGTGTACATTCAGCCATTTCTATAGTGATTTCGTTTGTAGGGGCATGCACAGTTTTTCTGGTAAAATGGAACAAGTTATCACTTAATTTAGAGTTTTAGTTTTACCACGCGTTAAAATTTCAGCGAACAGATTTTTGATTCGCTGCAAATCCGCTGCAACAAGAGAGGATCCTGATGGTAAACATAACCCTTCGTTGAACAGCGATTCGCTTACTCTCCCACCATAAACGGGAAATTCCTTGAAAATTGGTTGAAGATGCATGGGTTTCCATAACGGACGACTTTCTATATTTTCCTTTTCAAAGCCAAGCCGGATATCCTCACGGGAAACGCCCCCCAGTTTGGCTGAATCGATAACTATAGTAGTTAGCCAGCGATTGGAAAATGCACTTAGCACTTCTGGTTGAAATGCAACCCCTGATATAAGACCGATAGCAGCCTTATAGAAATCAAAGTTTGCCCTCCGTTGCCGAACGCGTTCGTCAATTACTTTAAGTTGCCCCAAACCGATACCTGCTGAGATATTACTAAGCCGATAATTATACCCAACTTCAGAATGCTGATAATGCGGAGCAGTATCCCTTGCTTGAGTGGCAAGAAATCTCGCTTTTTTTATCCAATTTTCATTTTCTGAAACCATAGCGCCACCGCTAGAGGTAGTGATAATCTTATTTCCATTGAAAGAATATATACCTATATCACCAAACGTACCCGCCTTTTTTCCCTCGTAGGTTGAACCCAGCGCTTCGGCAGCGTCTTCGACAATAGGAATTTCATATTTACGCGATACGGACACGAGTTCGTTGATTTTAGCAGGCATCCCATAGAGATGCACTAAAATAATTGCCTTTGGTTTTCTTCCTTTTTTTATGCGATCCACTATTGCTTCTTCCAACAATTCTGGATCCATATTCCAAGTTTCAGGCTCAGAGTCAATAAAAACAGGAGTAGCACCTACATACATAATTGGATTGCAAGAGCCTGAGAAAGTGAAGGTGGAACAGATTACTTCGTCACCAGATTTAACACCTAAAATAATTAATGCTAAATGAATTGCAGCGGTTCCAGAAGACAAGGCAGCGCAGTGAGCAATTCCATTGTATTCGGCTAATCTTTTTTCGAAAGCATCAATGTGGGGCCCTGCTGGGGAGACCCAATTAGCATCAAATGCTTGCTGGATAAAACCAAGTTCTTCTCCGCCCATATGTGGTGGAGACAAATAGATGCGCTTATTCATTTTTCAATAACTCATTAGAAATATACGGCTGGAATAAATAAATATTAATTGTTGGATTAAAAAAATCCGCCCGTAAAATTGACAATGGTAACAATGACATTTTGATGTAGCCTTCTAGTCTCAATTTAAACCTTTCTTTTTGCAGGAGAGCCGACCACCACTGCATGATCTGGGATTGACTTAGTCACAACCGAGCCCGCACCAACCACACACCACTTTCCTATTTCAACTTCCGGCAAAACAACACTTCCAGCACCAATAAGAGAGCCCTCCCCTAGTTTAACATTACCACATAAAATAGCACCTGGGGCAATATGCACATAATCTCCAATATGGCAATCATGGTCTATCTGGGCACCCGTATTTACTATAACATGATTCCCAATTACAACAGAAGCTTGAACTATCGCCCCGTGTAAAATCATACAGCCTTTACCTATTGTTGCTGAGGGGGAAATTAGACTGGATGGATGCATTGGAGAAACAAAGGAATGCGTAATCTTTTCGGCTATTTCTTTTCGGATCTTATTTTGCCCTATTGCAATTACAAATAAACAATGGCTCTTTGCAAACGAACTATAAATACCTAAATGGGGCGTGACTAAAAGTTCAGCATCTAAATCGTCATCAACAAAACCAGCAACCGAATAACCGGCTGCTTGCAGGCATTCCAAAGTTACTTTTGCATGACCGCCACCTCCATACAAAACTACCTGTTGATCCATTCTAAATCAGCTTAAATCAACTGTTCTCGTTTCCTCTAAATTTCTCCATGGTAGCTGACGTCTCGCTACTAATCCCTTCCGACTTAAGAACTTTTTTCACCGTTAGGAAAAGAATCCTGATGTCTAACCAAAAAGAGACATTATCAACATACCAAACATCTAGCTCAAATTTCTGCGTCCATGCAATTGAATTTCGCCCGTTTACTTGAGCCCATCCAGTAATGCCAGGTTTCACATCATGTCTGCGTTGTTGGCGCACGTTGTACAAAGGCAGGTATTCAACTAACAAAGGTCGTGGGCCCACGATAGACATATTGCCTGTAAGCACGTTAAATAATTGTGGCAACTCATCTAACGATAAATTACGAATCATTTTACCTATCCATGTTAGCCTTTCTTCATCCGGTAACAATTGATTCTGATGGTCTTTTGCATCTGTCATGGTTTTGAATTTATACAGCTTGAAAATTCGTCCCTTCAAGCCTACCCTGTTTTGAACAAAGAAAACACTTCCCTTATTAAATACAAGTAGGCCAAATACAGTCAACAAAAACACAGGCAAAAAAATGACAGCAGCCACCAGCCCAATGCTTACGTCAAAAAAAGGCTTGAAAATCATTTTGTAGTAACTCACTGTTTCGCTTTGGCCAGTAGATCGGTAATTGCATGGTTAAATTTTTCAATGCCAACTTGATACGAAAAGCTTGATTCGTACAAGTCTTTTGCAATTCCTCCCATTGCTATCAATTGCTCTTTAGGTGTTTTAATAATTTCAATAAGTCGTTCAACCATCTCATCTTTATTCTCTGGTTGAAAAACCCAGCCACATTTACTGTTCTTAACGATGATTGAAAGTTCACCACCGACACCGACTAAAAGGGGCTTTCCTACAGAGCAATAACTCTGAAACTTTCCAGGTATGGTGATATCAAAAATTGGTGAATTTCTTAAATGAACAAAAAGGATATCTGCGCTGGTAAGGTATGCCTTCACTTCTTCTTGTTTAACTAAGTCTTTGAAATAAACATTTTTAAGCTTATTCGTTTGAGCCATTTCAATCAACATAGTTTTCTCCGAGCCTATACCCATAAAGTAAAAACCAATTCTTGAATAATCTGGCTCCTCTTTTTGAAACTTCTCAATAGCCTCAAGTACTGAGATGAGCCCTTGGGCTTTGCCCATCGTCCCCGCGAAGAGAATAGAAATATTTTCCTGAAAGATACTCTTGTCATTTTCTTTAATGACGCTTTTCATGTCTATCGCCCAGTTAAAAATAACGCGTATTTTTTTTTCTGGAACTCCTCGTTCTATTAGTGTTTTTTTAAAACCATTCGAAATTACGGTTATCAAATCCATTTCACGGTAAACAAATTTCATATAACTGCCAATCAGCGAAGAAATTACATTTTTTTTAACAACTCCGGAATCAAACAACGTATCTGGCCACATATCTTGTATGTCGTAGGCGGCAGGTATACGAAACAGTCTTTTAAAAAAAATCACCGGCAGTGAAACTGTTGCCGGTGGGTGGTAGGCTAAAATGATGTTTGGTTTTCTTACTAAGAAAAAGCCAATGAAACAGGCTGCAAAGGAAAAGCTGAGGTAGGTAACCATTCGTTTGAGAATGCTTTTGTCTTTACTAGGAAATGACGGCACCCGAATGATATTGATTCCATCTATTATTTCGCGTTGATATAGTCGTGTCTTATAACTTGCAAATACTTGGCCATAGGGATAACTTGGAAAGCTAGTTAGGACTTCAATTTCATAGCCCAATTGATGAAGCCCTTTGGCTAGGGATTGCCATCGCACTGACGGCTGTTCTGGATCATAGTATTGCGAAATGTAAAGTACTTTTACAGCCATACTATTTACTCCATACTACACGATTCACATAATCGGTATACGACAAAATAATCCTCACTACTTTATCAGAAACATTCGGCATGCTGTAGTCTGCAACATATCTAAAGTTCAATCCTCCTTTCGCCTCGCTTTCCAACTGCAGCAGTGCCTGACTTATGCGTTCTTTATTCAGACCAACCATCATCACCGCACTCTCCTCCATCGCTTCTGGTCGTTCGTGAGTTTCTCGAATATTCAACGCGGCAAATTTTAGTATAGAAGATTCTTCCGATATTGTTCCACTGTCTGACAACACAACTTTCGCATACTTTTGCAACTTTACGTAATCGAAAAAACCAATGGGTTTGAGTAGTCTGACATTGGAATGAAATACAGTCTTTTTGTTTTCAATCATTTTTCGGGTTCTTGGATGAGTGGAAACGATGACAGGGCAATCATTCTGCTCCGCTACCATGTTTAGGATGTCCACCAAGCGCTCAAAGTTATCCGAATTAATATTTTCCTCGCGGTGAGCCGAAGCAACGATGTATGCCCGCGGTTGAAGGTTTAACTCTTCTAGTGCGCTGGCTGCTTCAATCTGTTTGCTGAAAAAACTTAATACTTCAAACATTGGTGAGCCGGTTTTAACAATCCTGTCGGCTGGCAGGCCCTCCCGAAGAAGATACTCTCGTGCGATGTCGCTGTATGGTAGGTTTACATCAGCTATATGGTCAACAATTTTCCTGTTCGTTTCTTCGGGAACCCGTTGGTCAAAACATCGATTTCCAGCCTCCATATGAAACACTGGAATTTTGCGCTTCTTTGCAGGCAATGCACCCAAGCAACTATTTGTATCGCCAAGAACCAAAAAAGCATCGGGCTTCTCCTTGTCTAATACCTGATCAATTTTAATAAGAATATTTCCAATTGTCGAGGACGCATTTTCACCCGCTGCCTCTAAGAAATAGTCGGGCTTGCGCAATTGTAAGTCTTTAAAAAAGATTTCGTTCAACTCGTAGTCATAGTTTTGTCCAGTGTGAACCAAGATATGTTGAATGGCTTCCGTTTGATCGAGTTTGTGAATAACTCTACACAATCGAATTATCTCGGGCCTTGTGCCCACCACAGTAACAACTTTGAATTTTCTCATAATTAAACAGTCAACAAATAAGTATCAGGGTCAGCTGGGTTATACGGCTCGTTGATCCAGAAAATCGTAAATAATTCATCCGTGCCTATGTTTGTTATGTTGTGGGTATACCAAATAGGCATATCCACATAAGAAGGATTTTCGCCATCTAATTCGTAACTGATCACTTCTTCCGTATTAATTCTTCTAAGTTCAATCTTCGCCTTGCCTTTAACAACTGCAAAGCGCTCGGCCTTGCGTGTATGAAAATGATTTCCTCTGGTAACTTCCGGAAGGGTTACGGAGAAAGACGTTTGACCTGAAGATTGGGTTCTGGCGAGTTCAACAAAACTGCCACGCTGATCAGTATTTTTCTTGAATTTTACCGGATAATGATTGCTTGGTATGTAACATCGGAACGTATTAAACAGATCGCGGTGAAAGTTGTCACTCAGCGAAGGAATCACACCATTTTCGAGGTAATTAAGTTGAAAGTATTTTAAAATTTTTAAAACCTCTGACACTCGAATCGACTTATTACATGGAATTCGATGTGAAACGATTGATTCATATTCACCTGATACCGAATTTTTTATTATTTCATGAATGGCTTGAATGAGATCATTGACATACAAGAGACTTACTTCTTTGTCTTCAATAATTGACGGCTCTTCCTTGTGGGTCAATTTATGACAAAAGGTAGCTACCACCGAATTGTAAAATGGCTTTCCAAAGGGGCCGAAAACATTTGGAATGGTTAGCAGCGTAACTTTTGATTTATTTTTTTTTGCCCAAGTAGTTAAAAGTCTGTTTCCTTCTAGTTTTGACGCTCCGTAGCTGTTTTGCAACATTTCTTGCGTGGAAGATGAAAAAATGATATGCGGCCGCCTGTGAATGGCTTCACAGGCTGTCAACAGTTGTTGAACAAGTAAGACATTAATACGATACAGTTCATCTTGATTTTCATGCCGATTAACTGCCGCCAAATGAACTATTACCTCACACTGACCTGCAAATAGCTGAAGTTTTGATTCACTTGAGAAAAAATCTTTATCAAATGGAATCAACTCTATTTCACTTTGTATCCCGAGGTAGTTAAATAAGTGGGATCCAACGAATCCACTCTGCCCAGTGATTCCGACCCTTATCTTAGTCATTGAGTAATTCTTGAATGATGGGCAATTTCTTCAGCAATAGTATCATTTCCTCTACCGATAGCTGCTGTGTATTGTGCGAATGATAGTCCTCTACTTTGGACATATCTTTTTCGCCTTCTGAAAAATATTGGTTGTAATTTAAGTCTCTATTGTCTGCCGGAATTCTGAAATAGTGACCTAAATCAATTGCTTTAACCTTCTCCTCCCTTGTTAAAAGTGACTCATACAATTTTTCTCCGTGCCTGGTGCCAATCACCTGGATAGGTGTTTTCACCAGAAGCAATTCCTGAATTGCTTTTGCCAATGTTTCAATGGTGGCAGCCGGTGCTTTTTGAACAAATATATCGCCAGGTTCTCCCTTATTAAACGCAAACAAAACTAGATCAACTGCATCCTCTAACGTCATCATAAAACGCGTCATAGCCGGATCTGTAATCGTAAGTGGTTTTCCTTGTTTAATCAAATCTAAGAATAAAGGAATAACTGAACCCCGCGAGGCCATTACATTACCATAACGAATTCCACAAAGTGTGCTGACGGCTGAATTTCTCGATCTTGCAATCATCACCTTTTCCATCATGGCTTTGGATATGCCCATCGCATTAATAGGATATACCGCCTTATCGGTGCTCAGTACAACAACCCTTTCAACATTAGCTGCGATGGCTGCCTCCAACACATTTTCGGTGCCAAGTACATTTGTTTTAACGGCCTCCATCGGAAAGAATTCACAGGAAGGTACTTGCTTCAATGCCGCTGCATGAAAAATGTAGTCAACACCAATGGTGGCATTCGAAATAGAACGATGGTCGCGAACATCTCCTATGTAAAACTTCACCTTTGCGTTATTTATCTTTTTCCGCAGATCGTCTTGTTTTTTCTCGTCTCGGCTAAAAACCCGAATTTCTTTAATGTCGGAGTTTACAAAGCGATCTAATACCGCGTTTCCGAAGGAACCCGTTCCCCCTGTGATTAAAAGTGTTTTATTTTTCATGCGTACGTAAAGTATCTGTTAGTTCTATGGGCATCAAATTTACTTATGATTTGCTAAATAATGAGATGTAATCAGTAGCCATTTGTTCATCGTAAAAATAATCCTGTGCCCTTTGCCTGGCTCCCTTTCTCCATTTTATGAAATCCTCGTTATTCATTTGAAGAAAAAAAAGAATTTTCTTTTTAACCTCAGCCGGATCTAACGCTACATCAAAACCAGCAAAACTATTTTCAAGATTCTTCCAAGGAGTTTTATCTGAGGTGACAACAGGACGGCTGGCCATAAAAGACTCTAAAATAGAATGACCAAAATTTTCACCCAACGTTGGAAAGAAAAACAAGTGGTATCGCTGAATACATGGAATTACTTCTTTGGAGTCGAGTGCGTCTTTTATCTCAATGTTTGATTTTGAAATAGCATTCAAGTCCTTCATACACTCATCAAGGTATTCTTTTTGTTCGGGGAAACCATAGATGTGGAACGTTATTGCTTGGTTATTGAGTTCCTTGATTAATCTAATCGCCCAATGAATGTTCTTTACTTGATTGATTCTAGCAATAAGGCAAATTCGCAATTCATTGGCATTCTTATCAATCTCTACTTCACGTACATTTTGCAAATCCGAAAGAGGCCGCAAATCCATCGCCACATGTGTCCGCCTGCCTTTTAAAGTGTTGAGTATATCGCGTTCTTCAAAGTACGAACTGGCTTGGTAGGTGATGTTTCCAGATTCAACAAAAAGTTTGTAAAAATACAGGTACACCACCTTCTTAAAGTTACTCTTTAAGAAGGCACTTGGTGCCAATTCTCCGCGAGGCGCAAGGATTACTTTAAACCTGTCTCTGAAAAGTATTTTGAGGATCACCAGGGGCAAAACAGAGTACCAAGCGGAGAAAAGGCTGTTTATGTAAATGAAATCTGGCTTAAAGGTTTCAACGATCTCTTTAAAACAGAATCTAGACTTGGGTGACGAATAAAAGACTTTATATCCATTAACCTCCGACCATGTGTCAATTAAAACGGATTTATATTGAACATCACTTTTGAAATCCCTATCAGAGGTTAAGACGCTAATCTCAAAGGTGTCAGATAGCCTCTCGGCAAATCCAAGTGCAGAAACCACCGGCCCCCCTGCTTTAATCGAGGGTGGAAAGTGCTCAAAAAGGGCGAGTATTTTTGGCTTTTGAAATGTCAAAGCTGATTCGTCAATTCTTATCATTCGCAAATAAGCATCTACTTACTACAAAAGTATATCAATTAGGGCTTCGCGTGAAGGCTAGGACACTTCCGTACCTGTCAATTTTTGTAAATCTGTGATTTTTAATCAATAGGTCTATCATGTCATCCACAGAGTATTCAATTCCTTCATAAACAACTCGATGCAATTCTATGATAATCATTTTACATCTTTCCAATACCTTGGCACTACCCAAAATAAATGAAATTTCGGATCCTTCAATATCTGAAATTAAAACAAAGTCATCCAGTTTTTCTTGTCGTATTAAATCGGATAGCTGCACACCTTCAACAATAGAAGCTTTATCACTGATCTTGGTTGGACTTATGCTACCTGATACCGTATCTCTACCCGGATTAAACCAAAAATTTGTAACAATTGATGTTACTGCCTTATTCAAAATCTTTGCATTTTTTACTCCGTTTAAACTCAAATTTCCCTCAATCAAAGGGATTAATTCCGGGTTAGACTCTACTAGTAACAACCGAGAAGCATTTTTTAAATTAAAGCACACAGATGCAACGACACCGATACTTGCTCCCAATTCCAGAATGTTACTACCTTCCGGCACATATTTTCTTATAAAGCGCAATTCTGCACTTTCATAAAAGCCCCAAAAGAATTGAGCCTTAGTAGAATTTAAAATTAGTGGGGAATTATTGATTTTTATTTTAGGTATTCTTATTGACGAAATATAATTAGGAAAAATACCGCTGATAATCGACCCTAATAAAGGCGAATTCAAAAGGTTGGCAACAACTAACTTTAAAGGCATTTATTTACATTCTAAAATTTCGTAATGCAACCCGTTTGCAAAACATCTGAATAATTTCGATAATGGCTGATGCTGCCACTTTACTGTTACTTTTTTAGACGATACAAAAAATCGACAAGCTTTACTTCTTTTGCATTATTGATGCAATTGCGTTTTTAGAGGCGAAAATCACAGTTGCACTTATCAAACGATTTTTTTTCTAATTCTAAGTAAAGAATTCGATCATGCATTCAGGTTGAATAGGTTATTTGGCGACTTAGCATTGATTGAACTCCGTTTAAGGAAATACATAATGTGTTCGAGCTTCCAATCGAAAACTATATGGTCTCGCCTAATACAAAGTTCGGTGTTGGTTATTTTGGTAGAGTTATTTACATGGCTTCCGCGTTCGGCCGAGGCACAAGAATAAAAGCCTGCTTCGAAACAAACCGACCTTCCCAACTCATTGAAATCGGCAAACGTGCCATAGGGGAAAGCAAAATGTTTAACATCGCCACACCGATGCTTAAGGATAGAAAAACTTTTACCGAGGTCTCCTTTAACGTGCTCAACTGTGGATTTTGCAATGCGAAGGTGATCCATCGAATGGGATCCAATTTCATGACCCATTTTCAACATCGTGTCAACATCATTCCAAGTCAAAAATTCAACGGGTGGAAAGTACAGTACTTTATCGCAATATTCACTAATTTTCTTTTTATCCGTTTCACCTATTATGGAGGGATTCACGAAAAAACATGCAGAAACTCCAAATTCTTGCAAAATAGTTGCGGCAGCCAAATTGCTCTTAAACCCATCGTCTGAACTCAGCACTAAATAGGGCTTATCAATTTCACTATTCAAAATTTTTTGAATCGCATCGCTATAGCTGATGAATTGAAAGTGTTTTTGAAGAAGAGTTAACAATTTGCGAAAACTTGCTTCTTCATCTTTAAACACGTGATGAAATAGAAGAAATTGAACCCTCGGTTTCATCATAATAGATGCTGTGTCTTTCAAATCGTACCATCCAGACAAGCAATTTAATGTCCAGTTTCTGAGCACTGATCTGTAGTTTCCAAAAGAACTTACTTCTCTGTAATTCTCAATAAAATTTGCTTCAATCACTCCTTTAGGTTGCTTTTATGTTGCTCTGTTGTTACATACCGCGTTTTGTTATGTTTCCTAAGGAAACTGGCGCGTTCGTTCTCTGCTGACAGTGGATTCTCTCCTACAGAGATGAAAATAATCATATTGCCTAAATCCAACTAGTTACGCGATCATTAGAAATCCATTATATTCTAAACTAAAAGCAAATTAAATACATAAGTACCATTTTTTATCAATTTATTGAAATTCTAATTAAATTTTAAGGAAGCCGAAACGAAAATGATTCGACTTGTAATTAACTGTTAACAGGTGTGCAACTTGCAGCTAACCTATAAGCTCGGCTTTCTGGCAATAACCGATATCGATACCGGATAATCCGCATCTAAATAATCTAGCTCTTCCACTTTCAATTCGTCTACTGCTATGCCCTTGATGAAACAAATGGCACTTAACGAATTACCGTATACTTGAACAGTCACGTTAGCTTCTCCGAAGACATTTTTAAATGCGCGCTCAATTCCTTGTGGATAAAATCCCCAAAAATGACCCCAGCGAACAACATCGTAAGGAGAAATTCGCGAAATGCAAGCCACCGTGGCAAGCATTACTCCTCCAGGACGGAGCAGGTGGTATGAACCCTCAATCGCTTTTTGAAAGTCGAAAATAAAGTTTAGCACTTGCGTTGCGATAAAGCAATCAAACTTATTATGCGGAAGGGTATCTAGTTTTGTCAAATCTGCCACCAGCGTAGCGTTCATCCGTTTCTCTACATGCAGCACATCGGCAGACTCAACTCCGGCACCAAACTGCTTTATATATCTTGTTTCTCCCACTTCTAACACCTTTCCTTTTATAAGATGCTTATTGGCGCTCAGAAATTTCTCGATGTAAAATCGATCGATTGGTTTACCTCTTTCAATCCCAAATGACCTTGAAACGGGTTTCACGTCTCTCAAGTCATGCCATTGAAGCCTTGAAAGTTTTGTGTACTTAAGAAAATAGAAAAAAAGCGTCTTAGTAAGTTTTACAATCATTTTTTTTGAATTATAGAAAGGTAAACTAAAATAACTTATTTATTTGATCGATATTGAATTGATAAGTCCATTCTTCCGCTGTTTGTCTTGCTGCTTTTTTAAACTGAAGCACTTGTTCTTGAGGTAACTGTAGGAACTTCTCAATTAACATACTTAGTTGATATACATCATTATCATGGAATACAAATCCATTCACACCTTCCTTTACACGTTCCAGCACTGATCCTGCCCCATCAGAGCCAATAACCGGCAATCCACACGCCATTGCTTCGAGCACAGTATTAGGAAAAGGATCGAAATGGGAAGGGTGTACGTAAAAGTAACCTTGCTGGTAATAGCTCAACATCTGGTTAGGCTCTTGCCAGCCAATCAACTGTACAAAATCTTTCAGATTATTTTTCTCAATCAATTTTACTAGTTCACCTTCATCTGGCCCCGAACCGATGATCAAAAACTTAAATGCCAACATCGGATTTCGGTCTTTGATCTTTTTTATCGCATGTAAACTTACATCAAAACCTTTATGCGAATTCACGAGTCTTCCAACGGTGATAATAGTTGGTACTGGCGCCACATCGAAGTAAGTGGAAGGCTTAAAAAAATCGATATCTGTTGCAAACGGAAAATTTACCGTGTTCACATTTTCTCCATGTATGTCTTTAAAATTGTGCTCTCCTATTTTACCTGTAACTAAAACACCCGTTAAATTCCGAACGATGATGGGTACAACAAGTAAATGGTAAAGCCATCTAAAGAATGATCTTTTCTTGTTGACGTTGGGCGTGTCGCAAAGAATAAAATAGGGGCGATTTGTTAAAATAAAAAAAAATGCAGAAAAAACAGTGAGCGCATGATCCCAGCCAACTAGAACCCGCAAGTCGTAATGATCTGCTTTGATCTTATTGATGATGGCACGTCTTGCTTTTTTGTCGTCCCATGAAATGATCTTTGTTTCATCAGCGTACGTCCATGGATGAGAAGCCAACTTCTGACGAAGGTAAATGATTTCCATCTCAAAACATTTTCCCATTTTATCCAAAAGAAAATCGTGATATGGAGTCTGATGCCAAGTAACCCAAAGAATTCTTTTTTTCAATTTTCAGTCTTTAATTTTTTAGAATCTTTTTACTCTATAAAATAGCACTGTTCGGCCAATTTTAGAAAACGGCTGCGAAGGGGTAAAGGTCAAAAAATTTAAGGGATTTTTCAATCTTCTTTTGTCCGTAGTTCAAAAACGAAAAAGTTCACGTAGCCTTTATCAAAGCGTAAATCGTGCCTACTAAATGGCCAAACTGCCCGAGGAAGTTCCAATGGTTGCGACACGCATGTCTCTGTTTATGCGGGGTGAAAACCAACTCATTTTTTTCGGATCGGCGTGCCTACCAATCAATTTGTAAACCCGTTCATCCAATCTACCAATTGCTTTTTTACCAATTCATTGTCTTTGTATTTGTGCAAAAAAGAATCCGTTTTTGTTTTTATAACTTTAACCTCGGCATCGCTCATGGTGCTTAACGTCATCAGGGTGTTTTTTAAGGTATGCAACTCATCAGATTGATAGAAGTAAAGAACCTCTTTATAATAAGGTGCCAGACCAGGTGTAATCGTACTGATTATCATTTTCCCGAACGGTAAAAATTCCAATATTTTAGATGGAAAATTAGTTTCGCCTCCTTCCACCCCCTCGGGCCTGGGGTTGATAAAGGCATCCACTTCATTGCACACTTGGTTAAGCTCCGCTTCAGATAAAAAACCAAGTTGTTTAATTTTAGAATTCCCGGAGATCAGTTTCAACGTTGTTGGCGGTATTCTTCCGCAAAGAACCAATTCAAGATTTTCCGAATTGATTTCATTGAAGCAATGGATGAAATGATCGATGCCCGTGTATTGTGTATAGCTTCCAAAATACAAAATTTGCCGGGGCTTGTTTAGTCGATGAGGCCGAGTTGACTGTAATTCAACAATACCATCTAAATGAAACCTATTGGTGGTGTTTTCATGATTTAAAAAATTGAAGTAAGATAAAAAAATAAACGCGTCTGCCCTGCCCTCTGGCGCTCTGTCTGCATTAATATTCAGCCAAACCATCTTTTTTCCAACCCTCTTCGCCAACCAGACAGCCCACCGAACACTCGCAACCGCGTTATACGAAACAATTATTGGATTTTTGTTACCCTCCCATTTAATAAGCGAAAAAAACAAGGCAAAAGCATACCAAATATCTCTTACTATGAATAAATTGATATAGGAAACGCTGGTGAAGCGGATATTTGAAAATGGATTTTTTCTTTGTTTTTCAACCCAGAATCTACCTCTTGGAAACATGGCTTCGTTGGGAAATGAAAATATTGAAAAGAAAAACGAATCGCTGATCAGGTTGACAACCTTTTTCTGCCACCGACTTGCAGCCGGGCTGCCGAATGGAAAGTCTTTTTCTTCGGTACCCTCTATAATTGGACCAATCCAAAAAATTTCTCTCATCGCATTAACATTACAGGTGCATTATTCGCACTCAATTTGCTTGGAAAAAAGTTAGTTTTCGTGGTTGACTTTCTCGCGCAACACTTGCTTATAAAATGCCACATAATCTCCAACCACTGTTGTTTTACTAAATCGTTCAGCAAAACCTCTAATTAATTTTGCGTTAATCTCTTTTATGTTGTTGGTAGTAACATACTGTAAACCCTGCATTAAGTCGCCACTTTCAAAAGGCGTTGCTTTGTATCCTGTTACCAAATGTTCCACCAGCGCCTGCGGCCCTGTTGCATTAAAGCAAACCACGGGTGTGCCGCATGCCTGTGCCTCAATAATGGTTTTACCAAAAGCTTCGGCCACAGATGGCGCGAGGAAAACATCTGCTACACTATAAATTTCGCATAACTCCTCATCACTATTCACATATCCAAAATCGGTAAAATTTTTATTTGAGAGCAAAAATTGATTACTTACAGTTGAACCACCAAAAAAAATCCAGTGGTAAGAGTCACCCATTGCTTCAAAGAGTGGTTCCAAATATTGATAACCTTTGTACGGAGAACGGATATCGGTGGCACCTACTAGAATGATTTTTTTATTGTCGGGTAGAATTTCATACAATTTGTTTATCGCCCGACCCTTAGGCTTAAATTTATTAGTATCGATGATATTGGGAATGAAAGTACTTGTAATTTTATTCTGTTGAAACAGGAGACTCTTGTTGGCAATATCTGATAGCCACGGTGAAATAGCCGTAACACTTATGTTCTTAACATACCTTAATTTTCTTTGGTAGTTGAAATACGAAAGGTCGTGCAATGTGGTTGATTTCAAATACGGGCAATTACCACATCCATGGCGATAATTTTGGCAAGCAAATGATTGATGGCACCCTCCCGTAAATAGCCACATGTCGCGCAACGTCCAAACGATTGGTTTCTTCAACTTCTTCATCGAGCTAATGGCGATCATTCCCTGATTAACCCAATGAAAATGGATAATATCGGCCCATACATAGTGCTCACTATTTGAAATATCGAAGCCAAGTAGTGAATTGCTAAATATTTGCTGATCTCTTTTTGGATAAAAAAGCAATGGTAACTTCTCTATATGCGTGTACAAAAATCTCCTAATCTTATCCGTCCATTTTGTGTTAACAGGAAATACATTAACATGCTTTTCTTTAGGCTGTATTTGGCAGAGTACCCTGCTCTTTATGTTTGCTTCTAATAACGCTAGGTGCAAGTTATAAAGACCCTTGCCTGCTCCGGAAGCTAAATCACCTGAGCCGATATGCAATATTCTCATCACTAAATATAATAGAACCAGCTATGAGAAAATAAATATAGCCAATAGTGAATTCGATCGGGTAAAAACCAAACAGTAGACCGGGCAACATTGAAAGTATCAAGCCATTAAAGAAAACGCTTTTGGGTAGCGAAAGTGAACTGATTGTATTAATTGAATCTCTGATTACTTTCAATAGCAAAAAAATAAAAAAACCTCCTATCACAGGGCCGTAAAAATATAACAGTCCAATAAAAACGTTATGCGGATGCGTTTTCCATTCAGTTTCCTTTGATTCATCAAAAAGTATATTCAATATCGATAAGGGGCGATTGAAAACCATCTCATAAGGATGCAGTAGAAAATCATCTAAAAACGGCTTCCACAACGCCACACGATCTCCCATTTTGAAAATGAAATAGGTTTTCGGATCATCAAAAATGGATGAGAAATCTTCGTTTGTTTGAAAGAAATAAGTATAAATCTCTTCCAAATTCCAAAGAACGTAAGCAAACAAACTTACAAACGCCATGATCAATCCAATCAAGGTACTCTTTGCGTAGAATTTTCCACTTGCAGCTCTACTCACATACAGCACCAGCGGAATAACATACGATAAGATGACAGTAAATGTTGTCGACTCACCCACCCTAAATAGCGAAAAGGCAAAAAGTGCTGTTAAAATAAAAAAAGCCAGTTTTGAAAAAAAAATGGTGGCCGATATACAGGCAGCAGCAAGAAAAATTAGGTGTCCGAATCGACTAAAAAAAAATGCGTTTATCAAAAATACTAAATTAACTGCACTTAAAAACTTATAAGGCGACAGTTGACCAAAATTCTTGTTAACAAAAAGTCCAGCAAGAAGAGCAGATGGCACCAGCGTTACCCTAAAGGCTGCACTCCACCCGGTTATTACGCTCAGCGGATAAGTAATTGTTCGGTAGGCCACATAAATTCCTCCAACAAGCAACAAAATTAAAAATGCTTTGTAGGTATTAAAAAACCGATTGTCCATTAGCCTGAATGACAAAAGAACCACAGTTAAGTAGAATACTTCCGGAAGTGAAATATTGAAGAAACCCAGATTTACGTTGTAATTTATCTGAGAGGAAGCAACATTTAAATTTTCAGTATTTATGCTTATTTGGTGATTAACGGACGATAACGCAATAATTAAGGCATAGAAAAAATTATCCTCGTCACGAGTCTGAATGAGGTATATGATCACAATGGCCAATAGATAATTCCCTACCTCCCATTCAAGTGAAAAAATAAATGTGGTTGCAAAAACTGCAAGTCCATATTTCCATAAAAATTCAAATGGGCTTTTGTGCACTACTTGCTATTTAAAAACTGGTGCAAATAAAAAAAATGGCGCTTAAAATTACCACCCCCCTTAAATTTAGAGTTATTGATAGCATCGCTCAACCACAAATCGTAGGGGAGTTCAAAGCCTAATTTTTTTCCGTTTAATACAAAATCAGGTATCAGATCAGCCAGGCAGTCTTTCAATATTTTTTTGTTGAGCTTATAGTTTGCAGGTAAAGCAAGAGCGTACTCTACCAGTTTGTGGTCTAACAAAATGGGTCTTATTTCTTTATGGTGACGCATGGCCATCACGTCTGAATCTCTGAGCAGCGTGTTAGGTATGTAGTTGTTTAATTCAAATAGACTCACATTATCTATCAGCTCAGCTTCTTTATCGATTTCAAGTGCCAGCTCGTCAAGCAAGGTATCATGATATTGCGCAATCTCTCTTTTGGTAACTCCCCATTGAAAAGCAATTTTTTCCAGATCGGGCAACAACAAGTACCTTCTTATAGTAAGCAATCTTTGAATGCTGTTTCCGTAGCGTAGCGTAAGCTTTCTACTCCACCTTCGTGGAAGGCGATCCAAAAGCGGAGCTGCAAAATCTACCCACTCTCCGCTGTATGCCTTAGTTGAACGATGCATCAATTCCGATACATAGGCGTATCCAAGAAACAATTCATCTCCACCTAACCCGGACAACACTACTTTCACATCAGTAGAAACAAATTCAGAAATCAAATAGGTGTTCAACCCATCAATGGAGGGTTGGTCTTGAGCGTTGAAAAAATCAGGGATACGATCTAAAAAATAACTCTTGGTAAGTGTTAGGGTGTGGTGTTCGGTATTCAATTGTTTTGCCGTTTTGCTGGCAATTTCCGATTCGCCAGGGAACGTGGTTAGCGAGGATTCGAAACCAAGGGTAAAGGTGTTTAGTTTAGCAGGGTAATATTTAGCCATAAGCGCCACAACCGCTGTAGAATCGATACCCCCGCTTAAAAATGCACCTACTTTTACATCACTAATTAAATGCAGGCGAGTAGCCTCCTCCAGATTTTGTCTGAGTTCGGTTTTTGCTTCTTCATAGTCAATTCCTGCAAATTGCTTTCTGCTGCTACCTACAGCCTCCGATAAATCCCAGTATCTAACCAATTGCACGCTTTCTGTTGTAACAATACCATAGTGCGCCTTCGGTAGCCACTTAATACTTTTATATAAACTTCGGGGTTGCCGAATTGATCCAAATAAAAGAAAATCGATAATAGCAGCTGAGTCTATTGGTCTAGCAGTATCACGCATTTTCAGCAGCGTTCTAACCTCACTGGCAAAAATAAATTCTCCCCCATCATTGGAATAAAGAAAAGGTTTGATGCCAAAACGATCTCTCGCAATAAAGAGAAATTTATTCCTCCCGTCCCAAATGGCAAGCGCAAACATGCCGCGGAATTTACTCACACAATTTTTACCCCACTCAATGTAAGATTTCAAAATCACCTCTGTATCTGACGTTGAGAAGAATGAATAACCCAACGCAATTAATTCATTCTTTAACTCCTGATAATTGTACACCTCTCCGTTGTATACAATGGCGTACTCGTTGCCATGATGTGTGGTGGTCATTGGTTGGTGGCCAGTGAAACTTGTATCAATAATCGAAAGTCTGTTTTGCGCTAAGCCAACTCCATCGTTTTTTAAGTATAAAACACCTTGGTCATCAGGCCCACGGTGGGTTTGCGATTTAAGCCCTACCACAAGTCTATTTTCAATTTCCGAATTTCTTGAAGAATATATACCTACTATGCCACACATACTCAATTACGTTAAGACAAACTTGTCTCGAATTTTTATAGCCGAAAGTTCGTGGATTTAATCTATCAATTCCTGCATCGACTTTTCTGAAAAAATCTTAGGGCTTGGAATTCACAAATAACCAACAATAACAAGTTGCAGTTACTACTTGCTTGGATCGTCATCGGGTGATTTTGTCGCGCAGTTTTAAAGCTGGCAACTCTACTAATTTGGCCATAACAATGCCTACAGCAATTGCTAAAGCAAACGTTAGTATTACAAAGACGGAATTATGAATGAATGTTAATTTTTTTTGCAGCAGGGAGCAAAACCTGATAACAAACATGTGCCACAGGTAAATTGAATAAGAATAGAAACCCACATTTGCCATTTGCCTCACTAAAACCAGTTGGGATATCTTTACCATGCCTGCACTATCGGCATAAACCACGATGAGAACTACCAAGAGGCCAAAACCAATGTAGGTAAATGTTAGCCCGTAGGTGAGCATAAAGGTAGACCACGGGTGCAAAAAAAGTATCGGCATGAGAAGCAATGCCGCAATGAACACCAGTAACTTATTATGCTTGCGAACAAAAGCGGTACTTTGATCAGCACGGAAACTAAGAATGTATGCGATCACAGAGCCAAACATGAGGCTGTCCATCCGAAAATGTGATAAAAAAGCAATTGAGGTAGTATCATACGAATGCGTTATTCGTAGAATTAAAACAAGCAGCAGCAGTAGTGCAAATATCCATACCAAAACAGTGCCTTTCTCTATTAGCTTTGTGCGGATAACAATGTAGACAAAAATACAAAGTAGAATGTAAAAATGTTCTTCCACTGCCAGCGACCACGTGTGATTCCATAGCGCTCCGATGTAATTCTGCAAATAAAAAAACTCCCCGATGTATGGGTGAGCCCCATACCCAATTTGAATGGGAAAGAATATATTGATAATTGGAAATGATATGATGGTAATAATGATCATCACATAGTGAGCAGGGTAAATTTTGAAAGCTCTTCGAATCAAAAATCGTTGAATATTCACCTTACTTGTTTTTTGATACTCTACCAAGAGCAGGCTCGTTACCAGGTAACCGCTCAGTACAAAGAAAAGATCTACACCGGCCCACCCTATCCTAGTTAAAAAGGGTATAGATGGCCACGTTATATGACGAAAAATAACAAGAATAACGGCTACCCCCCGTAAAAAATCTATTCCAACAATTCGCTTATTCATCATTTTTTTCAACCGCTAGTTAAACCCAAATTATGTATTAGAATTTGTTGAGATAGTCAATTCGTTGCTGGAAAATATGATTAAAAAAATTACAGACTCACAGCTTCCGATCTTATCAAAATGGGTATGTCGTTTACAACCGGAAAGTAAACACCGGCACCGTTGGAAATAACTTTTGTTCGATCGTTACTCAACTCTAGCCTTTCCCCGGAAATCGGGCATTTTGTTAAGCGGATGATATTCAGGTTATCAAAATCAGCAGATTGATGAAGTTTGATAAACTCCTTGCGTAACAAAGTTTCTTCTGGTAGTGATGATTTTTTTGTGTTTTTAATGAAAATACTATCCGCAAGTGGAGCGAATAATGGAAAGGGCTTTGTTACGTTAGTGGCTAACAAGGACAAAAGCCACATGGTATTTTGTGGAAATGACAGGTATTTCAAATCTTCCTTGAGCATGGAGATGCCAATAAAACAATGGTTGTAGATTTCGAAATTGTCTAAGTATTTGGTAAAAATTTCACGGTACTCTGCAGGGGTGTACATCCGATTGGTCAGGAAATCATCTGGGCCATCACCATCGGTATTTGATTTCCAAAACCTATGCCGAATTCCCATCTTGTTGGGAAACTGGAGATACGAAAATCCATCCTTGGCTAACAACTTATCAACACATTTAAGGCAATTCTCTAACCTGTTTTTGTGTACTTGCTGCAGTGTGATAAAAGACCAAACCAAATCAAAAAGAGAGTTAATGAATGGTATTTCTTCTAAATCAGCAACAATTGAATATCCTTTTCTATTGGTCGCCTTCAATATGTGCTGTTGTGTTTCACAAAACTCCAAGCGTATATCAAAACCAACAGGTATATAACCCAGATCATGACCGGCTACCAACCATCTTCCCCATCCGCTTCCAATATCGAGCATTAATTTGGGTGTTGCTGTTTTTGGCAGAGGTATGCTATAGGTAGGATACTCCGTCATATTACCAACAATACTGTTGAATACCTTGCCGGTGGTCACTGCAATTTGATGTTGCACCGTCCAAGGTATTTTCGAGTTAAAGCCTTTTGGTTCAGGAGGTGTACCTCTTCTGTAAATAATCGATTTTAATTGGTCAGTTGCCATATAGTATTGTTTTCAAAGTTTAGGTAACAAATAATAAGAAATCGAAGATTGAAGTGCTACAGCACGTTCAACTTTTGGTCAGTTTTGCGTTTGTAAAGGTATAACAGATTAGTTTAGTCAAATCCTAGGGATATTTATATTTTGATTTGAACGAACTGAGTGAATGATTTTCATTCCAATAATTTAGAACAATTCTCCATGAAACTCGAACGTCCTGTGTGTATGGTCAGAAAAATTGAATACCATAAAGTAGTGGTTAAATAATTTTCCGTTCACCAATATAGGATAGGCGGTCCACCCATGTTTTTGATAAAATTCACGTACCTTCTCCTTACAAAATAAAATACCAGGCAAATTATTTTTTTTGCACTGATTCATAAAATGAGTTAATAGCGTGCTACTTACGCCTTTCCCTTGAATAGATGGTGATGTGCATAATCCAGCCACTCCAAGCGCAGGTATTTCAATTTTATTTTCTGTTACTCTGGCAGATTTGATACAGACATAACCTACCATGTTACCCATCGACTCAATAAAGCAGTGGCAATCGTTAGGGTTGCAAATTCTTAACATGTATTGCTTTTGTTCGTTTATGCCATTAGGCCAAACCGTATCTTTCAAAAATGCAATGCGAGTTAAAAGAGGTTCAGTGATTTCACTGTGCAAAACAGATTGCACTTGATACGTATTCATTAGCTCTCCCACCATCCAGATGGTATTGATAACTGTCTTTTTTCAAAATCGTTGACCCCCACTAGTTTCGGATCAAAAGTTCCAAAAACGGAATATCGATCATTCCGTAAATGAACTCGAGAGGCATAAACTCCTCTCTTTCTTAGTTCAACCAGTAACTGAGAAGAATCGTCCGATAAAAACGAGAACACCCAATAGTTCGGATCACCGTTTCGATTATCCACATAATTGCTGATTCCAAACTCATCGCTTAAATATTGCTTGTTCGAGATGGCATTGGTTCGCTGTTGGCCCAACAACGATGGTACTTGCAGGAGGCTCTTCAGCCCTATGGCAGCGCTTAACTCATTCAATCCACCAGAAAATCCTGGAAGTGAAATGTCGCAACTTTCTTCAATCTCGCTCAAATGGTTTCTAAATCTTTTTCTATCAATTCCAAAGTCCCTGATCAGTGTGGCCTTTTCAAAGTTCTCTTTGCTTTTAAATACTACACCTCCACCATCAACGGAACAAGGTAACCTTGTTGGTTGGAAGGAGAACAGCGTAAAATCGGCACCCGTATTCCCCATTAATTTACCCTTGTATAAGGTTCCAAACGATTCAATGGCATCTTCGACAACTGGTAAGCCATAGTCGCTGGCAATTTGGAGCACTTCGTCAATATGTCCGGGATATCCACACCAATGATAGTGGAGAATGGCCTTTGTTTTTGATGTAATTTTCTTCTTTACAGAACTTGGGTCGAGTGAACCTACCTGAGGATCTATATCTGCCCAAACCAGTTTAGCCCTTTTCATCGCCAATGGCTGGTTTGAAGCCAGACAACTCATAGGCGAGGCAATGATTTCGTCACCCGGATTAATTCCAATCGTTTCCCACACTAATTGCGATGCAGTGTTATAGTTGTTTGTGGATAAAAAATAGTTGCATCCAATATACGAAGCTACTGCCTTTTCAAATTCTTTGGCCAACTTTCCAGATGAAATCTGCCCAGAGGACAGCACTAGTGAAATGTCCTGAGCGATGTCGGTTGGAATAAATACTTTATAGAGAGGCTTCATGGTTACCAACCGTTTTTAATTAGCCTAACGATTTTACTCTTGTCCTCTTCGGTGAGCCAAAAGCCGCAGGGTAAATGAACAAATCGTTCGTAAAAGGAATCTAAGCCTTCTAGCTTTGTTTTTGCATAGTTAAAAATCATGTGATTGTCATTGCGCATGTGAAGTTCGGATGACATGACACCATTTTCACTCATGTACCTGCAAAAATCTGAACGTCTTTCAACAAATAAAGTATACAACCAATAGGAAGGTTGCGTGTGAGGGTAGTAGTTTATCAGACTTACGCCACTTATTCCTTGTAGTTGCTCATCAAAAAACTTACCGTTCTGTATGTACGCATCAATCACTCGTTTAACAAACTTCATTTGAACAATTCCAATGGTGGCGTTAACATTGTTCATGTGGTATTTGTAGCCAATCAGTTTTATGTTGTTTTCTAATCTCGATTTGGTTTTGTCGAGTCCAAACCACCTAATTAAACGACCCTTGTCCCAGTTCTCTTTTGTTTTCACACATAGCATGCCACCGTCTACGGTAGTAATGTGCTTTATTGCCTGTAAAGAAAAAATGGTATAATCTGAAATTGAACCAACCCTATTGCCCTGATAAACGGCACCTAATGCGTGGGCTGCATCTTCAATAATTGGCAAATTAAATTGGTTTGCAATCTTTTGAATCTCATCGAGCTGAGCCACCATTCCGGCATAATGCACAATCATTATAGCCTTGGTTTTTTTTGATATTTTGCTTCTAATCGATTGAGGAGAGATAAGGCCTGTTGCAGGATCGACATCGGCCCAAACAACCTTAGCGCCCGCTTGCATAATGGCCACATTAGTTGGCTCTGCCGTCATAGCAGTAGAAATCACCTCGTCCTCTGGCTTTACTCCTGCCAAAATTAAGGCGATATGCAAAGCTGCCGTGCCGGAATTAAGCGCTAAGCAGTAGGGGTTACCTATGTAGGAACCAAAAAGTTCCTCGAACTGCTTTACCTTTTCACCCTCTGCAATATACCCGCTGTAAAGAACATCTTGCAGAGCGGGCATGAGTTCTTCGGGTGGTGCAACAAAAGGCTTAATCAGGGGTATCATATTCATATAACTATATCTTTGACAAACTCTACCTTTTCAGCATGTTTGGTTGTAGACGTCAGTTGGTCATTTGCGTGAGTCAATGTCAACAAAAGTCGCGTCATTGCTTCTTTGGTTATTGATAAATTCCTATCTAACAAAGGCACTGTTCGGAAAAAAGGTGTTACTCATTCTCTTGATCACATCGCTATCTCATCGAACTACGGTTGCCAGAGCGCCTTTACTATTACGAGATAAATACGCTAAGTACCAAACGCTTTTTTATAATCCTCGCCATCCTCATTACATTAAGTAGCTTGACCGCTCTGTATTTAGCCTAAACATACGTTTCAATTTGATAGTTCAGTGCAGAGCAAATTACATTTTCAACGACTAGCCTATTGGCTTTAAACACTTCAAAGAGTACTCAATTGATAGAACTTGTTTTGGTACTACCTCATCGTTCATTACTGAATCTCTATGTCACCCACTTAATATTTAAGATTTCTTGTAATTTGAATAGAGACTTTTATTTCATAAGTTCTTTTCGTATCTGAAAATTCTATCTCTTTCCGGTTTTTACTAGGTTAGCAATTTTTGCGTAATGCTATTATGGCATGAGCCGCACAGGTTACAAAATTTGTGTTATTTGTTATTTCCGGAATTCAATCTGTCAAAAAGTTGTTTACCTCTATTAATACAGTTAACTACCTCTCTCGAGGCATTCAAGGTATCTTTTAAATTAACCAAGTTCCATAGAAATGCTTTTGCCCAAATCATAAAGTTACTCCATAAGCTAAAGGGCCTCATGCGTTGGTTGACTCGTTTACTTAAATCTAGCGTAACAAAAGGGCTGCACGCATTATTTAAAATTAATAGAGCGGTGCGCAACCCCTGCATAAGACTTCTGTTTTTAATTTGAAATCTTATCGTATTCCGCATACTAAGATATGAGGCCACCGCTAGGGGTATGGCGCTTTCGCGCACATTTTGCCAACAAGGTGTATTGATGATAACTCTTTTGAAATTGCTTTCTTTTACTCGAAACTGCATGTCATCCTCCTCGGCATAAGCAAAATAAGCCGGATCTAAGAAACCAACCGCGCGCAATAAATCCGCTCGATAAAAACTACAGGCCCCGGGAACCCAATCGGTTTCAAAAAATTCAGTTTTTCTCCAATTGGCTGATCGGGAATCCAACTCACTCGGGTCGGCCCAATCAAACAATCCAATTACTTCAAACCCCAATAAACCTATGTCCTTTTTTTCGTTCATCAATTCTACTGCATGAGAAATACAACGCCTGTCAAATTTTAAGTCCCACCCGGCCACAAAAATATAGTCCGGTATTTCGGGAAGGCCGTTTTCAGCAGGCCATGTCAACACTTCATTCATAGCCGCCATGCCTATGTTTTTATCTTGTTTAATCAGATAAACCTCAGGATGATTATGTTTCAACCACTCCTGAGTATTGTCGGTAGAATTGTTGTCGGCTATAAAAATTTTAAAGTTTGGATAGTCTTGCGATACCAACGTTGGTAAACAATATTCCAAATTATGGCGGCCATTGTAACTAACGATAACTATATAAACCAGTGGCTGTTTCACGAATATTAAACTTTTATGTTTAGTGCTTTGATTAGACTTATTAAGTTAAAACTGAATATGATGTATAATAATATCGGGATAGAAAATATAAGTTTAACCAACCATGAAAATTGATAAAAATCAAACACCAGTAGAATGCCACAAAAAAAACAGAATTGTACTACCTTTTGTAGCGGAAAAGAATCATTAAAAATCAAATCGACATCTGAACTTATATAGAGTCTTTTGAAAAGATAAAAAGTAAGAAAACCAATTGAAAGTAGCTGAGATAATGGGACAGACACCGCGCCAAACCCAAGAGTAAAAAAAAGGTATAATAAAACAATTCTCAATCCCAAATCAATGAAACCATACCAAACCGTTTTCATCTGCTGGCCTATTGCGATCAAACCCAAACCTGAGTAATCATTTAACACTTGTATCACACCACAAACAGCAAAAGCAAAGTTTAGGAGTTCCCCAGCGTAGTTGCTTTCGCCAACCCATAAGGTAACGAACAACTTGTTTGCCAGGCAGATTACAAAAAAAGACATGATGGTTAAACATAAAAACAGCTTTGATACCAAATTGAATTTGTTTTCGATGGCACTTTTGCCAGTGGCAAAGAAATTTGAAAAAGATGGAAAAAACGACCGACCAACGGGATTAAGAAACATCACCATTGCATCATACAGGCGGTTTGTTATTGAAAACTTACCTGCAAGTTCGGTAGTCATTAAATTCGATATCAATGGTAGCGACATATTTTGGATTAACACGCTGCCAGATCTGCCAGCAAAAATGGGCAAAACCAATTTAGTCTGCGCAGCAACATCTTTTAATTCAAAGTTGCTTATTCCATATCCTGTTTTTTTGCAAACATTGAAAGCGATTATTGAACCACCAAGCAACTGAGTTAACCCAGAAAAAAGCTGCTGTATTCCAAATGCTATTAGTCCCCAACCATGCATTAATCCAAAAACTAAAATACCGATACTTACTAGCTTTATGCTAAATTCAAGCAGTCCAATTTGGAAATTATGATGCAAGGAAATCGGGATACACTTAACAATCGTAAACAGTTGATTCAAAATAAAACCACCGAGGTATAAACAAAACGATAGTCTGAATCCGTTCGCCAATTGTTTTTCGTTTAATATTGGATTCAAATAAAAAGATAAACAAAAGCCAACTACTAGTATTATTACACCTGAAGCAATACCGATCATAGAAAAGGAAGTAAACTTAGTTGAAAATGAGTGTTTATCTCCCTCGGCTACATGATAGGAAAGTAAGTTTGTCAACGTTATGTCAAGCCCTCCGCCCACAACAAACAAGATGTTAATCAAACTTAGGCTCGATAGCCATGCACCATAGTCGCCAATCGTTATATAACTTAAGTAAAAGGGAACTAGCGCCACACCGCTTAGCAAAGTGATGAGCAAGTTTCCATAAGAAAAAAATAGGTTGTTGAGGATGCTTTTACGATGCAATTGTAAGACTCAAACGACTATTTGGTTACTAGTAAAGCCTGCTTCACAAAAAAATACAATTTCGAATAACTCCTTACTGATAATATTTTGAAATATGCCGGTAAGAATAAGAGTATTGATCACCAAAAATGTATCCTGCTCCTACTTCAATGTCATTGAGAAGTATGCTGAGATTTCTTAACTTTTTTGAGCTGTAGTACTCCTGTACCATCGTTACCATCTGCCTAGGAGTATAATTTTGCCGTACGATAAATACAATATGATTTGCGAACTTAGAAAGTTGGTACGCATCGCTAATCAATCCTAGCGGAGGTGTATCTATTACAATAAAATCATACATTTCTTTGGCTTTTTTTATAAGTTCCTCCATTCGCTCATTCAAAATAAGCTCAGATGGATTGGGTGGAATTACACCCGTGGGCACAAAATCTAAATTCTCGTAACCTGATGGCTGGACAATGTCAGGAAGCTCGCATAGGCCAGCAAGGTAAGAACTCAAACCAACTTTGTTGTGCAAGCCAAATTCAAGATGTAGAGTTGGCTTTCTCAAATCCGCGCCAATTATAAGCGTCCGTTTTCCAGATAAGGATAAGACTGAAGCTAAATTAATCGAAGTAAAAGATTTGCCTTCACCGGGTAAGGAACTAGTAACCACCACTACAACGGGTGTTGTGTTTCCCACAAAAAAACTGATGTTGGCTCTCAAGGATCTAAAAGACTCAGAAACAACGGATTGAGGGTTATTCAATACTTCAAGTTTTAATGGTTTCCTCACGTGTCCTATGCCACCAATTATCGGAACATCTGTTAATCTTTCAATATCTTGCTTGTTTTGAACTAAGGTACTCAATGATTGAGCTACAACAACCCAAGCTACGGGAATCATAAGCCCAATAACAAGAGCTAACATATAATTTCTCTTCTTGTTTGGGGAGATCGGTACCGATCCGGATGTGGGAGGATTAACAATGATCAAATCAGAAATATTGGCTGCTTTAGAAATCTCCGCTTCAGACTTTTTATTCATTAAAAAAATAAACAGTTGCTCCATTAAACGAAAGTTTCGTTGGATAGAAACATACTGGCTTTGAACCGAAGGCATGGCGCGAATTTCCGACAATATTTTCTTAGTCTTGTCATCTATTACTTTGGATTTAAGCGCATCAGAAGCCTGCAACGTTCTCACCGCCTCGGATACATCGCTCTTGATGCCTTTCAATCGCGTTAATTTATTCGTAAGCAACGGATTACGTGCCGTTTTTTCAGTGGACATAAAAAGCCGTATTTCCTGTTGTAATTCAATCATTTTTGTAAGTATTGAATTCAAGTTAGGATCGTCTATCCCAAAAACGGAAGGCATGATGACTTGATCTAAATCCCTATCTTCTTTCAAGTATTTTCCCAGATACTTGAAATACTCTTTTCTTATTACTAGTTCCATTCTTTCCTTTTCGGATTCGTCTAACTTCACTAGTATTCGTTCGTTTTCAAATTCCAGCTCACCTAATGTGTTATTTGAATTTTTAAATCGCGCCAACTGCACCTCATACAGTCTCAAACTGTCGGAAATGGCATGCAGTTGTGATCTTACAAATTCGACTGTTTTGGTGGCTACTTGATTTTTCTGACTTAAATCTTCTCTTTCGTAGTTTTTTAATAGTCTTAGCAAAAATTCCTTGTCCTTTTCCGGAGAGTTTCCGGTCATGTAGATATTCATGTAGGTAGATCCTTTTTCGGCCCATTTAAATTCCATTCTTGAAATATAATCTTGGGCGAGGTTATCAGACGAACTGAACTCCAATAGATAAGTATCGTTTGCTTTTAGAGTTGGTAGAGAATCCTTTCTTAAATCAATTTTGAATTTGCTTGAATCAAAATCCACCATTTCGCCAAACCTAAAAACTGAAGAGTCGCTATTTTCATTTTCTGTAAAGCGTAAACTAAAATGGTTTTCGTCTACAACTTGAAGGTAATAACGGTTTAAACTCTTCTCGGAATACTGCAAAAAAGTAACCTTAAATGGCAGTTTGTTGTACGATTCGGTTGTTACCACCCTGCCCTCCACAAAAAAGGCAGAGTTAAAACATAAATCTTCTAACGTTTTTTTTACCAATGGAAATGCTCTGATTTTGTAGGGCTCGTTCAAGTAATTTCTGTACCTGCTCACAAGTACATTTTCATAGACTAATTCAGCTCCAGATCCGATCTCTTCTTTTGTACGGATAATTATTGAGGCTTCTATGGAATAGGTGCTTTTACTATATCTGTTGATTAAAAAAGCAATTGACAGGGCAAGCACCACGGAAATGGTTACGAAGGGCCAAATATCCAATAGTTTGGCCATTACTCTTTTCAAATCAAGCTGATCCCGCTTAACAAAAAATGCGTCTTCTTCGGAATAAAATTTTTGAATAGGCTTCTTCACTAATAACTTATTTGGTATAATTTAATACTAATAACACAATTGAAATTGTAGAGAGCAAAACGGAGAGGTTTTGATAAAAATATTTTTGGTATGATCTCTGGCGTAAGGCGGGCACTATGACCACATCATTTTGATACACGTAGTAATAAGGTGAGTTAACAAAATCCTCGTCTAATAAATTTAAATATATTACGTCCACTTTGTCTCCGTTTTGCCTTAGCAATTTTACACTAGACTTATCTGCTAACTCCGTAAATCCACCGGCCAACCCAATTGCCTCTAAAATGGTTACTCTATTATTATTGAAGACAATCGTGCCTTCCCTGTTAACCTGCCCCAATAAGTTAGCTCTGTAATTTACTAGCCTAACTTTTACTGTCGGGCTTTCCAGGTACTTGCTACCGATCTGTTGCAGATTGTCTTGTATTTCAAAAATTGTTTGTCCCGCCACCTTTACCTTCCCTAAAACTGGAAAGGGTATTTCACCCTTATTGTCCACCACATCACCGATAAGCAGAGCGCCACCAACATTTACCGCATTGAAGTTTGCGGGTGCCTTAGTGGATAAAAAATCAAAATCTTTTTCGGTAAGGCTTTCAAACGTTATGGAAAGAATATCGTTGGGCTGAATCTTATACTCGAAATTGGAGAGTGAGTAGCTTCTGAAAACGGAATCTGAGTGTATCCTCCGTTTATTTACATCGTTCTTTTGTAAAATTTGATATTGCCTATTTGAAACACAACCGAAACAAAATACAAATAATAAAAAACCAAGTTTACTCTTTTTCATTCATTGAAATTTTGTTTAAAGACTGATTGTGTAATTTTTTTCTAAGGCGCAAACGGATATCTAATTTGAGAAAGTTGACTCATTGGTTTTAATTTTAAAAAAATCTGAATCTCGAAATTAAAACTTATTCAAATAAATGCCGATTAAGCAAAGCTTCGCCCCTTCACTCCCAATAATCAAGGGAACGTTGAAAAGTTGACTGAAACAATATTAATCCTATTTCAAACCCCAGAGAACAATAGCATTATCTACTTTTAGACCTTCCCTGTTTACATTAAACTCAGACATGGAAAGTACTAAAGTTCTAATTTTCCGCTGGATGAGTGCCTCGGCACGTTCTACACAAACCCTCAGGTATTGTTGGTCTACATCTCCAACAAAAACAACATCTATAATACCGCTGTCTTTTCCATTCGCGTAATCACCAGTGATAAAGCAAAACACGACTTTACCTAATTTTGCAACTACCTTATTTACAATGTCTTCAACAATTGTGTCGATACCTAAATATTTATGAACTAGTTTTTTTATTTCAGGGAAAAGAAAATGTGTAGTATTAGCTCGATATTCAATGATTCTTCCTTTATAACTTGAGGTAAGGTAGCCAGCCTTTGAGAGTTTATTAAGTTCCAATCTAATTGAATTGGTAGATTCCCCGAATTCCTCTGCAAGTTCTCGCAGATACGAAGTCGAATTGCTGTTTGAAAAGAATTTCAACAACATTTTTATTCTCGTACGGGACGTAATCAAATGCTCAAGCACGTGCAAAAGTAAAAATTAACGAGTAGATTTCTTACTCTTTATACAACAAGCCCAAAAAAAGTAACTATACTTTTTCCAGAACTTGGCTATCTATCTGAATAGTAAGGGAATAATTTAATGAATCAATAAACACCGAAAATAAATTTTCAGTATTTCTCTTGGTCAAAGTGCCCATAAAACCCTTCAACGGACCATCTATAACTTTGACTTTATCCCCGGCTGCCAGTTTGCTATTTTGACTCGCTTCAATAAACAACCCAGTCTGAATGTAGCGGCTAATCAACTCATATTCCTTTTGTCGCAAAAAAGCTGGTTTCCCATTGTGCTTTATATTCCAAGATACCCCTGGTATTTTCAACACCTCAACAATTCGGTACTCTTCAATTTTCACAAAAATGTAAGAGTTGAACAACGGCACTTCCACTTTCTTCTTTCGGTCGCTCCATTGCCTCATTACTTTTTGGGTAGGTAAGAATGATTCAAACCCGTTTTTCAACAAAAGTTCGTTTACTTTTTTCTCTTGTCTGCTTTTGGTATAAAACACAAACCATTCGGTTTTAATAGCTTCCTCACTCATTAAAAATTGCTTTTTGAGAATAAATGGCGAAAATTAGGGAATTAATTTGGTGCACATGAAAATTATTAAGTTCGCTTTGTCTTTTTTGGTATCGGCTTCTTTGCTTTATGTTTTAAACAATGCTTGGAATTTCGGCAACCCAATACCTCCATTGGGCAAATTCCTCGACCCGTTTCAGGGCTTTTGGCAAAATGCAGAAAACGGGTCGGTTACCAACTCTACCTTGAAGCTTCCTGGCTTGAAGGGAGAAGTCACCGTGGTGTACGACAGCCTTTTAATACCCCACATCTTTGCTACCAATGATGAAGATTTGTTTTTTGCCCAAGGCTATGTTACCGCTCAACACCGCCTCTGGCAGATGGAATTTCAATGCTTTGCCGCAGCCGGGCGTTTATCCGAAATTGTTGGCAAGGCAGCATTAGACTTAGACCGTGGTCAGCGAAGGGCAGGGATGGCATATGGAGCTTCAAATAACCTAAAGGATATTGAAGGCGATCCGTTACTTTTATCGGTGGCCAATGCCTATACAGCGGGAGTCAACGCATACATCAAAACACTTTCGTATGAAGATTTTCCAATTGAATATAAGTTGCTGGATTATGCACCTGAGGCGTGGACGAATCTGAATATGGGCATGGTGCTGATGAATTTTTCACAGACCTTAAACGCAGGGGAAAAAGATTTACAATTCACGAATGCGCTCAAGGTGTTTGGCAGAGATGTGTTTGACTTTCTCTACCCTGATCGCGAAGACGTGGGCGATCCTATTGTAACCAATACTGGCAAATGGACATTTAAACCACAGACTCTGGATAGTTTACCGCTGGCGGTGCCTGATGAATATATTCAGGTGAATGTGCCTGAAGGAACACCCCGCGGAATCGGCAGCAACAATTGGGTTTTGGGTGGCAGAAAAACAGCTACAGGGTCACCCCTCTTAAGCAATGATCCTCATTTGTCATTGGGTGTTCCTTCTCTTTGGTTTATGATTCACCTTAACTCACCATTCGTTAACACGATGGGCGCTTCAACGCCTGGTGCTCCGGCAGTAATAATTGGTTTTAACGACTCTATTGCCTGGGGGGTTACCAACGCGCAGCGAGATCTAGTCGATTGGTACAAAGTCCAGTTCAAGGATGCCTCGAAAAATGAATACTTGAGTGACGGAAAATGGCTCGCTTCAAAAAAAGTAATTGAAGCTATTCAAATCAAAGGTGCGCCCACATTTTACGATACAATTAACTACACGCACCACGGTCCGGTGCGATTTGATGAAACCTATCGCAGCGAAAACGAGCGGAAACTTTACGCCTACCGATGGATCTCACATGACGGGGCAAAACCGATGAAAGCTTTCTACCTGCTTAACCGAGCCCACAACCACCGCGAATACATGACCGCACTCGACTACCATTTTGTGCCTGCCCAGAACTTTGTGTTTGCATCAGTATCGGGAGACATTGCCATGCGAGTTCAGGGCAAGTATCCTGTGCGCAGAAAAGGAGAAGGAAAGTTTGTGTTGGATGGAACGAAAACTTCCAGCGAGTGGCAAAAATTCATTCCGTTCGAGCAAAATGTGATGATCAAAAATCCCGAAACAGGTTTTCTATTTTCGGCAAACCAATATCCTGCTGACGCCACCTATCCATACTATATTCAGACGGGTAGTTACTGGGAGACTTATCGCAACAGAAGGATTCGGCAAGTGTTGGATACATTAGTGGATGCAACACCTAAGGACATGATGGCATTGCAAAATGACAACTATAATCTACAAGCAAAGGAGAGTCTACCATTCATGTTAGCGATCATGGATTCTCAAAAGGCAACGAGTATTTCGGCAGAAGAAAAAGTCATACTTGATGACTTGAAAAAATGGGATTACTACAACTCCATCGAATCAGTAGCAGCCATTTACTATGAAGAATGGTGGAATGATTTATACAGATCTGTATGGGACGAAATGACTTCATCAAAAGTAGCCATGGAAATGCCGAGCGAGTTTACCACCATAAAACTGATGACTGAACTGCCGGATCATAGATTCTTCGATGTCCAAACAACACCCGAGAAAGAAACACTTCAGCAGTTAACCATTGCTTCTTTCAAAAACGCAATCAATGTCATTCAGGAGTGGAAGCTTAAAAATCCCACTAAAGCACTAAATTGGTCAAACTACAAAGACACCTATGTTCAACATCTGCTTCGGATGGAACCACTAGGCTTCCATGCGCGCAATGGCGGAAACAGTGGAATTGTAAACGCCTCATCCCATCGCACAGGACCGAGTGTAAGGATGATTGTGAGTCTGGAAAAAGCCGGAGTAAAGGCATGGGCAATATATCCTGGCGGGCAATCTGGAAATCCTGGCAGCCCATTTTACGGAAACCTTATGCAAGCATGGGAGAACAGCCAGCCGCCTCAATTAAAGTTTGTAAAAAAGGAAGCGCTGGTAAGCTCCACGCTTTACACCACCACCCTTAAACCGTTTGCGAAATGAAATTTTTTATTCAAATAATAGCCACCATCATCATCTGCTTTTTACTTCAAACTTTCTTGCCCTGGTGGACGTTGGCCATCGGAGCGCTGGCTGTTTCGTTTGCAGTCGGCAACAAAGCAGACGTTTCTTTTGCTGCGGGTTTTGTTGGTGTGGGGATCCTTTGGTTTGGAATGGCCTACTACATTGACCAGAACACGCATTCCATTTTGACCGAAAAAGTAAACAAACTTTTACCGCTTAATTCATTTGTCCTTACCACATTTATCGGTGGATTGGTGGGCAGTTTTTCGGCATTAACCGGGGCATTGCTTCGAAATTTGTTAAGGGAATAAAACAAAGCTCAAAATTTGCGAGCGCGTTAGGATCGGAGTGGCAAAACGCAAGCGATGAAAGCATTTGAAAAGCAGCTAGATCAGTTCTAAGGGTAAAAAGCGGCAAAGAAAATGCACGTTTAACGACTACATATTTAATCCTAGAGTTAGCAGTGACATTTTTGCATAGAAATAGCTAATCGAAGCTTACCCGAAGGATATATTGAGGATACCCGAAGGTTACCCGAATCTCAAAAATTGGTCGGTAACTCTAAGTTCATGACGGAAAGACATGTTTTTATTTGATTTTGTTGTAAAGAGTGCAAAGTGAAAATTCCATAAAAAAGAGCTCCCACTTTCGTGAGAGCTTTTTATGTCGGGGTGGCCAGATTCGAACTGACGACCTTGGCGCTTATGCGCCACGCGATACGTCTTCCAAAAATCGTTTTGCGCCTCGCCTCTTAATCTTTGTTTCCAAGATCATTGCCTCTGACCTAGTCGTTAGTTTGATCTCCCAAAAAACCTCCCAAGGTATGCCTTTCTTAATAGAGCTAGTTTCTCCACTATTATGCTCAAATAAGCGATTTTTTAGATCTTGGGTTGAACCTGTATAAAATCTCGAAATTGACCTGCTGTAAAGAATATAAACGGTAAACTCCATAAAAAAAGAGCTCCCACTTTCGTGAGAGCTTTTTATGTCGGGGTGGCCAGATTCGAACTGACGACCTTGGCGCCTATGCGCCACGCGATACGTCTTCCAAAAATCGTTTTGCGCCTCGCCTCTTAATCTTTGTTTCCAAAATCATTGCCTCTGACCTAGTCGGTAGCTTGATCTCCCAAAAAACCTCCCAAGGTATGCCTTTCTTAATAGAGCTAGTTTCTCCACTATTATGCTCAAATAAGCGATTTTTTAGATCTTGGGTTGAACCTGTATAAAATCTCGAGATTGACCTGCTGTAAAGAATATAAACGGTAAACTCCATAAAAAAAGAGCTCCCACTTTCGTGAGAGCTTTTTATGTCGGGGTGGCCAGATTCGAACTGACGACCTCTTGGTCCCAAACCAAGCGCGATACCGGGCTACGCTACACCCCGAAAACCTTAATGAGGGCGCGAAGGTATTAAAAGATACGCAATTACCAACAATTATCTTCGTGATCCCGACTGGATTCGAACCAGTGACCTACTGCTTAGAAGGCAGTTGCTCTATCCAGCTGAGCTACGAGACCTTCATTTTCTTTAAATCAAAATGAAATTGTTAAGCGGAGAGGGGGGGATTCGAACCCCCGGTACAGTTTAACCCGTACGACAGTTTAGCAAACTATTGGTTTCAGCCACTCACCCACCTCTCCTTTGAATAACAAGGGTGCAAATATAAAAAAAAAGGTTGTTCAAATACTTTTAACCCATTCTATTTCAAAATAATCCCCAATTCTCCGGTTGCAAAATGCCCGGTTAAAATGCGAAACCCAAATTTTACATCGCTCTGGCCAAGAAATCCGTTTGTTGCATTAATTTTGTTCTTTACACTTATGACACTTTTTCGCCAGTTCAGCCTTTTTGAAGGAATTCTCAGCTTTCTGTTTCTTTTCTTCTACATAATTTATATTGCTAAAGTAATTCGTGTTGGAAAAACCCTTAACACCCCATCTAATAAAGTCTTTATTAAACTATTTCTACGAACAGCCATTTTTGCTCTACTTCTTCTGTCCTTCTTAGGCCCAACTTTCGGAGATTCAAAAAAAGAAATCAAATCGATTGGCAAAGACATCATGATTTGTGTAGACCTTTCTAAGTCGATGGAGGCGTTCGATGTTCAGCCAACTCGTTTGGAGAAAGTCAAATTTGAAATGAAAAAGATTGTAGAATCATTTAATTCCGATCGGCTTGGAGTAATCATTTTCTCGTCTGAAGCATTCATGCAGTGCCCGCTTACATTTGATCAGAATGCCCTAAATCTTTTTATCGAAACCATGAATACAAATCTGGTTCCATCTGCGGGTACTGATTTTGCTCCTCCCCTGTCGCTGGCCTTAAAGAAGCTAACAGAACAAGAGCAAACAACCAGCAGTCAGCAGAAGTCCAAGATTATTGTTTTAATTAGCGATGGCGAAGATTTTGGAGAAGAGACAAGTGAAATAACAAAAGAAATTGAAGATAAAGACATAAAACTTTTCACACTGGGAGTAGGAACCGAAACAGGAAGCAAAATTTCATCGGGAATTGGCTTTAAAAAGGATCAGTCGGGTAATGCGGTCATCTCGAAACTTAATTCATCTTCCTTAAAAGCGTTGGCCTCCAAAACAGGTGGACAATATTTTGAAATCAATGAAAACAGAAATGATGTTTCTAAGTTAATCAACACGATTAGTAAAATTGAGGGTGAATTACGAGATACCCGCTTCGTAGATGTATCCGCCAATCGCTATTTCTATTTCTTGTTAGCTGCCCTTGGCCTTCTTATATTTGATTTGTTGATACAGATAAAAACAGTGCGAATATGAAGTTGTTGGCTATTACTATCGGTTTGCTACTATTGCTCACGGATTTCGATAAAATCGGAAAAATCAATTCGTTAAAGAGTGAAGCTAAAAAAGCCTACACAAAAGGCGACTTCAAAACCGCCATCGAAAAGTATAAATATTTGGTAGATTCTTTGGGAGTAAAAGAAGAAGAAGTGCTACTAAACTTAGCGAACTCTTACTTTCACGAAAAGGATACCGCCAACGTACAAAATGCGTATTTGCCTTTAACTCAAAGTAAAGACACTAAACTCAACTCCATTGCTAACCAACAATTGGGCGTGGTGGCGAACAGACAAGGAAAATTGGAAGAAGCCCTCAATTATTTTAAGCAGGCGTTGAAAACGGCTCCTGATAATGAGGATGCTCGCTTCAACTATGAAATGGTAAAAAAGAAATTGGAGGACAAGAAAAAACAAGAACAAAAGGATAAAGAGAACAAGGACGATAAGAAGGACGAGAAAAAAGATCAGAAGAAAGACCAGAAGGATAAGCAGAATAAGGATCAAAAAGAGAAGGACAAAAAAGATCAAGAAAAGAAAGACCAAGAGAAAAAAGATCAGGAAAAGAAAGATCAAGAGAAGAAGGATCAAGAGAAGAAGGACAAAGATCAAAAAGACAAGAAAGATCAATCCAACGAAGAGAAGGAGAAAGAAAAGAAAGACAAGGCCGAGCAACAGAAAGAAGACGAAAAGAAGAAAGAGAAAGAAAAGCAAGACAACAAACCATCTCCGTCAGAAAAATTAAAAGACATGAACATCTCTGAGGAGAAAGCCAAAATGATATTGGAGGCGATGAAAAATCAAGAAGTCCAATATCTTCAACAGAATAAACGCAAAGCCACCAAACCCAAAGATAAAGGCAAGCCAGACTGGTAGAAAAAATACAGGTGGTGTAATTACCATTCACGATTTAGTAGGATAATAAATGTAGAACTAAAATTGTTTCATTATGAAGGCAGTCGTTTGTAAAGCATTTGGTCTTCCTGAAACATTGTTGATCGAAGAAACCTCCGCTGCTATTGCAAAACCAGATGAAGTCGTTATCAACGTGTTTGCTTGTGGCGTCAACTTCCCAGACCTGCTTATCATTCAAAATAAATATCAATTCAAGCCAGATCTGCCTTTTTCTCCCGGTGGAGAAGTCTCGGGAGTAATTGAAGCTGTCGGAGAAAAAGTAAAACATTTGAAACCGGGCGATCGCGTGATCGCGCTTTGTGGCTGGGGTGGTTTTGCAGAGCAAGTGGTCGTTAAGGCAAATCGTGTGTTTCCCATGCCAGCGGGAATGGACTTCATCAATGGAGCATGCACCCTTTACACGTATGGCACTTCTTATCACGCTTTAAAAGATCGTGCACAGCTAAAATCTGGAGAAACCTTATTGGTATTAGGCGCGGCTGGTGGTGTCGGTTTAGCGGCTGTTGAATTAGGAAAGGTAATGGGCGCCACCGTGATCGCTGCGGCTTCTTCCAAAGAGAAATTGAGTATTTGTAAGGAAAAAGGTGCCGATCATCTCATCAATTATTCAGAAGAAGACCTGCGTGCTCGATTAAAAGAGATTACACAAGAGAAAGGCGTTGATGTAATCTACGATGCTGTAGGCGGAAAATTGGCCGAACAAGCCTTGCGTTCCATTGCCTGGAAAGGCAGGTACTTGGTGGTCGGATTTACTACCGGAGAGATTCCACAATTTCCGGCCAATTTACCATTGCTAAAAGGATGTTCTATTATGGGGGTTTTCTGGGGAAGTTTTGCGGAGCGTGAACCACAACAGAGTTTACAAAATTTAAGTGAACTCTTGTCATGGATGAAGTCAGGCAAAATCAAACAACATATTCACAAAGTCTATTCATTGGAAGAAGCCCCCCAAGCGCTAGAAGACTTAGTGAACCGAAAAGTAATTGGCAAAGCAGTAGTGAAAATAGGATCATGGAAAGAAGAAGCTGTTTCACCTCCCAAAGCGGATTCGGTGAAAGAAAGAAAGGCGGATCAAATTATTGCCAAACCACTAAAGATCAAGTTGGCTGCCATCAAAAAATATGTTGGTCAATCGCTTGCCGTGACCGATTGGTTTTTGATGACGCAAGAGATAATCAACGAGTTTGCTCACGCCACGCAAGACAATCAATGGATACATGTGGATGTCGATCGCGCCAAAGCACAAATGCCGGGGGGCAAGACCATTGCTCACGGTTATCTGACCCTGTCATTGGCTGCTAAATTCTTTTACGAATTAATTGAAATTGAAGGCGCTAGTACTGCTATCAACTATGGACTTAACAAAGCGCGCTTTCCGGTTGCCGTAAAATCAGGTAGTCGAATCCGCATGACCGGAAAGATTGTAAATGTTGAAGATATTCCCAATAATGGAATCAAGCTTTTCGTGGAGTGCACGATTCAAATTGAAGGTGAAGAAAAACCAGCCTATGTGGGGGAACTCTTGACAGCGCTGTATTAATTCAAGATTCAAAATTCAACATTTAAAATTTCATCGATGAGACTAAAAAATAAAGTTGCATTAATCACTGGAGGCGCGAACGGTATTGGCCTAGCCACTGCACAACGCTTTGCGAGAGAAGGAGCCAAAATTATCCTGTGGGATCTTTCGGAAAAAGGCAAAACGGTTGTAGAGGATCTAAACAAGCAAGGTCACGAAGCGATCTTCTCAAAGATTTCAGTAGCTGATCAAGAACAGGTGCTTCAGGGTGTGAGTGAAGCGCACAAACGTTTCGGTCGAATTGATATTCTGATAAACAATGCGGGAATCACGAAAGACCGCACATTGCTAAAAATGTCAAAGCAAGAATGGGACGATGTAATCTCCGTTAATTTAACAGGGGTGTTTAATTGTACGCAGGCGGTGGTACCGATCATGAAAGAACAAAACTATGGGCGTATTGTATCTGCCTCCTCTAATGTAGCTATCCGCGGCAACTACGGTCAAACCAACTACGTGGCCACAAAGTCTGCTATTATTGGCATGACCAAAGTATGGGCTTTAGAATTGGGGCGTTTCGGAATCACTGCCAACTGCATTGCACCTGGCTTTATTCAAACTGCGATGACCGATGCCATGCCAGAAGAAGTTCGTAAGCAAAGCCTTGCACATATTCCAGTTGGCAAATGGGGTCTTCCAGAAGATATTGCAAATGGCTATCTTTACTTAGCTTCTGATGAAGCATCTTTTGTCAGCGGCATTTGCCTGACAATAGATGGTGGAGCAGCGAGATAATTCAAGATTCGAGATTTAAAATTCAACATTCAAAAGTATGCGATACACAAGCATAGAACACACTAAATTTCTTCTTCAAGAAGTACACCACGTAAATGATGTTTTTGCACTTCCACACTTTTCTCACTTAAACTGGGAAGAAGCCTGGATGATGATAGAATCCGCAAAGTTGCTGGCCGATCGCGATATGGCTCCCTATTTCAAAGCTATGGATGCAGAGCCCGCTCAATATGATGGTATTGGTGGAGTGAAAACTCATCCACAATTAAAAACGATCATCAAGCAAGCTGCAGAGAATGGCTGGATTGGCGGTGGTTCCAAATTTGAATTTGGCGGCATGCAATTGCCTATGATGATCTTCAATGCAGCGCAGCACATCTTTATGTCGGCCAACAATAGTAGTCAGGGCTATTTTAGTTTATCGGCTGGCGCAGCGGCACTTATTACCAGCTTCGGAACGAGTGAACAAGTAAAGAAGTTTGTTCCAAAAATATTTGCTGGCGATTGGCAGGGCACGATGGCATTGACCGAACCCCAGGCAGGAAGTTCATTGACCGATATCACTACGAGCGCAAAGCCAACAGGTGATGGTTTTTACAAAATCAAAGGACAAAAGATATTTATCTCCGGAGGTCAGCATGAAGCCTGTGATAATTTTGTTCACTTAACACTGGCACGAATTGAGGGTGCCCCTCCTGGAGTAAAAGGAATTTCGCTATTTATTATTCCAAAATATTGGCCTGAAGAAAATGGCTCGCTCACCCCTAACGATGTGTTCTGCGCAGGCGATTTTCAAAAAATGGGGCAGCGAGGTTATTGTACTACTCACTTGGTTTTTGGCGACAAAGATCAATGCCGCGGCTGGTTAGTTGGCGAACCACACAAAGGCTTAGGTTATATGTTTCAAATGATGAATGAGGCGCGAATCAGTGTAGGACTAGGTGCTGCCTCTACCGCTATGGCTGCTTACCAGGCTTCGTTGCAATATGCCAATGAAAGGCCTCAAGGAAGATTAGCCAATGAAAAAGATCCATTAAAGCCCCCTACCCTGATCGTTAACCATCCGGATGTTCAGCGAATGCTACTTACCCAAAAAGCGATTATCGAAGGGGCGCTTTCGTTGGTCATGGAATGCAATCGACTTTCTGATATTGCACATGCAGCGGAAGGAGAAGAAAAACAGAATAGCTTTTTGTTATTGGAATTGCTTACTCCTATTGTAAAAACCTATTCGTCAGAACAAGGCAGTAGAGCTGTTGCGTTGGCAATTCAAACATTGGGGGGTTATGGGTTTACGATGGACTTTCCGGTGCAACAGCATTACAGAGATATTAAGATCACCACACTTTACGAAGGAACTACAGGTATACAATCTATCGATTTGTTGGGACGAAAGGTGGTGATGGAGAAAGGCAAAGCGCTACACATACTAATGGACTCCATCCATCGCGCAATAGCGCAGGCGTCCACCTATGACGTTCTGAAGCCCTATGCTACGGAATTGACGATTGAATTGAATCGAGTAAGCGAGGTACTAAAACATCTTAGCCAATTTGCGCAGCAGGGAGACATCAACCGCTATCTGGCGGATGCCACTGTGTTTATGGAACAACTAAGCTACGTGGTACTTGGCTGGCAATGGCTCAAGCAAGCTACTGTCGCGCATATTGCCATCCAAACAGGAAATTTTGCAAACCAAACTGCCGAGTTCTATGAAGGCAAAGTACACACTATGAAGTTTTTCTTCCGTTATGAACTTCCGCATGCAGCGGCTTGCTCTAAAACATTGTTAGATCCCGAGTATTTAACCAACTTAAAAAACAAAGAGGTACTCGCTTAAAATTAGGATATTTGCACATTGAAAAGAATCCCCAATTAACGAAACAAGAAAATGAAAGAAGTATACATTGTAGCTGCCGTTCGCACACCCATTGGAAGTTTCGGAGGCAGCCTGTCATCATTAACAGCTGTTCAGTTAGGAGCCATTGCAGTCAAGGGAGCGATGCAAAAAATAAATCTTGATCAGAAACAGGTGCAAGAAGTTTTTTTGGGCAACGTGATCTCTTCGGGACTTCAGCAAGCACCCGCCACCCAAGTAGCGGTTGCAGCGGGTCTTGGATACGATATTCCATGCACACTTGTGAACAAGGTATGTGCTTCAGGCATGAAAGCCATTATGCTGGGAGCTCAGTCAATCATGCTAGGTCAGAATGATGTGGTGGTCACCGGGGGTATGGAAAGCATGTCCAATATTCCTTACTACCTGATGAAAGCTCGGTATGGATTTAAGTACGGAAATGGAGAGGTATTAGATGGGCTTACCTATGACGGGCTTACCGATGTATACAATCGTTGCGCCATGGGTGTTTGTGCGGACAATACGGCCAAAGAGATGAAGATCACTCGTCAGGAGCAAGATGCGTATGCGATCAACTCTTATAAACGATCTGCTGCCGCATGGGCTGCCGGAAAATTCAAAGATGAGATTGTTCCCGTTGAAATCACGGGTAAGAAGGGTGATGTGACTTTATTTGCAGAGGACGAAGAATACAAAAATGTGAACTTTGATAAGATACCAGGGTTAAAGCCAGTGTTCACCAAAGAAGGAACCGTCACCGCTGCTAATGCTTCAACGATTAATGATGGTGCGGCTGCCGTCATTTTAATGAGCAAAGAAAAAGCCAAAGAGTTAGGCATTACTCCTATCGCGAAGATCAGAGGCTTTGCCGATGCTGCTCAAGATCCAATGTGGTTTACTACGACTCCTTCGTTAGCGATTCCAAAAGCAATGAAAATGGCAGGCGTTGAAAAAGGAGATGTGGGTTATTATGAAATCAATGAAGCTTTTTCGGCTGTTGCCCTCGCCAACAATCAACTTTTAAAAATTGATCCCGAAAAAGTAAACGTAAATGGTGGAGCAGTTTCGCTAGGACATCCACTGGGAGCCTCTGGTGCGCGGATCACTATTACGCTGGCTAATATTCTCAGACAGAATAACTCTTCGATAGGTGTTGCAGGGATTTGCAATGGAGGTGGCGGAGCCTCGGCCGTTGTTATTGAAAAATTATAAAAACGACAACTAAATGAAGTATTCCAAGAAAATTCCCTTTTTTTTATTTCTAGTTTTAGTATCTTTTTTTGCTCACGGGCAATTTGCCAAAGGCACATTTTCAATTGGAGGAAGTATCTCGGGAAACTATTCCACTTCTCAACCCACAAGCTATTTTTACCCACCAACAACCGTCTATACTGGCTCTGCCCCAGCAATCCCTGCCCCAATTATCATTAAACCCGATAAAAGAGCCTACTCCATATTAGTCATTCCTGAAATCGGTTATTTCGTAAGCAATTATCTAAATGTGGGCCTTGGGTTGGGGTTAGCCATTGATGATCTGCGAGAAGAATATAGTTCTTACCTAAATACTTCTAACTACAAAACCTGGATGATAGAACCATACGCTCGCTATTACTTTCACAGTTTTTATTTTCAAGGTTCCCTTGGATTAGGGGAAACCTCAAATGAAACCTATTTAGAATATTCTTTAACTTATGGATCTGGTTCAGTTTCATCATTCTCTTGGACTAAAGAACAAGTTAAATCTACTTCGTGGCATGGCGCGCTGGCTGTGGGCAAGGTGTTTTTAATAAATAAGAATGTTGGTATAGAGACTTCGATAGGCTACCGATATAAAACCATTTCAATTAATGACAATTCTTTACCTAACGAAAAAAGTGGAACATTTTATCTAGGTACAGGTTTGCAATTGTTTCTTAACAAAAGACAATCAATTCCCCAATAAGTCGTTTTTGCATTTTAAAAGGTGTAGTTATGATTTCAAAATTCATCTCATTGACAACGTGCTTAATTAGCTTTAGCACCTTAGCTCAAAATCAGGTAATTAAATATTTTGATGCTGGGCAGCGTAAAGTACATGAAGAGTATTATGTAAAGGCCGATGACCCCGAAAAGATTGATGGCAAATACAAACGCTATTTCCCCAACGGAAAGATTGCCATGGAAGGTGTCTTTGCGAATGGCGAGCGCTCAGGCTTGTTTTATGAATACAACGAAAAAGGTGTGTTGGTTCGTAAGATAAACTATCATGATGGCATGCGCCACGGCTCGGTAGAAGTCTTTGACGAAAAAGGAAAGCCTATCCAAAAAGGTTTCTATCAAAATAACTTACTCACCGATAGCGTAAAAACATATTTTTCTACGGGTCTACTAAAGTTAGAATCAAATTTTGTTGCAGGCAAGCCAGATGGACTAGTAAGAGAATACTACACATCAGGCAAAATCAGGAAAGAAATTTCATATAAAAACAAAAAGCCAAACGGTGTAACCAAGACGTATTACGAGAATGGCAACTTAGAAACGGAGACCAACTTTAGGGATGGGTTGATGACGGAATTTCACCGCACGTATTATCCTACCGGCAAGCTTGAAATCTCGTTTACCCTAGCAGTCGGTCAAAAGTTAGGAAACTTTAAACGTTATGACGAGCAAGGCAAACTAAGACTGGACGGACATTTCATGAACAGCAAATTGCATGGCGAAAACATCGGTTATTTTGCCAATGGCTCTACGAGTCATAAATTCCAATATAGAGGTGGAGGCAAAGTGGGAACTAACTTTACTTATTATCCGAATGGAAAAGTGAGGCTAAAGGAACAAGTATCCGCTAGCGGACTAGATCTAACTGCCGAAGAGTTTGCCGAAGATGGGAAACCTATTTCCGAAAAAATGTTTAGAAAATCGAAGCCGCAAGGAACGTGGAAATTTTATGCTGCTGACGGAAAGAATTTAACATTGAAAGAAATTTATGACAAGGGAGAGCTAAATGGAATCCGCACTATTTATTACCCTTCTGGTCAACGACAGGTAGAAGAGACTCGCCTTCATGGGTTGGTAACGGGCATGGTAACCAACTATTACGAGAGCGGAAAAGTACTGTCCGAAAGTTTGTACCACGGCAGCAGGCAACACGGTTTGTATAAAAGTTTCCATGAAAATGGTCAGGTAAAAGAGCAAGGCCAATATGTTGCCAATAAGCGCCACAAAGAATGGGTAGAATTTGACGAGACCGGTAAGCTGATTAAGACCTACGTTTTTAATGCAGGAATTTTGGTTGAAGAAAAATCAGGGACAGGGATCAAAAAGTAGCAACTATAAACGGTCAAAATCTCAAGTTTCAATAAGTATTTCCTTATTTTGCTGCCATTTAATGGCAATGCAATCAATTAAAGAAACCAATTTCAAATTCTCAGGGCAAACCGGGTTTTACCGAGGCAAGGTGAGAGATGTTTACTATTTCGGTGACGTAATGGCCATGGTGGCCACCGATCGCCTCTCAGCTTTTGACGTGGTGCTGCCAAAAGCCATCCCTGACAAGGGGAGAGTACTCAACCAAATTGCTGCTATTAATCTAAAAGCTACAAAAGAAATCGCTCCAAATTGGGTGATCAGCACGCCCGACCCTAATGTTACCATCGGCTTTCAGTGTGAACCTTTTCCTGTGGAAATGGTCGTACGCGGATACTTAGCTGGGCATGCTGCCCGCGAATACAAATTAGGAAAGAGGGTATTGTGTGGAGTTCCATTGCCCGAGGGCTTAAGGGAAAACGACCGACTGCCTAACCCAATCATCACACCTACTACCAAAGCCAAGGTGGGGCACGATGAAGATATCAGCAAAGAAGAGATTTTATCGAGGGGGCTTGTATCTGAGGGAGATTACAGTTTAATGGAAAAGTATGCATTGGCACTTTACCAAAAGGGTAACGAAATGGCTGCCGAACGAGGATTAATTTTGGTTGACACCAAATATGAATTCGGAACACACAAAGGCACAATTTATTTGATAGATGAAGTCCACACTCCCGATTCTTCGCGCTATTTTTACTTGGAAGGCTACGAAGAGAGGCAACGGACGGGCGAAATTCAAAAACAGCTATCAAAAGAGTTTGTCCGTCAATGGCTTATTGAAAATGGATTTCAGGGTAAGGAAGGCCAGAAAGTCCCAGAAATGACGGATGAAATCGTAGCGGCTATTTCCGATCGGTACAAAGAACTATACGCTAAAGTAAGCGGAGAAAGTCTTGATGCGATCAATTACGATAAGTTGACGGAACGAATTGAAGCAGCAATCGTTAAGGAAATTACAAATAGCAAAAAATGAGATCGTTGAACTTTGAATTTTGATTCTTAAATTCTGAAAATAACCGCTAACTTTCAACTTTTAACATACTGAGAAATGAAATATACGATCGACAAGCAGGAAAAATATAGTTTATTGAGATTGCACGAAGAGAAGCTAGACTCAAACATAGCGCCTAATTTAAAGTCTGAAATGATTACCCTTCATGCCGAAGGTGTTTTGAATATCATCCTTGATCTAGCGGAGGTAAAATACACTGATTCTTCAGGTCTAAGTGCGCTTTTGGTGGGTAATCGGATACTGCAAGAAGATGGTGGGATCTTTATTTTGGCGAGTCTTTCAGACCACACGATGAAATTAATAAAGATTTCACAACTGGACAGCGTACTCAATATTCTGCCTACTGCCGATGAAGCAATCGATGCTGTTTTTATGCACGAGATTGAAAAGGATTTAAAAGATGGCGAATAGAAGGCAGCTTGAAAGCTAATAATTAGCAATCGATAAAATCAATTGTTTGAAATAACCATACTTGGTTCGAGTGGGGCAATTCCCGCTTATGGTCGGTTTCCTTCTTGCCAATACATACAGGTTGCAAATAGGTTTTTTTTGATTGATTGCGGAGAAGGCGCTCAAATGCAGCTATCGAGATTCCAGATTCCAATTCATAAGATTCAACGGATTTTCATAAGTCACTTGCATGGCGACCATTTTCTTGGATTGATGGGGTTGCTCTTTTCCATGCATCTCCAAAAAAGAGGTTTGGAGCTTCATATTCATGCTTTTAAAGGATTAGACGAGATCATCATCGCACAGCTTAAATACTCCAATTCATCGCTCAATTACCGGCTTGTGTTTCATCTGGTGAACGCGGGTAACTCAGAAATTATATTTGAAGACGATGCCCTCACGGTAGAAACAATTCCACTTTATCATAGAATTGCTTGCTCGGGCTTTTTAGTAAAAGAAAAACCGAAGCAACGAAAAATCAACAAAGAAAGGCTCCCTGCAGGCATTCTCCTCCAACAGCTAATTGCGTTAAAAGAAGGCAAAGACATTTTTGACGACCGTGGAACACTGCTTTATAAAAATGAGGAGTTGACGCTTCCTCCTCCCCGATCGCGATCTTATGCTTATTGCTCCGACACTGCTTTTAATTTAGACATCGCAAAACAAATTGAGGGTGTTGACCTTTTATATCATGAAGCTACATTCATGCAAAACGAAAAGAAAAAAGCTATTGAAACTTTTCATAGTACCACCGTGGATGCAGCTCATATCGCCATTCAAGCAAACGCAAGTGAATTGATTATAGGACATTTCTCTGCGCGCTACCGAGATCTTGAACCCATGTTGAAAGAGGCGCAAAATATATTCCCCAACACTTCGCTTGCTGTGGAAGGGCAAACTTTTAAAATATCGCTATGATGGACTTAGCACTAAATCAAAAGAAAAACAGGCTCTTCATCATCTTGAGTGGAATATTTTTAACCAACGCCATCGTTGCTGAAATGATAGGTGTTAAAATTTTCTCAGGAGAGGGCACGCTAGGTCTTCAGCCAGCTCATTTAAATATGTTTGGCTTTGAGATGGATTTTAATCTTACCGCAGGCGCTGTAATATGGCCCGTTGTATTTATTACCTCAGATCTAATCAATGAATACTTTGGCAAGCCTGGTGTAAAGCGAATTAGTTATCTTACTGCTGGCCTTATTGCCTATGCTTTCGTGGTAATTTTTATTACTATGAAATTACCTCCCGCCCAATGGTGGCAGGATGCTAACAACAAAGACTTGGCTGGCAATTACTTTAACATGGATTTTGCGTTCAACAAAATATTTGGCCAAGGCCAACGAATAATTATTGGTTCACTGGCTGCCTTTCTACTTGGGCAATTGGTAGACGTATTTGTGTTTCATAAGATGCGAAAATTGACGGGCAATAAAATGCTATGGCTTCGGGCTACGGGTTCTACACTAGTATCCCAGTTTATAGATAGCTTCGTGGTGTTGTTTATTGCCTTTTACGGTACTTTCAGCAATGTTCAAATAGTGGCTATTGGCTTTACAAATTATATCTACAAATTTTGTGTAGCGATCCTCCTTACACCTTTGATTTATTTTGGGCACTATTTAATAAACCGATTTCTTGGCAAAGAAAATGCGGAAAAAATCGCGGAAGAATCTGCCAGCGAAAGCAATTCATTTTTGTGGTAATGTACTGAAAAATAGTTGGTGACTTTGATGCGATAATTTGTTAAAATTAGCGCGTCAGCCTGAAGAGGAATCAAGCTCTGCTGGAGAGCAACTTGTCAGCAATAAGGTTGATGCTTATAC
>JBIKRT010000026.1:0-48182 GCA_044349005.1 Cyclobacteriaceae bacterium
CCTGTTGAAATATGGAAAACTCCACCACCCGTTGAGCGGGGTGGAGTTTTCCACATTCCAACAGGATGCCAAGTTCACCTGGAAATCTTTAATTTTGGATGCTACTAAGTAAGGGGAGCTTTCAGATGATCTTAACGCCATTAAAATTGACTGGGAAGGCAATTTTTGGTTTGCAAAGAATTTTAATGTTAAAGAAGGTGTTTAAGTCTTTATTTCCAGCATTGTCTCTCGCAGAAGACGATGCCTAAAAAAATCAAGTGGAATAGTTGACAAGTTTCATTGAAGTTTAATAACCAATTGACTTAAATGGATTTCATTGGTGAAACTTCAAACTTTTCACAAATTACCAATTTTTGGTAACTTCGGGTAAACTTTAGAAAAATGGGACGCAATACATCTATATCACTTGGTGACCACTCTGAAGATTTTGTTGAAGATAAGGTAACAACAGAACGGTTTAAAAATGCAAGCGAAGTGATACGTGCCGGGCTGCGTTTGTTAGAAGAAGAAGAAAACAAGGTGATAGCGTTAAAAAGAGCTATTGAAGAAGGTTTTGAAAGTGGACTCGCTAAAAATTTTAATTCAAAAAAACACCTGGAGAAACTAAAAACTGACTGATGATAAAGTAAATGGCAAAAAATATCCTGATGTGTTTGGCCGATATTCTAAGTTTAAAAGTAGGAGTCCATATTATCTTTTACCAAAAAATAAAAGGCAGTAAAATAGAGATAGCCAGAATACTTCATAGTAGAATGGATTTAAATAGTAGGATGGAAGAATAAAACTCGCTGTCGTTCATCATTTGTAATGTAGTATTAAAGATTATGAGGATTTAAAATCCTTGCTTATCTGGATTTCTCGCCAAAAACGTAGCTATTGCGATTTATAAAAACGTTGTAAGTAGGAAAATGAACATTCAATATCCTCTTTTGCTAGATGGCGGTCTTTCTAACGAATTGGAAAGACAAGGGTGCGTTCTAAATCAAAAACTTTGGAGTGCGAAGTTGTTGGAAGCAAATCCGGAAGCCATCGTACTTGCTCATTTAGTCTATCTTAAATCCGGTGCTCAATGTATCACTACTTCCAGTTATCAGGCCACCTTACCGGGGTTTATGGCAATCGGTTATGATGAAGGTGCCGCCAGCGCATTGATCTTGAAATCTGTTATGTTGGCCGAGCAGGCCAGAAGTCGTTTCGTCTTATCCCATCCGCATTCATTCAAGCCATTGATTGCTGCCAGCGTTGGCCCTTATGGCGCTTATTTGGCAAATGGCTCGGAATACCGTGGCGATTATGATATTTCGGATCAGGAGCTTATTGACTTTCATCTGCCAAGAATCCAGTTGTTGGAAAATTCAACAGCAGATGTTCTGGCATGCGAAACCATTCCAAGTTTTCAGGAAGCCCTAGTTCTATCTGAAATTCTCAGGCATTGTAAAAAATCAGCCTGGATATCTTTTTCCTGTAAAGACGGTAAACATATTAGTGATGGAACGCCCATTGAAAAATGTGCAGCCTTTCTCGCTCATCATCCTACCCTATTTGCAGTTGGCGTAAACTGCACATCTCCAAAATACATTTCTGAATTGATACAATCCATCAAAAAAAAATCAGGAGACAAAAAGATAATTGTATACCCCAATTCGGGTGCTGTCTACCATGCTGGCAGCAAAACATGGTCGGGCCTGTCAGACCTCTCCTCTTGTGAATTAATGATGAAAGAGTGGCTCGATTTGGGTGCTGACATGATTGGCGGTTGTTGTGGAATAGGGCCGGAGCAAATCAATGCAATGAGCAAAATTATTTATCAATAGTTGGTTTGATTTTCAAAAGTTAAAGTCATGCAGGACGGCTATTCACGAGCGCAAAAAGGCGTGTTGCTCGAGATGAGGAAGACTAGTTTTCAACGGCCCCGTCTTCCACCCAGCAGGCAATCAATTGTATTTGGCTATCGGATAACTTACTATCGAACGGCATCGATTTGTTGATTACCCTTGCCCTTATTTCACTTGCATACAACTTCACGTTGCTGAATTTATTTAGATCAACCCTTGCCGTTCCAGAAACATGACAGCCGGATTTCGCACAAGAAACAGTAACAATAGACTTAACATCGTTTGACCAGCTCACGCCCGTATTTGCTCTAGGTATTTCCGCGGAAAATCTGAACTCGCATTGCAACGCATCAACTATAGTAACGTTGTATTTTCCATTTCTAAGATTTGAAAAGACAGAGTCTTTTGTGAATACTTGATTTTCTAACTTGAATGAAAAAGGCGGCAATCCATTTTTAGGCCTTACGCGTAAGGAACCATTTCCTCCTTCACACAAACTGTTAGCCTTCGAAATGGCGATTGCGCTAAGCTTGCTTTCGAAATTGGCAATCGAAACTACAGATGTATCAGAACACCCTTTAGCGTCTTGAACCACAAAGGTATAAGCACCTGCCGAAAGCTCGGAAAAAAGATTTTTCGTTTGGGCAGGTTGCCCAATCAGAGAATAGCTATATGGCGCAACTCCTCCCGTGACGAGAATCTCAGCCGAGCCATTTTTTATCAAACAACTCGATTCATTTTTAACGACAATTGAACTAATAGCCAATGTGCTTGTCGCGCAAGTGGGAGTCCTCCGAATGTCGTTGTACGTGCAGGAAACGGTGAAAGGAAAAAATGCAATTGCTAGTAAGCATTTTATTCTAATACTCCCCGCCAATTTTTCTAGCGTCCATTTTTTCATCTTTAAAACGAGGTAGCCGTGAAGGAATAGATGTCAAACCAACCGTATCGGTGAGCGCATGAATAAACAACACTATTTGTTCTTTTTCCTTTTTGCTTAACTGAAGAGGATCGGGTGGTAACGTTTGGTTTTCAAGTTTTATTCCAATGCCTATGCCACCCCCGCGATTATAAAAATCGATTACCTCTTCAAGGGATTTATAAACGCCATTGTGCATATACGGAGCTGTGAGTGCGGCATTTCGCACCGTAGGAATCTTAAAGGCGTTCTTATGAAGTTCGCGATTAAAAGCACGGAATTTACCGATGTCTGAATCAAGTGTCGCACGGGCGGTATCAGGCTTTGCGGGCACTCCAATAATCTCTGATTCTGTCTCCAAATAAGAGGGCGGAATTGATCCATTAAACAACGGCATAAAGTGACACGTAGCGCATTTCGCTTTTCCCATAAATAAATTAAACCCCGCCAATTCATCTTGATTCAAAGCTGTTTTATCGCCTTCCAAATAGCGATCTACTTTTGAATGCAAGCCATTGAGTGATCGGATATAAGTAGCGATAGAAATCTGGACTCTTTCTTTAGTCACCGAGCTTTTAGTGGTGTCACCAAAAGCCTTCGAAAACAACGCTTGATAGTCTTGGCTTTTTTGAAGTTGTTTTGCAGCCATCGCGATTTGCCCGTGCATCTCCTTTTTGTTTGAAAGGACATCTGTAATTTGATCCTCCAAAAATTGAAATCTAGAATCAGCAAACTGAGCCTTTTGAAAGCCCGAGTTAACAATGGAAGGCGCGTTTCGCTCTATATTTCCATCTGAATTGAAAGCAACGCTTTTTACCTTCCCATCTGTAAATCCTTTCGCAGGCTGATGGCAAGAAGCACACGAACGCGAGTTATTACCGGAGAGAACAGGATCAAAGAAAAGCAGTTTTCCCAGCGAGGCGATGCCTTCTTTATTTTTTAATTCCCGATTGTAAGTAGGTGCAAACCACATCGGCTCAATGGTTGACGCGCTGGCAAAATTGGTCTTGCTCATGTCCACGGCTGCAAGCCACTTGTTGTTGGGCACCTTACAAGCTTTCTGAAAGTCGTATAAGCTTTCAGAAAGTGGTTTAATGTAATCAATGATAAATTCTCCTCTATTAAAAGTATTGAAATCTGTATTGGAAGAAAGAAATTTATCTGCATCGTCAAAGCTTGTTTTTAGCTTATTAGCTAATTCTTTGTTTCCAGCTTGGTTTTCAAAAGAGAGAGTAATTTTTTTCATCCCGTTTAAAGCTTCTCGTGCTTCTTGGATAGAATGAAAAGCGACAGGCGAGTCAAAGCCAGTGATGCCCAAACTCATAATCCGCAAAAGCTCCAACCGTGACGCTTCAAAAATATTTTCTGCCACCCAAGAATTAGATTCTAATTGTCCTTTTAATCGAGTCATCATAGAAACAAATAACTTCATTTCTACTATCAATTGCTTTCGGTTAACAGTATCTATAGTGGGGAACAACATTTCTTCTACCACTTGAAAGCCAGATGGCTCAACAACTTTATCGTCATACTCATCAGCTTCAGGCAATGCCGGCCCATTGAAAGCTTCGGCTACGCCTGGAAAATGAAATTCAACAATGCTTTCTATTCTTTTATAATGAGTACGTGCTTGGCTGAAGAGATTTTGAGCCTGCTCAAAATCGACTCCCTTTTTGTCGGCTTCAATGTTCGCTTGCAATTTAATTAGCATTTGTTCCAACGAGGCAGCCTCCTGGATAGCGTATTTATTAATTTCAATTAACGAATCCTTTTTCTCTTGACTACAGGAAAAAAGTATCAGGCAGGTCGCCAGCGCAACTATTCGATTCATGTTTAAATTTCTAATCTAAATAAAAACAGCCTGAGTAGTAACTCAGGCTGTTTAAGAGAAATTTTATTTTTAACGAAGATCAACTAATGATGTTATTTAGCGAGACCCTTTATCAATACAATCTGGCTACCCTGATTTTCATCTGGTCTTCCTGATCCGCCATCTACCCCTTTAAATTCATCTTTTCGCCAAGTATGCGGCTGAATAGACAACAAGAACGTATTCGCAATTCCAATGGTGTTAGAAACATCGATCATTGCACCGTACTCCCAGCTTCCTTTTGTAGAAGTAGCACTGGATAGTTGGCCACTTAAATTGGCATCTGTTCTATAGTGATTAAGCTCAAATACTTTCTTAACAGCCTTTGTTGCTAAGTCATATTGATAGATATAAGCATCATGCGTTTCATCCCCGTAGCTATTTGCGTCTTCTTGTACGTAAGCAAAGTTTTGAGTAACCATGATGTTGTCAGGATTTTGGAATTCTTTAGCAACACCTGATTTGTCATCACCATCCAAGATCACTTCTAATTTTCCCTTTAAAGGATCCGCTGCGTCTAATACTAACTTATAAACTCTGCCATATTTTGTTCTGTTAGCATTTCCATTTTGCCCAGTTACACAGAAGAATACTTGTCTTGCATCAGCTCCTTCTGTAACAGCCGTGCTACTCTTTTTATAATCAATGTCCTCTACACGCCCGAAAGCAATGCTCTTCAAAACGGTAGATTCGGCATTAATTTGAGCTCCAGTAAGTGTAGCTGCATTAGCCACTTCAACAAACTCGACATCTACCGCAGTACCTACTACAATGTTTTTTTCGATAGGGTCTAGGCTTGTCCTTCTAAGCACATATATCTTTCCTCTATTTGTCGAGTTAAAAATATCACCAACAGCGTTTGGAATATACATCGCTACCTGACCACCGTCTGTACCAGAGTCATCATCTCCAATTAAAATTATAGATTTACCTGGATAAGCAGTTTTTGGTAGAGGAACTGCATTTTCCGCATTCCAACGGCCAAAATTCTGGACTTCTTTTGATACGCTAGCTCCAGAAACTGCTGCGTACGGATTTAATGCGTGGGTGCGCGATTCAATGCTGGTTTCACCGCAAGTAAGATAGAAGGGGCCAAATCCATGTTCCTCAGGCGTGGCCAGTGTGGCAGAGCATAGTCTCCATTGACCTCCATTCGAGTTCAGAACGTACTCTCCAGAAATTGGCTTAAACGACCCATCGAGGGTAACACGAGAAACAGCAAAATTGTCCTCGTGGTTTACTAACAAGGAATAGCGCGTTGGGCTAATTTTGATAAGACCAGCACCATCTGCAGAGCCTCCAAATTTGAATGGGGATGGAGAGGCAAAGTTGTCTGAACTGCTTATTAAAGAGTAAACCTCTAAGCTCTCAAAGCCCGCTAATTTAGTTATTAAAGCAGGAGTTGAAGAATGGTTAGCAAGAGCCACCGTTGTTGGTTCAACAAAGTTAGTTCCATTTGCACCATTAGTTCCGTTAGTTCCGTTTGCACCTGCTGCCCCATTTGCGCCAGCTGGCCCCTGAGGGCCTTCGGGACCCTGGCAAGCGGCCAACATGAACATGCCAGCTAAAACGATTGATAAACGTGTAAAAGTTGATTTCATTTTTTTTGTGGATTTTTATTTATACAAAGCTATGCTAGCAATACTATCAAGGCTTTCATAACCCATTAACAATCGATTAAGTTACTGTTACCTTCATAAAGAAAAATTAATGTTGGCGCATAAGTCTAATTAACAATTTTTTGCAAAATGGACAGGCTGTTTCAGGCGATAATCATAGCATTTTGCGAGCCTGACCTACGAAACAATAAGACGTGCCTTAGGGATTTTTAATTTTTTGCCAGTTAACTTGTGGCATGAACTTATCAGAAACAGCCCGCGTAAACGCGCAACAGCTTAACGAGCTTAAACGGCTTGTTGCCCAAGGCGAAGGGTTGCACTTAGAGTTTAAAAGAAAGGCGGCACACCCCGAGAAACTGGTGCGCGAAATGATTGCCTTTGCTAATACTAATGGCGGTTCGCTTTTAATTGGTGTGGGCGATGATAAGAGCATCCCGGGCATTAAATACCCAGAGGAGGAAATATTGGTCGTAAAACAGGCCATCGAAAAATTTTGCAGACCACAATTAGTGTATCAAGAACGGCTGATACCTATCACTGACAATCAGTTTGTCGTGGAATTGATCATCCCGCAAGGCGAAAGAAGACCTTATTTTTTTAAATACTCAGCAGAAGAAAAAGAAAGTTTTGTTCGCGAAAGCGATAAAAGCATAAAAGCCAGCAAAGAAATGGTAGAAATTGTGCGCAGAGCCAAAACAAAAAAAGACATACGCTTTACCTTTGGCGATGCCGAGAAAAAACTAATGGAGTACCTCGAGGTAAATGATAAAATAACCCTTACAGAGTATAGGAAAGTGGCCAAACTGAAGCGGTTTCTGGCGGCAAAAAAACTAATCTTGCTAGTACTTGCCAACGTTTTAAGAATTACGCCCACCGAAAAGGGCGATGAATATTCAAGGGTTTAGTTAACGAATTGATAATATCTTCTTTAAAAGTTTAACAGTAAAGTATTGCGGTTTTTATATTCCTTTTATTAGTTTTATCAAAATAATGAGGAGATACGAATTTTTCTTACACGTTTTTTACAACTGTAGGAATTCGCATCTCCTCTTTTTTTAACCTAACGCCCACTCAATGAGTAAGACCAAAAAAGAGAGAAAGATTTTCGTCTTAGACACTTCTGTTATTATTTTCGAACACAACAGCATCTTAAATTTTGATGAGCATGATATTGGCATACCCATCACCGTGTTAGAAGAACTCGACAACTTTAAAAAAGGCAACGACACTAAAAACTTTGAGGCACGGGAGTTTATTCGACTGATCGACAAGCTGGCCAAAGACCAGATGCTACACCAGTGGAATCCAATCAACGGCAAAGGCAAAGGGAACTTCAAAGTGTTGATGGATACGGGCGGCACAGGGTTGGTAGACGCGAACAAAATCTTTGGAGAAGATAAAGCAGATCACCGAATACTAAACGCTGCTCTATTATTGCAAAAGCAAGAGAAGGGCAGAAAGATTATACTTGTTTCGAAGGATATAAACTTGCGACTAAAGGCCAAAGCATTGGGCTTAACAGCGGAAGATTATACCACAGGCAAAATCCAAAACATAAGTTCATTACATACTGGCCGCACGGTATTAGACAATGCCACTTCCGAGGCCATCGACTTGATTTATGAGAAAGGGTATTGCCCTCCTTCCAATGTTCTGGGAAAGCAAAAGCCGTTGAAAAACCATTATTATATTTTACGAAATGGTAAAAAATCGGTGCTAGCATTTTATAACTCCGCGAACGGAATGGTAGAGCAAGTCGAAAAACGTAGCGCCTACGGCATAAAGCCACGCAATGCCGAGCAAGCTTTCGCTATTCATGCGGTATTAAAGCCCGAGATTAAGCTGGTATCTATGCAAGGAGTGGCGGGTACTGGTAAAACATTGATCGCTCTTGCAGCAGCCTTAGAACAAAAGCGCGAATACAAACAGATTTATTTAGCCCGACCAATTGTTCCGTTGAGTAACAAAGACATTGGTTACCTTCCTGGTGATATTAAATCGAAGCTGAATCCCTACATGGAGCCCTTGTGGGATAATTTGAAGTTTATTCAAAATCAATACAGCGAAAGCGATAAAGAATATTCTAAGATCACAGAAATGGTGCAAAACGAGAAGTTGGTGATCACACCACTTGCATACATACGCGGAAGAAGCTTATCGAATATAATCTTCATTGTCGATGAAGCGCAGAATCTAACTCCCCACGAGGTGAAGACCATTATAACACGTGCAGGTGAAAACACGAAAATTATCTTCACGGGAGATATTCATCAAATCGACACGCCTTATTTGGATTCTCAGTCGAATGGGTTGTCTTATATCATTGATCGGCTAAAGGATCATGAATTATATGCCCATGTTACGTTGGAGAAGGGAGAGCGATCAGAACTAGCGAATTTAGCAAACGAGTTATTGTAAGATCTACTTGCCTAACGCTCTAAGCATGGTTTCACCAATCAATGCGGGCGAATCGACAACGAAAATTCCACATTCGCGCATTATTTTCATTTTGGCTTCAGCCGTATCCTCCGCTCCGCCAATAATAGCTCCAGCATGGCCCATCCTTCTACCAGCCGGAGCGGTTTGTCCTGCAATAAACCCTACAACAGGTTTTTTATTACCGTTTTCTTTGATCCAGCGAGCAGCCATTGGTTCGTAATTTCCACCAATTTCACCAATCATCACAATGGCCTCAGTTTCCGGGTCATTCATCAACATTTCAACAGCATCTTTGGTTGGCGTACCTATTATTGGATCGCCCCCTATCCCAATTGCCGTTGTTATTCCTAACCCTGCTTTCACAATTTGGTCGGCAGCTTCATAGGTAAGTGTTCCCGATTTAGATACAATTCCTATCGTCCCTTTCTTGAAAACGAAGCCCGGCATAATGCCAACCTTCGCTTCGCCTGGAGTGATTACGCCAGGGCAATTAGGGCCTATTAGTACTACTCCTTTTTCTTTCACGTATTGTTTGGCAATCATCATGTCCTTTACGGGGATACCTTCTGTTATTGCTACAATTACCTTAATTCCTGCTTGAGCTGCTTCCATAATTGAATCTGCTGCAAAGGCGGGCGGTACAAAAATGATGGATACATCGGCTCGTGTCTTATCTACAGCATCTTGCACAGTATTAAATACGGGCCTACCGAGGTGCTCCTGCCCACCCTTTCCAGGCGTTACCCCTCCCACCACATTTGTTCCATACTCAATCATTTGGCCTGCATGAAAAGAGCCTTCAGATCCTGTAAAACCTTGAACAATCACGCGGGAATTCTTATTGACAAGTACACTCATAAAAAGTAAAATTAGGTTTGTCTACAAAAATAGGATAATAAAGTTGGTTGGCAAATGGAATGGATGAGTCCAAAAAAATAAAGCCCCGCCATCAAAAGACAGCCGGGCTTTTACCCTGTAAACCTAATGTAACTATTTTGATGCCTTCAACCGATTTCTCAGCAGAAATTCGTCATAATCTTCTTTGTAAGACGGAACGTCTGGAGACAACTTGATCGCTTTTTCGTAGCAGCTAATGGCATCAATCAACAACCCTTTTTGCTCATAAAAACCCGCCATCAAAAGCTGTTTGAAGGAGAATTCCTCCACAAATTCTTTTTCTATGTCTGCCAAACTTAGTTTTATCTCCTCCGACTCTTTAGCCGAAAGCTTTTTAACAATCCGTTGCTCTGATTTGCTTTTCGAATCAGTTTTTGACCTTACCTCAATCAAGATTGGAGACTCCTTGGTAAGTTTTCCATCTTTCAAGTTGACAGACAGTGCAGAAGAAGCAACCTCTTTTTTAAATAACTCTTCATCGAACATATTTTTAAGTGTCACAATGAAAGGCCCAGCGGATTTAGTTTCCCAATTAATAGAAACTGTATCCTTATAAACTCCATTCTTACTCTCCGGCAACATTAACTTGATGTCCTCTAACCCTCTGTGGACAGCAGCAGTAGCACTTAATCTGTTTTTCTTTGCTTCCGCAGAATTGCTCGACAAAATGAAATCGGTGTACTTCGAAAGAACGCTAGTTCCCGCACCTATTTTCTTTGCCAGATCTTCCACTTTATAATTTCCTGATTTCCTCAATTCAATTGGCTTCCCTGTTGAATGAACTAAGCCAATGTAGGCGTTATCAGCTACTATAATCTCGTCAGTAGATTTCAATTTAGCTCCGGTTTTAACTGGCTGCGTGACCTCCCCTGACTTCACCTGATTGCTCCCCTTGTTTGCCAAAACCTTGAAAGAGTAGTCTTGGGCGAACGCTTGAGCCGAAAAGGCTAGCAAACCTGCTACTAAATAAAGTCTATTCTTTTTCATTTTGATAATAATTTGTAAGCAATTTAACTAAAATTATGCCAAATAGTTACAGTCCAAATCGTTAATACGCAATTTTAGTCTTTGGTAAACCGCTTGAGCAGTTCATTTTGGATGCTTTTGAAAATATCGTAGCACGGACCTACTAACGCAGTCGCTGCCAACGTCAAATTTAAGTCGAGTTTAAAATTGTAAATGGCAAAGACTTGAACAACCAATAACATAATCAGCGCAATTTCAACTAATTGGATAACCACAGAAAGTGCGTCATACCAAATGGGTAACTTTTCATCCACCACAATAAACAAAGCAACCGTTAGTAAACAAACTAAAAAAGCAATTATATACTTCTGCATTTCACCAAGTTCATTAATAAAATCTTGATTGAGAATCATCGCGACAATATTGGCGTGGACAACCAATCCAAACATATCAGGATTGGCTCGACCACCTATTTTCTTGTTCAACGGAGTATAGAATTTATCTTCCCACGTGGTCGCACCCAATTCCTCCCCTAGAAATCCTATTATTACAATCTTGTCTTTGAAGAAAAGACTATCAAAATTTTCTTTAAAAACATCTTCATAGTCAATAACATTGAACATTGTGGCAAAATTTGAGGTACCTGTATCATCGCTCTTCAAATCATTCAAGCGAAGCCGCAAAACTTCAATGTTTCCGCGAAAATTAATGATCTCCTCTTCCTTATTTCGAGCGAGGTATTGCTCCGCTTTTAATGAATCATAGCTCATGGCGATTCGTGTAGAAAATGCCAATTCTCTTTTTCCATTTACAGCCATCTGCGGAATTATTGTCCGCGCGATCTTCACATCTTCTTGATGGTTAGCATCTGTCGGTATTGTCACAAATCCCTGAACGGAGTAGTCTCTGAAAATCGGATCTGGCAATTCCAATGAATCAATTTCATTGTTGTCGGTCTGTCCTAGTAATTTCGATTGCATGAGCTTTTCCCCCATCACAAATTGACTTGATTCCTTGATTGCTTCGCTGAGCATTAAGTTTCCTAAGGTATCTAAAAGTTGCGGACAGTTAATGGTATCTCGCAATCCTCCCTCACAGTCGTAAAGCGCATCGGTTGCTACTAAGCGCGGCTTATATTTGTTGATAATTTGAATCATGGTAGCTACCTCTCTTCTACCCAATTCTCCGAAGTTGACCAGCACAATTCGCTCGTCAACAGTGGGATCTGGACGTAACTTAGCAAACACAAAATCTGTTAGTTCGGTATCGGAAAAAGCTTTTGAAATGGTATCAAATTCGCTGAATAATTTTAAATCAGTAAGCCCAGAAAATGCCCACATCATAGCAAATACAAACACAGTAACGGCAGCACTTTGAACCCAAATATTTTTCATATTATGCAAATTGAATCTTAAATTTAGAAATTTGATTTGAATAACTCTACAACCGAAAGAATGCGATCGCAAAAAATGTTAACAGTTAATGAACTTGCGGAGGGCATTCTTGCCAAAAAAAGGGTTGTTCTGGGGCAAGCTATCACGCTTATCGAGAGTCAAAAAAAGGAAGATCAAGAAAATGCAAAACTTCTTATTGAGAAAATATTGCCCTTTACAGGAAACTCGATTCGCATTGGCATAACAGGGGCACCAGGTGTTGGAAAAAGCACTTTTATAGAAACCTTTGGAAAACACTTAACCGATAGCGGAAAGAAAATAGCAGTGCTAGCGATTGACCCTAGCAGTTCCAAAAGTAAGGGAAGCATTCTGGGCGACAAAACCAGGATGGAAAATCTTTCTCGAAACCCAAATGCTTTTATTCGCCCAACCCCCGCTGGCGACCTACTTGGGGGAGTAGCAAATAATACCCGCGAAACAATCTTGCTTTGCGAGGCCGCAGGCTTCGATGTGATCATTGTGGAAACCGTGGGCGTTGGGCAGAGTGAAGTAACTGTGCGGAGCATGGTAGATTTCTTTTTGTTGCTTATCCTTGCCGGAGCGGGCGATGAATTGCAAGGCATTAAAAAAGGCATTATGGAAATGGCTGATGCCATTGTGATTACAAAAGCCGACCATGACAATATTTTACCAGCACAAAAAGCAAAAAGCGAATATCAAGCCGCGCTTCATTTATTTGAACCTGCTCCCTCAGGATGGACTCCAAAAGTAATCACTTCATCTGCGATTGCTAATACTGGCATTGATGAGGTCTGGGCTATGATAGGAAGCTATCTAGAAAAGACCCTGATGAATGGCTATCTAAATAAGAATAGAGGAGAGCAGGATGTGGAATGGTTTCATGCACAACTCAGCTGGTATTTCAATAATAGAATAATAGAAAAACTAATTTCACTAGAAAAAATAAAAGCAATCGAGAAAAAGATAAAACAAAAATTGACCTCCCCAATTTATGCATGTGAAGAGATTGTTAGTGAAATGACAAAGAAAATTAGCCACTAATCTTAAAGCCGTACGGGCAATGGCGACAGCCGCTCTTGCAACAGCTACCGCGCGTTAAATGATATTTCTCCGTAAAGACCATAAAGCCTCCTTCAAAATAGAAATCTTCTTTCTCTTTTGAAGAAGGCTTGTCTTTCTTTTTACTACTTGTCCCTTTATCTTCTTTATACATGCGAGTTTATTCAAAAAGCTCAATCGATTAGTAATACTTTCACAATCTAGCTGACACCCCAACGTTCGCATTGAAGCGAAGTGTGTTATATCCATACACCTCATAATACTCTTGATTAAGAATATTTTTTGCGTCTATAAAAAACGCGAGCTTACCTTTCAAAATCTTGTATTCACAGTAAACATCTAATAATTGGTAATCGGATAAATCAACAGTTTTGGTTTCGAAATCTGTCAAATCAAAAAATGAATCTTTACGGGCATCAAAGGCTTTAAAATTAGCGCTCACAAAAAGCTTGGCCGTTGCTTGATAGCCAACATTAACTCCGAAAGTGTTTTTCGGCTTACGGATTAAATTGTCGCCATCCACAAATGCGTAAAAGCCACGAACCGACAGCGCATTATTGATTTGAACAGTAGGCTCAATCTCAATACCCTGATTGTTTTGTTCGCTCAGATTTACATAGCCTTTAGTTCCGTAGATGATGATGTTAGCAATCTGTCTGTTAAAGTAGTTTGCTCTTAGATTAAACCGTTTATCGGTCGAAAAATAATGTGCACCTGTTTGTACGTTCGCGCTTGTTTCTGGCTTCAATTGATCGTTGGCTCCAAATTGGCCGTAGAGTTCATTTAGTGTTGGCGCTTTAAAACCGGTTGAGTAATTGGCAAAAAGCTTTAGGCGCTCATTAACAAAATAAGAGGGATTTATGCTGAACGTAAAAGCATTTCCAAATTGCGAATGGTTGTTATACCTAGCTCCTAGTTCTGCTGAAAAACCATCGATGTTTTTTAGGAAGAAAGATGCATACGGGCTAAAGATCGTGATAGAAGGATTTGCCTTTTTAGCTTTCTCATCCTCCATTTTTTGATTCTGGAAATTGACTCCGTACAATAACTGAAATGTGCTGGAGAGATCACTGGTAAGAAAAAGTTCTGCGTTATCAAAATACCCTTTATACTCAAATGTTCCATATTGATTGCCATAACTTCGTCTGGTATCAATACGTCCATACTGCCAATTCAACGTAGTTTTTTTAAGATCTTGATTACCCGTCACTCCGTAGTTGGTAATTTTCGATGTGAATGCTGCCGTGGGATCATCCGCAAATCCTCCTGCATCATATTTCCCATTATAGTCGGCAAACCTAAAAAATGGATTAAGTGACAAGCCCTTTGATGGATTGATTGTAAAATTTGCATTTACCGAATTTTGCTTCACTCCATCTTTGTCAAAGTTGCCGTTCCCTATCGCATCTTTTGCTTCGCTAACGCCATCTGTAGAGTAGCGGGTATATCCAACATTATAATTAACAATGCCATCAGAGCCACCCACTCCAATGGTGCCTTTGAATGTGTTATAGCTGCCATAGCTCAGTGTTCCGAATCCGGCCAACGGTTTATTTCCTTTCTTTTTGGTAATAATGTTTATTACTCCAGCTATGGCATCGGTTCCATAGAGAGTAGATTGACTGCCCTTCAAAATCTCAATGCGCTCCACCTGATCGATAGGCAACAAGCGCAAATCAAATGCACCGCCCACACTGCTCGGATCATTGACCGCAATGCCATCAACCAAAATCAACGTGTACTTGGTAGAAGCTCCCTGAAGAAAAACTGATTTATCCTTTCCGGGATTACTGTTAGCCCCGTTAACAACAACACCCGCTTGCTCATTTAATAGTTGCGAAATGTCTTTACCAGAACTTCGCTTTAATTGCTCTTCGTCAATTACTGCCAGCACTTTGCCAGTTTCGGATTGATTCTTTGCGAATTTCGTTGCTGTAACTACAATCTCTGACAGAACCTTTGTTGAGTCTTGATTTTGCTGTGCGTTTGTTTTACTTGGAGCCAGCCCCCAAAGGACAATTAAAGTTATTGTCCAGACTTTTTTCTCTCTTTTCATTTTAAAAGATTTTAAGGTTTTGAAAAAAGAGTAAAAGGCTGAAAATGAAACGATGATAACGCTATGAAAGGAGCCTGCAGAATCCTGACAAAACATTATTCAAATGAATCACAGTCGCTTTTTACCCGAAGCACTGATGTATGTTGTATTTCGGCAGGTCTCCTGGCTCTCCACATTCGCTAACGCCTTCCCATCTTGTTAAAGACAGTGGCTTTGGTTGCTAGTTCATTTGGTGGATTACAGTTGCGGGAACAGCCCCCGATTTACACGGGGTTCCCTTTTAATTTTCCGTTGATGTAACTCAACAAGAAAAACCGCAATACAGGTGCAAACATAATAAATTCCGTAAACTTGTGAATGATTAATAATTCAAGATTCAGACTTCAAGATTCAAAATCTAATGTTTCGGCCTTTAGCCTGTGCTTTGTAGCCTTCAGCTTATTTGTATCCTGCGAAAGCAAAAAAACAAAAAGTAGTTATAAGCAGGGCCACTCTCTAAAATATGCTGTTGGGTTTAGTATTAATAACCAAGGGAACTCAAAACTTGTTGAAGTAAAATATCCTTATCAAAATGCTACTTCAGGTTATAAATATCTTTTAGTACCCAAAGGAGAAACTACTCCCGCGCACGATGATCAAACAAAGGTGGTAGTCGTTCCCCTAAAAAATATTGTTTGCACCTCTACTACCCATATTCCACTTCTTGACTATTTAAACCTAACTAATAAACTCGTTGGCTTCCCAACAACGGACTATATCAGCTCTTTGAAAATGAGAGCTCGGATTGATTCTGGAAAAGTTGTTGATCTGGGCATAGACAAAGGAATGAACATAGAACGCCTAATTACTCTCCAGCCATCCGCAGTAATGGGCTATACTATGAGTAATGACCTCGGCCAGTTAAAAAAAATCCAAGAGCTGGGCTTGCCTGTTGTTATCAATGCAGAATACTTGGAGAAGCATCCGTTGGGTCGGGCCGAGTGGATCAAGTTTATGGCGTTGTTCTTTAATAAAGAAAAAGAAGCTGATTCTGTATTTAATTTTATTGAAAAGGAATATCTACTGACAAAACATCTTGCGGAGCAAACAAAAACTAGACCTACTACAATGAGCGGTATTGTTTATGGCGATACGTGGTATTTGCCTGGAGGAAAAAACTATGCAAGCACTTTATTAGCAGATGCGGGATGTAATTACCTATGGAAAGAGGATGGATCGAATGGGTTCCTAGAATTGAGTTTTGAATCGGTCTACAAAAAAGCCAACGCAGCAGACCTTTGGATTGGGGTTGGTGGCTTTATTTCGTTGGAAGAAATGAAAGCTTCAGAGCAACGTTACTCTAAATTCAACGCGTTCAAGGAGGGTGCCCTCTACACGTACAATGCACGCAAAGGAGCAGAAGGTGGAAGTGAATTTTTGGAACTCGGTTATTTGAGGCCTGATTTGATTTTGAAAGATTTAGTAAAGATTGCTCATCCCGAGATATTAGAAAACCACCAGCTCTATTTCTATGAGCAGTTAAAATAGCAATTTGCGAGAACTTGCCTGAGCTTTTACCTTTCAATTCAAGACATTGTCACTCCACCAAAAAAATTAATTTTCGAGTTTTGTGATTTTTTGACTTTAATCTGCGATTAGTATAGAAAGGATGTTTTATTGTGAAATCAGCAACCGATACAGATAAATTCGTTCAACTAATACGTGATTACAAGGGAGTAATTTACAAAATCCTATATTCCTATTGTAAGGATGCCGATGACAGAAAAGATCTTCAGCAAGAGATACTAATACAACTATGGAGATCATTTGAACGTAATAAGCCAAATGTTAATCTTTCAGGCTGGGTGTATCGTATTGCGCTCAATGTAGCCATCTCTCATTATCGCAAAGAGATAAAAAGAAAAGAACGTAAAACCCCAATAGATGATATCGTCTATAATATCCACTCCGTTAATTACCTAGACGAACTCGACACCAACCTGAGTCAATTGTATCGATTTATACATCAGCTCGATCCTTTTAACAAAGCACTGATAATGCTTTATTTGGAAGAGAAAAGTCATCGAGATATTGCGGAGATTCTCGGGATAAGCGAAACTAATGTTGGCACAAAAATCAGTCGCATTAAAAAAGACCTTAAAGATCAAGCAACAAATAAATTAATGTTATGGAACTAGACGAATTGAAAGACTATTGGAAATTAGAGAACGAAAAATTAAAAGAACGAATCCAACTTAACGAAAGTGTTATTAAAAAAGGTTACCTAGACAAAACGGTGAGTGAAGTTGATCTGCTAATAAAAACATCAATACTGGGAAGAAACCTTGCTTTAGTTTATGCTTTGATATCTTTTGTTTTTACAATCATTCTGATAAAGCAAATTGAATTTAGCATACCCTGTTTTCTAGCGGGACTTGCTATGTTGTGGTCATTTAAAGATCATTTGGTAATTACTCGTCCAAAGTATTTTGAGCTACCCATTGTAGAGCTGCAAAAAGTAATTGAAAAATTTAGAATACACACCTCTTCAAGAAGTATTTACGATTTACTAATTGTTTTTGTATGGTTTGTTACGATCATACCAGCATGGATAAAGATAAAACATGAGACTTCCGTTTACTTAGACAGCGAATTTGGGAGCACTTACTTCCTAATCATCGTTGGAGTTACTCTTCTATTGATCATACCCTTCCGGTTTATCTACAAAAATTTTGAAAACAAATTGAAGGCTGCGGAGAATTCACTAACCGAAATTCTAGCGTTTGAAAAACCATGATCGAAGAGAATAGCAGCACGCTTTAATGCCACCCAGCAACAATAGAGAAGTCATTCGACCTGATCCGCGAATCCTCTAATGATCAACCTCAACGAGGGAAATCAAAAAATCATTTTCATCCACTTCAAAATGCTCCTCTTTCATGTTGGCAATGCGAGTTGATTTCCATTCCGTTGTGGGAAAAATGAATTCAAAATGATCGATCGCGGTCGTTACCTTAATTGGCATTGTGAATTTTGGCAGATCACATTGCCATCGATAGTCAATTACCAAATCAGCTCCAGATTCTCGTTTTCTAATTTCCAGTTTAGGTAAAGCTCTATGATTTAAATACTGCTCAAAAAAATAAGTGTAGTCGGCCTGCGTCTTCTCGTTAATGAACGAAATCAACTGTGCTGAAGAAATTGTTTTATACCGAAAATGAGTTTGGATTGCCCGAAGGAGGCTAAACCAGATTGAATCATTATTCAACACATTTCGGAAAGTATTTAAAACCAAACTGCCCTTACTATACATGTCTTCGATATCATAAAAGATATCATTCACATCATACGCACCTACTATTGGATCGAGATTGAGGACGCGATCTTTAGAATCTGTCAAAAATTGCTGTCCCAGTTGCTTTCCAAACTTGTCTTCAATTATCAGTGCCTCTGCATACGTGGCAAATGCCTCGTGCAGCCACATGTCAGCGAGATCGGAGCAACCTACCGAATTACCCCACCACTCATGCGCGGACTCGTGCCACATCAATGGATTGTTTCCCCTTGTGCTCTCTTCTGTTATCTTTCCTATGCAAACACCACTTTGATGTTCCATGGGATAAATACTTTCTACAAGTGTAAATCCATCGCGACTAAACGGATACTTACCAAAATATTTTTCAAAAGCTGTAAGCATAGGCTTTACTTCGCTAAAAAGCATTTTCGATCTTTCTAGGTTATAAGGCATCACATAATAATCTAATGTAAGTGTATCATTTGTGATGAAGAGATCGCGGTAGTGTGCATACTTACCGATGTTAAACGTTACGTTGTAGTTGTTGATCGGATACGTTACCTCCCATTCATAGCGCATCTGATTATTGGATACTGATGTTTTACGGATCAACCGGCCATTGGAAATTTCAGTGAACTGCGAAGGCACTGTGATCCAGATTTTCATACTGTCGGGTTCGTCTGATAAATGATCCTTGTTGGGCCACCATAAACTTGCGCCAGAACCTTGGCAAACCATTTGCGCCCATGGGTTACCTTGTTCATCCCTATCCCATAGCACGCCACCATTCATTGGAATAGACCAGTCTGGTGTTTTTGGAGTTCCCTCATAATAAATTTTTATTTCCTCTTTTGCTTCTTTGGCGAGCGTGGTCGGAAAATCTATGAAGATGGCGTCATATTCGCGTTTGAATTCAAGTGCGGCACCCTTGTACAAAATTTTATCCACCTTCATATTGGCGAACAAGTCAACTTGCATTGTCTTAAAAGATTTCATCACCTTAAACCTGATAAGATTAGAGCCTTTTATAGAACCCGAATCCATATCCACGGCCACATCCAAATGATAAAACAAGACATCGTAACCTGTGCGTAAAGGAGAGAGTTTACCTCTCAATGTATCTGCTCGTGTAAATCCTTTTTGGTGATTGCTTTGTTGAGTTGAATTACTCTTTTTCGGATCGATATTTTTTGGAATTGGTTTTTCATCTGGTTGAATTTTGTTCTTCAGCGAATCAGGAATCACTGGCTTTATTACATTAAAGTTTTCCCAAAAGGCCTCATCGTAGTTGTTTCCAATAATGGAAGTAATTGACCCCTGATTGTTTCCAATGTTTCCTTGGACGATCGGATTTCTGTTATTCGTGTTAATGTCTGTGATTTGTAAGTTCCCATCCACAAACCATTTCCGGTTTTTTATTTTTCTTTTTCTGCTATTTACCAAAAGTTCAAAATGACGATTGACTGAATTGAGATACCATTTGCCATTGTACATTTTATAGTCGGCAGCAGCTGAAAATTTGTCGTAGTTAGTGTTATACCCGACATAAAGCGATGCTAAGCTGTAAACAACTCCCTTGTCTGCGCGCTCTAAAAAGTCGACTCCTTCTTTTGTTAGGTCAGCCTCTATCCGTTTAAAAGCCATCGTTTCCTGATCAATGAATAATTTCATGCTCATCAATCCTTTGCGGGATTTCTTTTTGGGTCGCATATTCACTACCTGCGTTAGTTTGCTTCCATCTTGAACAATGTCACCAAATTCAAACTTGTAATATTTGAAGTTGGAATGATTTAATGGGTGATAGTCATCGTTAATACTTTTTACAAAATCGTTACCCAAATTACCCCTGGCTCCGTTAGAAAGACTGAGCGAATAATACAGCATGTCGGAAGGGAGTTTGATTTCCTTTTTACGCCCTTTTAAGATTCTTAGTTGATCGTTAAACTTCTTTCGTGTGTTGGGTTTAAACGTTTTATAGATGTCTAGCACAGCTTCACTATTCACCATTTCAAAATCGCCCAGCCAGGCATTTTCTTTATAGTAAGCGTTCATGTGGAAGCTAGAAGTGTCATAATTGTGAGGTATTTTTTCAATGGCGCGCTTCACAAAAGATGATGCAGTTTCGCTGTTTACAGTAATTTCTTTTAGTTGTATGATCGATTGCTCAAGCCAGATCTCCCTAGACGACTTATCCGTCCAAATGATTGACCTGGCCGTGTTGTAACCGATGCTTGAAATCATCAGCGTATCGTCCGCCCAAGCAGTGGGTATCTTAAAAACAAAATCACCTTCGGCATTGGCAGCGGTTCCTATCCCATGCGCTTTCAGGTAAATGTTCGCATAAGGAACTGGCCTTTTCGTTTGGCGCTCTAAAATTTTACCAGAAATGAAAATGAATGACTGTGCAACGGCCGGCAAGCAGGCCGATAAAGTCACCAAAACAACCACACACTGAAATTTGAGGCTACGCATACTTGATTTCTTAATAAATATGCCGAAATAACTGACATTTAGCTGGGCAATTCATCTCAAATCGTGATTTGAGATGAATTAGACTACTTTTTTGTGTGCTGGGCGATGTATTCTTTGGGGGTCATGTGCAGCTTGGATTTGAACGCTCGCTGAAAAGTAGCTTGCGAGTTAAAACCGCATTCCAAGGCGATGGCTGAAATAGTTAAATGCTGATTCGTTGGATCGATTAGCTTTTGTTGCGCTTCTTCAATCCGATAGCCGTTCACAAAATCGTTAAATGTGCTATCGTGATATTGGTTTAATGTGGTTGAAATCACTTTGCCATTGATACCTGTGTGTTGCGCCAGTTTATTCAAATTCAATTCGGGATCTAGAAAAAGCCGCTCTCCCTCCATACATTTCTTCAACTTCCCAAACTCCTCTGCTAACTCATTCTCATCATACTCTCCTGGGCGCAAAGCTTTGAGTTGAATCTGCCTCGATTGATAATATCCCGCAAACGCAATCCAGTATATAAATGCAACCAACAACAATTCTACCGGATAATACTTTACGGCTTCCGGAAGACCGAAAACGTAAGGGGCAAAAAGCGTTACAGGCCAAAGTGTTGACAAAATGCCCATAGCGACAAGCAGTGAGCCAATCCACTTAGCTATTCTTTCTTGGTTTTCCTTCGAAAACAAACGGCTTGGTCTTGTTAACTTATGTTTTTGATATTCCAGAATCGAGGCCATGAAAAATCCGATAAAAACCGCGACACTAAAATATTCCGAATAACCAAAATACAATTTATTGAGTTGCTCAGGGTGCGTTTCAGTTTGAATATAGTCATTCATCCATAGGATATGATAGGCTGTACTTGCGGTACGAATAGCAAACTGGGCTATGGGGAAAAAGTAAATTAATACAATGCTTTTACCACTAAATTTCCTTTCTGGATACATTAATGAAAGGAGATATAAATAAAGGCTCGGACCGAGCAAATAGATAAAGACGAATGGGTACAATTCAGTCAAAAAGCTATTGAGTCCAGAACTCCAATTAAACGTTTCAAAACTATTATAGGCTAGTGTTAACATGAAGACGCTTAGAAAGACCGCACCGGGATGCTTTCGATTGAATAACAAAATCAAGCCAAAGATCAAGCCTTGTAAAGCTCCGAAAAGAATTAATATATTAACCAAGGATAAATCGGCATTCATATGTCCTGTCGTATAATTTGAACTTTCCGTGACTCAGATCGCGCTTGAGTTGCTAATTCCACTGGTACGCTTTCTAAAAAAAACAGACCTGCCCAAAACAAAAAAACCCAGCTTATTAAAACAAGCTGGGTTCAATAAAATGTTTCGTTTGAAACTAGACTTTTATCTCCACATCAACTCCACTGGGCAATTCCAGCTTCATTAACGCATCAACGGTTTTAGCGCTATTAGAATAAATATCAACTAGCCTTTTATAAGTACAAAGTTGAAATTGTTCACGTGCTTTTTTGTTTACGTGTGGTGAACGAAGTACTGTAAATTTCTCCTTCTCTGTTGGTAAAGGAATAGGTCCGCTAACAACAGCACCTGTTGCTTTTACAGCGCGCACAATCTTCTCAGATGATTTATCAACGAGCGTATGATCATACGACTTCAACTTAATTCTAATTTTCTGATTCATGTCTTTATATTAAAAGTCTCTCTAGTCGATCAATTTTTTCCTCCCTTGGCATCTTCAATTACCTTCTCTGCCAAGTTTCTCGGCACCGGAGAATAATGTGAGAATGTCAATGAGGCGGCTGCACGTCCAGAAGTAATCGTTCTTAGGTCAGTGATGTATCCAAAGAGTTCTGATAAAGGAACGTCCGCTTTTATAACCTGAGCACCATTACGTGTATCCATTCCTTTCATTACACCTCTTCTTCTGTTCAAGTCACCTGTAACCGAACCTGTGTATTCATCAGGGCTAACTACTTCAACACCCATAATAGGCTCTAGTATTTGAGGAGCACACTTCTTAGCTGCCTCTTTGAAGCCAATTCTGGCTGCCAGTTCAAATGATAATGCATCAGAGTCGACATCGTGGAATGAACCATGGAATAAACGAACTTTCATATTGTCGATTGGATAAGAAGCCAACGGACCATTTGACATTGCGTTTGTAAATCCTTTTTGAATGGCAGGAATAAACTCGCGAGGGATAACACCACCCACAATGTCATTCACAAACTCCAATCCTGGCTTATCTTCGGGTCCAAGTTCACGTGGACCGATTTCGAACACGATATCGGCAAACTTACCACGACCACCTGTTTGCTTCTTATAAACCTCTTTATGTTCAACGTTCTTAGTCAGAGCTTCTTTATAAGCCACTTGCGGTGCGCCTTGGTTAATCTCTACTTTGAATTCGCGCTTTAGACGGTCGATGATAATTTCTAAGTGAAGTTCACCCATACCCCGCAAGATAACCTGACCAGTTTCCTGATCGGTATTAACACGAAGTGTAGGATCTTCTTCCACCAATTTAGAAATAGCCATCCCAAGCTTATCGGCATCAGCTTGCTTCTTTGGCTCAATGGCATACCCAATAACTGGCTCGGGGAACACCATAGATTCTAGAATTACTTTTCGTTTTTCATCGCAAAGAGTATCGCCTGTCCTAATATCTTTAAAACCAACCACAGCCCCAATGTCACCTACTGGCAATCTATCAATTTGATTTTGCTTGTTTGCGTGCATTTGAAACACGCGAGAAATCCTTTCTTTCTGCTGCGTGCGAGTATTATACACATACGAGCCCGACTCAAGTACACCAGAATAAGCGCGAATAAAACACAAACGACCTACGAATGGATCTGTCGCAATCTTAAAAGCCAAAGCAACGAAAGGCTCCTTTTCAGTAGGGGTAATTGAAACCGGGAGATCTGTATCTGGATCCGTTCCTATAATTTCATCCTTATCCAGCGGAGACGGAAGTAACTCCATCACGTAGTCTAACATGGTCTGAACACCTTTGTTTTTAAAGGATGATCCACACACCATCGGAACTATTTTCATTTGAATAGTAGCTTCACGCAACGCTTTCAAAATTTCTGCAGTTGTAATTGACTCGGGGTCTGCAAAATATTTTTCAATCAACGTCTCGTCAACTTCAGCAACCGCCTCTAATAATTTCTCGCGATATTCTTTGGCTTCTTCTACCATGTCGGCAGGAATTGGAATTTCTTGGAAAGTCATCCCCTTGTCAGACTCATTCCAGATAATCCCTTTGTTTCCAACCAAGTCCACCACGCCTTTAAAATTCTCTTCTGCGCCAATTGGCAATTGAAGTGCTACTGCCTTGCTCCCAAGCCTTTCCTTTACTTGCGCAACTACGCCCAAGAAATCGGCACCCGACCGATCCATTTTGTTAACGAATCCGATTCGAGCAACTTTGTAATTATCCGCTAAGCGCCAATTAGTTTCGGATTGAGGTTCAACCCCATCCACCGAACTAAACAAAAACACCAATCCGTCTAATACACGCAATGACCGATTCACTTCTACAGTAAAATCAACGTGACCCGGAGTGTCAATAATATTTACGTGGTAATCATTAGCTTTATATTTCCAATAAACAGTAGTGGCAGCCGAAGTAATGGTAATACCTCTTTCCTGTTCCTGCGCCATCCAGTCCATAGTGGCTGCACCATCATGAACTTCGCCTATTTTGTGATTAACACCTGCATAATAAAGAATGCGTTCGGTTGTTGTTGTTTTACCAGCATCAATGTGAGCCGCAATACCAATATTTCTTGTGTATTTTAAATCCCGTGCCATTTAGAATAATAGAATTAGAATTGTTTTTGGGATTTATTAAAATCTAAAATGAGAGAACGCTTTATTCGCTTCTGCCATTCTATGTGTATCGTCCTTTTTCTTAATCGCAGCACCTTCACCCTTTGAAGCAGCCAAAATTTCACCAGCTAGTTTATCCATCATGGTTTTTTCGCCACGTGAACGCGAATAATCAATCAACCATTTAATGCTAAGATTGATTTTTCTTTCGGGTCTTATCTCTACTGGCACTTGGAATGTTGCTCCACCTACTCTACGGCTCTTTACTTCGACAGCGGGCATAACATTGTTCATCGCTCTTTTCCACACTTCTAGGCCGGCCTCACCGCCTGCTTTCTTCTCCACCATAGCAATTGCATCATAGAATATGCCATAAGCAACACTCTTTTTGCCTTCTTCCATCATGTAATTCACAAACTTTGTCACCAAAGTGTCGTTGAACTTTGGGTCTGGAAGTAAATATCTTTTCTTAGGTTTTGTCTTTCTCATCGTACGTATCGATTATTTTTTACCTTTTCCTTTAGCCGCAGGAGCGCCCTTTCCGGCAGGAGCAGCAGCTCCAGCCTTAGGTCTCTTTGCACCGTATTTAGATCTGCTTTGCTGTCTTCCGCCAACACCTGAAGTGTCTAACGCACCACGTACAATATGATAACGCACACCTGGAAGGTCTTTTACCCTACCACCTCGAATCAACACAATAGAGTGTTCCTGAAGATTGTGGCCCTCGCCCGGGATATAGGCATTTACTTCCTTTCCGTTGGTCAAACGCACCCTTGCAACCTTTCTCATAGCTGAGTTTGGCTTTTTAGGAGTGGTAGTATACACTCTTGTGCATACACCTCTGCGTTGAGGGGAGGAATCTAAGGCAGGAGACTTTGACTTAAAGGTCAATTTAGTCCGTCCTTTTCTTACAAGTTGTTGAATGGTAGGCATTTATTTTTATTGTTAAAACCCTTCAAAAAAATAGGACTGCAAAGGTATCTAAAGAAAAATAGGATGCAAAACCTTGTGTAAAGAAATTTCGCATCCTACTTTAATTTTATGTGAATTTTTACGCTTCTCCGATGGTACCACCAAAATTCATCGGAAATCTCGGTGCTTCATCAGTGCGCTTTATCGTTCCAAACGAAGCCTCATATTTCTCAATATTGTCTTTCAAAGCAAACAGAAGACGTTTGGCGTGTTCTGGTGTCACCACGATTCGTGATTTTACCTTTGCTTTTGGCACACCTGGCATCAATCTTATAAAATCGATAACAAATTCGCTGTTGGAATGAGCAATCATGGCCAAATTCGAGTAAACACCTTCTGCAATCTCCTCCGAGAGCTCAATGTTTATTTGGTTTTGCTGAACTTCCTCTTTTTCGTTTGCCATCGTATTCACTAGGGCGTCCGGTTTTTAAGGACGCCTTCTAATTGCCTAGTTCTGAAATTGCTTTTCTCTCGCTTTAGTAGCCGCAGTAACCTCCATTAGGTCTTCGTATTCGTCCTCAGAACCAACAATCATATCGTTAAAGATACGTTGTCCAGTTCCTGCAGGTATCAGATGACCAACAATCACGTTTTCTTTTAATCCCATCAACTTATCTGCTTTGCCGCGGATGGCAGCTTCGCTCAATACTTTGGTTGTCTCTTGGAAAGAAGCCGCAGAAAGCCAGCTTTCAGTTTTCAATGAGGCCTGTGTAATACCTTGCAACGTTGGCCTTGAAACGGCAGATAGAGCATCTCTCACCTCAACTGGTTTCAAATCCTTGCGCTTCAACGATGAGTTTTCATCTCGTAGCTCGCGAGGAGAAACAATCTGCCCTACCTTGAATCTGTTCGAATCGCCTGCTTCCAACACTACTTTCTTATCAAGAACTAGATCATTCTCTTCACGAAATTCAAACTTGTCAACATATTCGCCAGGCAAGAATGTAGTATCACCAGAGTCTATAATTTCTACTTTTTGCATCATCTGACTTACAATACACTCAATGTGCTTGTCATTGATCTTCACGCCCTGCAGTCTATATACCTCTTGAATTTCATTCACTAAGTATTCCTGAACCGCGGTTGGTCCTTTTATCGATAAAATATCGGAAGGAGTGATCGCTCCGTCTGATAACGGCTGACCAGCTTTCACGAAGTCATTGTCTTGAACAAGAATGTGTTTAGAAAGTGGCACCATGTATCTCTTCTGAACACCATCACGTGATTCAATAAAGATTTCACGATTTCCTCGCTTTATACCTCCGTAAGTAACAACACCGTCAATCTCGCTCACTACTGCAGGATTTGAAGGATTTCTCGCTTCAAACAATTCAGTTACCCGAGGAAGACCACCCGTAATATCTCTCGACTTGCCCATGGTTCTAGGGATTTTAGCAAGCACCTGACCCGCTTTAATCTTCTCTCCCTCTTCCACTGCTAAGTGAGCACCTACTGGAATGTTGTAGCCTTTAGAATCATTCTTGCCATTTACGATAATCGAAGGGTTTTTCGTTTTATCTCGGGTATCAATGATCACTTTTTCACGGTGGCCTGTTTGCTCATCTGATTCTTCTTTAAAGGTAACCCCTTCAATGATCGCCTCAAATCCTATTTGGCCGTCAAACTCAGAAAGAATAACTGCATTGTAAGGATCCCAATAACATAATTGATCCCCTTTTTCTACTTTCTGACCATCCTTCACTTGCAAGAAAGCCCCGTAAGGAACGTTATTCGAAATCAATACCCTGGACTTAGTTTCGTCCAAGATTCTAATTTCACCTGTTCTTCCCATTACAACATGTACGTTGTTCCCCTCTTTATCGGCTGTTTCTACGGTTCTGATTGTCTCGAATTCCACATAGCCCGGAAACTTCGCTTTAATGTTTGCATCAACAGCAATGTTGGATGCCGTACCACCTACGTGGAAAGTACGTAGTGTTAGCTGGGTGCCCGGCTCACCGATTGACTGAGCAGCAATAACGCCCACAGCCTCGCCCGTTTGCACGCTTCTTCCTGTTGCTAAATTCCTTCCATAACATTTAGCACATCCTCCAATTTTTGTTTCACAAGTAAGTATTGAGCGAATCTCCACCTCCTCAATGTTTGTCTCTTCAATTAGTTTAGCGATGTCATCGGTGATGTGCTCGTTTGCCAAGCAAATCAATTTTTCCGTCAACGGATCATAAATATCATGAACCGTAACCCGGCCAACAATTCGTTCAGACAAAGGCTCAACTATATCTTCATTGTCCTTTAACGCGGTTACTTTTAGACCCCTCAATGTACCACAATCTTCCTCTGTGATAACTAAATCTTGCGCCACGTCAACTAATCTTCTCGTCAAATAACCGGCATCAGCTGTTTTCAACGCAGTGTCCGCCAAGCCTTTTCGAGCACCGTGTGTCGAAATAAAGTATTCCAATACATCAAGTCCTTCCTTAAAGTTTGATAAGATTGGATTCTCGATGATAGACCCAACTGAACCTGCCAAATTCTTTTGTGGCTTCGCCATAAGACCTCTCATTCCGCCTAACTGACGAATTTGTTCTCTAGAACCACGAGCTCCAGAGTGCATCATCATATAAATTGAGTTAAATCCTTGCTGATCTTCCTCCAACTGCTTCATCAGCGTGTTGGTAAGCATGGTATTCGTGCGTGTCCAAATATCGATAACCTGGTTGTAACGCTCGTTATCGGTAATTAGTCCCATCATATAGTTACTCCAAACGGAGTCAACCTCCTTCTGAGCTTCCGCTACTAATTTCTCCTTTTCAGCAGGCACCTTTACATCGTTAAGCCCCATTGAGAGGCCACCTTTATATGCCATCTGGAAACCAATCTCCTTGATATCATCCAAGAATTTTGCTGTCTTAGCTTGACCAGCATACTTGTAAACATCAGCGATAATTGTTTGTAGTTTTTTCTTAGTCAACAGTTCGTCTACAAAGCCAACTTCTTCGGGCATTACCGCATTGAATATAACACGGCCTGCGACAGTTTCAGTAAGTTTGTATTCTATTTTTCCAGTCTTCTTATCCTTAACGTTAACGCGAACTTTAATAATTGCATGTTTAGAAAGCTTGCCTTCGTTAAAGGCGACGATAACTTCTTCAGCCGAATAAAATCTTTTCCCTTCGCCTTTTTCACCTTTGCGGCCTTTCGTCAAATAATAAAGACCCAACACCATGTCCTGAGAAGGAACAGTAATAGGAGCACCGTTTGCCGGGTTAAGAATATTGTGTGAGGAAAGCATCAATAAGGAGGCCTCAAGCACGGCTTCTTGCCCTAGAGGAACGTGAACCGCCATTTGGTCACCGTCAAAGTCAGCATTAAACGCAGTACATACCAACGGATGTAACTGTATTGCCTTTCCTTCAATCAATTTTGGTTGGAAGGCTTGTATACCTAGTCTGTGAAGAGTCGGAGCTCGGTTCAAAAGAACGGGATGCCCTTTCAATACGTTCTCTAAAATATCCCAAACAACCGGATCTTTACGATCAACAATCTTTTTAGCTGACTTTACAGTCTTTACAATTCCTCTTTCAATAAGCTTGCGGATAATAAACGGCTTGAACAATTCAGCAGCCATATCTTTAGGAAGACCGCACTCATGAAGTTTCAACTCTGGACCCACCACAATAACCGAGCGGCCTGAATAGTCAACACGTTTACCCAATAAATTTTGACGGAATCGCCCTTGTTTGCCTTTGAGCATATCACTCAAAGACTTCAAAGCACGGTTTCCATCAGAACGAACAGCATTCACTTTACGTGAATTATCGAACAACGAGTCCACAGCTTCTTGAAGCATACGTTTTTCATTACGTAAGATCACTTCAGGAGCTTTAATATCAATTAATCTTTTTAGACGATTGTTACGGATTATAACGCGTCTGTAAAGATCATTCAAATCAGATGTCGCAAAACGTCCGCCATCTAGCGGCACAAGGGGACGCAACTCTGGAGGAATAACAGGAACCATTTTAATGGTCATCCACTCTGGTCTGTTCTCGATACGAGTATTTGCATCGCGGAAAGCTTCCACAACTTTCAAACGCTTCAAAGCCTCTGCCTTACGTTGCTGCGAAGTATCGGTGGCTGCTTGATGGCGCAATTCAAAAGAAAGCTCATCTAACTTTAATCGCGATAATAACATTTCAAGGGCATCGGCACCCATGCGCGCTAAGAATTTCTTAGGATCATTATCATCCAACAATTGATTTTCGCGAGGAAGTTTGTCAAGTATATCCAGGTACTCTTCTTCGGTTAGGAAGTCTAACCTATTGACTCCGTCTTCTTCTTTAATACCTGCTTGAATTACTACGTACCTTTCGTAATAGATGATTTGATCTAGTTTTTTTGTTGGAAGACCCAACAGATAACCGATTTTATTAGGCAACGAGCGGAAGTACCAAATGTGAGCTACAGGCACCACCAATTCGATGTGTCCCATGCGCTCTCTGCGCACTTTCTTCTCGGTCACTTCAACACCGCAACGATCGCATATAATGCCCTTATATCGAATGCGTTTATATTTTCCACAATGACATTCCCAGTCTTTTACCGGACCGAATATCCGTTCGCAAAACAATCCACCCATTTCTGGTTTGTATGTTCTGTAGTTGATCGTCTCGGGTTGGGTAACCTCACCATGCGAACTTTCCAAAATTGATTCGGGAGAAGCTAAACTGATGGTGATCTTAGAAAAATCGCTATTGAATTTTTTATTCTTTCTGAAAGACATATTGTTACGTTTCAGTTTACTAAATAATTATAAATCCGTCTAAGTCTGAAAGTCAAAAAGTCTGAAAGTCTTTACTGACTCTCGGACTTCCCGACTATCCAGCTTTATTAATCCATTGTAATCTCTAAAGCGAGTCCTCTTAATTCGTGAACAAGCACTTTGAATGACTCTGGAATATTTGGCTTTCGCATTGTCTCACCTTTCACAATCGATTCGTATGCTTTGGCCCTTCCAATTACATCATCCGACTTGATGGTGAGAATTTCCTGCAGAATATGAGCCGCTCCGAATGCCTCAATCGCCCAAACCTCCATTTCTCCAAAACGCTGACCACCAAATTGTGCTTTACCACCTAGTGGTTGTTGCGTGATAAGTGAATATGGTCCGATTGAACGGGCATGCATCTTATCATCAACTAAGTGTCCAAGCTTCAACATGTATGCAATCCCCACCGTTACTGGCTGATCAAAGATGTCGCCTGTAAGTCCGTCATAAAGATAAGTTCTTCCAAAATCAGGTAAACCTGCTTCTTTTAGTTCAGCCGAAACTTGCTCTAAAGTAGCACCATCAAAAATAGGAGTAGCGTAACGTCTACCTAACTTTTTACCCGCCCACGCTAGAACGGTTTCGTAGATCTGACCCAAGTTCATACGAGAAGGAACACCAAGCGGATTCAAACAGATGTCTACTGGAGTTCCATCTTGCAAGAAAGGCATGTCTTCGTCACGAACAATCCTCGCAACAACGCCTTTGTTACCGTGGCGCCCCGCCATTTTATCTCCCACTTTTAACTTTCGTTTTTTAGCAACATATACTTTAGCAAGCTGCACTATGCCCGCAGGAAGTTCATCGCCAACCTCAAGAGTGAATCGCTCGCGCTTAAACTCTCCAGCAATCACGTTGCGCTTGTTTAGATAATTTTTAACTAGCTCAGAGATCAAATCATTTGTATGATCCTCCGCTGTCCATCCCTCCAAACTGATATCAACTATCAAGTTTACTTCTTCAGGAACATTGTAGTTGCTTTCATCGCGATAAATGTTCTTATCTGGGAATAAATTACTTTCAATGACTTTACTCGAGAATTTAACTCCTTTGGTTATCAGCTCATCGCCAAATTTGTGTTTAACACCTTGGCTAGTCTTACCATTCAAGAGGTTCGAAAGTTTCTTGATCATTTCGTTGCGCAAATCAGTAAGACTTTTACTGTAGCGATTTTTCAACGCATCAAGTTCCTTTTTCGATTTTGTGCGAATATCCTTATCTCTTTTTGGTCTCGAAAAAAGCTTAGTTTCAATAACAACACCTTTTAGCGATGGAGGTGCTTTCATCGAAGCATCTTTCACGTCACCAGCTTTGTCGCCAAAAATTGCTCGAAGCAATTTTTCTTCTGGTGTTGGATCTGTTTCGCCTTTTGGTGTAATTTTCCCAATCAGAATATCTCCTTCCTTCACTTCAGCACCAATCCTGATTACTCCATTTTCATCAAGATGTTTAACTGCTTCTTCGCTAACGTTTGGTATCTCTGAGGTGAGTTCTTCCTCGCCTCTTTTAGTATCGCGCACCTCCAACTCAAATTCCTCCACGTGAATTGACGTATAAACGTCATCACGAACTACACGTTCAGATATTACAATCGCATCCTCAAAATTATAGCCTTGCCATGGCATGTACGCTACCAAAAGATTTCTTCCGAGCGCAAGCTCGCCATTAGCAGTTCCGTAACCTTGGCATAACGCTTGCCCTTTTGTTACCTTATCGCCCTTCTTAACAAGAGGAGTAAGATTAATGCAAGTATCTTGATTCGTTCTTCTGAACTTAATAAGATTGTAACTTTTATACTCGTCATCAAATCTTACAAGCGATTGCTCTTCAGAAACTTCATACTTGATTGTGATCTTTTTCGCATCAACAAATTCTACTACCCCGTTTGCTTCCGCTAATACCAAGGCGCGCGAGTCAAGGGCAATCCGTCTTTCTAATCCGGTGCCAACCACCGGAGCTTCCGGCCGTACTAGCGGCACGGCTTGGCGTTGCATGTTTGAACCCATCAAAGCCCTGTTAGCATCATCGTGTTCCAAAAATGGAATTAACGAGGCTGCTATAGATACAATTTGATTTGGGGCAATGTCCATATAACGAACATCTTTCGGTTCAACAATCGGGAAATCTCCTTCAAAGCGAGCCTTTATCTTTTCGTCAGTAATTTCACCCGATGTGGTAATATGTACGTTTGCCTGCGCGATATTAAATGTGTCTTCCTCTTCAGCCGTTAAAAAAACAACATCTTCTTTAACCTTTACCTTCCCTTCCTCAACTTTTCTGTAAGGTGTTTCTATAAAACCCATTTTATTCACTTTCGCATGAACGCAAAGCGAAGAAATCAACCCAATGTTTGGTCCTTCGGGAGTTTCAATAGTGCATAAACGGCCATAGTGCGTATAGTGAACATCACGCACCTCAAAACCAGCTCTTTCTCTTGACAGACCTCCAGGGCCAAGTGCAGACATCCTACGCTTGTGCGTGATCTCTGCAAGTGGGTTGGTTTGATCCATAAATTGAGAAAGCTGATTCGTTCCAAAGAATGAATTGATTACTGAAGATAAGGTTCGCGCGTTGATCAAGTCAACAGGCTTGAAGTCTTCGTTATCGCGTACATTCATTCTTTCTTTAATTGTTCTTGCCATACGCGCAAGACCAACACCAAATTGAGTATACAGTTGCTCACCTACAGTCCGAACTCTCCTGTTGCTCAAGTGGTCAATATCGTCAACAACGGCTTTAGAATTGATTAATCCAATCAAATATTTAACAATCAAGATAATGTCTTGAGTTGTTAAAACTCGTTGGTCTGAGTTAATGTCTAAACCAAGTTTCTTATTAATTCTATAACGGCCAACTTCTCCTAAATCATAGCGCTTTTCACTAAAGAATAAGCTTTGGATTACATCGCGGGCAGTTTGTTCATCTGGCGCTTCCGTATTTCTTAACTGCCGATAAATTTGTTCAACCGCCTCCTTTTCAGAGTTTGAGTTGTCTTTAGCTAAGGTGTTAAATATGATATGAAAATCTGTCACATTAACGTCATCTCTATGTAGGATAATTGACTTAACGCCCGACTCTACGATGATATCAACATCTTCAGATTCTATTACATGGTCGCGCTCCAATAACACTTCATTCCTGTCGATCGATACGACCTCTCCGGTATCCTCATCCACGAAGTCTTCAGTCCAAGTTTTCAACACCCGAGCTGCTAACTTACGACCAACATACTTTTTAAGTGTATTTTTGTTCGCATCAACCTCTTCAGATAATCCGAATAAATCAAGAATGTCTTTATCTGTGCCATAGCCAATTGCCCTTAGCAACGTAGTAATTGGAAATTTCTTCTTCCGATCGATGTAAGCATACATGACAGCATTAACATCTGTAGCAAATTCGATCCAAGAACCTTTGAAAGGGATAATCCTAGCAGAATAGAGCTTCGTTCCATTTGTATGCTTGCTCATCGCAAAGAACACGCCTGGCGACCGGTGCAACTGAGACACAATAACACGTTCGGCCCCATTGATCACAAAAGATCCCTTCTCAGTCATGTATGGAATATTTCCCAAAAAGACTTCTTGTTCTATTGTTTCAAAATCTTCATTGTCCTCATCGTTACACGTGAGGCGAAGTTTTGCCTTTAAAGGCACCGAGTAAGTCAGCCCGCGATCAATGCACTCATCAACAGAATATTTTGGCGGATCGATCGTATAATCAACAAACTCAAGCACGAAGTTTTCGCGTGAATCTGAGATCGGGAAATTCTCAGCAAACACTTTGAATAGCCCCTCGTTTTGTCTCTTCTCTGCAGCTGTTTCTATCTGCAAAAAATCTTTGAAAGACTGCAATTGCAGGTCTAAGAAGTCCGGGTATTCTAGGACTTTCTCTATGGAAGAAAAATCAATTCTTCCGGTGATGGTCTTTTTCGTCAAGGTACTTCGAGTTTAAAATTTCCTAAACAGAACAAAACATTAATATGGGTACAAATAAAGAAACCCCATCCTGAATTTGACAGGAATGGGGGCCCAACTTTGACGTTAGACGGTACCCTTCGCCTTCAATTACTTCAACTCAACTTCAGCACCAGCTTCAGTAAGTTGCTTCTTGAGGTTTTCTGCTTCTGCTTTTGGTAATCCTTCTTTGATTGTTTTTGGAGCGCCATCCACTAAGTCTTTAGCTTCTTTCAAGCCAAGACCAGTTAGGTCTTTCACTAACTTCACGATCTGAAGTTTATTTGCACCCGGTGCCTTCAAGATTACATCGAAATTAGTCTTTTCAGCTGCTGGGGCTGCACCACCTGCCACTGGCCCTGCTGCTACTGCAACCGCTGCCGCTGCCGGCTCAATGCCGTATGTCTCCTTTAAATAAGATGCTAATTCATTAACTTCCTTTACGGTAAGTTCTACAAGTTGATCTCCGATTACTTTGATGTCTGCCATGTTCGTAAATTTTAATAGTTCAAATTCAATTTTAAGATTGTTTTCTTTCTTCCAAGCTCTTCACTAAGCCAGCAATTGTGCTTTTTCCACTCAATAAAGCAGACAACACATTTTTCGCAGGTGATTGTAACAAGGAAATGATTTCTCCAATAAGCTCGTTCTTGGATTTAAGCGCATTCAATGTGTCTAATTGGTCTGCGCCAATAAAAATAGACTTTTCGATAGAGGCAGCTTTTAAGGCGGGTCTTCCATCTAATTTCTTATGATATTCCTTGAGGGCTACCGCAGGTGCTTTGCCTGATTCTTTGGAGAATATTACTCCAGAAAAACCATGCAACACCTTAAATAACTCCTCGTCATGCACACCTTGCTTTTCAAGAGCCTTGCGAATGAGCGTATTTTTGTAAACACGATATTCAACTCCCGTATTGAAACAAACTCTTCGAAAAGCGTTTATTTGGGCAACGGTAAGACCTGAGGCATCGGTGATGTAATAATGATTATTCTGAGAAAACTTCTCAGACAATTCACCAATAATCGTTTCTTTTTCTTCCCTAGTCATCAGTTTTAAAAATTATGCACCACCTACGGATGCCTTATCTACAGTAATACCAGGGCTCATGGTGGAGGATAGCGTAATGCTTTGGAAATACGCACCCTTCGCAGAAGCTGGCTTTAACTTGGCTACCATGTTGATCAGTTCAGCAGCATTCTCTTTTATTTTGTCTGCGCTGAAGGAAGCCTTCCCAACACTTGCATGAATAATCCCCTGCTTATCAATTTTGAAGTCAACTTTACCTGCCTTCACATCTTTGACTGCTTTACCTACTTCAAGAGTAACAGTTCCTGATTTAGGATTTGGCATTAAGCCACGGGGTCCAAGTACCTTTCCGAGTTTACCTACTTTAGCCATAACAGTAGGCATCGTTATAATAACATCAATATCCGTCCAGCCGCCTTCAATCTTTTTGATATAATCATCAAGACCTACGTGGTCTGCACCGGCATCTTTAGCTTCTTGTTCTTTGTCAGGAGTACACAATACCAAAACTCTGACAATCTTTCCTAGTCCATGAGGGAGAGACACCACACCGCGAACCATTTGATCTGATTTCTTAGGATCAACTCCTAACCTGATGTCTACATCGACAGACGGATCAAATTTTGTGAATGAAATTTCCTTCACAAGTTTTGCAGCATCCTCTAAAGAATATTCTTTGTCAGGATTGTATTTGCCTACAAGGGCCTTTTGGTTTTTTGTTAATCTAGCCATTGTTTTAATTAATTATTTGCCCAAGGAGCTGTTCCACTTACCGTTACACCCATGCTTCGCGCAGTTCCTGCAATCATCTTCATTGCTGACTCGACTTTGAATGCATTTAAGTCGGGCATTTTCAACTCCGCTATCTTTTTCACCTGATCCCAAGAAATTGAACCCACTTTCAAGCGGTTAGGTTCTTTTGATCCTTTTTGAAGTTTTATTGCTTCCATAATCAAAACAGCCGCTGGAGGTGTTTTAATTACAAAGTCGAACGACTTGTCGTTATAAATTGTAATTAACACAGGTAAAACCTGCCCGGGTTTATCTTGAGTTCTTGCATTAAACTGCTTGCAAAAATCCATGATGTTAAGACCCTTACTACCCAACGCAGGACCAATTGGAGGTGCCGGATTAGCTGCACCGCCCTTTACCTGTAACTTCAAAAATCCAATTACTTGCTTTGCCATTTTAGTATTATACTACTTCTGTTATTCTACTTTTTCAACCTGCATATAATTCAATTCGACTGGCGTATTCCTGCCGAAAATCTTTACCATTACGTTCAATTTCTTCTTCTCTTCAAAAATCTCCTCTACCGTTCCAGTAAATCCGTTAAATGGACCATCCATTACTTTAACTGATTCCCCTTTAATAAAAGGAGTTTCTAATTTCTCGGTGGTGGTATCTACTTCTTCTACTTTCCCCAGAATTCTATTAATCTCAGATTGACGCAGCGCAACGGGTTCTTTGTTTGTCATCCCAGACACATTGTTACCCAAAAACCCAATTACCCCGGGTATATTGTTGACTGTATGATATGCCTCTCCGTGGGTCAAATCAGCAAAAAGGATAACATAACCAGGGAAAAAGTTTCTCTCTCTCACTCTTTTTTTCCCGTTTCTCATTTCATGCACCTTTTCAGAAGGAATAAGTATCTGAGGAACAAATTCTTTCAATTTTGATCGTTCGATGTCAGTTTCCAGATAAGATTTTATCTTTTTTTCCTGACCACTAACCACCCTGAGCACATACCACTTTAAATCGGCCATAATTCGCTACGCTTATTTAAGGGTATAAAACCAAGTTAAGCCATTTTTAAAACCAAAATCAATAAACCCTATTACCAACGCAAAGATGAACGATGCAACGAGTACCAAAATCGCACTACTTTGAAGCTCACTAAATTTTGGCCACGACACCTTGTTACGAATTTCGTCAAACGAATCAAGTACGTAATTTTTTACTTTTTCCATCTTTTTCTTCTTTGCACGGGTGCCTGGATTCGAACCAAGATCAACGGTTTTGGAGACCGCTATTCTACCGTTGAACTACACCCGTAAATTTTTGCTTTTAGGCTCTCCTCCAACACCTTATTAAATCGCACCCGTGTACGTCAATTTAAAAGGACTGCAAAGGTAGAACAAACTGAATTAAAACAAAAGCGTTTCTAAGATTTTTCTCAGAAACGCTTAGTGTTGATTTTCAGCTACTTGCCTAATGGCAAGTAAATTTTAATCTAATATTTCAGTTACCTGACCAGAACCTACGGTACGGCCGCCTTCGCGAATAGCGAAACGAAGACCTTTTTCCATAGCTATCTTATTGATCAAAGTTACCTCGATAGAAATGTTATCGCCAGGCATGATCATTTCAACACCTGCTGGTAGCATTACCTCGCCAGTAACATCGGTAGTACGGAAATAAAACTGCGGACGATATTTGTTAAAGAATGGTGTGTGACGACCTCCTTCTTCTTTGCTCAATACATAAACCTCAGCTTTGAATTTTGCATGAGGGGTTACTGAATTTGGTTTACAAATTACCATTCCGCGGCAGATTTGCTCTTTTTCAATACCTCTCAACAACAATCCTACGTTGTCACCAGCTTCACCTCTATCGAGGATTTTGCGGAACATCTCAACACCTGTAATAGTAGATGTCAAATTTTCTGCGCCCATTCCAAGAATTTGAACCGGATCGCCAGTCTTAATTACACCTCTTTCAATACGACCAGTTGCAACTGTTCCACGACCAGTAATAGAAAACACGTCTTCAACGGGCATCAAGAAATCTTTGTCAATCAAACGAACTGGAATAGGAATAAAGTTGTCCACCGCTTCCATTAACTCTTCCACTTTAGCTACCCATTTTGGTTCGCCATTGAGTGCGCCAAGAGCAGAGCCTTTGATAACAGGCATCGTATCGCCAGGGAAACTATAGTACGTCATAAGTTCGCGAACTTCCATCTCCACCAACTCAAGCAATTCAGCATCATCTACTAAATCTACTTTGTTCATAAATACAACAAGAGCAGGTACACCCACCTGACGAGCTAAAAGAATGTGTTCACGTGTTTGTGGCATTGGTCCGTCAGTAGCGGCAACCACTAGAATCGCTCCGTCCATCTGGGCAGCACCAGTAACCATGTTCTTCACATAGTCAGCGTGACCTGGACAGTCTACGTGTGCATAGTGTCTATTTGCTGTTGCGTATTCAACATGTGAAGTGTTGATAGTAATACCTCTTTCTTTTTCTTCAGGTGCATTGTCGATTGAAGAGAAATCGCGCACTGCAGCAAGACCCTTTTTTGAAAGTACTTGTGTGATTGCAGCGGTAAGAGTAGTTTTTCCGTGGTCAACGTGACCAATAGTACCGATGTTAACGTGTGGTTTCGAGCGGTCAAATGTTTCTTTTGCCATATTTGAAAATTCCTGTTTTAGTTTAAAAGTGTATAAATAATTAAAAAGTTACTTATTTAAGCTTCATTTGAAGCGCACACCCTAAACATCGTAAGCCTTTCGAATAAGGTAAATTTGTAAATTTTTGCCGCTTTTTGATGTTCGCTAGGCATCGGCAGGCAAAGATTTACACAATCAAAATTTCAACATCCAAGTTTGCTCGTTTGCAAACATATTCCTGACTTATTCAGGATTTTCGAGATCTTAAGCCTTTAAATTCAAGGGTGAGCTGTTGAAGGGAATTGAACCCTCGACCTCTTCCTTACCAAGGAAGTGCTCTACCCCTGAGCTACAACAGCTTTTCGGCAATTCGCAATCCACTATTTCAAATTCAAAATCCCGTTTGAATTCAAGTTCTTTCAAAACTCCAATTTTGAATCTGGGATTTTGAATTCGAAATCTGTTAGAGCGGGAGACGAGGCTCGAACCCGCGACCTATAGCTTGGAAGGCTATCGCTCTACCAACTGAGCTACTCCCGCAATTTTTAATTCAAGATTCAAAATTTCAGATTCAAGATCAATTTTGAATGTTGAATCTCAAATTTTGAATTATGGCGTGGGGAGAACAGGATTCGAACCTGTGAAGACATAAGTCAACAGATTTACAGTCTGTCCTCGTTGGCCGCTTGAGTATCTCCCCGACTAAAAATCAATCAATAGATTGAGAACATTTTCTATTTGCTTGACCCGACAAAATTGGCTGGTCGAAAAAACAGGAGCGCAAAATTAATTGCTTTTTTGTGATAGGCAAGAGTGTTGCGCCCTAATTATTTCTTATCAGGCATATTTCAATCGAAAAAGAGCATGATTTTAGCCAAGGGTTCAAAAAATTCACATAATAACAATCTCAAAAACAGAAGAATCACCAAATTCCTTTTTCAAAATGGCCATCAAATGAGATTTATGCAATGTTAACTCATGTTTTAGGGAAGGAGAATCTAACTCCACGAAAACAACCTTATTTCTTACGTACACTTTTTTAGTATGCTTGGCGATGGGTTTGCCCACCAATCGCTCCCAAGAGGCCACCACATTCGCCTCGTCAAATTTAGCCTTGATGTGAAATTGTGCGAGCATCTGCTGTATTGCCACGCCAATGTGCTGAATTTCGGAAGAGTTTTTCTTTTTGCCCATTTTTTTAACCTCTGGTGATGAAAGCGTTTTCCACTGAGTAAAGATCGGCATTTACCCCTGCTTCTTTCAAAATTGTTTTGCTTCGCTCCTGACGGGCATCGGTAATAAACAACTGCCCAAATGTGCCTTGCGAAATCAGGAGCATTAGTTTGTAAATGCGTTCGTCATCGAGTTTATCGAAAATATCATCGAGCAGTAAAAGAGGAAGCGTTTTCTTTTGCTCGCGTAAAAGTTGAAATTCCGCCAATTTTAAGGCAATCAAGAAAGACTTTTGTTGCCCCTGTGAACCTGATCTTTTCAATTCTCCGCTGTTGAGAAGAAAGACAAAGTCATCGCGGTGGGGGCCAACGCCTGTGCGTTGAGCCAAAAGATCGCGTTGCAAGTTTCGTTTTAATCCGTCTTGGAAATCGACTTTTTCCAAATCCGATCGATAGAATATCTCAGCCAACTCTCCATTTTCATTGATTAGATAGTTGTAAAACTTAACGAAAACTGGAAAAAAAACCGTTAAAAAGGCTTTCCTTCTTGCGTATATCAAGTTGCCGTTTTGCGAAAGCCTTTCGTCATAAGTGGCAATTAGATCTGCATCTACGGTTCCCTTCTCCGAAAAAAGTTTTAACAGATTGTTTCTTTGCTTCAGCAAATTGGAATAGAGAATAAGGCTTTCTAAATACACCCGGTCAAGTTGCGCCAGTATGCTGTCAAAAAATTTTCTGCGCGGTTCGCTGCCACCCCAAATCAATTCGATGTCGCCCGGAGCGACCATTACCACGGGATATTTGCCGATGTGCTCTGAAAGCTTCCCATATTCATTGCCGTTTTCTTTGAATAATTTCTTACCCCCTTGATAGGAGCAAATCACTTCATTGGTCAACGAATCTTTGTTGAATAGCCCTTTCACAAAAAATTGATCTTGCCCTTTTAGTGCGTTTTGCTGATCAGATTGGTTGATTGCGCTCTTAGTGAAGGCCAAATAATAAATCGCGTCAAGAAGATTGGTTTTGCCACTTCCATTTTTCCCTAAAAAACAATGAATGCCTTCTCCAAAATCAAGAGAAGCCTCTCGATAATTCTTAAAATTGAACAAAGTTAATTTTTGAAGAAACACGAAGCGATTTAAAATTCAAGATTTAAAATTCAAGATTTGGCTATTGCTTGTTAGTGCCGTATTTTCGCAACTCTTAATTTGAATCAAAATTAGCGTAAAATAATAATAGTATGACCACTACTCAATCCAAGAATAAGGTGAATAAACAAACCGAATTCACAAAAGAAAATTACTTGCGTTGGTTCGAAATGATTTTTTTGATGCGCAGGTTTGAGGAGCGCGCTGGCCAATTGTACGGCCAGCAAAAGATCAAAGGCTTTTGTCACTTATATATAGGTCAAGAGGCATGCCTTGCCGGGGCCGTTTCTGCTTTAACGAAGGACGACAAATGGATAACTGCGTACAGAGACCATGCCCACCCACTGGCGCTGGGCAGTGATCCAAAGGCAATCATGGCCGAATTGTTTGGCAAAGAAACAGGGATTTCGAAAGGTAAAGGAGGTTCCATGCACATGTTTGATAAAGAGCACGGTTTTTTTGGAGGGCACGGTATTGTTGGCGGCCAAATTCCCCTAGGAGCTGGCATCGCTTTCGCGGAAAAATATAACGGGAAAAAGAACCTTTGCATGTGCCACATGGGAGATGGAGCAGTGCGCCAAGGGGCATTCCACGAAACCTTAAACATGGCTATGCTTTGGAAATTGCCAGTGATCTTTGTAATCGAAAATAATGGCTACGCAATGGGCACATCCGTTAAGCGTACTTCCAACGTCACAGAACTTTATAAATTAGGAGAAGCCTATGACATACCTTCCGAGCCGGTGGACGCCATGAGCGTAGAAGCCGTTCATGAAGCCGTAGCGAGGGCAGCAGAAAGGGCAAGAAATGGCGAAGGCCCTACCTTGTTAGAGTTTAGAACGTATCGATATAAAGGCCATTCGATGTCCGATCCGGCAAAGTACAGAAGCAAAGAGGAAGTGGAGGAATATAAGCACCGCGACCCCTTGGAGTCAGTAAGAACAAAAATCCTAGAATCTAAATTGGCAACTGAAGAAGAGCTTGCCGCGATAGAACACCGAATCATAGATCAAGTGGAGGAAAGTGTGAAATTTGCTGAAGAGTCAAATTATCCTGACCCAAGTGAGGCGATGAAAGACGTTTATGCGCAGGCGGATTATCCTTATATAACTGACTAATCAACGTCTTACGGTTTACTACTTTTTGTTTAATAACCACTAATTCTTAGTTTTGCGTCCCGTTTAAATACGGGTATTAATTTTTATTGAATCATGGCAAAAAAGGAGGAATCAAAGGACTTAATGGAGAACCCAGAAGTCATTGCTGAAAGATTAGAAGGCGCTGAGCATTGGATTGAGCAACATCCTAAAATTGTTTTCGGCATTTTGGGTGCAATCATTTTGGTTGTCGGTGGGTACTTCGGTTTCCGCTATTGGATAGGGACGCAAGAAGCCCAAGCGCAAAAAGACATGTTTCAAGCTATTCGCTATTTTGAAAGTGATAGTTTGAATTTGGCCGTAAATGGAGATGGTAATAACCTTGGTTTCCTTCAGATAATTGATGACTATAGATTTACCCAAGCGAGCAAACTAGCCAATTTCTATGTGGGCGCTATCTATTTAAAGCAAGGAAAATTCAAGCCAGCTATTCTTTATTTGGAAGACTTTAGCTCGACAGATTTATTAGTGCAAGCGCGCGCTTATAGTTTGATTGGCGATGCACATATGGAATTGAAGGAATATGATGACGCAGCCAAATTTTATATGAAAGCAGCTGATTACAAGGCAAACAAGTTCTTCTCGCCTACTTATTTGATGAAAGCTGCCTTGGCGTATGAAAAGTTGAATCAAAATGACAAGGCCAAAGAAGCTTACCAACAAATCATCGACCAGTATTGGAATTCGAGCGAATACCAAAACGCAAGAAAGTATAAGGCAAGATTAGAGAGTAACTCTTAGTTTAAGATTTTAGATTTAGGATGTTAGATTTGGGTGACTGCTCGTCAAAATCTTAAATCTTCAATTAAAAATCTTAAATTAAAAATGGCTGGCATACTTAAATCATCCACAGGAAAAAGTAAAATCAATCTTTCCAATAAGAAGTTTGCCATTATTGTGGCGGAATGGAACGAAGATATTACCGAAGCTCTTTACGAAGGCGCATTCGATGGCTTAATTTCGTTGGGCGCTAAGAAAAGGAACATCATAAAAAAGAATGTACCGGGCAGCTATGAGCTGCCCTTAGCTGCCAAGTGGATGGCCGATAAGAAAGAAATCGCTGCAGTGATTTGTATTGGTTGCGTAATTCAAGGCGACACGCCTCATTTCGATTACATCTGCCAGGCAGTGGCGCAGGGTATTATGGACGTAAACCTAGCCTCCAATAAGCCGGTTGCCTTTGGCGTTCTTACCGTTCTCAATAAAAAGCAAGCCTTAGAAAGGGCTGGCGGAAAGCTTGGTAATAAAGGGGAAGAGGCCGCTATCACCGTAGTAAAAATGCTAGAAATTAAACCCTAACTTTTTAAACGTGTTGGCGTAATAATTGCGTTAGTTGAGCAACTGATACCCAAAAAACACTTTTTATGAGAAAGTTTGGATGGATGACTCTTTGCTTCTGTTTAGGTCTAGGCACGCTTGCGGCTCAAACCATCATTAAAGGAAAGGTAGTTAACGCCAAAAATGGCGAGTCGCTTCCATTTGTAAACATCACCTTAACAGGAACAACTTTCGGCACCACTGCAGATGTTCAGGGAAGATTTTCTATTTCCATTGATCGGTCCGTTAATGCAGTTGTCACTTACGTGGGATTTGAATCACAAACCATCAGCCTAACAGTTAACTCAAAAGAATTCTTATTGATCCGATTAAAAGAGCGGACGACTGAATTGAATGAAGTTGTTGTTCGACCCGAGGATAACCCAGCTCTTAAAATCATCCGCAAGGTAATTGCGAACAAAGCAAGCAATGATCCTGAAAGCCTTACCTCTTACACATACAACTCTTACAACAAACTTGCTTTAACATTTGAAAAAGGAACAGACTCTATAAAGTATCCGCTGCTCGGCAAAAAAGAAGACTATGAAAAAGGCTATCAGAAAATTGATTCGTTCGCGAGCAGAAACGACATCTTCGTTACCGAAAGTTTTACGGAAAAGAAGCACGTAAAGCCTAACTTAGATAAGGAAACTGTTCTTGCCAATAGGATGACGGGTGTTAAAGATCCGTTCTTTGCTTTCCTCGCCACCGATTTGCAACCGTTCTCTTTTTATCAAGATTTTATTCCACTTTCCAACCGGAATTATGTAAACCCTATTAGCAAAGGTAGCATCTCAAGATATGACTATACTGTAATCGATACACTCTACCACGCAAGCGATAGTGTGTTCATTATTACGTTTGAACCATTGCCCAATAAATCGTTTGATGGGCTTAAAGGCCAGCTTTATATTTCAAGCGATGGGTTTGCAATTGAACACGTAATTGCGCAACCGAGTGATGACAAGGTTTTGATAGAAACGCGTATTCAGCAGAAATATGAAAAGCATTATGGCCATTGGTTTCCGGTTCAGCTAAATACAGAATTGCGTTTCAAAGAATATCAATGGGGCAGGCAGAAACTTAAGTACATAAGCAGGAGCTACATCAACAACATCGCTATTGGCAATAGTATCCCCAAAAAAGAATTTGGTCTGTTAAACGTTGCGTTCGATGTAAATGCAAACCGACAAAAAGAGGAGTTCTGGAAACTTAAGCGACTTGACTCGTTGAGTGTTAAAGAAAAAAACACGTACCGTTTTTACGATAGTCTCGGACCAAAACTTAAACTCCTTAATGGATTTGTAAAGGCCTTTGAAGGATTGGCACTGGGAAAATTCAAAGCGGGAGCATTTTACTTGCCAATAGAACATTTCATTAAAATAAATCAATACGAGGGCACGCGCCTCGGCTTTGGCATAGAAACTGGCGAACGCTTTTCAAAACTTTTTTCACTAGGCGGGTACGCTGGCTATGGTTTTAAAGACAAAGCCTGGAAGTATGGTGGTTCGTTGCAATTCAACTTACTTCCCGCCAAGGATGCGTTTCTTAACTTTTCGTATAAACAAGACTTGAGTGAACCCGGCAACTCCAACTTTATCAAAGGTCCTGAACCCCCGCTGGGAAATGAATCGTATCGCAGGTGGAACACTTCGCGAATGGATAGCATAACGCAATATAAAGTTGAGTTATCGCTGCGGCCCTTGCGCTTCTCGCAGGTTTCGTTGTTTGCTCAGCAACTTACCAGAAACCCTGCTTACGCTTACAAGTTTGTTACCGATGCCGACATGGCTGGCAGCAAACAAAATTATACCGTTGGCGAGGTGGGCTTTCAATGGCGATTTGCCTTCAAAGAAAACTACACGCAAATAGGAAACAGCAAAGTGGTAACAGGTTATACGTATCCTCAACTAAATTTATCAGCTTCAAAAGCACTTCCCGATTTCCTGAACGGCCAGTATAACTTCACTCGGATAGAAGCAAAAATCGATTACCAGAAAAAAATACGCGGGTTGGGGCAAACAACCCTACAAGTAAGTGCCGGAAAAATTATAGGCGATGTACCTTATCCGTTTCTCTTTAATGGCAAAGGCTCGAATGCTGGGAAATCATTTAATGATTATTTCGTTATCCAAAATTATTTTCAAACGATGGGATTATATGAGTTTGCCTCGGATGAGTTTGCCAATTTATTTTTTAGTCACAACTTCGGTCGCGTTGCAGGCATGAAAAGCGAATTCTTTCGGCCTGAACTGGTGGTTTCGCAAAACATTGGCTTGGGTTCATTAAAAAATAAAGATAAACACCAAGGCATTAATATGGCCACTATGGAAAAAGGCTTTTACGAAAGTGGTCTATCGTTAAACAACTTAATTCGTTTTAAATATCTAGATCTATTATACTTTGGCATCGGTGCGGGTGCTTATTATCGCTACGGAAGTTACGCGCTACCTAAACAATCGGACAACGTTGCGTTTAAGATTAATCTTACTACTGATTTTTAAGAATAAAAAAGGCCGACTTTTTCAAATCGGCCTTCGTTTATTTTATACTACCTGAATTACATCTGTTTAACAACTTCTTCCCCAAACTCAGAACATTTCAACAGTGTTGCTCCTTCCATTTGGCGATGGAAATCATAGGTAACACGTTTTGCTGCAATGGCCGCTTCAAGTCCGTTGTAAACTAGTGTAGCCGCTTCGTGCCATTCTAAATGTTCTAATAACATTGCACCTGATAGAATCACAGAGCCCGGGTTTACTTTGTCTTGACCTGCGTACTTAGGCGCGGTACCATGAGTAGCTTCAAAAATAGCGTGGCCAGTTACATAGTTAATATTTGCACCCGGTGCGATACCAATTCCACCCACAATGGCGGCAAGGGCATCCGAAATATAATCGCCATTTAGGTTCAAGGTGGCAGCTACCGAATATTCATCTGGCCTTAACAAAATTTGTTGCAAAAAGGCATCAGCAATAGAATCCTTCACAATAATTTTTTTGCCTTTGTTATCCATTTCCATCCATGGCCCACCATCAATTTCTTTTGCGCCAAATTCATTCTTAGCCAACGCATAACCCCAATCGCGGAAGCCACCTTCTGTAAATTTCATAATGTTGCCTTTATGAACGAGTGTAACACTTGGCTTATCTAACCGAATAGCGTATTCAATGGCTGCCCGTACTAATCGTTCTGTACCTTCTTTCGACACAGGTTTGATACCAATGCCCGAAGTTTCGGGGAAACGAATTTTCTTGTACATCTTCGGGAACGTCTCCTTAAAATAAGTCAAGAATTTTTTGTTGTCCTCAGTGCCTTCTTGAAACTCAATACCCGCATAAATATCTTCCGTGTTTTCACGGAAAATAACCATGTCTGTTTTGTATGGCTCTTTTACTGGAGAGGGAACTCCTTTAAACCAACGCACCGGACGCACGCAGGCGTACAAGTCGAGTTCTTGCCGAAGTGCTACATTTAAGGAACGAATTCCACCACCAACAGGAGTTGTCAATGGGCCTTTTATACCCACCAAATATTCGCGGAATGCAGCCATGGTTTCATCGGGCATCCAGCTTCCCACCTTATTGAAAGCCTTTTCTCCCGCCAACACTTCCTTCCAATTGATTTTGCGGCTGCCTTTGTAGGCTTTCTCCACCGCTGCATCAAGCACCAATTGAGAGGCAGGCCAAATATCTACGCCTGTGCCATCGCCTTCTATAAAAGGAATAGTAGGGTTATTTGGCACATTTAATTTCCCGTTGATAATACTGATTTTTTGATCACTCATTGTTATATGTTTTGAAATGTTACTTTTATAAAAGCGACCCGAATTTAGAAAATTTTGTTAGAAACGAATAATCAATTTATTCGCTTGCCGTTAGATCATAAAACCAACAGAAATGAAATCCATAATTTTTCTACTTATTATACTTTCCCTTTCGGGGAAAAGGCATCGGGTTGATGCTGTTGATTTGTTTTGCCTAACCAATGAGGAGAAGAATTTAGTTGATTTAATCAATGACTACCGTAAATCTAAACGGCTAAAACCAATTGCTTTTTCAGCCAAACTTAGCAAAGTTGCTCAAGTCCATGTCCGCGATTTAACGGATAACTACAATGCTAACGATACCAAGTGCAACCCCCATAGTTGGTCAAAAAAGGGAAAATGGAGTTCTTGTTGCTACACGCCCGACCATAAACAGGCCAAGTGTATGTGGGACAAGCCAAAAGAAATTGCCGATTATTCCGGAAACGGTTATGAGATTGCCTATTATAGTTCGGATGATGCTACTGCCGAATAGGGACTCGAAGGATGGAAGAAGAGTTCAGGTCACAATCCGCTTTTAGTAAACTCCGGCATTTGGGCGAAAGTTGAATGGAAAGCGATGGGCGTTGGTATCTATAAAAATTATGGAGTGGTATGGTTTGGGGAAGTGGGGGATCCTTCTGAGGTTACGATATGTCAGTAAACTGAAAATGTGCTGAAAGCTCCCCTTACTTAGTAGCATCCAAAATTAAAGATTTCCAGGTGAACTTGGCATCCTGTTGGAATGTGGAAAACTCCACCCCGCTCAACGGGTGGTGGAGTTTTCCATATTTCAACAGGA
>JBIKRT010000027.1:0-48072 GCA_044349005.1 Cyclobacteriaceae bacterium
GGAAAGTAAATCCACTTGTCTTTTTAGCCCAACTTTTTAATTGCCTTTTTTCGCTCGTTAAAACCACAAAATCACAAATCCAAAATCTTCTAATCCTAAAATTGAGTTTTTAAGGGACGACTAAATAGGTCTATTTTCATCGTCTTTGCGCATGCCTGTACTAATTTATTACGATCAATCTGATACCACCATAAAAACCTCTCCCCGCAGCCGCATTATAATACCTTCCCGCGGCAGCGTTCAAATCATTGCCTAAACTATACCGTTGGTCAAAGCCGTTGTCTACACCAGCAAAAAACTCTAGCGGTAAATTCACAAAATTTATTTTGTACCCCAATCGGCATCCGAACAAATAATACTCATTAGCAAAATCTGTGTTAGCATCATTAAGTGCAATGTTGCTTGCATAGTTAAAAGTCGCATTCATATAAAATCTATTCCGGCTAACGTCTATTCCGGCTACTAGCGTGTTTATGGCTGTGCCGGTAAGTCGATTGCCCGAATAGTCTTTTCCCGTGGTTACATAGTTCTCAAACTTGTACGGATTATGTGTGTAGCTACTCCACACATTAAAGGCATTGTTCCCTTTGTTTAGAATAGTTGGCATCCATTTTACAGACGCCTCCATGCCGCGTTGCAGTGTGCCTCCAGAATTAACGTAAAAATCGGCACCATCGGCAGTGCGTTGAATAACAATCGCCTGATTTAATTTAAACTGATACGCAACTAACTCAAAGGTGAGCTTTCCGCTAAGTGTCGATCCTTTGATACCAGCCTCTAAATTATTTCCCTGTTCTGAATTAAGTGAGTTGTTATAGGTATTAGTGGAAGGTCTTACTTCAGCAAGCGTTGGTGTAGAAAATCCTTGACTGTAACTTCCATAAATAGAAATAGTGGGTGTCATCTTTTTCAATAAGGCGATACGGGGTGAGAAGACGGGGTCAAAATTTCGCGTTTGTTTCGAGGGCGGGGTATCAGACAACCGTTCAAAACGGTACTGAAGCGCGTTGACGCTCGCACCGAGTGTAAAAAACAATTCATGAGGTAAATGAATATCAGTTTGTCCAAAAACCAGGGCCTGTGTTGAGCCAGTTTTATCGTCTGCTTGAAGGTTGCCTTGTGTGCCGAAGTTATTATCATAATTAATAACTGACGAATTGAAGTATTGAAATTCTCCACCAAACGTTACCTTTTGATTTGTGCCAAATCTATATGCTGTTTCGCTTCGTGCGCCATAATTGGTTTCTGTTCTTATCTCATAATTGCGGATGGCTGGATTTACAAAAGCTGTGTACGATCCATAAACTCCCGTCCGGTTAACCCAACGCTCATTAAACTGATATTCATGCATCAAACCGATATAAACTGTTTTATTACTTACTCTTGCTTGCTTGGCGATTGCTCCGATAGAAGCACCAACGGTTGGCCTTGCCTTTGAAGGATCGAGGTCGTATTCCGTTTTGGTCAATCCCCCAGGGGTTTGATAAAACAGGTCAGAGTATAAAAAGGTGGTGGCCAGATTACTTTTTGATGATAAGGCAAAAGACCAATCTAGATTTATTCCATCGCGAGTCATGTTGGATTGTCCGCGGTAGCCGCTCGCCTGCTGGTGGGCGTAACTAATTCTGCCCGTGTTTGTTCTATTTTTTATTTGAGCCGAGCCTTGATAACGAACCAGGCCAAAACTACCCGCTACCGTTGAAAATTGAAACCCGGTTGACTTCACTTTTGGGCTACTCAATAAAACTACTCCACCGGTGCCCGCGCCATATAAGCTAGCCCCGGGGCCTTTGATTACTTCGAGTTTATCAACGGCATCAAAATCAATCAAATTTAGATAGGTGTTGCCTCCACCATCTGTAAGAGGTAAGCCATTCCAATAAAGCTTAACATTCCTTATCCCGAAAGGAGACCGCAACGAACTTCCTCGAATGGAGAGGCGATAACTTCCCGGGGAACGCTCTTCAAAGCGAACTCCCGGAATTGTATTTACTGCGGGAAGTAAATTCGTATTATTAAATCGGTTCAATAATTTTGAATCTACTAATCCAATAGCGGCAGGAATTTCTAACGCAGGCCGGTTGTGAGCGTAGGCTTTTACAATTACTTCGGATAAAAGAGTGGTGGAGTCTTTTGCTGCCTCTTGAGAAAATGAATTGAGCGAAAAAAAAAGAAGAAAGAAAAAATATACTGCGATTTTACTTTTCATCGCTCAAAATTTTCCATCACTTCTTCCACCGATTTTGCTTCAGGAAAAAATTCCAAAAACTTTAGCATCACCCGGTCCACTAAAGTGTCCGGACAAGATGCCCCACTTGTGAGCACAACTAGTAGAGGTGTTTTTTCAGGAATAAATGAATAGGTAATTTCTTTTGACTTTAGCGGATAGTTGAAATGGTGTATTTCATTTACCGATTTTATTTCGGTATCTGAATTGATAAAAAACGTTTTGAATTTACGTTCGCACAATTCTACAATATGTGAGGTGTTAGAACTATTATAACCACCAACTACAATTGCCAAATCGGCATTGGTATTCAGTAATTCATAGGTTGCTTCTTGATTATCGTTAGTTGCATAGCAAAGCGTGTCGCGCGTGTCAGCAAAATGATTCTTTAGTTCCTGGCCGCTGTGCTTTTTAACCATCACTTCTTTAAAAAAGTCGGCAATGGCCTGGGTTTCGGTTGCCAACATAGTGGTTTGGTTTACCACTCCAACACTGTTAAAGTGAAGCTCCGGATCAAAACCATCAGAATATTTTCCCTTAAATGCTTCGTAAAATTCCGATTTTGATTTACTGTTTAATATAAAGTTGGAGAGTTCAATTGCCTCGTCCATATCAGTCACAATAACTGTTTGGGCATTTTTTGCGCTGTGCGAAAACGTTGCCCTTGTCTCTTCATGTTTTGGCTTTCCATGGATAATCACAGTATGATTATCCTTTCCTAATTTCTCGGCTCGGTTCCAAACCTTTTCTACAAACGGGCAGGTGGTGTTATACTTTTGAACCTCAATTTTCTTTTCCAGAAGCAAGTTTTCTATTTCAAGGGTGGTTCCAAATGCCGGAATAATAACGATGTTGTCTTTGTCTATCGCTTCCCACGGAATCAATTGAGAACCATCGGTATCCATAATAAATCGAATCCCCTGACTTTGTAAATCATTATTTACCTCTTGATTATGGATCATCTGGCTGAGCAGGTAAACCTTCTTGTCTGGGTTTTCTTGAATTGCCCTGTAACTTATTTCGATCGCATTCTCAACCCCATAGCAAAACCCAAAATGGCGCGCTAGCACAAATTGAACGGGGCCAAAATCAAGCAGTGTAGGCGAGAAATCTTGTTTTCGGAGATCTTTTAGTCTACGATATTCTTTAATCCGTCCTGAAATAGACGATTTATAATGGGCTGGTATATCGAACTTTTTGATGGCGCTTTTCTGATTATAACTGCAAAGCTAGTGGATTGTTTTTTGAATTTAAATCTTGCCAAATTGGCTCACACATGTTTAGCTTAAAGATTCTGCTCTCGTCCATAAAAGGAGATGAGAAAAAAATATTTTAAAAATAGTATGCATGCATAACAAATATTATTATACCTTCGTAACCGTTTGCAGAGAATGAAAAAAGAAGAAACTATTGATTTTAACATTAAGAGTTCGTGGCATGCGATCTCAAGAATGTACAATCAGCAGGCGATGAGATATGGTGGCACCATGTCAATTGGATTTGCTCTTTTGAATATTCATTCGGAAGAAGGAACTCCGGCAACAAAAATCGCCCCGCTTATGGGGCTTGAAACGCGAAGCCTAACCAGGCTTTTAAAATCGATGGAGGAGAAAGGCCTAATCTTTAAGCAAAACGATGAGGTGGATAAGCGGTCGGTAAAGATTTTTCTTACCAAAGACGGAAAAAAAATGAAAGAGAAATCGCGCGATACAGTTTTAAACTTTAATGCAGCGGTAAGAAGTGTTGTTAGCTCGGAAGAACTGGAAGTGTTTTTTGAAGTGATTAGAAATGTAAATAAAGTAATAGAAGGCAATTTGAATTACGAAAAAGTACCCGTATGAATCGAACCATTCGCAAAGTAGCAGTATTAGGATCTGGCATTATGGGCTCACGCATTGCGTGCCACTTCGCCAACATTGGGGTTGATGTGTTGCTGTTAGACATCGCTCCGAAAGAGTTAACAGACGATGAGAAAAAGAAGAATCTCACGCTCGATCATCCTGCCGTAAAAAACAGGATTGTGAACAGTGCCTTTGACGCCACCTTAAAAGCTAATCCAGCACCCCTTTTCAGCAAGAAATTTGTGTCGCGCATTAAACTGGGCAACTTCACGGACGACATGCCGAAAATTAAAAATGTTGACTGGACCATTGAAGTAGTGGTTGAAAACCTCGACATCAAAAAGAAAGTATACGAAGAGGTAGAGAAATACAGAACACCTTGCACGTTGGTAACTTCTAATACTTCGGGTATTCCCATTCATTTAATGGGCGAAGGCCGAAGTGAGGATTTTCAGAAACATTTTGCCGGCACACACTTTTTCAATCCTCCACGCTATTTAAAATTGTTGGAGATCATTCCAACAACTAAAACCGATGGGGCAGTAACTACATTTCTGCTCAATTATGGCGATCTTTTCTTAGGTAAAACCACTGTTCTTTGTAAAGACACGCCAGCGTTTATTGGTAATCGCGTGGGTATTTATGGCATGTTGAAGGTAATCGACTCCATGCGCAAGTTCGACCTAACCGTTGATGAAATTGACAAACTTACTGGACCAGTTATCGGCAGACCGAAATCAGCCACTTTCAGAACCTCTGATGTGGTAGGATTGGATACCATGGTAAAGGTTTCCAACAACTTATATGCTGGCTTGGCAAATGATGAAAGCCGCGACATGTTTAAACTACCCGAAGTTGTATCGAAGTTAGAGGCAAACAAATGGCTTGGCGATAAAACCGGACAAGGTTTCTACAAGAAAAATAAAAATGCGAAGGGTGAAACTGAGATTTTGACGCTCGATCTTAAAACACTTGAATACAAATCAAAAGAGAAAGTAAAGTTTGCAACCCTTGAAACAACAAAAACGATCGACAATCTAAAAGATCGTTTTAAAGTTCTCCTTGCGGGAAAAGATAAGGCGGGTGACTTTTATAGAGATTGTTTCTTCGACACATTTAAATACGTTACCAATCGAATTCCAGAAATCAGCGATGAGTTGTTTAGGATTGATGATGCCCTTTGCGGTGGCTTCGGATGGGAAATCGGCCCTTTTGAAACGTGGGATGCCGTAGGTGTGGAGAAAAGCCTTCCCCTTATGGAAGCTGCTGGTTACAAGCCTAACCAATGGGTGTATGACATGTTACATGCTGGCAACAAATCTTTCTATAAAGTAGAAGGCGGCCAACGAAAGTATTATGACATCCCTACCAAATCATACAAATCAATCCCTGGAAAGGAAAGCTTCATTATTCTTGAAAACAAGAGCGAGAATGTGGTGTGGAAAAATCCAGGCTCGAAAATTATCGATTTAGGCGATGGCATTTTAAACTTTGGCTGGCACACGAAAAGCTATACGCTCGGCAGCGAAGTAATTGAAGGTCTTAACAAAGCCATCGACTTAGCAGAAAAAGATTACCGCGGGTTAGTAGTGGGCCATCAGGGTTCAGACTTCTCGTTAGGTGCAAATCTTGGCCTGGTATTCATGTATGCCATCGAGCAGGAATATGACGAGATCGACTTTATGATCAAGCATTTCCAAAACTCGGTAATGCGTTTGCGCTATTCATCTATCCCGGTAGTGGTTTGTCCGCAAAGCAGAACGCTTGGCGGTGGTTGCGAAATGACAATGCATGCTGATGTGGCTCAAGCTGCTGCCGAAACGTACATCGGTCTAGTGGAAGTAGGCGTTGGCCTCATACCCGGTGGAGGCGGAACAAAGGAGTTCGCGAAACGAGTGAGCGATTCCTTCGAAGATGGCGATATTGAGTTGAACGCATTGCAAAACGCGTTTATGAACATTGCTACTGCAAAAGTTGCAACTTCAGCAGAGGAAGCACGCGAACTAGGCATACTTAAAAAGTTAGATCGGATTTCAATGAATAAGGATCGCCAGATTTCCGATGCGAAAGAAACCGCCATCGAGCTTGCTGAAGCCGGCTATACAATGCCGCTACAAGCAAAGAACATTCGCGTTCAGGGTCGGTCTGGCCAAGCATTATTCCTTGCGGGATTGCAGGGTATGCTGATGGGCAGATATGCATCCGAGCATGATGTGAAAGTATCGAAGTGGATTGCAAACGTAATGTGTGGTGGCGATTTAACTTCACCTCAAGAAGTAAGTGAACAATACTTACTTGACCTAGAGCGCGAAGCATTTCTGTCACTTACGGGAGAAAAGAAAACATTGGAAAGGATTCAGGCAATATTAACAGGAGGGAAACCGCTTAGGAATTAGACGCTAGTAGTACGTAGCAAGACACAAGATGTCCTGATCATTTGTCTAGTTACTTGATACTCATGTCTTACTACTTGATACTTATGTCTTACTACTAAAAAAAGAAATATGGACGCATACATCGTAGCCGGATTCCGCACCGCGGTAGGCAAAGCAAAAAAAGGAGGGTTTCGTTTTGTAAGGCCTGATGACCTTGCATCGGACGTGATTAAGCATTTGGTGAAATCGATACCAGGATTAGAGAACAAAATGGTGGATGATTTGATCGTTGGCAATGCCGTTCCAGAAGCAGAACAAGGGATGCAAATGGGAAGAATGATCTCACTTTTGGCACTTGGCCTAGATACACCGGGTATGGTGATCAACCGCTATTGTGGATCGGGAGTGGAGGCCATCGCCATCGCGAGTCATCGCATACAAGCGGGGCAAGCCGATGTGATCATCGCTGGTGGCACTGAATCGATGTCGCTCGTTCCTACAATGGGTTTTAAAACCGCATTGAATTACACCATCGCCAAAGACAACCCAACTTATTACACCAGCATGGGGTTAACTGCCGAGGAAGTATCCAAACAATTTAAGATTTCGCGCCAGGAGCAAGACCAGTTCTCGGTTGAATCGCACGCGAAAGCTGCTGCCGCCTGGACTGCCGGCAAATTTACAAGCGAAGTTGTTCCCATCACCGTAAAAGAAGTGTATGTGGATGAGAACATGAAAAAGAAAACGCGCGAATACGTAGTTGAAAAAGACGAAGGCATTCGCGCTGATACAACACTTGAAGGCTTATCAAAACTCCGTCCTGCTTTTGCGGCTGGCGGAAGTGTTACAGCCGGCAACTCATCACAAACTTCTGACGGTGCTGCTTTCGTTGCGGTAATGAGTGAGAAGATGGTAAAACAATTGAACCTGACACCAATCGCTCGCATGGTAAGTTATGCCACCGCTGGCGTTGATCCACGCATTATGGGCATTGGTCCGGTGGCGGCCGTTCCTAAAGCGTTGAAGATTGCAGGCTTGAAATTACAAGACATTGACTTAATTGAACTGAACGAAGCCTTCGCAGCGCAATCACTGGCGGTAGTAAAAGAGTTAGGCATCGATCGTGCTAAACTAAATGTAAATGGAGGAGCCATCGCAGTGGGTCATCCACTCGGTTCGTCAGGTGCGCGATTGTCGGTTCAGCTCTTCAACGAACTCCGCAGACAAAACAAAAAATATGGAATGGTAACTGCTTGTGTTGGCGGAGGTCAGGGAGTGGCTGGGATTTATGAGTTATTGTATTAGACTTAAGACATAAGTAGTAAGACGTAAGACATTCAACGTAAATCAACTCTATTGCATCTTGATACTTATGTCTTACTACTTGATACTCTATCATGCATAATTTCAAAGAACTAAAGGTTTGGCAGATTTCAAGGAGTCTTGTGAAAGAGACTTATGAAATTACTACATCCTTTCCGTCAACTGAAAAGTATGGATTGATTTCTCAAATCAGAAGATGTGTTGTTTCAATGCCAACAAACATTGCCGAAGGTTGTGGTAGAAACACCGATAAAGACTTTTCACATTTTTTGAACATCAGTCTAGGCTCGGCTTACGAACTAGAAACACTTCTTATCTTAAGTTTTGATGTAAATCTTATTTCGCAAGAGCAACTCGATAAACTACTAATTAAAATTTCTGAAATACAAAAAATGACTTTTGGCCTGATCAAGACGCTACGCCAAGAGTCTTATATCTAACGTCTTGCTACTTAAGTCTAACATCTCAAATCTTATGACAACAACAGAAACTAGAAAAGCAATTAAAGGAGGGGAATTCCTCATCCGCGAAACGCAGGCACATGAAATCTTCATACCCGAGGAATTCAATGAAGAGCAGCGAATGATCGCGCAAACGTGTAAAGATTTTTTAAAGCAAGAGGTATATCCGCGCTTGAATGAAATCGATTCGCAAAAAGATCCTAACCTAATGCCATCATTGCTCGATAAGGCAGGTGAGCTGGGGTTATTGGGTACATCTGTTCCGCAAGAGCTGGGCGGGTTCGGGATGGACTTCAATACTACCATGTTGGTGGCAGAAACCCTTGGTGCGGGTTACTCATTTGCGGTGGCTATCTCTGCCCACACGGGCATTGGCACATTGCCAATTTTGTATTATGGCAACGATGCACAAAAGAAAAAGTATATTCCCAATTTGGCCAGTGGCAAATGGAAAGCTGCCTACTGTTTAACGGAACCGGACTCTGGCAGCGATGCCAACTCTGGTAAAACAAAAGCCGTGCTCAGTGCTGATGGAAAGCACTATGTAATAAACGGACAAAAAATGTGGATCACCAATGGTGGTTTCGCAGATGTTTTTATCGTGTTTGCAAAAATCGATAACGACAAAAACCTAAGTGCTTTTATCGTGGAGAAAACCTTTGGCGGCATTACCATGAACGAAGAGGAACACAAGATGGGCATCAAAGGCTCGTCTACCCGCCAGATTTTCTTTAACGACTGCAAAGTGCCAGTTGAAAATTTATTGAGCGAGCGCGAAAACGGGTTTAAAATCGCGGTTAACATATTAAACATTGGCCGCATTAAATTGGGTGTTGCCGCACTTGGCGGAAGCAAAGGCACGCTATCGCAAGCGATAAAATACGCGAAAGAGCGCAAGCAGTTTGGTGTTGCTATTTCCACGTTCGGTGCCATCAAGCACAAGATAGCAGAAGTAGTGACCAAAATTTTTGCTTCCGAGTCGGCACAATACCGCGCATCACAAAACATCGATGACGCCTACAACGCATTTGTTGCGGGAGGCATGGATTCCGGTCAGGCAAGATTGAAAGCATTGGAAGAATTTGCCATTGAGTGCGCCATTTTAAAAGTACACGGAAGTGAAGTATTGGATTTTTCGGTAGATGAAGGTGTGCAGATTTATGGTGGTATGGGCTTCTCGGCCGATGGGCCGATGGATCGCGCTTACCGCGATGCGCGTATCAACCGCATTTTTGAAGGGACAAACGAAATCAACCGACTGCTTACTATCGACATGTTGTTGAAGCGTGGAATGAAAGGCACGTTAGATTTGATGACGCCAGCCATGGCTGTTCAAAAGGAATTGATGGCCATTCCTGATTTTGGAACGAGTGACGACACCGCCATTTTTGCGAAAGAGAAAAAGGCATTAGCAAATTTGAAGAAAGCAGGCCTGATGGTTTCGGGTGCTGCCATTCAAAAGTTTATGATGAAGCTATCCGAAGAGCAGGAGATATTGATGAACTTGGCAGATATGCTTATTGAAGGCTATGTGGCAGAGTCTGTGATTTTGCGCGTAGAAAAATTAATTGGCATACGTGGAGAGAAAGCCTGCGAGGTGGAAATTGCTATGGCCATGATTTATCTGCACTATGCTATTGAAAAAGCAGCCGGGGCGGGCAAGCAGGCCATTTATGCTTTTGCCGAAGGAGATGAGCTTCGCTTTATGATGCTCGGTCTGAAACGCTTCACCAAAATCGATCCGTTCAATCTAAAAGAAGCAAGGCGCAAAGTAGCGAACCACGCCATTGCCAAAGGAGAATATCCTTTTTAGACGTAAGACGTAAGTAGCAAGACGTAAGAAAGCCCGGGAGAAATTCCGGGCTTTTTTTTATTTACTCAGTTTCGAAGGGTTCAGTACGGACAAAAGCATCTCTTGAATTTCGTTTAAATCTTCAAACGAGTTTTCGATTATCCATGTGCATAGAAAAACACTATGTTTAATTTTGTCAAAGGCTAACTTTCCATTTGTTAAATCTGATAACAAGTTCTTTAGAAGTTTCGCTCCGTCTACCCCAACTAACCATTCATTTTCAGTTTTATCTTTTGCTAACCTCTGATCTAGATATTGCCTGTCCCACTTATTTTGAGCCAGCCAATCAATGATTACTTGCTCAGATAAATCAAATTCACCCAATTCGGTATCTAGGAGTTGTGAGATAGCTTTAGCGTTTAGTAAGTAATTTTCAAACATTCGCCTCGGAAGAAAAATTACCTTGTCATTACTTCTTCTCTTTAAATCTTGCTTTTCTTTTGAAGAAAGTTTTTCTGAATCAAAGACAAATCCAATCGCTGGTGGTAATAGTCCTTTTCCTTTGCATAGTTTTTCATAGACACTAAAAATAAGTTCCGGATTTCTCTTCTTATAAAAATCACCAGTATTAACAACAGCAGCAATAGTTGTACCCATTAAAGACACACCACTCATCTTCTCTACTATCTTTGGAAAGCAGATCTCCTCCGTTTTACCTTCAACCCAAAGAATATTGTCAGCGCCAAAAACATCAGAAAGTTTCACTCCTATTTCAGCAAGATAAGCCTGTTGGTTATTTGTTTCTGTAAGATCAATGGTTTCGATAGAACTTTCTGCATCCTTAATCCTAACCACATGAATTGTTTTAGGATTTGATGCAGCCAAGGTTGACGGTGAATGTGTTGAAATAATAAATTGATGTTGAGGGTGTTCCTTAAATATCTCGATTAATTTTTTTGCCGCCCCAGGATGTAAGAAGCTATTAGGTTCATCAATTATTATGACTTTCGGGATGTCCGCTGTCAATACAACATAGAGAATTGCAAGTACCTGACTAATCCCAGTTCCGCACTCAACTAAAGGAACAGCGAGATCAGATCTTTCCATTTCAGGATCTTCATTCCAGACGACAATTTCCAAATCTGACTCTCTATTTGGAGATGGGCGAACAGTAACTTGAAATATTTGTGGAAAAACCTTTGCGATATAAGAATTGAATCTTTTAAATCGACTAGTATCACCTTGTAAAATATTTAATACTTCTGGAAGATTTGCAGCATCCGGTGATAAAATAGAATTCTTGCCAAATCTTGAAACCCCAACCTTTAGACGTTCGGCTTTGAATGAATAAATGCTGCCCAAAAGATGATTTGCAAAATCAAGCGAAGAGTCTTGGTTTCCTCCAAAGAGGCCGGCAGAATTAATTTTTTGAGTAGTTGGATCTAAATAGAATTTAATAATATTGGTTGATTTAGTGGGGTTAATGTTAAATGATGCTATAAAATCATTTCGGGAATGGGTAAAGCTAATCGCCATAATTGTCCCATTTGGAAAATAAAGATTTAGTAGTTTTTCCAATTCAATGTTATTAGTAGAAGGATCAAAACCATCCAACAATTCAAGTCCAAAAGGCTGGGCTGAGACTGTTGATAATATAAATTTTTTGAATTCTTCATTAGTTGCGTTGAGGCTCATTGTTATGCGAGGAGTATACAAAGGGGTGTTTTGCCCCTTTACAATTGTTTTTGAACTTCGATGTGGGTGATCTGCAACTAACGTACTTAGTGCCTCTAATAAGGCTGTCTTGCCTGCATTATTTTGCCCAGTTACAACATTTATACCCCGTGTTAATTTAATAGATGTTTCTTGATTGAAACTTTTGTAATTTTTAATTGATAGTCTTGAGATGAACATTTGTGCAATTCTTTTTTTAAAGTTAAAGCTTTAACTCCAAACCCTCCAAGTAAGGATTCCACCTCTTTTTGCAAAAGGTGAATTGAAGATTGGAGGTGGTCTTCTTTGCCAGAGTATCTTGGAAATGAGGCAACTCAATTGTGCAAAAGGGAAGCAGCGTATAAGCACGTAGAAATCAATTGGCAGAGATTTCTTGAAGAATCTTATTTGGTGATTTCTCAAGATATGCATTCCAAGATTTTATAGGTGTAAGGCGTCTGACACCTTGGAGGTGTCTTGACGCCAACCGCAATCACTTGGCATAAATTAGATGAAGAATCCTATTTGGGAGTTCCTCATGATATGCAGTCCAAGATTTCATAGACATAAGGCGTATGACACCTTGGAAGTGTCTTGACGCACGTCAAAATGTTTAAGAAAAGTGAAGAATTTATTTCGGGTTTTTTTTTAATTAATGTTGATATTATTTTCTTTCAAAATTTCATTGAATCGTTTTTCGTTTCCAGATTCTTTCATTTTACCATAAATAAAATTGATCATCTGTTCGGCATCGGTTCTATACGATGATTTCATTTCAAGATAAAGTCGATAGGCAATACACATGTTGGATAAACCTTTTTCATAGTCGCCTAAAAAGACAGCGTACAAGCGGCCTTTTCCGTAAAATACTTCTGGGTTCTCCTTATCCAAAGTTGCTAATTCCCCATAAGCAGTTACTGCGTTCTCATACTCTTTTTTAAACTCATAAACTGTAGCAAGGTTTTGCCTGGGCATTAAACCGCTGGGATCAATTTGTATTGATGTTTTATAGGCATTAATTGCCTTCTCATATTCTCCGGACTTTCGGTAGGCTAAACCTAGGTTATCCCAACAAAAGGAAAAAATACTATCAATCTTTAGAGATTGTTTAAAGTAATCAATTGCTTTATTAAAATCTTGTGCTGTTAACGCATCTATTCCTTTCGAGTACAAATTCATGGCTTCTATATTATTTGACATAGAAACATTCGTTTGCTCATGATCCGCTGCTATCTTTTCTTTAAGAGTTTTGCAATTAGTCATTAACGATCGCTCTATTTCAAAATAGTTGTTTTTATATGATTGGGAGTTTCTGCTTGTATCGAGCGTTACATTCACATCGGCTTTTTTTTCCTTTTTTACTTTGCTATCAGGTATTAAACTTAATAACTGACTTCCTAATTGATAAGCTAATACTTGTTTATCTATACAAGTGCTAATTTCTTTGGCAATCGCTTTCCTGTTTTTGTTATAGACTCTTATTGAATCGATACACTTGCAGGCATTATCTGAAAATTCTGTCAAAAGCTGTTCTTTTGATTGACCATAAGAGCCGATCACAGTAACAAATAAGATCCCGATTAATAAAAACTTCATAGAGTAAAAATTTGATAAGTAAATTTATCATTTCTTTAACGTTTATGAAAATAGCCTTTACTGTATATGCCCAAATTGTTTTTGATTATTCGCAAGCCTAGCGTGCAGGATTTTATAGCCAATTTGACGGCCCGCACTATTTTGGTGTCTTGAAGCCAAAACCTCAAAGCAATCTGTTTGAGTCTCTTAATTTTTGTGTTCATCTCACATTAATGCCTCAAATACCTTATTCCAAAGGCACACACTACCAACACCCCGACAATCGGAAACAATGCATAAAGAAAAAACTGAAAAACGAAACGGTTACTTCTGGTTGGGGCAAAACTTCTATTAACAAACGCCTTCCTATGGGTCCGTTTGAAAATACCACTTGCTGCACCACATTCCAACCAAAGTGGATAGCGATGGGTACATACAGCGAATTAGTTTTTGTGTAGCCATACGCTAAGACTAAACCCATGGCTCCTGTAACCACAAAGGTTACAAGCATGCTCATGGGGTTGCCTAACAAGCCTTGCGAAAACCAATGGTACATACCAAAGGCCGTTGATGAAATCCAAATGGCTTTGGTAACGCCCAGCTTTTTGATGATGATGTAAAACATTGCTCCACGAAAAATCAGCTCTTCATACAAAACAGATTTGATGTTGAACCAAACACCACCGCCAATAAGTGCCGATGTCCACGCTGGGTTTAGTTGCCAACGTTGTTCACCTATCCACATTTTAAGTCCAAAACCAGAGGCGCTAAAGGCAGCGGCAATAAATACAAAAATCAAAAAATGCTGTAACCTCACTTTTGTGGGCATTAACCCCAGCACTGAAAGATTGCTTCTATCGAAAAACCAAACCAATAGCCACGATAAGGCCAATTGAACTAAAATACCAATCATAAAAGTTTAAATTAAGATGTCAGACGCGTTTGCGCCAAAGCATAAAAAGTACCACCGTTATCAGCGCAAGTACTGAGCTCAAGAAAATCAATAACTCGAAAGTGGTTTCTGGAAATTTGGATGCTTGTGACATATAAGCCAATGCGAGGAAGAGAATAATCAGGCAAATGCCAACAGAAAGCACCGCGCGTTGCGGTCGCGTAAGTGTGTGTGAATCTGCCTGCGGAATGGGAAACTCCTGTTCGCGTGCAGCCTTCATAAAGTCCTCAAAAGAGAGCTCGAGAATTTCCGCCAGTGTTTTTAGGGTGTGGCTGCGCGGAACAAGCTCACCTTTTTCAATCCGTTGAATGGAGCGTATGCTAATATGCGATAGCTCGGACAATTCCTTTTGGGTAAGTCCCTTCGATAGCCTTCCATCGCGAAGCCAGGTAGCAGTCATTTCTTTGGGTGTTTTTTCCATGCAAAGCTAAGGGCATTCAAAAGTACCACTAAATTTTTAGGCCGCCATTCAGGCGACATTTATATGACAATGGGTTTTGCTTTCAGAAAAAGCAAATTGGCGCTGGGCTACTTTGTTTGCAGATGCCCTGGCGGCTCGATTTATGCTCAGTTCATATTACTATTTCAAGGATAAGTTGGAAATTAGCGACAGCAAATCAAACAGATCTTAACCCTCTAATCTTTACCAAATGAAGCCATTGACCATCGGCACGCCTTTTACTTCTTCAGCCATTAAAGTAATGATGCTTGGCTCGGGCGAGTTGGGTAAAGAGGTAGTGATAGAGTTTCAGCGCTATGGCGTTGAGGTAATTGCCGTTGATCGTTACGATAATACCCCCGCCATGCAGGTTGCTCATCGGTCGTACACCATTTCAATGTTAGACCCAGTTGCACTTCGCGCTGTGATCGAAAAAGAAAGACCCACTTATATTGTTCCAGAAGTAGAAGCCATTTCTACGGATACGTTGATCGAATTGGAGAAAGAAGGTTTTCGTGTTATCCCTACAGCTAATGCAACAAGGCTCACCATGAACCGCGAGGGAATTCGCTCTCTGGCAGCCAACACCCTACAGCTAAAAACGTCACCTTTTCGGTTTGCCGGAACGTTGGAGGAATTCAACTCATCGATCCGGGAAATTGGGATGCCTTGCGTGGTAAAACCGATTATGAGTTCATCAGGCAAAGGCCAAAGCGTGGTGAAGTCGGAGGCAGATATTGAAAATTCCTGGCACTATGGTCAGGAAGGTGGCAGGAGCGGTGGCGGGCGGATGATCGTGGAAGGCTTTATCGATTTTGATTATGAAATTACCTTGCTTACCATTCGTCATAAGGACGGAGTTTCTTTTTGCGAACCGATCGGTCATCGCCAGGAGCATGGCGATTATCAGGAATCCTGGCAGCCACATCCTATGCCAGCAAAGGCATTGCAACAAGCTCAGGAAATCGCCAAAAAAGTGGTCGATGCATTAGGGGGAGTTGGTATTTTCGGTGTTGAATTTTTTGTGAAGGGCGAGGTTGTTTACTTCAGTGAACTTTCTCCGCGTCCGCACGATACTGGCATGGTAACTATGATTTCTCAGGATCTTTCTGAGTTTGCTCTGCATGTGCGAGCTATTTTAGGGTTGCCTATTCCAGTTATTCGGCAGCTTGGCCCTTCTGCGTCTTCCGTCATCTTGGTGAAAGGCAAATCCAGTAACGTCTCTTATTCTGGATTGGAAGAAGCGTTATCTGAGCCAGACACACAGCTTCGTTTATTTGGCAAGCCAGAAGTAAATGGCGAAAGAAGAATGGGCGTTTGTTTAGCGAAAGGAGCCACTATTGAAGAGGCCAGGAAAAAGGCTAATCAGGCAGCTGCAAAAGTTCGATATCAAATAAGCTAAACAAAAAACCTAAGGCTAACCAACGGTTTTAAGACTTTGATCGTCTCTCTATTGGTAGCCAAAAAATAATGGTTTCTAAGAACACTAGCGGGCTAAATCATTTCTTTGTCTGGATTCCAACAACAAAACCCTTCCCAACCCAAAAAACAGTATGCAAAAGTCCTTTTCTATTTTGATTCCGATCCTGTTTTTCATCAGCGGATGTTCAGATGACAATGTTACCGCCACAGATGAATATGCATCCATCAAATCTACTTTTGGGACAGCTATCGATCCTGCCAACCTCGCCAACTATGCGGCTCAAACAAAGCCCGCTTACATTTTAAAAGACAATACCACCAACAACACGATCACCAACTCGGGAGCAACCCTAGGTCGCGTTTTGTTTTATGATAAAAACCTATCAAAAGATAATACGATCAGCTGCGGAAGCTGCCACAAGCGAGAATTTGCGTTTGGCGATTCTAAAATAGTGAGCACAGGCGTAAACGGAGTAACCGGCAGGCATTCTATGCGATTGGTAAATAGCCGCTTCGCGAATGAACAAAAGTTCTTTTGGGACGAGCGCGCCACATCGTTGGAAAATCAAACCACACAGCCGATCCAGGATCATAAAGAAATGGGCTTCAGTGGAACGAACGGTGACGCCAACTTGGCATCATTAATTGTAAGATTAGAAGCACTTCCCTACTATCAAGAACTTTTCAAGCTAACCTATGGAGACAGTAAAATTACCGAAGCACGTTTACAAAATGCATTAGCGCAGTTCGTGCGAAGCATTCAATCTTTTGACTCAAAATATGATGTGGGCAGAGCAAGCGCGCCTAATGATAACGCAGCCTTTGCGAATTTCTCCGCGCTCGAAAATCAAGGTAAAAACTTATTTCTAGCCGCTCCACAATTCAACGCCAGTGGTGAACGTACAGGCGGTGGCGCAGGTTGCCACGGTTGTCATCGCGCGCCCGAGTTTGACATCGACCCCAACAGCAGAAACAACGGAGTAGTGGGTGTAGCCGGTTCAACAACCGTAGATTTGACGAATACCCGCTCCCCATCATTGCGCGACTTATTAAATGCCAACGGCACATTGAATTCGCAGGCGATGCATGACGGAAGCTTCGCGACACTGGAGGCGGTGATCAATCACTATAACGCTATACCATCAATAGCAGGGAATGCGAACTTAGATCCAAAGTTGCGCCCACAAGGTCAGTTTCAGAAATTATTGCTTACGCAAAATGAAAAGGATGCGTTGGTGGCATTCCTCAAAACGCTTACCGGAACAAACATTTACACGGATAAGAAATGGTCAGATCCGTTTACTCCATAGACAGCGATCCAGCTCCAATTTTTATGTTAGTCAAAATAGTCTCCAAATCACTACCTCGTCCCATTCTTTATTCGTATTATTTTTCCATCGGCTTCATCAGTGAGAAGATAGAGTTTGCCTTGCGGGCTTTGTGCCACCTTGCGAAGCCTCACGCGATCATTTGTAAATAGCTCTTCAACACGCGAGACACTTTCGCCCCGCACCACTAAACGCCACAAACTACCCTGCGACAAGCCAGTTACTAGTAAATTATTCTTCCAGCTTGGAAATTCATCGCCAGTATAAAAAGTAAGGCCGGTAGGTGCTACAGTTTGCAACCAATACCAAACGGGTTCTGTATAAGTGTTGCCTTCGAGTACAGGTGGGGCATATTCTGCAAAGCGATATTTGCCGGTAGTCTTTATCGGCCATCCATAATTGGCACCCGCTTTCAAAATGTTTACTTCATCACCCTGAATGGTTCCGTGTTCACTAAACCAAAGAGCATTTGTAACAGGATGTTTTGTCAATGCTTGCGCAGCGCGTATACCCAAGGCATACAAACCGGGAACGGCTTTAGGACCAAAGTCAGGATTATCCTTCGGTATTGTGCCATCAGGGTTGATGCGATAAATCTTTCCGCGCTTGTCTTCAATGTTTTGGGCAAAGGGCAAGGCAGGTTCGTCCTTTTCATTGAACAGTCGTTCCCCCATTGTGATATAAAGTTTGCCATCGCTCCCGAAAATCATTCCGCCTCCATAATGATGTCGTTCTTCTGTAAAAGGTGTGGCCAGAAAAATAGTTTGAATATTACGAAGCACATCATTCTCCAATACAGCACGAATTACTTTGGTAGCCTTCTCTTTTCCTTGTTTCGCTGCATAAGCAACATAGACGAATTTATTTTTGTCAAACTGCGGATCAATCAAAACATCAAATATGCCCGTATTGTCTCCGCGGTCTCTTGCCTTGGCGGTATCGGCAGGAAAGCCTTTGATGGCTAGTTTTGTTTTTAATGCCAGGTTTATTTTTACGAGCGTTCCTTCCTTTTCTGTTACCAGTGCTTCATCCTCCGATAAGAAAGCAATGCTCCATGGTCGGGCTAATCCGGCAATAATGGTTTCTTTCATTGGTTCTGAAAGATCGGGTGCTGTGACGTGCGGAATTCGGGTAGCTATTTTATCGACAATAAACCACTGCTGATCTATTTTCATCAAATTGAAATAGTCGGTAAAGGTGTCTCGTTCGGTTACGATCTCAGTTTTGGCAGCACCGACTCCTGCGGTTATGTCTAATGAGACTATTCTAGTAGTTAGACCAGCTGGTCGTTGTCTAAGTCTAAAACCACTTAGATATTGAGTTCGATTAAAGTCAATAAACTTGCCATCTCTGAAATTTTTAAGATGGCAAGAGCGATGCATGGCTCGCCCAATCTTGGTGGTATCACCGGTTGCCCAACCATCAAAATAGGTTTGAATAACTTCTTCAGCCTGCTGGCGGTCGGATAAATTTTGGGCTGTCGAGGAACCGGCAATGACGAATAAGATTATCGGTATAAGTAGTTTTTGCATGTGTGGTGGTTTTTGATTTTACACACGCAAATCTCGCCAAGGGGTTTATCGAAAAGGCTTGGGATCAGTGCAATTCTAGTCCGGATTTATAAATCCGGATAAAGAAGTTGACCTTTACTTAAGATCGAAGCGACCTAGACTGAGGCGCTAATGTGCTGGTGCTGAAACAATGAAGGTGTAGTTCCCTTCAGCTTTTTGAAAGCTGCGAAGAACGTAGACCGAGAGTTAAAGCCCACTTCGAAGCCAATGGCTTCGATTTTTGGATTGTCACCGGCCAACAATAGTTTGCAGGCTTCATTAATTCGATATTCATTAACATACGCAGTAAAACCTTTCCCCAAGTTATCATTTAGAAGCTGCGAAAGTTGGTGCGGGGGTATCGTTAGCTCGCTCGCCAGATCAGCCAGCTTTAAATCCGGATTTTTAAAAAGACCTTTCTCCAACATTACCTTTTCCAACCGACTTTGTATTATCGATGCTTCGCCCTCGCCTAATTTTTTACTTCCATACTTTACAGTATCAGACGACCAAAGCGGCAGGTTTTTTTTTCGATACAAGATGAAAACAACAATAAAATAGAGCATGAACGAAAATGCAATTGAGCCAGTAATGTAAACAGCAGGCGAGCCAGTCAGCATAGTAGTCAAATACAGAGCAAAAATAATGGTGACGGCACCCCAGATAATTAACAGCCATGTTTCTTTGGCCGTTGGCTTTTCTTTCGTTACCAGCGTTTTGCGAAAAACCTCTTTCAGTAAGAAGCCAGAAAACAATATGCACGCGCCCCACTGGGCATAAATAATCTTGAAGTAATATACATTCCATATCTTAGCATACCGCGTATAAGGATAAACAAGCCCAGCGACAGCAATCGCGAAGGCGCAGGAGATAAGTACCCACCACCAGTTTTTAGGAACTTTCTTGGGTGTCTCCAATTCTGCTTTGATAAAATATGCCAGGGAAGGACCAATAAGAAAGCAAGCCGACAATCCAATTTGCAGGTATAACTTAGGCAACGTTGGGATGAAATAAAGCCACACCGATTTGCCAATGCGTAAGCTTAATGTCAGCAGTAGCAAACCGAGAAAATAAACAGAGACCTTTTTGCCATTGATGAAAAGGTAGAGGCTTAGCAATAGGCCATTAAAGACACCCAGCGCGTAAAAGAAGAAGAATATTTCTTTTTGAAGAGACATTGGTTGTAAAGCAAAGAACAAATTTACAGCATAACTCACTACGATGTAGATAGCAAGCTTCATTACTATTTTGAATCGAAAATAAGAGAAATTGTAATAAACAGTAGCCTTGTAAAGTAGTATGGAGATCCTACTTCAAAAACCATCGAAGAAATTTTACCCAAGCACCCCAACGTGTGGTTTTCTTTTGCGATAGGAAATGATTTTCCGTTTTGTCAAAAGCATCTTCGATCAGCGCATCGTGCAGCCACCTGATTGCCAACGGCCAGGTTAGCAAAGCGAACCCGGAAGTATGCATGTCAAGGACGTGCCTGATTTCAGTTGTATGAATATCCAATGCAACAATGTCAAAACGATGAAAACCATGAAAGCCAAGAGGCTTCGAAAATCGAAACTGAACAAACTCTCCAGATGAGTACGCTTCTACTGTGTAACGAATCGGCCCGTGCCCTCCTTTGGAACCTACCGTTAGCCCATTTTCTAACTTCATAGCTGGCCATTTGTTGGTGGCTAACATCAAATCATTTTTGGAAGCCAACGTATTGAATAATTCCACTACAGCAGATTTGGGTTGATGAATGATTCGCTGGTGGACATTAATAACTTTCATAAGTACTTCAATAAAGTCTGTATTCTTCAGGTATTGTGGCTCCCATAAATCCATTAGTCATTCCATAAAGAATGAGTAGCATCACCAATGCCCCGAAAATCAGAATAGCTTTGGATTGCCCATCAACCGATACTCCCCATATAGCGTTTTTCATTTTACAATGATGGATAGCTGCGATATGACCGAAAAATGAAAGAATTGCAAGACTATAGTAGGGAATAAAAAACCAGTTGACAGGAAAGGAATTTAAACCAGCAGCACCAAAGTAAAAATTTGTATCAACGTGAAGGATAAACCTTCCAGCAAAAATCGCGCTTACGTGAATAACCAAAAACACAGCCAGATACAAACCAGAGAAGACGTGTAGCTTTTCAAATCCAATTTTTGTGGTTTTTCTTTTCGATAAAAAGAGCCGTATGCCGGAATACATCTGCATGAACACAGCCGCTAAAAGTAAAAATTCAATGATGGATGCGCGATAGAAGTGACGTAAAGCATTCATCCATTCAATATGCTTATTTACACCGGCTATACTCGCTAAATGATTAGCCAAATGAAGGCCAATGAAAATGGTAAGCGTTATACCACTGACAAAATGTATTTTACGAATCGTTATGTGTTTCATTCGATTCCCCAATAGATTAATCCTGCAATGGTAAACAGAAGCAACCATTGTCCGAGCCTAAAAAAGCTATTTTTAAATTTTTTAGAGATGATAAGCGTTAATAAGAACGCCAATCCGTAGGCAAAAAAGTAAAGTGCCAGCAAAGTCAGGAGAAGCGATTTCTCTTTTACGTATTCTGTAAAGTTGATGAGTGCTAGCCCGATAAAGGCCAATAAAAAATCAGCAGATACAATATGAAAAGCACCTCGACCCATCGTCCATTTTTCCCGATGGTCAGTACTTCCATCTACTGGCTCAAGTATTTTGTATTCTTTGTCGCCCCAAAAAGTGTGCGCGATAAACGTAAGTAGCACCAACGCGTTTGCTATTAGTAAAGCCACATTCATAAGTTACTTTTTTTCGAAAGATGAGGCAAAATCCGGCAATGCCATTTGATTTAAATCAAATTCGATTTTCGGGGTTGCCGAGCACGGCTAAGTGTTTCTAGTGTCATACCCAAGTACGAAGCGATGTGGCCGAGCGGAACACGTTGCGTGATATCAGGCCGCAATTTTGTTAACGTTTCATACCTCTGTTGAGCTGATTCAAATTGGAGAGAGACAACGCGTTGTTGCAACTGCAACATGGTTTGAGTAACGGCCAGCCGGCCAAACCGGTCGAAATCGTGATAGGTGTCGCACAAATAGTTTATGTCCTGGCGATTGATGATTAGTAACGTGGCCGGTTCTATGGTTTCAATATAATGAGGACTGGGAATATTTAGAAAGTAACTGTTGATGGCACAGATAAAATCATTTTCGAATCCAAACCAATCAGTTATGTTTTTGGCGTCCTTTACATAGTGGGCGCGTACGCAGCCCGCATAGATGAAAAATAGCTTGTCAGAAAATTCGCCTTCTTTCACTAACGTGGTATTTGCCGGTTGCGACTCGAGCCGTAGTCGCTGCGCAAAATCCTTTTTACAATCATCTGACAAAGGCGACAGTTGAGAATCAACAAAATCAATAGCGGCTTGTATGATGGAGTTTGCATTCATATAGCGAATATACAACTAGAAGTTTTGAAGAAGTAGCGGGCATCGCCATTTCAATTCTTCCACCAGCCCGCAACTGAGTACGAGCGTGGGGTTGGTGATTGCGTGATTTTTCAGATTAACCGAAGCGGGCATTCTCACCGAAAAGAAAGGAACAAATAAAATCAATGAGATTTCATTAAGCTAACAAATTACTAATTGTTGAAAGTAGAACTGATACCGAGAGCAGGGAAGGAATCTTTTCGTGATAGTTCCTCGTAACTACCTATCTGTTAACTACAAACTCTTTCAGGTCTCCCATGTAGTTCTTTGTATCATCAATTTTAATGATTCCAATGTTATACTTGTTAAGAGATTCCTTTACGATGTCTGGGATATTAGACAAGCTCAAAACGATAAAGTTGTTGTACTTTGGACTCAATACATCTTTCCATCTTCTGAGAGTTGGAATTGTACCCAATGGCAAATCGTTGTGCTCAGATGAGCCCTGTAGCTCTACTACTGTTCTCTCGGCAGTCGTTCTATTTTCGATGACCAAATCGGGTATGTAAAGGTCATTATTAATTTCGGTCACTACAGTGTAATCCTCACCTAAAAATTTGGGTAACTCTTCCCTCAATTCATAAATATAGTCTCTCTCGATTTTCATATAGTGGTTTCGTATTTTAATCCATCCTTCGAAAAGAAGGTTTTAATTAGAAGCCAAACAAAAGTTGCGACAATAGACATTAGCATGTTATATAAACTTGTTTCTATCTCACGCCCCATCATATAACTAACGATAAAAGTGGTCAAAGGTACGTAAATTTCTAGAAATACTTCTCCTTTCAAAAGCTGTAGGAAACGCTTCCATTTGGTTACATAAACCCCTGTCAAGAGATTACATTTTTCGGAATGAACCGAAGCTTTTGCGGATGTAATTGCCATGCCTTCATCACCTAAAAAGCTCTTAAACTGACCAAATGTGTCGTCAACACAGTGCATTAACAAATCAAACCTGTTTTTTTCGTTAGAGTGCTCAACATGTATTTTTAGTGTTCTAGAATCGCTTGTAAAGACCAAAAAAACCTTATCATGAGAATAATATGCATAAATGATGTTAGGAATTAAGTCTTGACTACCCCTAAAAATCGTCTGATCAAGAACAGCTTCTTTGTCCTTGGAGGAAGGGTTGAAATAAGAATCTATGGCACTTTTTAGGTTACCTGGCAAAAGTCCTTTTGTTTCCATTTTTATCTCGGTATACATGAAAATAGGTCTGCTAATGTAAAAAAAATCTTTTCAAAAAACCGAATCTTAAACCAGCCGATAAAAAGTGAATTGACAAACTTAAAATTGAAATGTGTAGTAACGAGTAATTTGCTTTTTAAATATGCTGCCACGATCGCTATTTTGCTGATATAAGCATTAAGTAATTGCTGATTCTGTTATTCCATAACTTTTATTTGGTTAGCAGATGATAGAGCGGCATGTCCGAGCCAGAAATGGAATTTTGCAGCTGGTGACGGGTAGCGTCAGCCCGGCTCGAGTTCATCTACGTTGGCCACGATACACGCCTCTCACAATTTCCCATAAAATCTTAAATTTGAAACAATGGTGAGGAAAACAATCTTACTCGCGTTTTTTGCTGCAATGGCAGCCTTAAAATCGTTCGCACAGAAATTGCGAAGCTATTTCATCACTTTAATCGATCGGGTTTTCTTAAGTAGTAAAGAAGCAACCAGACTCAGTTATGGCAAGAGAACCTCTTAGCGAACTGAACCGTTTTTTGAAGCCATTTGACAAAGAGGTTCAAAAAACCGCCTTGCAACTAAGGGAGTTTGTTTTAGACATGTTTCCAAACACCAATGAGTTAATTTACGACAACTACAATGCGTTGGCAATTGGCTATTCACTGTCTGATAAACAAAAAGAAATGTTTTGTCATCTTGCAGTATATAGCAAATATGTCAATATTGGGTTTGATCATGGCGTTAAACTTGATGACCCAAAACAACTTTTAAAAGGAACGGGCAACAGAATCAGGCACGTTAAAGTTACGGCTTTTGCAGAGTTGGATAAAAATTATGTAAAGCAACTTCTTAAACAGGCGCACCAGCTTACCCTTGACACGCTCGAAAAAAAAACTCAAACCATAGTCGGGCAATCAATCGTTAAATCAATTTCACCCAACAAAAAGAGACCCAACTAACATGAGGCCTGCTAATTTAAATTTCTGCTATTTGAACGGCTATCCCTTTTCCTTCTTTGTAACATACAGCGCGTAACTCACCGCAGTAATCACAACAAAATAGCCAACTGCCAGCCAATGAAAGTTGAAGTCAGGAATGGCAGCTTTGTTGGCAATATCACTTTTCAAAAACAAAAATGTGGTGTATGTGTAGGGAATAATGTATCCATACTTCCACGATAGGGAAGCTAATGCACCAAACCAAAAAACAAAACCTGCGCCAACGGGCACCAAGAAATTTTTGAATTGCATGCTAATCAGGTATTGCAAGGCAATGATGGGCAGGCAATCAATAAAGTAAAATAGATTCTGCTCCAGGAAATACAAATAGGGGATTGGTGCCTTTGGATAGGGCACTCCACTTACAAGCAAATAAGGAATGATGGCCGACAGGTAAATTCCAATGTTGAACAACACGAAAAACTGAAACATCATCACCAAAATGACCGTGAGCTTTGAAAGGAAGATTGTTGTCAAACTCAGTGGCGTTGTATGAAGCTGTTTCCACGTATTGTTTTTGTATTCAATTTGGGTGATTAAGCTGGTGGCCAAACCCACGCCCATCGGCAACAAAAAGATGGCCATCGATTCCCAAGAGTTTTGCCAAAGTTGCATCCAGAATTTATCTGACGAATACACAGCAGGCAGTGTTTTGTATTGAACCAACCGGATAATCGTAACGATGACAGGCGTAAAGAACCCACCAATAATTACGATCCACAAGGCCAGGCTGCGTTTTGTTTTTAGTCGTTCGCTTTGAAAGCTATGTATGAAAGAAAGAGTCATATCAATGGTTAATCATGTCTATAAATATTGATTCGAGGTCGTTTTTTACAACGCTGATTTCGTAGACGAGAACATCGTTCGCCACCAGTTGTTGATTAAGAGTTGCAATGGTTTCTCTAGCGAGAGACGGAAGGATAATTTTTCCGTTTTCAACACGGGGCGACAAATTGTGGTCGCTCATTAACCTGAGTGTTCTCTCCTGATCACTGGTTTCAAAAACAGTTGATAGTGACAACTGCTGCCTATTTTTCAAGTCGTCTAATGTCCCCTGAAACAGCAACCGCCCTTGGTTGATGATGCCAACATGTGTCACGAGCTTTTCTATTTCCGCCAGCAAATGACTTGAAATAAGAATTGTAATTCCATCTTCTTGATTCAGTTTCTTTAATAATTCGCGCACCTCAATAATGCCGTTGGGGTCAAGTCCGTTAGTTGGCTCATCTAAAATCAGTAAAGCCGGATTATGCAGCAGTGCAATGGCAATACTCAATCGCTGCTTCATGCCCAATGAAAACTGACTTGCTTTTTTGTTTCCTGTGTCGGGCAGGCCTACCAAATTCAAAACGTGTTGAATGCGCTCTTTAGGGCATTGATAAACTTTCTGTAACAGACTTAAATTCTCCTTCGCTGTGAGATGTCCATAAAGAGAAGGGCTTTCAATCAGTGAACCTATTTTTTTTAAGATGCTAATTCTGTTTTCGTGAAAGGGCAATCCAAAAAAATAAATCGCACCCCGTTGCTTCTTTAGCAAGCCAAGGGCTAGTCGAAGAGTTGTGGTTTTGCCTGCACCGTTTGGGCCTAAGAAGCCATAGATGCTTCCGGTTTCAACTTTTAGGTTGATCTCATGAAGAACTTCTTGCTGTAAAAAATGATGGGTAAGATTATTTGTTTGAATGCAATAGTCGGGCATATTTCAACGCTGAGTTTCGTCACGGTCATGACGACAAATAAGGCAATATGTTACACGACTAAGTTTAGCTAGCGCTAATGGGAGATGCCACCGTTTACTCCTCTTTCAACGAATCAACTGGATTCATAGTCGCTGTCTTAAATACTTTGTAGCCAATGGCAACAAAAGAAATAAGAAAAAGCAGCGCAACAGAAACAACAAATGTAATTGCATTAGCGCCTTGGTAATAACGCCAAATACTGCCCATAATTAACTTCGCCTGAAGATAACCTCCCCAAGAGCCAAAGGCCGATGCAAGAATGAGGATAACTACAAATTCTGTATTGACGATGCGCGCTATATTGAAAACAGAGGCACCCAATACTTTGCGCACTCCAATTTCTTTCATGCGTTTAATAACGTTGAGTGATACAAGTGTAAACAACCCCGTTGCTGAAAGCAGCATGGAAATGACTCCGAAAAAAACGAACATATACACAATGTTAAGATTGACCTCATCAACTTGGCGAAGGTCATCTACCAACATCCGTCCGGGGTACAATCGATTTGGGAAAATTTTATTCCATTCCTTTTCCATAAAAGTATTTACAGCTGCCACGTCCCCTGCTCTCGAGCTTACCACTAACTGCGTGTATTGATTTGGCAACACATACCGAATCATCATGGGTTCAAGCTCACGCCAAAGGCCGCGTGTATAAACGTCTTTCACTACACCTACTACAAACAACTTCGTAGTATCTCGCCACAGTAGTTGCTTACCGAGGGGTTTATCCCAGCCAAAAAGATCGGCCATCTTTTGTGTAATGATGATCGATTCCCTTTTGTCCGTTTCAGAATCCTTTATGAAATCTCGTCCTTCTGCTAGTTTCAATTGTATTGCTGGTAGGTAATTGTCACCCACTTCTATAATATCAACTTCTACTTCGGTGGATTCCCACTTGACGGGATCATTAGCCCGATTGGAAAATATTCCACTTTTTGCTCCCGCAATGGAAAGAATAGCTGGATTAGACTGGAGCGCATTGCGATATGTATCAAACTGGCTCTGATCATTTACATTGGCTATGATTGAACCGCGAATGTCGAAGCCAAGATCATAGTTGCGTTGAAACTGCGCATTTTGAATAAATCCTATCGCGCTCACAATCGAGATGAGCGAAATAGTAAACTGTGATCCCAACAGAAAACGCGTAAAATAGTTAGTGCCTCCGAACTCAATTTTACCTTTTAGAATTCTTACCGGTTCAAATTTGCTGATATAAAACGCTGGGTAACTTCCCGCGGCAATGCCAGTAAAAACCAACACACCGAACAGAAAGAGTAGAAAAGTCGGGTTATCGAGGTAGTGAGGTGTAAGCTGAAAATATTGCCACAGCTTATTCCAGCCGAGCACCAACAAATCGGCCAAAAATAAACCAACAACCAATGCCATAAAACAAATAAACATGGTTTCGCCAATGTATTGGAAAATCAAGTGGGCACGACTACTGCCCATTACTTTTCTTAACCCTATCTCTTTAAGCCTTCGGGACGAAATAGCAATCGAAGTATTGGTTAAATTGAAGCATGCGATTAGTAAAATCATAATGCCGCTTACCGCTGAACCAATCACTGCTGAGATGGGTGGCGCGCCCCAGGTTCTCGAACGTGTGTCATTTGATCGATCTCGGTGCGCCATCGTGGTAAAAGGATCTAACACCAGCTCCTTTATTTGAAAGTCTTCTCTCACTTTGTTATTGTTCTCAATAAAAGGCTGTAATTGTTTCAACACGTTGCTTACGCGTGTCGGATCATTGATCTGAACAAACAAGGTGCTTTCTAGTATTTTCCAATCGTCTTCGCGAATCGTCTTATGTTCCTCCTTATAATTCTCAAAATTCAAATAGGCAGATCCATCACGCCTGTAGAAACTGGAGTTCATTACCGGATCTTTGAAAACGCCTGCCACTTTTAGTTCTTTAATCTCTTGACCATACACTTGGCTTATCGCCTTGCCTTTCGCCTGGTCGCTGTTTCCAAACAACCGAATTGCCATTTGCTCACTAATAAAAACGGCTGTCTTGTCGGTCAATTCTTTTGCATCGCCCGAAATAAAATCGAAAGAAAACAGACTAAAAAATTCCGGATCAACATAGCTAAGGTTAGCTGGAAAAAGATCGTTATCCCTTTTAAAGTTAGAGTTAGAATAATAGTAACGCGTAGCTTGATCGACATCTGTAAACGTCTTTCTAACTATGTCGCCCAGCGGAAATGACGTAAATCCAAATCGGGTTATTTTGTTATCGAACTCGCGAACGGAACTCACCCGATAAATACTAGCGTGGTTGCGATGGATTTTATCGAAGTTTGAATCATATTCAAAAGCAAAGTAGCCAAGAATAGAAAGCGCTATTGCTATCCCCATGCCGAACACATTAATGAAGATAAAGAGTTTATTCTTTAACATACTACGGTAGGTAATCAGCAAGTAGTTTTTTATCATTTGTTTCGGATTAATGGTATGCCAAGTTTAAACCCTCTGTGGTGGAAAGGTTTCTCACTAAATTTCAATGAACGAATATTTGCTATCCGGGTTGCTAGTTTTAAAAAAGTAGCCAGTTGCCATTGGAAATCGTTTTCAAAGACTGAATCTGAAATCGAGCTTGCAATACGGGAATCGAAGCTATAAATTGAAAGTTTTTACATGAGATCATGACAAAAACGATCAAGAATCTTGTTCCGAAAACAGATGTTGTATTGGTTGGCGCGGGCATTATGAGCGCCACGCTCGGTATGTTGTTAAAGGAGCTTCATCCTGAAATGACCATTCAGCTTTTTGAGCGATTGGATACCGCTGGCGCGGAAAGCTCTGATGCGTGGAACAACGCAGGTACAGGTCACTCGGCTTTCTGCGAATTAAATTATACCCCTCAAAAAGACGATGGCTCAGTAGATATTTCTAAAGCCATTAAAATCGCGGAGTCATTTGAAATCTCGCGCGAATTCTGGGCTTACCTGGTTGAAAAAGGTCACGTTCCAAACGCGCAGGATTTTATCACCAAAGTGCCTCACTTAAGCTTAGTTTGGGGCGATGAAAATGTTAATTTTTTGAAGACTCGCTATGAAGCCATGCAGGCGAACCCGCTTTTTAAAGATATGTTGTATACCGAAGACAAGCAAAAGATTATGGAATGGTCGCCCTTGGTCATGCAAGGGCGAGACGAGAATCAACATGTGGCGGCAACCCGAATGGAAATAGGTTCGGATGTAAATTTTGGGGCACTTACAAGAAGTTTGATTGATAAGTTGGAAAAAATGCCGGGCGTAACTGTGCACTATAAACGCGAAATTTTGGATATCGATCCTGATAAAAATGGCGGTTGGAAAGTTTTTATTAAAAATTTATTGAGCGATGAAAAAGAAAACGTAAACGCTCGTTTTGTCTTCCTAGGTGCTGGTGGGGCAACTCTTCCACTATTGAAGAAGGCCGAAATAAAAGAGCGAAATGGATATGGCGGTTTTCCTGTTGGTGGATTATGGCTGAAATGTACCAACCAAGAATTGATTCAGAAACACCAGGCCAAAGTTTATGGGAAAGCATCCGTTGGCTCACCGCCAATGTCTGTACCGCACATTGATACGCGAATGATAGACGGGAAAAGGGAATTGCTGTTTGGTCCCTTTGCAGGATTTTCAACTAAGTTTTTGAAGAATGGATCGAGACTGGATTTGGCTAAATCAGTTAAGCTCGATAACCTCATTCCAATGGTATCGGCTGGTTTAAAAAACTTGCCGCTAACAAAGTACCTGATCGAACAAGTGCGGCTTACACCCGAAGATCGATTGGAATCACTAAAAGAATATGTTCCGAATGCTACGCTTGAAGATTGGGAGTTGAAAGAAGCTGGGCAGCGTGTTCAAGTAATAAAAAAGAATGAAGGTTCTAGCGGTGGCGTTCTTGAATTTGGAACTGAAATCGTGGTTGCTACTGACGGAAGTGTAGCTGCATTGCTGGGCGCCTCCCCTGGAGCCTCTACCGCGGTGGCTATTATGTTAGGAATACTTCCAAGATGTTTTAAAGAAGAAAGCCAAACCGAAACGTGGAAAAACAAGTTGAAAGAAATTGCCCCTTCATTTGGTAAATCATTATCCAAAGATGAAAAGCTATTGAACGAAACACGAACACGAACAGGAAAGATATTAGGATTGAGTTGATCTAAACACGCCTCCACAAAGGTCGTGTTAAACAGGTGGGACCACCACCACCTTTGTAACTGATTTCTTGTCCGTCATATTCTAACACATTACAGCCTACTTGCTGTAATCGTTGTTTAGTAACGGTGTTTCCTTTTACCATGAGACAGGTGCGCGGTGCAATAGCTAAAACATTACACCCCATAGAATCAAATTCTTCCTCGGGCACTTCAATTAATCGATAACCTCGTTTTATTAATTCTTCCCGAAATACAATCGGCATTAGCGGAGAGTAAACCACAGCAAGGTCTTTATCTACAGGGCTAAAAATAGACATTAAATGAAAAACATCAGAAGGGCCTTTATAGTGGGGGAGCTGTACTTCGATGACCTCGATTCCAGCAGGATTTAGCAACACGCGTATTTGGCGTATTCCCTCTTCGTTGGTGCGATAGGTTCGGCCAATAGCTAAGGTTTTTTGATCTAGCCATGCAACATCTCCTCCTTCAACAGTTCCGGGAGCTTCAATCTTTCCTAAAATCGGAACGCCCGCTTTTTTGTAAACTTTTTCTGCCGCAGATGGCTCATTGATTCTTGCTGCTTTTCCCATTCTGCAAATGATAATGCCGTTATCCGTTGCGATACTAGCGTCACGGCAATAAAGGCTGTCCATCGTTACCGAATCATCTTCTTCAAAGTGTTGGATTTTCACATCGCCAGCGCGCAGCAAATTTTCAAACTGTTGATTTTCGTTTTGCGCCTGTTTGAAATCGGGAGCACCTAAAAAGTTAAGCGCTTGCCATTGGCTATCAACTTTTGACTGGTCGATAAAAGCATCTTCTACTTTCTTGATAAAAACAGTTTGTAGTGTTCCGTATTCGGATTGGCAGGTGAGGTTCATTGAGTTCGTTTTTTTGATGTTCAAATTATAATCAGGTTGAAAGTTCTACTTTTTCCGAACCTTGCTCCAGGCATACAAAGGCAAACCAGCCATTAAAAGTAAAAAGCCCCAGTACACGGTTTCCTGGCCCGAGCCACCAATAGCCCACATAGAATAACCGAAGGCCAGAAAGGTAATAGTCAACTTAGAAGCGCTATTCCATTTTAACTGTTTTGATTTTGCAGCCAGAATGATAAATGAAACAGCAGAAAACAGATAAGGCACCAGCACCGCCATGGTAGAAAGCAAAATAATGAACTGGTAAGTATCAGCAAGACTTTTGCTAAAGTTCATGAGCAGTAAAAGCGAGACAAACACACTGGCAGCAATGATGCTGGTGGCCGGTGAACCAAATTTGTTTTCCTTTTTTAATACTGAAGGGAACAACTTATCTGCGGCAGCGGCAGCTGGTATTTGGCCTTGCATTAGTATCCAACCATTTAAAGCGCCAAAGGCAGCCATAACAGCACCGCCCGCCACGAGGTAACGTGCCCACTCGCCCCACATGGATGCAGCCGCATCGGCAAAAGGAGCTTTTGATACTTTTAAAGATTCGGGCGAAAGCACGCCCATAATCACCACGGTTCCTAAAATATAAAGTACTGTAACCGCAAGGGTACCGTACACAGTGGCACGTGAAATTGTTTTGGCAGGATTTTCAACATGACCAGAAGGGATTGTGGCAGACTCTAAACCCACAAAGGCAAACAAAGTCAGAGTAGCGGTAGCGGTGATAGCATTGATGTCCGATAACCCGCTTGTATTAAATGGAAAATAATTGTCGGTGTTGATATAGAAAAGCCCTCCTAGTGTAACTAAAAGGAGAGGCGCAATTTTTAACACGGTAGTAATGAGTTGCACCAATCCTGCATCTCTTATGCCTCGCATATTTATCCACGTAAGAAACCAAATTGCCGAAAGCCCCACGCCAACAGCAAGCGCAGAATTTTCTGCCAACGCAGGAACAAAAACAGTGAGGTAACTTAAAAAGGCAACAGTTATTGCTGCATTTGATCCCCAGATAGAAATCCAATAACCCCACGCCACTAAGAATCCAGCAAAATCGCCCAACCCTTCGCGTGTATATGCATACGGGCCACCATTAGCAACTGGCATGAGTTGACTTAGCCAGCTAAAAACAAGTGCCAAGCACATTGCACCCAATCCTGAAAAAACCCAACCAACTAAACTAATGCTTCCGTAAGATGAAAGGGTAGCGGGCAGCATAAACATGGCCGAGGCGATCATATTGCCCATCACCAACGAAGTGCTGGTCCAGAGGCCTATTTTTTTGGGTGTACTCATTGCTTCAAGCAACAAAATCAAACATTCAATTCCAAATACTGTGTTGAAAATCCCAAAGCAAGAAGATGAAAGGCATAGATTTGTAAATTCTTATTCCTGCTCAAATATTAAAATTTTACCTAATGCAAGAAACGAAATTGGATACCGAGGCATACAATGAAAAATTGCAGTTTGTAACAAACAACATCATGCATGAGGTAAAGCGGGCAAAAACGCTTTTCCCGAATAATTTTGTCAACCAGCACGAGGCATACGCTGTAATCTTAGAAGAGGTAGACGAGCTTTGGGATGAGATTAAGAAGAACCAGCGCAATTATGATCTTGAAGCGCAACGGAAAGAAGCAACCCAAGCGGCCGCTATGTTGTGCAGACTTTTAGTGGAGCTGCTGTAAGTCTGGGTGAATGATTGATCGTTCATTTCCGTACTAATTTCTGTTCGCTTTTATACAAAAATCTACAGCTTTAGTATCGAGATCACTCAAAATGAGCTAAAAACAAAGATTTGGTCAACGGATTTTAAACTGAATGATATTTGCTCTAGGCATTGAAATTCAAAGCCCATGACACGTCAATCCTCCACATCCCCGGTTCTTATCGCAATTATTTTAATCATAACCTTTCCCGTATGGTTTTCGATTGCCGCACTCCTTTTTGGGTTAGCGGCTGGCTTTTTTGGGCTTGTCTTTGGATTGATTGGCGGCCTATTTGGGCTCATCATTGGCATAATCGCCTTTCCTTTCAAATTGATTTTCGGGTCTGACGATTGGGGTTGGCATCCATTTCATTTTCATGGATTTCATTCCGATGGCTGGTTCATCATTGCAGTAATAATTTTAGTAGTATTTGCACTGAAGAAAAAATAGTTTGCCTAAGTTTGGATAGGACAGCCATTGGCAAATTGATATATTTCGTGCATGCCGTACCGCGTTGATCTATTTGCTTTTTTCATCTTTCTGGGCATTATACAAGCGCTATTTCTTTCCATTTTCTTTTTCAGCAAAGAGAATCGCAAAATAGAGGCAAACGTATATCAGGGTATTTTAGTGTTAGCAATGGCCGCTTGCACGTTTGAGATCTTTCTGTGCTACACTGGCTACATAATAAATTGCCTTTGGCTGGTTGATTTTTCTGAATCGCATGCCTTCATCATCGTCCCTGCTTTTTATTTGATGGTGAAAAGTCTTATCGAAGGCAAGACGGATAGAAGTCGGTATCTCCATTTTATCATTCCCGTTTTATGGCTCGTTCTTCAACTCCCATTTTTGATTCAGTCGGATGATGTAAAGTTTAATGCGTGGATTGGTGCTTACCATCCGGCTGGATTATCGTTTCGCAATACGGAAGAAAATTTCTTTAACCCACCTTATCACAGCGAATTTATCTTGTTGCATTTGGCATTTTATGCGATGTTGGTTTTGACTACAACCATTCTTGCTTTTAAAAAACGAAACGAATCATTTTGGAAAGCCAAGCAAGGCACACTTGTAAAACTTCGAGGTACCACTCTGCAGATTGTGGTGGTTATCTTTTTAATTTTTATCGTGAAGCTATTTAACGAAGACGATTTGGGCGACCACTTTTTTGCCGCTTATATATCGGTGGCAATTTATTTAATGAGCTTTCAGGTAATCAAGCAATCCGGCTTTTTCAAACAGGCTAGTCTGGCCGATCCACAACAACAGAAATACAAAAGTTCTTCGCTTTCGCTGGATGATCAAAACGAAATTCTCAAAAAATTAACACTGGTGATGGACGAGGAAAAGCCTTTTTTGAAACCCGACTTCTCGTTGCCAGAACTAGCGAACCAATTGAAATTATCTGTTCATCAGCTTAGCCAAGCCATTAACGATGGTTTAGGTAAGAGTTTTTTTGAGATGACTGCCGAGTACAGAATTGAGCAAGCGAAGGTTTTATTGAAAGAGAAATCGCACATTAAGGTAGAAGAGATAGCCGAAGAAGTTGGCTACAATTCCAAATCGTCATTCAATACTGCTTTTAAGAAATTGACTGGAATGACTCCCAGTGAGTGGAGAAGTCTCATTTAACAAGCTTGTATTCCAGTCCTGGCCCATCGCACATACGCCACGTGCCAACAATCAAATCTGAAGATTCAATGCGCAACTGTTCACTTTGGTTTCCCATGCAACTGGCAAGCAAATCGAATCCTGTTTTATAGGTTAGTAACATGATGGCTTTGTCAGTCGCATCAATAACGTAAGTTCCACTCGCTTCTTTAACCTGGCCGTCCTGCGTGCGCGACTTGTTAAAAGTACCGTCTGGATTAAAGATGTAGTGTTCTTGCCAACTCATATCGCTTCCTGTCGTTTCTTTTACACTCCACGATGCAATCATTTTTACGAGCTGCCACTTTTTAGATCCTTCAGCCTGTTTTTCATTTTCCACAAATTTGTCAGAACACGAAAAGATGGCAGTCGCCAAAACCAAAGTTAAAATCGTTATCGTTTTCATGCTAGCGTAGTTTTGCCCTTTGACACTAATCGGGAGAAAGAGGTTGGAAGTTAATCGTTCGACTTTATAAAATCGCCCTTCTAGGTTATAAATTCGGGCTAACCATTGCGGTTGCTCACCGTTTCTTTGAGCAAAATTAAAAACGCCATGAGCCCTGAGCTTTCCAAACAATCACCACTAACCGCCAACGACCAACGCAGGTACGACCTGGATTGGCTCCGTTTTATCGCCATTGTAATTCTGCTTTTCTTCCACACGGGTATGTGGTTTAATCATTGGGGCTGGCATGTAAAAAATAATGAGCTTAGTTATTCCTTTCAATACTGGATGATTTGGTCGCACAACTTCCGCATGCAATTGCTTCTGTTCATTTCAGGCGCTGGCACTTTTATAGCTTTAGGGAAAAGAACTTCAGGCGAATTTAGAAAAGAACGATTTACACGATTGTTCATTCCCCTGGTTTTCGGGATGTTGGTGGTGGTGCCTCCACAAATTTATTACGAGCGAATCGATCAGTACGCGAACTATTGGGAGTTCTACAAAACGGTGTTTCAATTTAAACCCTATCCTGAAGGGGGCAGTTTAAGCTGGCATCATCTGTGGTTTATCTTGTACTTGTTTATCTATTCTCTTCTGGCACTTCCCTTTTTGAAATTCATTCGATCGCCAAAATCGGCTCAATTCAAAAATATTGCTTTCAAACTTTTATCAAGCTCTGCAGGTTTGTTGTTCGTACCAGCCGTATTTATTTTGGTTACCCAAATTTTATTACGGCCCTACTTTCCAGAAGAAACTCATTCACTATTTGATGACTGGGCTTATTTTACTTACTACTTTCTGTTTTTTATCATGGGCATTGTTTGTTACTCAAATCAAAAGCTTTGGGAGGCGATTGGTGCAAATAGAAAGCATTTATTAATCGCGCTGATTTTCATACTGATCCCTTTTTATACCTGCTATTTTCATTTCAGAGAATTGATACAATTGCCATGGACGGGCGACACAGTTGAAACGATTTTCGATGTCGCGTCTATTTTCGTTGCCTGGTTCACCGTTATTACCATTATTGCCTATGGGCAACATTATCTAAATAAGTCCCATAAGTGGCTTTCACAAATTAGCGAAGGGCTTTACCCTTTTTACATTTTACACCAATCCGTAATCATTGCTATCGGTTATTATGTCTGCAAGTTAAACTGGAGTATTGCCGCGAAATATTGGGTTATCTGTTTTCTTACGCTAGTGAGTTGTGTTGGGTTTTACTTATTGTGCATTAAGCCATTTAATGCAATGCGTTTTTTGTTTGGTGTCAAGCTGAAGAAATAGGAGTAAAAAGGATATTGAGATTATTCGGAAACCTCAATATCCTTTCGGGAATTACATCGAAACAATATTCACATTTAAGGTAAAGTCGTTATAGATAAACCAATCCTTTTCAGATCCGGGCTTGTCTTTGCCTCCATACTCTATTCCAAAGAGAGTTCTGTCAATAACTATTGTTGCGGTCACATTCTTTGTTTTCTCCACTTGATTTAAAGCTGCTATAAATTGAATTGGTTTGGTTACTTTTTTTATAGTTAGGTTACCTGTTACTTCGTATTTTAAGTTTGATACTTCTTTTGCAGAAGTGATAACAAACTTAGCCGTTGGGTAAAGATTGGTTTCAAAAAAATCTCCTGTTGTTACATGGCGAACAAAGTCTTCATTGTGCTTTGCATCGGTAATGTCATCAACGGTAATAGAATTCATATCTACTTCAAATTCTCCTCCCACCAGTTTCGAATCCTTAAACTGTAACGAGGCTTTGCTCAATCGAATTTTCCCGTAATGAGTATCCGACACACTTTTGGCTGACCAGCCGACCTCACTTTTAGTAGTATCAACAGGAGGTATTAAAACACGGTATTTGTTATAGATAAACCAGGCAGCGACTATGGGTGCAAGTAAAGCAGCGGTTATAATTATTACATTTTTTTTCATTTTTTTCAGATAGTTAGATTTTTTTTAATTGTTTATTCGCTTTTTAAAACGGTAGAAGGGTTGGTAGTGCCTGCCTTTAATGATTGGTACAACACAGTAATTGCTGATAAGAATAAGATAAAGCTAACGGCTGTTGCAAATATCCAAGGTTGAATGGTTACCCGATAAGCAAACTGGCTTAGCCAAGAATCAAACGAAAAATAAGCTAATGGTGCCGCCAGTAAAAATGCAAATGCGATAAGGATTAAAAACTCTTTATACATTAAAAGTGTGATACGTGTGGCTGATGAGCCAAGTACTTTGCGCACCGCAATTTCTTTTTTACGCTTTTCGATGGTATAAGATGCCAAAGCAAACAATCCAAGGCAGGCAATAAAGATGGCCAAACCGCAAAACACAAAATAAATATTAGCTAGTTTACTTTCTTCGGCATAGGCACTAGCAATTCCATCTTCCAAAAAGTAATGGTTGAAAGGAGCGTCTGGATAGGATTCTTTCCAGATTTGTTCAATTTGGTTCACCTGCGTCCTGTGATCACCCGATGAAAGCTTAATGGCCACTTCACCAAATGCCGGACTGAATCTTATCACTAAAGGCCCCACCGAATTTCGCAGTGGATCGAAATTAAAATCTTTAATGACACCGATTACTTTATGGTCGGCAGAGCCTCTGTTGAGCCCAGAAAAAGTAATGTGTCGGTTAACAGCATCTGTCCATCCAAATTGTTTTGCAGCAGATTCATTTATTATAAAGGCATTTGTACTATCGCCTGGTGCCGCTATATCAAAATAGCGACCTTGCGCCATGGATAGTCCGAATGTTTCTAGTAAATCATAACCTGCATTTAGCATAGGTACCATCACTTCATCTTCTTTCCCCTCTCTTTTGAAGGGTGTGAATTGCAAATTGGCCTGACCTAATTTATGACCCAAATGAGAAACGCTTTTCACGTTCGATGAAGACAACAGCTTGGTTTTAAAACTCGCAAAATTCTCTACGATTGAAACCCCTGGATCGCGAATCATTAAAACTTGCTCTCGATTAAATCCCATATCCCTGTTTTGCAAATAGTTCAATTGATTTAATACCACTAATGTACCGATAACCAAAATCAGTGATACAGCAAACTGTAGCACCACCAGTACTTTTCGCAAATCGAAACTAGATGATGGTGCTTTTGTGATACCTTTTAAAACCAAGGCGGGTTTCAAAGAAGAAAGTATGATAGCGGGATACAATCCTGAAATAATTCCAACAACCAGAAACAAAAAAAGAAAAAGCAATGCCTCTTTAAAAGCGAAGAACTCGTTCAATTGCAAACTAGCATTAGCAAGTTGATTGAAGAAAGGCAAAGCTAGTGCTACCAAACCCAATCCAATAATGCCACCAAAAAAGGTAATCGAAGATGCTTCACTGATGAACTGAAAAATCAATTGCGATCGTTCGGCTCCAATGGCTTTACGCAATCCAACCTCTTTGGATCGCGCAAGGTATCGTGAGGTGGCCATATTTACAAAGTTAAAACAAGCTACTACCAACACAGCCGCACCAATAATGGCGAGTATTAGCACATAATCTTTGTTTCCCGGGGGTGCCATGTGGCCACCAGCCATAGCAGCAGAAGTAAGATGAATGTCTTGTACATTTTGTAGTTCGAGAAACGCTTTGCTTTCGGTATAGCGTTTTGGGTAATGGCGCTGCACGAAGTCAGGAATTTTTTTACGCAACTGTTCAATATCTGCTTTTTCATCGACTAAAATATAGGAGTAGTACCACATACCGAGATAGGCGTTTTCCAAGTCTATCTCAGGTGGAATATTCTGTCGGATCAGTGCACGCGCATTGGCAATAAAATCAAATTTTATATGGGTATTGAACAGAATGGGTGCTAGCACACCCGTCACCGTAAATTGAATACTGTCATTGTAACTTAGCGTCTTACCAACAGGATCTTCGTTCGCGAAATATTTTTTAGCACTTTCATTGGTAAGAACCACAGAATAGGCCTGATCAAGAGCGGTTGAAGGATCTCCTTGTTTAAACTTAAAATCAAATAGATCGAAGAAGGTAGAGTCGGTCAGATAGAAATGCTCTTCAGCAAATTTAATCTCTCCACTTTTAATGTTGGGGATATTTCCACCAAACAAATTAGTGCGGTACATTCGTAAAGTAGATTTTACTTCCGGAAATTCCTCCATCATATCTTGCCCTGCCGGGAAGTGTGCCTTGGGATGTTTCTGCATCACACCATTTACTTCCAATGCCGTGTTGATCCGAAATAATTGACTTGCATTCGAGTATGCTTTATCGTAGGAAAGCTCCTTGCGATTAAAACCAAACACTAAAACAAAACAACCGAGACCTATCGACAAACCAAGTATGTTGATAAATGCATAAAGCCGGTCTTTCAAAAGACTGCGCAAAGCAGTTTTTAAATAATTTTTTATCATAATCGTGTCAAGATTTTCTTTTATTTCAATGACTTTTGTAACTCTTCATTCATCCGTTGGAAATCTTCTCGATCATTTTTTCGAGCCGATTCCCAAGAGGCTTTAGAAGTGGCCAAAGCACCCGCTTTATCATTGAGTGCCTTTTGAATTCTTGCCTTATGGTACAGCATCCAAAAAGCTTCCGGATTGCTTTCCAGCGCTGTGTTAATCCACGAAATTGCCTGCTTCAAGTCTTTCCCATTCTCTAAATAATAAATAGCGGCTAGCACTAAGTTATTCGGAACAATCTTGGTGTTTGTATCGATTGACCTCATCACTTTAGCATCAAAGTCGGCTGTGATCGGTATTTTGACTGACGTGTTTTCCCACATCAATTGAAGGTTAGCTGTTTTTCCGGTTTCAGATAAATCGGAAATTTCAATAGTAAAGGTTTCTACTCGCTCTGTTAATCGATCGGACTTTACCGATAATCGCGCTTGATCTTTGGTTTGATCATAAACTTCCAGATCACCACCCATAGAAACATCTTTGTAAATAATAACGGTCCACTCTTTCTCATTAGGGATTGTAAGCAATAGATAAGTTCCCTTTGGCACATCGGCATTGCCGAATTTTACATCATCACTGAATGTAACTTTTGTTCCGGTGTTAGCGGCTGTGCGCCATAACTTCCCGAAAGGCACCACGTGGTCAGAAGTGGTTCCAAATATTTTGCGGCCCTTGGCTTTTGGTCGGGAGTATTCAACCTTTACATCTGTGAGACCAACAACCGTGGTGACAGAAGCGGACGGGCTGGGTGCGGGCACGATCACCTGCGCTTGAAGCGAAATGTGACTTACCAAAAGTAGTAGAAGTAAACAGAGAGTTCTCATTTGTACCATTAGTTTTTGGATTAATTTTTCCGAAACTAACGGGAGAACCGTTTTTGAATCTGTTAATGAATTCTTAAATGGTGTTAACGAGTTGTTAAATTTCTCTTTGGCGAATGGCTACGTTTTTTGTGGGAGTGAATGCATTTAAGCTTGAGCCTCATTTTTTCTTGGCCAGGTAAAGGCGTAAAAAATAACTAAAGAAGTGAGCGCACTTTCTAAAATTGCTAAAAACACGTAGAATGTGCGCCAAGGAGTGAGTGAGGTAACGGCTATCAGCAACATGATGGCGGTATAGAATACCCCCAAAGCGATATTCAACCATCTATTGAAAGCTGGTCTAAGAACAACCGAAAGGAAAACCATCAACGCAGGAACGGCCAATAAAACCGATGCGGCAAACAACTTCATAGGGGTATCGAGCATACTTTCGCCATTGATCATACCCGATACTTTTTGGGGTACATACAATTCGAAATAATCTCCATACAAATAGCAAAGTGTTACGGCTGCCCAAAGGCTCGAAAGCTTAATTTTTACATCAATTTTCGAATCAATAAAATCTCCAGTACCCATAATTATTCGCTTTTCTTTCCCAATGAATTGGAGACAATTTGTTGTAGAAAAAGTTACAGAGCGTAATCCCGTAGCGTTATTTAAGTTTCTTCTCCGCTTTATATGCGTTGATGTGATTCTTCAGCGCATCCTGCCAAAGAATGTCTGCATCCCATTTGCCCAGAAACACTTCACCGGTTTCCAGTTTCTTAAAATAAAATTTATATACTTCCTGTTCGGCAGGAATTGCTTTCAATTGTAATTCGCCATTTGTATAGGTTGCTGACGCTATTGCACTTGCCGATTTTGTTGATTCATAACCCAACACATCTTTAGCTAAAGATCCTTTTGCGTGAACAAATCGCAGAATAAACAAAAATCCTTTTTTTCGAAGATCTGATTCGTCTGCATTGCCATCCACCAACTCATATTTACCAGAATAATTTTCTTTCAGAAAAATTTCTAGTTCTTTATCCGCGGCTTGGTCACCGAATTTAGGAAACGCAACTGAAAAATAGCCTATATCTGTTGTTAGCGTTTCGTTTCTTCTACCCACAATAGGTGATGCTTCTTTTTCGGTAATGTATTCGGGCTGATCGTTAATTAAAAAATTCTGCTTTTTTTCGGCACCAATCACTCGTTGGTAAATCGTGTTAAGCGCTTTATTCAAACCACTTTCGTGAACAAACCAAGCTGGCTGGGATATGTCAATTAGACCAGGTTTATTATTAAAAGAGGTAAAATAAAACTCATATTCGTTTTGCACCTTTCGAAGAAAAATTAGAAAAACGATATTTCGTTTTACAAGATATTTAAAGCTTGTTCGTTGGCAATCGACTCCAGCCAAAGTGCGAGAAATTTCAAGATAAGTTACTGCATCAATACCTGCTTGTTGAAATGCTTTTTGAATTGTTTGTCGCTCCGTTTCACTGATATCCTGGTCATAAAATACGGCTGCACGAGTCGAGAGCAGCGTTGCCGGAAAGGCTCCATCTGTTTTCATTGAGCTAAAAAGCTGAACTTGACTTGAAAGCGTTTGTGCCTTCAGACAAATCAACTGACTTCCGAGTAATACAAGTAATAGAAATGTAACGATTCGTTTCACGTTGATAAAAAACAAAGTTTTAACGGCTTATAACTTTACAATATTCATTATTCAAATGTTCATCTGTATCCAGTATAATGCGTTTATGATCTAATATCAATAGTTGCTTCCATTGATATAACTCCTACTTTAGCTCTACCTTTATTGAGTTGTAATAGGTAACAAAAGTACCATTTTTAGAGCACGGCAAAAGTTTATCGTTCAACAGAATAGATAGTACGATGTTTTGCCATTCGTTATTGTGGCTTATCGATCAAATCCAGAGAAAAACTCCCGATTCGTCTTCCTTCACTTGATACGTTTTTAAATCGTTCGATCGTTCAGCGGCTTCCCGACCAGTTGCAAGCTTAAAACGGTAGCCGTGCCAAGGACATATTACCTCGCCCAGGTAATTGACCGTTCCTTTACTCAACGACTCACCATTGTGACTGCACCTGTCGTCAAGGGCGAGTATCTTGTTATCAAAAAGAACTAAACACAAACGGGTGTTGCCAATTATCAGCAGTTGTGGTTTGCCAGTTGCTAGTTTATTTTTCAATTCGTTGGCGCTTGAAAATATTTTAACCCAATCCATTTTTTATTTCAATCTGTTTCGCTCTCTAGTTCTAAAAATAGCTATTCCGTAAACTATCTTTCGGAAAAAATTTAATTTCGATCCTCGACTAACCTTTTTTAATATGGCGAAACATCTTAGCCTTCTCCTTTGTTTGTCTATCTCAATTTCTGCAATTGGCCAAATAAATCCCAAATTACAGTCAAAAATTGAACTGCAAGTCAAAACAATTGAACCCAAAATTATAGAGTGGCGAAGGTATTTTCACGAGCACCCCGAATTAAGCAATCAAGAGTATAAAACCGGAAAATTCATTGCTGACTATTTAAAATTAATAGGACTGGAGGTTCAATATCCTGTTGCCAAGACGGGTGTGGTGGCATTGTTGAAGGGGTCAAAACCAGGTGCAGTTATCGCCCTCCGGGCCGATATTGATGGGCTTCCTATCACTGAACGAAACTCGTTGCCGTTTGCCTCTAAAGAAAGATCCGTTCTTCGCGGGCAAGAAACTGGAGTGATGCATGCATGTGGGCATGACGCTCACATTTCTATGTTAATGGCTGTAGCGCAAATTTTAGCAAGCAATAAGGCTGATTTAAAAGGAACTGTAAAGTTCATTTTTCAGCCTGCGGAAGAAGGTGCTTATGGGGAAGTTGCAGGGGCAGAATTAATGGTTAAAGAAGGTGTTCTTGAAAATCCCAAAGTAGAGGTCATTTTTGGCCTTCATATTCAATCGCTTACTCCCTTTGGCAAAATTGAGTATCGTGCCGAAGGAATGATGGCAGCCGTGGATGCTTTTGATATCAAAGTCACTGGGGTTGGCGCGCACGGTGCAACACCCTGGGATGGAGTCGACCCGATTGTGGTGGCAAGTCAAATTGTGAGTGGTCTGCAAACTATTGTAAGCCGGCAAACAGAACTCACAAAAGCGGGTGTAGTTATCACAGTAGGTTCGTTTCACTCGGGCATAAGAAGAAATATCATTCCTGAGGAAGCTATGCTGGAAGGCACCATCCGTACATTCGATCCTGAAATGCAACAAAAAATCCACGATAAAATCAGGCTCACTGCGACTAAAATTGCCGAAAGTGCGGGGGCGAAAGCAGAAGTCATTATTAATAAAGGTTATCCCGTAACTTACAATGATCCGACAATTACAAAAACAATGGTTGCTAGCTTGGAACGGGCCGCAGGTGTAGAAAACGTATCCATCACGCAGCCTGTTACCATGGCAGAAGATTTTTCCTTTTTCCAGCAGAAAGTACCTGGGCTATTCTTTTTCTTAGGTGCATACCCAGCTCAAATGAATCTACAAAAACAGCCAACCCACCATACTGCTGATTTTATGATCGATGAAGGTGCTTTCGTAACCGGAACAAAGGGGCTTCTAAATTTGACGCTTGATTATATGTTTCAGAATAATTCGTCTTCGAAAAAATAAGCTCTCGGTGAGTTTGCCCATAAAACATATTTCATTGGATGTATGGCAAACGCTTATTCATTCAAATCTTGAATTTCGAAAAAAACGAAATGAGTTATTGGCTGATCATTTCAACATAAAAAAACCTTTTGGTTTTGTTGAAACCGCAGCCAAAACACGGCAAGCTTGGTGCACGCAGGTGAATGAACTGGTTGGTAAAAACCTGGATAGCTTTGAGATAGTACTTCTAATACTGCAAGATTGCGCAATAGAAATAAAGTCTATCTCAATCGATTTGTACGCGAAGTTTTACACACAAATGGAGACGCTGTTTTTAGAATATCCACCGCTTTTGGCCGAACAGAATTTATTTTCATGGTTGACACAAGTAAGGCAACACAATATCAGTGTAAGCCTACTTAGCAATACTGGCCTTATCAAAGGTGAAACACTAAATAAATTTTTTCAGCGTCTAAATCTGAATTTCGACTTTGCTTTGTATTCCGATGAAATTGGTTTTTCGAAACCTAATCCCAAAGCTTTTGACCTTGTTTATCAAAAATCGCGCACCATCAAAAATCTTTTGCCGAGAGAAATCGTTCATGTTGGCGACAATTTAAATGCTGATTATGCTGGTGCTCTTGCTGTTGGATTTCAGGCACAATTAATTGATCATTCAGAAAATACTATTTCCTCTTATCTTTCCAAACATGTATTTAACATTCGCCAAACATAAAATTGAAGATGCACAGCAGCTTCCATTCAAGGCGGAAGAATATTGCCGATTTAAGTTTGGTGATAAAGCTTTTGCAAAGACTTTTGGTGAGGAGTTAGCAAACGATTTTATTAAGATCCATGCCAACACTTTATTGGATGCGCAAGAGTTAGTTGTTGTGCCAAGCCCTTACAATGCAATACCGACAGCATCGGGTTTAATGACTGTTTTTTTCAAAGAAATTATTAATCAATTTCTTTATCAAAACAATCGCCCTTTCTTGCTCGAATCTAAAATACACCGCTACAATACCTACAGTGTTGACTACAGCCAGTTGAGTTACTATGAGCGACTGAAGCTAATGGCCTCAGATACGTACCATTTTCATGAATCGTTTCTTAACAACAAAACGTGTTTGTTTTTAGATGACATCCGGGTAACCGGAAGCCATGAGCAAATAATCAAGAACATGCTAGAAGTGAATAAGCTCAGTGGGGCTTTTATATTTGTTTATTTCGCTGCTTTCAATAATAGAAACATTCCACCCAACCTTGAAAGTTATTTAAATACTTTTGCCATTAAATCCCTTGGCGATGTATGCCAGGTGATCAATTCCCCTTCGTTTTCGCCCACAACACGAATCATTAAATACATTCTCAATTCTGAACCGAATTTGCTTTTAAGCTATTTGGATAAGATCGATTTGACGATGTTAAAAGAAATTGTTAGGCTTGCCTTACAAAACAATTACCATCATATGCCCGAATACAGGGATAATTTCTATGCCATTGCACGTTTCACAAAAGGCACTCCGTTCACCAACTGATGCTAGTTCTATGTGTTTTCTTTAAAACTCAACTTAAAGTAGAGAAGGGTAGAAGCTAAAACCAGGGTAAACAAATTGGCAACTATAACAGGAATATCGCGCATCATAATACCGTAGATAAGCCAAAGCAATACACCAAAGCAAAAGAACGAAAACATTCCAAGCGAAAGATCTTTAGCTGTTTTGGTCTTCCATGTTTTTATTACTTGGGGTAAAAATGCTATTGTTGTGCAAGCGCCTGCCACCAGTCCTACTATTTGTGAGTTACCCATTTGTTTGATTTTTTACAAAACTAGCGAGTTTAACTCTTCGCGCGGGTGTTCTGTAATAAAAGTATCCTCTTTTGTTGGTTCAATCGTTTGTTGAGTTTTTTGTAAAGAAATGATTGTTATTTCCTTCTTTTTCAATAGGTTGAAAAATTATCTGTTCTCTGTTATGAAAAAGCCTTTCTTCCTTCTTCTCGCCCTATTTGCATTCTTTCTATGCAATGCCCAAGAAAATGGGTTTCCTTTTGGAAGCATTAGCACAATAGATCTCCAAATGGAAAAGTACGAGTTGGACGCTGCCGCGGAAGCTGTTGTTCTGGATGAATTTGGCGAAGCCTATTTTGATGAGGGAAAATTGAATTTTGAATATCATGCAAAAATCAAAATCCTAAGTAAAGAAGGCCAGAAGTATGGTGATTTCAGAATTCCGTTGAGGAAGAATGAATCCAGTAAAGAAGAGGTTCTACGAATTCGGGCTTCAACATACAATTGGGTAAACGGAAAAGTTGAAAAGTATGACATGGATAAGAAAAGCATCTTTTACGAAACAAATTCACGCTATGCTGATTTCGCTAAATTTACTTTAGCCAACGTGCAAGTGGGGTCCGTAATTGAGGTTGCCTATACTATTACTTCTCCATTTATTCTTAATTTTTGGCCTTGGGAGTTTCAGCGTGAAATACCGAAAAGGCATTCCGAGTTTTGGGCAAAGATTCAAGCCAATTATAACTACAATATCTCTATACGTGGCTTTTTGAAACTCTCAAAGAATGAGTCTAGTATTGTCAATTCCTGCTTCACCTTTGGAACCAGTAAAGCAGACTGTGCGCTATATAAGTTTGCCATGCAAAACATACCCGAATTTAAAGAAGAGGATTACATGACTGCAAAGAGTAATTTTATCTCGGCAATCAATTTCGAGTTATCGGAAATTAAATATTTTGATGGAAGAATTGATAAAGTGACCAAAGAATGGAAAGATGTGGAAGACGAGTTGATGCAAAACGAACACTTTGGCTCGCAATTAAAGAAGGCTAAAAATCTTGCACAAGATGCGCTGAGTGGTGTAATTAACTCTGATAGTTCCGAGTTGTACAAAGCCAAAAAAATTTTCGCGTGGGTGAGAGACCATTATCTGTGGAACGAGGAAGTGAGGCTATACTCCGAGTATGGCGTTAAAAAGGCATGGGATAACAATGTGGGTAATTCGGCTGACGTAAATTTTATTTTGTTTGGGTTTTTGCAGAGCGCTGGGCTAAAGCCTAACGTTGTTATTCTGTCCACTAGAAATAATGGAAGCCCCGCTGCTGAACTTTACCCAGTGCTGAGTGATTACAATTATGTTATTGTTAGAATCGAAATAAATGGCGCTGTTTTTTTGCTTGATGCGACAGAAAGATCGCTGCCATTTGGCCTACTTCCAATACGGTGTCTTAATGGAAAAGGCCGTGTGTTGGCTAAAGGCAAATCTGATTTTGTAAATCTAAGCGATACGAAGGGCAAGCAGAAACGGTTCACTAGCTTTAGCTTGAAACTAGATGAGGCTGGCCATTTTAAAGGAACAGCTCAAATTACCTATTCCGATTATGACGCAGCAAGCCGTAGGCAAGTGTTGGCGTCACTTTCCAACGATGAGGAACGATTCCAGCTCGCTCAAAAGGAGTGGTCAGGTGTTGCCGTTAAAAAATATTCAACTGAAAATTTATCTGATGTTGACAAACCTTTTACAGAAAAACTAGAGATTGAATTCAAATCCGAGCAAGAAAATCCAAAGCAAATTTATTTCAATCCGTTTCTAACTGACCGATGGAATGAAAATCCTTTTAAGTCGAATGAACGATTCTTTCCGGTTGATTTTGGAGCGCCAATTCAAAAAATTACATCGCTAGTAATTGAGTTCCCTAATAATTATCAAATCGATGATCTTCCTAAATCTATTGCGTTGAGCCTACCTAGTCACTCCTTAAAAAGCCCAATGGGATTAGTTTTTGAATAAAATCGATCGAATTGAGTTGAAACAATCTGCAAGAAAGTCGGGTTTTATCTTTAAAACCTTGCAGATTTTTTATGCTTACA
>JBIKRT010000028.1:0-47604 GCA_044349005.1 Cyclobacteriaceae bacterium
ACGAGGTCGGTTTTTCTTTTCCATAGAAACACAAATTTATGTCATATTTGTGTCCGGATTTATTAGACCATCTCACCCGGTCGTTATAATATAATGTGTCTTTTAAAGACTCCTTTATGTCCTCTCGTATAACTATTTGACTGTCGCCACGGATTATTGTCCTTGTGATCATTAATGTGTCACCCTTCGGTGCGATTAGAATGAAATTATATACCCCTGTCTTAAGAGTAGGGATGTAATGAATTTCGTTTACTTCTCCAGTTATATATTTTTCGATTTGTTTTTTAAGAATTTGCCCCTCATAAAAAAATTCTCCAGTTGATCCTAACGTGTCATAATCAAAACCTTGAGTTGATTTTGTTTTGGCGAACATTAAGCTTTTTCTCTCAATCTTTTTTCCGTTTTTAAAATTAAATCTGTCTACTAAAAAGGTGTCACCTTCAACTAGTGTGTAATCTAAGATCAATGAATCGAGATTGTCATAGAGTTTGAATCGTTGAGATGAGTTAGTCAAGTCAAGTATTCTTTCAATTTGTCCTTTTGAATTGTAAAAGAATTGCTTGTTGTCAAAAGCACTACTGTCAGTAAGTACACCTTTTTCGTAATTGAATTTAATTATACGGTCTACCTTTATTTGTCCGTCAGGATAGAATTCGTATTCGTGAATTTCTTTGACAAAAAGGCCTTTTGTATCAATTGGCAACTTAGTCAGGTTGTCCTTTTTAGTGCAACCGTAAAAAATTGCAATTGCTGTCAGACTTATTAGTACTGGTCTCATTTGTTCGGTAATGTGCGCTAACACTATGTATAGCCGCACCTTCGTTGCGCCTATACCTCAAAAATAACAAATAGCCCCAATACAGTTGCGCCTATTTTACAATTAGTTTCGCAGCTAGGGTAGTTAAAATCGCTGCTACGTTAGTGCTCCTCACACTCCCACTCTCAAAAACCTCAAAGTTTCGTCATTGCAAGGGAGGAACGACCGAAACAATCTCCCTTCTTGACACCGAATCGGGGGATTGCTTCGCTACCGCTCGTAATGACAGACGGGTTTTTAGAGATACCCTTTTTATCAAATCTGTGAAGTAAGCAACTAACACCAGCAATTGTGTAATAATTACCTGGCGGAAAGTAAACTGTTTTGTAGTACCAATTTTTCAATTACAAACACTATGTTTTACGATACTTACTACCTCGGCATGCACCCCATCTGGTGGTCAATCTGGTTACTTATGCTCTTTTGGATTTTTGCCACACCTTATGATTTTCCTGGTCAGAGGAACAGAAGGGAAACACCTTTTTCTATTTTACAGAAACGATTTGCCGCAGGCCAGATCACCAAGGAGAAATATCATGAGATGAGAAAATTCCTGGAAGATGATAGGTCTGGGAAGCGGTAGGTTCCGCAACTTACTGTTTCTAATAGTGCTCGTTCAAACTGCTGCGCGAGGTCAACAACGTAAAATGATTCTGATCGATACACTTTCGCATACTAAGTTTATGACGATTGTGAATTACAATAAAGATCAAAGTTACGTTAGCTTTGGCAGCGGCATAGGGAATCAAGTTCCGCTGATAGTCGAGGCGCAATTTACCCCCTCTTATTTTATTTCCAGCAACAAGAAGCGGTGGGCTATGATGGTAAACCCGCAAGTTCAATTGCGTATGCTTAATAAGAACTCAGTACCCATTCAAGTGCCGAGCTATCACATTTACGGAAGTTACTTTCGCACGATTGATAATTGGCGGAATTCATTTTTTAGTAAACTATTCTATGATAACGCCATGTGGTTTGTTAGCTATGTTCATCATTCTAACGGACAGGATGGTAAATTTTACCTGAACGATACCACCAAAGTAATAAACCTTGCCAGCGGTAATTTTAGCGTAAATTACATGGAGTTTGGCATCTCATCGTATATGCTCACGCCCTCGTCTTCTTCTTTTTTTTCACTGCGGCAATTTAAGATTCACGCAGACATGTATCCAACCGCCTGGAGCGACACTAGGCTGAAAGACATTTACGGCTTTATACGGGTATTTAACACCTTCGATTTTGGTGGGCCGTGGAAGCAGGGCAAGAAAGACTTTATCAGCAGATGGTTGCAAAACTCTACCATGCAGGTAAAAACGGGGTGGATTCTTGACAATTACCGAGGCTTTGATGCGTTGGATGTTACCAAGCGATTTATCGTTGATCTTAACTACAAATACTACTTGCCGTGGTTTGACGAAATGGCCTTTTTTGTGCGCTTATGCCATGGGCAGGATTACTATAACATTTACTTCGAAAAGCAGCTCACCACGCTTTCTTTTGGTATCACCACAAATACCATAAAATTGGCCAGTAATATTCACTACATTGGTAAGAAGAAATAATACTCAACAATTCGAAATTAAGTTGATGAAATGAAATTTCTGTGAAAATGAGTAGTTTTGCAAAAAGAGAAATAGATGCGCACACTTATAGCTCGTATCACAGTTAATCCAGCTGTTTGTAGTGGCAAGCCCACTATTCGTAATATGCGCTTTACAGTTGCGCAATTGTTAGAATTGCTCGCCTCAGGAATGACTCAAACAGAAATCTTAACTGATTATCCATATCTGGAGGAAGAAGATATTAAAGCATGTTTGCTTTATGCATCGATAATGGCCAACACTAAATCATTCACACCCCTTACTGCTGTTTAACATGATTAGGTTCTTGGTGGATACACAACTACCTCCAAAACTTGCCAGCTATTTAGTGTCTAAAGGATTCGATTCAATACATACTACATTTTTTAAAAACGGACACCTTTTGCAGGACAAAGAAATTTCAGAAATAGCAATAAATGAAAATAGAATAATCATTACTCATTACTAAGGATAACGATTTTTTTGAACGATTTATAATTTATGGAGCACCGCCAAAGGTGTTGCTTCTTAATTTTGGAAATATTAGAAATAAGGACTTGCTTCAGCATTTTGAGCGTCAGCTTGAAACAATCAATAAATTATTGGCTAAAGGAGATGATCTACTAATATTAAGTGATCAGCAGGTTATTAGTTATTAGCTTTTCAGGCTGTTGATTGTTATTTAATAATCATAGTCCAATCAGTAAAATATGTAACTTTCCTTTTTGATTCTATAATCGTTTCGGCCTCTACTTTCTCACCTTCGTCCATTCGTTTAACTAATTTCCTTGTGAAACTATTTATCAAATACATGTTGAGTAATCATTGCAAACTGGCAGTGAAGGAGGAATTAAGGAAGCTCGACTTACATTTTGTATTTGTTGATCTGGGCGAGGTAGAAGTGATGGAAACACTGTCGTCTCCACAAATAGAAGTGCTGCGCGGAGGTTTATTAGCTGCTGGCTTTGAATTAATGGATGATAAAAGAGCAGTGCTGATAGAAAAGATAAAGAACATTATCATTCAAATGGTTCATCATTCTGATGAGTTGATTAAGACCAACTTTTCTGACTACCTAGCCGAAAAACTACACCACGATTACACCTACCTTTCCAACCTGTTTACAGAAGTACAAGGTATTACCATCACGCAATTTATTATTCTCAATAAAATTGAGCATATCAAAGAGTTGATTATTTATGACGAGCTTAACCTGACGGAGATTTCTTACAAGTTACACTACAGCAGTGTTGCCCACTTATCTAATCAGTTTAAGAAGGTTACAGGCATTACGCCTTCCGATTTTAAGCAATTAAAAAATAAAGTTCGGACTTCTATTGACGATATCGGTACTGCGACGCAACCAGCTTAATCATGGCAAAGAAAACAACTACCGCCAACGTTGGTCTAACGCTTGCACGGATAGAAAACACCAAACTTGCTGCCGAGTTAGCCGAGGCTAGAAAAGAACTTACTTTCCTCAAAGAAGAGAAAGGCAAGCGTGCTGCCGAGTTGGGGATTGCCAATATCGAATTAGCATTCCAAGATGATGAGAAAGGAAAACGTGCCGTTGAACTCGGTATTGCCAATAAAGAACTTGCCTTTCAAGATAATGAAAAGCTTAAACGAGAAGTGGAGTTGAGTGTGGCTAATATTGAGTTGGCCTACCAGAATGACGAAAAAATTAAACGTGCCGATGAGTTAATCGTTGCCAACAAAGAGCTTACGTTTCAAAACAAGGAGAAAGAAGATCGTGCAGCAGAACTAATACTTGCCAATAAAGAGCTGGTGTACCAAAATGAGGAAAAGGAAAAGCGCGCGCAAGAGCTAATTGTAGCGTATCAAAAATTAGTATTCCAAAATGAAGAACGCGATAAACGTGCGGCTGAGTTGGGAGTGGCGAACATCGAGCTAGCGTATCAAAATGATGAAAAAGAAAAATTGGAGTTCGCTTCCCAGTACTCCCGCAGTTTACTGGAAGCAAGTCTGGATCCCCTAGTTACTATCGCAGCCGATGGAAAAATAACGGATGTAAACGAAGCGTCTATTAAAGCAACTGGAGTTGTAAGGGAAAAACTAATAGGCACTGATTTTTCCAGCTATTTTACTGAACCTGCGAAGGCACAAGAAGGTTATCTCCAAGTATTCGAGAAGGGTTTTGTTTCAGATTATCCATTAACCATTCGCCATAAAGCAGGCACACTTACAGATGTGCTATACAATGCGTCTCTATATAAAGATAAGGCAGGGGTTGTATTAGGTGTTTTCGCGGCAGCACGTGATGTTACCAAGCAAAAGCTGGCCGATGTTAACCTCAAAAAGAGCTTACAAGAAATCTCGGGGTACAAATTTGCGCTCGAGGAATCTTCTATTGTCGCTATAACAAATGCAGCAGGTATCATAAATTATGTGAATGATAATTTTTGTAAAATATCAAAGTATTCACGTGAGGAGTTGCTTGGACACGACCATCGCATGGTTAATTCTGGCTATCATACAAAAGAATTCATAAAGGAAATCTGGAATAAAATTCTTAAAGGTGAAATCTGGAGGGGAGAAATAAAAAATAAAGCGAAGGATGGAAGCTTTTATTGGGTGGACTCCACCATTGTGCCTTTTCTGGATGAGCAAGGGAAAATTTATCAGTTTGTTGCCATCCGCACCGACATTACCGCAAAGAAATTATTGTCGCAGTATGTTCGTAGTTTAATTGAGGCTAGTCGCGATCCGCTGTTGGTAATTAACATTCACGGTCAGATAACTGATATGAACGAAGCTACCGTTAATGTTACGGGAAAAACGCGTATCGAATTAACAGGAAGTGATTTTAAAAACTACTTTACCGAACCCAATAAAGCAAGTAATGTGTACCAAGAAATATTTGCGAAAGGCTTTGTGGTAGATTATCCGCTCACCATCACCGATCATAAATTGACCGATGTATTGTTCAATGGCTCTGTTTATAAGGACGATAAAGGCAATGTGCAAGGTGCTGTGATTGTAGCGCGTGATATTACCATCCAAAAAAGAAATGAAAAGGAGTTAGTTGAGGCGAAGGTTTTTGCTGAGTTAGCTACTAGCTTGGCCGAGGAAGCAAAAGATAAAGCCGAGCGTGCGGTACTTGTGGCAGAAGAAGCCGCAAAATCGAAGCAGCAGTTTTTGCGCAACATGAGCCATGAAATCCGCACGCCAATGAATGCCATTATTGGCTTTACAAAGGTGTTACTAAAGACGGAGTTTACAGCAAAACAGAAGGAGTACTTAATGGCGATTAAAATGAGTGGTGATGCACTCATTGTGCTCATTAATGATATTCTCGACTTAGCAAAAGTAGATTCTGGCAAAATGACATTTGAGAGTATCCCATTTAGGATGGCATCTTCCATTACCGCTATGCTTCATCTGTTTGAGCCAAAAATAAATGAAAAGAATTTGGAGCTGGTACGTGTTTATGATGAGCAAATTCCAGAGGTATTACTTGGAGACCCTGTTCGTTTGCATCAGATTATTTTAAACCTGGTAAGTAACGCAGTCAAGTTCACAAGTAAAGGTCAAATTACTATCAGTGTGAAGCTGATTAGTGAAGACAACGAAAAAGTATTGCTGGAGTTTGTAGTGGCAGACACTGGCATTGGCATTGCCCGCAATAAGTTGGAAAAGATATTTGAAAACTTTCAACAGGCATCAAGTGGCACCTCGCGTTTGTATGGTGGCACGGGGCTCGGGTTGGCGATTTGCAAGCAACTGGTAGAATCACAACGCGGAACGATCAGCGTGTTAAGTACACCGGAGGAAGGATCGTCATTTGTTTTTAGATTAGCCTTTACTAAAACCACGGCTAATCCTGAATTTGAATTAATAGAGGATTCTATAGATGAAGAAGTAAGAAATATTAAAGTGTTGGTAGTAGAAGACATGGCGTTGAACCAATTGCTTATGAAAACGCTGTTAGACGATTTTGGATTTGAGCGAGATATTGCAGGCAATGGAAAAATTGCCATTGAGAAATTACAAGCAAAAACCTACGACATTATTTTAATGGACTTGCAAATGCCGGAGATGAACGGCTTTGAAGCTACGGATTACATACGCAATGTGATGAATTCGAAAATACCCATTATCGCCTTGACTGCCGATGTGACTACTGTTGACTTAGCGAAATGCAAAGCGGTAGGCATGAACGATTACATTGCCAAACCAGTAGATGAAAAATTATTGTATAACAAAATTGTAGGCCTGGTAAAGAAACCATCACAAGTTAAGTTTGATAAAGGCCAGGAAGCAGAACCTGCTGAAAAAATTAAGATTATTAACCTGGCTTACTTAACCCATCGAACGAAATCAAATCCAAAATTGATGATGGAAATGATAACCGCCTATTTGGATCAAACGCCCGCATTGATTATTTCCATGAATGAGAGTTTCCGCGATAAGGACTGGAAACTATTGAATGCATCGGTGCATAAGATGATTCCTTCATTTTCGATTATGGGCATGAGTGTCGAATTTGAACGAATGGCAAAAAAAGTACAAGAATATGCGAACACGCAACTGTTATCAGAAGGCATACCCGATATGGTGCAGCAACTCGGAGAAATTTGCGCCCAGGCATGTCTGGAATTGGAAGTAGAGTTTAACGCAATTAAAAATACACATAATGACAAAGGATAAGATTAAGATTTTTTTGGTAGATGATGATGCTGTATTTCTAAAAGCACTCGAAATTGAATTTCTTCAACACGCAGATTTTAATATTGAAACGTTTGGCACAGGCGAATTCTGTTTGCAAAACCTATCGCACAACCCAGATGTAATTATTTTAGACTATCACTTGGATGGCATTAATAGCAAGGCTATGAATGGCATCGAAACACTAGATGCAATAAAAGCGATTAACCCTGACATTCCGGTGGTGATGCTGTCTTCTCAGGATAAGATTGATGTAGCCATTAGTTGCATGCACCACCGAGCTTTTGACTATGTTGTAAAAAGTGAAACTGCTTTTGTACGATTGCAAAAAATCATCACTTCTATTTTCAAGTATAAGAAAATGGAGAAGGAATTGAATTGGTATATGCAGCGCATGTAAATGTCATTTTTTTTGATATTTATGAATTAAAGTATAGTTCGTTGTAATCGAACATTTTTTTGTTGCAATAGCACACGTTTGTTTTTTTTTCATCCATGCCCAGTGCTATTGAGCTCTTTTTTGGAGTGTAATACAAACCTACTACTAAATCGGGTGTTGTGTGTAAAAGATGTAATACTTGTCCATCCTTTTGTAACACCTGCTTTTCCCTTATTACCACCTTTGAAGGAACATAAGACCTCACCAAACAAATAACATTTTTATGAAAAAGTACATTTACAGTATTGCTATTATAGCCCTGCTCGTTGGCTGCGATGCAAAGGAAAAATTCGCCCTTCAAACGAAGGTGGATTCTTTAACAGTCCAATTGAATATCCACAAAGAAGCTGAAAAAGACATGAACGAAGTAGGCAATTTGATTGATTCAATTGACATCAATCGAAAATCATTGCAACTAAAAATGACGGAAGGCACACCGTATGGCGATTATGTGCAGCGCTTAAAAAATATCAACACCTATGTACACCAGACCGAAGTAAAGCTGGATGCACTTGAGAAATCTTCAGAGAGTAATTCAAAAGTGTCAAAATCTTCAATCAGACGGCTGAAGGCAGACCTCGCCAAGAAGTCGGCAGAGGTATCTGAACTGGAATTGAAGCTTGCACTAGAGCACGATCAGGCAATACGGATGTGGGCGAAATTAAACACCAAGGACTCTTTGCTATCTATAAAAGACGAGGTGATTAGATTGAGCCAACGTGATTTTACATCGTTGGAAAAATTGTTTAACAATACACAAGATGAAAACAAAATAGTGGTTGCCAATCTCTATTTTGCGCAGGGTCAAGCACTTGAAACGGCTGCTAATCGCACCCATTTTGCTCCCCGCAAAAAGAGAGAGACTAGGCGCGAAGCACTAGAGCTGTATAGACTATCGTTGTCGTTAGGTGGCAGCGAAGCGCAACAAGCAATAGATGAGTTAGAGAAGAAATTGAATTAGTCATCAACACCTTCATTGGGTAGACTTAAAGCTGCTTACCAATAAAAAACCATAACGAGTTATGGTTTTTTTGTTTGTAAATTCAATAAATTAGTGACTGTAATGAATAACTTCCTGAAACTTTCATTGGGAATACATACGCCTTGTAATAAAGCCGTTGATAAAATATGAGCACCATTACAGCATCTTCAGTTATTAAAAAACTATTGGTATTATTTTTACTGATCGGAGGCTTACATTTCGCCAAAGACTTTTTGATACCTCTTTCCATAGCAGGTATGCTGGCCACGTTGCTTTTACCATTTTGTAAATGGATGGAACACAAGAAAATGCCACGATCATTAGCTGTTTTTTTCTGCATGCTTGTATTGATCTCTGCATTGTCAACGATCGGATTTATGCTGGGCTGGCAAGTCGCTGAGCTGGCCAATGACATTGCCATCATAAAAGAGAGAACGGTTACTTCAGCCGAGCAAATGCAACAGTATATTTTTGATCATTTTGGCATTACAAGACTGGAACAGACACAGATATTAAAAAACCAACAAGCCACTATCACCAATATGATTTCTTCCATTGCTGGTTCGCTCACGTCCGTTTTTACTAGTTTGGTGGTAGTGCTGATGTATGTTTTCTTGCTTTTGTATTACAGAACCCATCTTAAAAACTTCTTGCTTAAGCTTTCCACTCCAGCCAATAGAGCGGCAACGGAAGAAGTGATTCTGCGCTCTACGCATGTATCACAACAGTATTTGGTAGGCATGAGCAAAATGATTTTCTTGCTATGGATACTATATGGAATTGGGTTTTCTTGGCTAGGTGTAAAAAACGCACTCTTCTTTGCTATACTTTGTGGCCTGCTTGAAATTATACCTTACATCGGTCTTATCATTGGAAATTTACTTACTGTGCTGGTTTCCATTGTAAATGGCGCGGATGTTTCATTAGTACTAGGAATATTAGCTGTCTATGGTTCTATTCAATTGTTTCAGGGTTGGATTTTAGAGCCCCTAATATTGGGGCCACAAGTGAAGATCAATCCCTTGTTTACCATTGTTGCAATCGTGTTGGGTGAATTAATTTGGGGACTTCCAGGAATCATATTGGCAATACCTCTTACGGCCATTGTAAAAATCATATGCGATCACATCGACTCTTTAAAACCCTATGGTTTTTTGATAGGGGAGATTGATAAAAAGCAACGAGTAAAGCATTTGAAAATTTAATCAAGTGAAATGATGTAACAAAACGTTTCGCTGATGTAACTTTAAAAATTTCCTTATAACGACCTTTGATGTATTGCGGAAATTCATTCGCAATATTAACTTCAATTAGTATGACAACAACAAAAGAAGCAGTTGCAACAAAAGACATTGTAGCAATAGCAAGTGAAAGTGCTAAGACATTGGCTGCGGCTGTTAAAGCAGCAGATTTAGTAAAAACACTTCAGGGGACTGGTCCATTTACGGTATTCGCACCAACAGACGCAGCGTTTGCATCCATCCAAAAAGAAGTGGATACTCTTTTAAAGCCTGAAAACAAGGCAAAACTTTCTAAGATATTAACCTATCATGTAGTGAGCGGAAAGCTTCACGCGGCCGATCTTAAAGATGGAGCTGAATTGAAAACAGTAGAAGGTGGTAAGTTGAAAGTGCACCTAGTAAATGGAAAAGTACTAGTGGGCGATGCCCATGTAACCAGTGCCGATATCGAAGCAAGAAATGGGGTGATACATGTAATTGATAAAGTGTTATTGCCTAAATAGGCTGTATCCAATCTATCTAGTAGCCCTGTGTGAACGGGGCTTTTTTTTGCCTTGTTACTAGCTATTGCCAGTAATACGTGTAACTACGGAAATGGATTGTGTAACTACATCAGCACGTATTGATACTACCTTTATTAAAGAAATAAAAACACCACTAAATGCTGATGAAATGAAAAAGACCATTTTTTTAACCGTTGTAATTGTTGCCGCTTCGCTATCATCAACTCAGCAAGCGTTTGCGAGTGCACAACCAGATCAAATTACGCTCGATAAGAGTAAAGAAACAAAACAAGTAAATAGCTTACTCACTCAATTGTACGAGCTTCGATCAACAGATAAAACAATACTTACGAGAACAGAACGAAAAGAATTGCGAAAAGAACTTCGCGTAAAGAAAGCTCAACTGCAACAAGAAGGGAGAAGACGTTACGGAGGGGTTTATATATCTGGAACAGCAATTATCATCATTATACTATTAATTATTCTTTTATAAGATTAAGCGGTAAACAAACATGAAAAAATTAATTGGAACTTTTCTCTTGCTAGTATTGGCCTTGTTTTTTAATAACTGTATGCCTGCCTACGTTCAAGTTGAACCTACCTACATTGAGAATCCAAGGCCCGTGCAACCTACTAGTGCTCATATCTGGATTGGCGGAAGCTGGGGGTGGAGCAATAGAAACAGAGGGTATGTGCAACAAAATGGGTATTGGTCTTTACCCCATAGAGGCAGAACCTATAGAGAGGGTCATTGGCAACGCGGTGGCAGAGGATCGCGTTGGCACAACGGTTATTGGAAATAGGAGCCCAACTCACACAATTTAACAAAATAATAGTATGAAGCCGGAAATAGGAATATCAGAAAAAAACCGTGACAAGAGTATTAAAGTGCTATCAGTTCTATTAGCAGACGAAATGGTGCTCTACGTAAAAACAAGGAAGTTTCATTGGAATGTTTCAGGTAACAGTTTTATGGAGTTTCATAAGCTTTTTCAAAGTCAGTATACCGAATTAGAAGAGGTGGTGGATGCAGTAGCGGAACGTATTTCGAAACTAGGGGGCAATGCAATTGGCACCCTGTCGGAATTCAAAGAACTTACACAACTTAAGGAGTCGCCAGCGGAATATCCGGAACAGAAAGAAATGCTGTCGGATCATGAAACAATTGTGATTCAACTGAGAACAGAAATAGAGGAGTTTTCTACCAAGAGTAAAGATAGTGGTTCAACCGATTTTCTGACCAAACTAATGGAGCAGCACGAAACAACTGCCTGGGTGATTAGAAGATATTTAAAATAATAGCGGTATAAAATCAATAAAAGTTGTGATTAGCGAGTAAAAAAATTAAGCAAAAATGAGTAGAAAAAAACTAAAAAGACGAGTCACGCCATCAGCCTGACAAGTGACCAGGACAGTTACCTAAGTAGATGAATACTTTGAGATTTAAGAGATAGCAAAGAGCACATTTAAAAGGTATCAATTGGGCAAGGGGTTAGCACCTTGCCCTTTTTTAATGTAAAGAATGTAAACCTTAAGCCGAGAAATACAACCACAAATAATTTAGTACTTCGCACCTTTGGGCAGTCAATCAATAAACAATATATAAATGAAAAACACAACTGAATTAATGGGGAATTGGAATGAGACGAAAGGAAAATTGAAACAAAAATTTGCTATGCTAACCGACAGCGATATGTTGCTGGTGGAAGGAAAGCAAGATGAAATGATAGGGAGACTTCAAGTAAAACTAGGCAAAACAAAAGAAGAGATACATAAATTAATTTCACAACTATAAATTAAAGAACAATGAAAAAGGTAATAAATTCAGTAAACATGTTGTTAGTTCTTTCTTTGATGTTTTTTGCTGGATGCAATACGCCAGCGCAGAAAGTTGAAAATGCTGAAAACAGAGTTGACGATGCCAATAAAGATCTTGACCGGGCGAATGAGGAGTATGTAAAAGAAGTAGCACAGTATCGTGCAGAAACAAGCGAGCGGATACTAGCGAATGATAAAAGTGCAGCCGAATTCAGAAAGCGAATTGAGAACGACAAGAAAGATGCAAAAGCTGATTACAACAAACGAATAGCTGAACTTGAACAAAAGAACTCAGACATGCGCAGGAAGATGGATGATTACAAAGCCGATACGAAAGAAAATTGGGAAAAATTTAAAACCGAATTTAATCATGATATGGATGAGCTAGGCACTGCCTTCAAAGACCTTACAGTAAAAAACGTACAACAATAAAAACTATATAAATTTCAACGCTATGAAAACATCAATGAATATTTTTTTAGGAATTTTAGGAGCTGCCGCTGCCGGGGTGGTAGTAGGAATGTTAATTGCACCTGAAAAAGGAGAGGACCTACGAAGTAACATTAAGGAAAGCGCCAGTGACTTAATTAAGAAGCTCAACAACTTGATCACGGAAGGAAAAGGTCAGTATGACGTGTTAAAATCTTCGGTGCACGAAGACGCTGATGAGTTGAGAGCGGAGGCGGCAAGCGCATTTAAAAGAGCCAAACCTGCAATTTAAATTAAAGGAGGGTGGGGGAGTACACCACTTACTTTTTCACCTTCATTAATTAACAAAAATGGAAGAACCAATCACACAAGCTGAACAAATAACAATACATGTCTCCGAGTACTTGGATACTGTATTGAAGCTTACAGTAGTAAATGCCACACAAAAGGCAACTGCCGTGGCATCTGTTAGTTTAGTGGCTATGTTGAGCGGATTTTTATTTATGCTAGTACTGCTTTTTGGGAGTATTGGCATAAGCCTTTGGCTGGGCGAGGCTTTTAATGATACAAAGATCGGTTACTTCATTGTCTGTGGATTTTACCTGGTTGTGGCACTATTGATTTTGCTGGTTCGGAAGAAGATCTTATTTCCCTTTATTCAAAACCTTATCATTCAAAAAGTGTATGAATAAGATAGAAAATTATTCCGACTTGTTAGTGGAGAAAAAAAGACTCGAATCTCTGCTCATAATTCAAAAGGAAATCGTGCAAAACGATATTTTAATGTTAAGAAAAGAAATTCAGCCAACAATTGACTTGCTTCAGTTCATGAGTAAGCTAACAACAAAAGGAAGAGCCAACGGCTTTGTTACTGCGGGCGTTGATATCATTGGCGATTTTCTGTTAAAAAATATTTTGCTGGCGAAGAGTGGTTGGTTGGTTCGATTGGTTATTCCTTTTTTGGTAAAAAATTATTCGAACCATGAATTGGCGAAAGATGGCACTGGTTTGTTAGCTAAACTAGTTTCCGTTATTACAAAAGTTATTCCGCAAAAATCACATTAACTAGAGTTCAATTATGCAACGCTTATCCGCTATCCATACCCAACAGCACAGCGTGCTGCCACAACAAATACAATTACTTAAACTGTATCATCTAACCACACTAGAGTTAGATCAACGCATCAAAGCAGAGCTAAGCGATAATCCGTTGTTAAGCGAAGATGATTCTGAAGAAAATGAGGAATCCAACAATGTGGCAGATTATCAGGATGAAGAAGAGTTTAGTCACGATAACGTTCCTGATTATTCAATTGACTATTCTAACTACAAAGCGATTAACAACTCACAACGACAGTTTAAAGAACCGGTGGATTTTCGAAAAAATTTGAAAGATCAAATAGGCATTCATTTAATGTCCAAAAAGGAGAATGCAATTGCTGATTTTTTAATTGATTCAGTTAATGATCAAGGCTTGCTGGATTACGATATTTCTACCTTGGTTGACGATCTATCGTTTCAGTTAGACGTTATCGTTGAGCAAACAGAAGTGGAATCTATCTTGGCTAAACTATTGCACATTGAACCGTGTGGTATTGGCTGTAGATCAATTAGAGATTTTATGCTATTTCAGCTTAGAAATATGGAACCGAGCGATCGGGTAAAAAACGGCATATTGGTATTAGCCGATTGCTTTGAAGAATTGTCGCAGCGAAAATTGAAAAAAATAGCGGCTAGAATTAATGTTTCAGAAGAAGAATTAATGTTGGTGATCAGGATGATTGGTGCGCTAAAGAGGAAGCCAGTTATTGAAATGAATGAAAATGTAGACGATCATGTTGTCTATGACTTTGCAGTTAGGCAAGAGGGCGAATTACTTGCTGTCTCATTAGCTCGTCAACGCTCGCCATTTCTTTTTATTGATAAGACGTTTAATGATTTGTTAAAAAAGCCAGGTAAAGCGAACAAAGAGTCGTCTTTATATTGGAAACAAAAGCTTAGTTCTGCGTTATGGTTTGTAAGCGCCATACAGCAATGGGAAACAACCATGTTGCGGATTATGAATGAAATAGTCTCTTTTCAACATGCGTATTTTTTAGAGGGCGATATTACCCAACTAAAGCCAATGATTTTAAAAACAATCGCGGAAAAACTTGGTATGGGTTTATCCACCGTCTCTCGAATCACGTGCAACAAATATGCCCACACTCATTTTGGAACTGTTTTGTTAAAAGACCTATTCACGGTGGGACTTGCGTCTGAGCAAGGTAAGGCAGTCAGCAGTCGGGTAATTCAAACTGTTATTAAAAGTGCTGTTGACTCGGAAAACAAGAAAACACCTTTTACAGACCACCAATTGGCTGCACTGCTAGTAGGTAAAGGTTTTTCTGTTGCTAGAAGAACAGTCTCTAAGTATAGGGAAGGGATGAGAATTCCAATCGCCCAGCAACGGCTTGCATGGGGTTAGGTTCAACTTAAAATCGACCAATGGCGCGACTACTTCTAATCGATAGCAATTTACAAACTAGTTTTATACTAAAGCGCACACTCGAAAAACATCACCATTCAATCACCATCGTGGCCTCAATAAATGAAGCCATCGTTGGAAATATAGGCGCTGAATTTGATATCGCGCTTTTAGATTTGAAAAGTATTGAAAGTGAGAAAAAGACATTTGATCAAGAGATTTGTACGCTTGTTTCTGTCTTTAAACTAATTGTTCTATCTCCGATAAAAGATATTAAAGTTGGAATAGACCTTATGAAGATAGGAGCAAAAGACTATTTGCAAAAACCTATTAATTCAGAAACGTTACTAAAAGGCATTGAAAATCTATTGGCTGTTAGAAGCAGCTGCAATGCTATTCAAATCTCTAGTGTTGTTAAACCATCGCCTATATCGACCACCAGATTTATTAAAGGAACAAGTGCTATTTTCCAAGCCGTTTTACATCAGATAGAAAGAGTTTCGCCCACCAATTATTCAGTAATTATTTACGGTGAGTCGGGAAGTGGGAAAGAGTTGGTGGCCCAGGAGATACATAAACAAAGCAAAAGGAATAAACTGCCTTTTGTCGCGATCGACTGTGGGGCGCTATCAAGAGAGCTTGCAAGCAGTGATCTATTTGGGCATGAAAAGGGAGCCTTTACTGGTGCTCATAGTCAGAAAATTGGCAATTTTGAAGTAGCCAATGGAGGCACGATATTTTTAGATGAAGTTGCAAACCTTCCGTATGAGGTTCAAGTTTCGCTTTTAAGAGTTGTGCAAGAAAGAAAATTCAGAAGACTAGGGGGTACTCGGGACATAGATTTTGATGCGAGAATAATAGTTGCCACCAACGAGCCTTTATGGGATTCCATATCAAAGATTGGAAAGCGATTTAGAGAGGATTTATTCCATCGTTTCAACGAATTTGATATTACAGTGCCACCGCTCAGAGAACGAAAAGAAGATATTTCACTGTTAGCCTTGCATTTTTTAGCTGCCGCTAATCACGATTTGAATAAAAACATTATCGGATTTACAATGGACGTTTATGAGTTATTCAAGACTTACTTTTGGCATGGTAATATTCGCGAATTAAATAATATAGTAAGGCGCTCTGCCCTTTTGACCAGCGGAGACTATATCGAAACCGTTTCATTACCAATGGAAATACTAAATTGGAATCCACTGGCATTGAATACCGAGAATTTGGGTGACGAACAACCAGCAAAAAACTCACTTAAAAGGGGAGGGCCGGAAGCTCACGAAAGTCAGCAACCAATCAGAGCCGCGGCAATCAATGCAGAATATAAAGTGATACTCAAAGTATTAACCGAAGTTAAATTCAATAAGGCGAAGGCAGCCAAGATATTAAACATTGACCGAAAGACGCTCTATAATAAATTGGATGGATTCTCATCTGCGGAATACGCTTAAAACATCCTACCTAGAAGACGACAGCTCGTTTTTTATAGACTTATTCTCATGATAGATTAAAAAAAGAATACCCACCAGCATTAATTTTTTTCTCGGTCAATCATCATTTAAAATCTTCACCACACGTACCGGTTTTCCGCTGTCGGTAATGCCTTCTATCGTTAGCTTAAATGGGCCTTCGAAATCGGTGGATGTGAAGTTTATTATTGCTTCGCGTTGCGCATTAAATTGTACGGAGGGATTCCAATAAACGGTTGGTCGATAGTTTAACAATCGACTTGCGGTTGGTTCTTTGAAGTCCAATTGCTTGTCATATCCTTTCAATTGATAAACTGTGTACGCTTGTGGGTTTAGGTTGGCATCCACAAAGGGTTCGGTGTAAATCATGACACTGCCAGCAATTGGCCCCCCTCTATCTTCTGGATTTCTTTCTAATGGATTGAGACTTTCTCTTCTGTAAATGCCACTGGCAAAACCACTGCTACCCTCGCTTCCATATACTTCGATCCTGCTAAGAATTACAGTTGGCATAAGACGAAGATCGTTATAGTAGGTTCTGACTCCGTTTAAATAGAATCGGAAATACGATATTGTTCCTCTGTTCGCTCCAAAGTAGAAAATATTCAATGGCCTTCCGTCATCATCTATTACCTCAATCTCCTGGCCGCGCACCATATATTGAATGGCATTTTGAAGTGTATTCATAAGGCGCATCGATTTTACATCTTCTACTTTCGAGGTTTTTTGGGCAAACCCTAACGGAATAGGAGGTATTGGTAGTTTGAGTAACCTTTTTGGTTCGATTTTACGCGCTTTAACTGTTACCTCTTTCAGTATTTTTGAATCTTTTGCAAATTGTTTGGGCATAGTTGGCGAGGTGTAATTGTCTTGCTCATATTCGAGGTTTGGCAAAACAAAGTTTGCCTTTAGCGTGTCTTGCGGTAGAATTTCAATATCGCCATACTTCAGACCTTTTTTTGTTTCGCCCGCGAACGAAACACTGGCTGTATCAACATAGTCAAAACCAATTTCGAACTTACCGTTAACAATGGGCTGCGACATATAGATTTTTTTATGTAACGGCACGAATGCCTTTACAACAACTTCATCTTTAAATACCGGATTCAGCTCCCGTTGTTCATTGAAAACCTTATGCACTTTACCTTTATGAACAATCGCGGTTTCAATCTTGTGTTTGATAAATAAGGTCTTCAACCCATCGCCCAAAAATTGGCTATTAAAAGACAAAATAGTAGGTGATTTTGGCGCTCCTGCGCTAGAGCTAAGACTTGTTAAACTTACAGAAAGCGATTTGATGCTTTCTGTTTCTTCCATTGCTTTGATTTTCAGAGTTACGTTTTCCCTAGGGTTAATGTAGTCCGGCAAGTCAACCTTTATTTTTAATCCTTCCGGTACGCCACTAATTGTATCGGTAGGGTTGGCTTTTCCATATTTCCCAATTTCCCCAATTGGCAATGGCTTTATAAAATATTCACCGAAGTTTAACATCCAACTAGTATAAGCTACCAAAAAATAAGTGTCCGGGGGCAACTGGTCGGGAATACCGATTCCACTTGCGACTAATCCGTTTTTTATCTTGAACTTACTTTTAGAAACTAGTATTTTGGATGGAGTATAAAGATCAACGTGCAAAACCTTGCTTAGCGAATCTTGATTGGAGGGATTACTGTACTTGAAAAGGGCTTTCAGCCAGATCGTATCTCCTGAGTTATAGTATCCTCTGTCTGTTAGAATAAAAACTTTCTCTCGCCAATTTTTCAGGAAATCTTCAGGCAATTCGCCTTTGACAAGCGTTTGAGAAAAACTTGCCAGAGACACGAACAAAAAAACTAGCAAAGTGTAAACTCTCATAATTTTTAACTATTAGGGTCTGTACTAAATGCTCCTTTAATAAATTTTAAACGACTAGTTTCGCGAGTGAGTTTTTTCACGATCAGTTTTGATTTAAGATCTTAACTATCCGTATCGACTCATGTTTTTTGTTACATAACTATTTTGCAACATTTAATTACTTCAATTATAAAAGCACTATAGCACGCAATTGCTTTTAAGCTATTTACCTCCTACAATCTTTCGAATATAAATAGGTTCTCCATCAGCCGAAATTCCTTCCAATCTAATTTCGAACGGCCCATTAGTTTTCATTACAATATCATTTAAGGTCGCATTACCTAATGTATCAAATTTTACACTTGGGTTCCAGTAAATAGTGCTTCTATTAAAGTTATCAATTGCAGACTGAGGCTTGAATTTGAGAGGTTTATCAAAACCTTTTAGAACGAATGAATTTGAATTCTTGGATCTGGCAGCATGTTGATTTCTACCAATTTCGGGTTGTATGTTTTTCCTTTCGTGCCCTAATGAAACGGGGGCGTTTTTTACAATATCGTATTTCAAAATGAGAGGGTCAAAGTCAACCAACAAGGTGTCGTTGGCTTTTATTTCAAAATTCTCATAGGCAACTCCATTTCTAGACTTTGTTTCAAATGCCAGTGTGGTAGTATCATTAAAATCGAAACTAATCTCGAATTTATTACCTAAAAAAGGTTTCGAATAGTAGGTTTTATTTAGATTTTTAGCGTAGCCTTTTACGATGAGGGTGTCTTTCGATGTAGGATCGCGTTGGAGTATTTTACCGGAATAGTTCACCCCTTTCTCCATCGGATTGGCAATCCTCAATAGCTTTGATCCATCCGCTTTGAAAGAGTTATCAAATGTTTGAATAGTTTGCGATTCAGAAATATTGGGAAAACGTGAAATGTCTACAATTGAAATGGATAAGGAATGATTTTGGGCTTCTGTTCCCAGATGTAATTCCAACGAGTAATTCGTTGCAAGTTCATTTTCTTGCTTGAGTGCTATTGTATAATTTTTCGGAATTTCGTCAGAACTATTGACGTTGGAGCCTACTATAGTTAGGCTGTCTGCATTTAGTATTGGCAATGGCTTGACGAACTCTTCGCCAAAGTTTTTCATCCAAGTTGTATAAGCTCGCAAATAGCAATTTCCTGTTTCGTCTTTGGGGATCACTATTCCCCCTTCGGTTTCCCCATTTTCTATTTTGCAATAAGATTGCCGGATAACTTTCTGGTCAGCTGAAATTAACTCTAGATGCAAGACGTTGCTTAAAGAATCTTGGTATTGTTTGTTAGCATATTTCATATATGCTTTAAACCAGATAGTATCTTGCGAACGGTACCAACTTTTATCTGTATTTATATATACTTTTCTCGCCAATTTTTTATTTGCTTTAGATTTGCGTCCCTGATTATAGTAAGTACGCGAGGGTCAGTTGGTGAAGCTAAAGGATCAAAAAAATCATTAGGAATTTTATTTAGGATCGGGGTCTTATAATTTAGTAAGGTAAGTTGTGAGGGTAGACTACCATTTTTAGGTAGATTAACTTCCTCGATTTTCGATCCTAGTCTAATGATCTGTTTTCGGTAGCGTCTATAATATCTTGGCCTTCCATTGGTGGCTGCTGTATAATGAAGTTCTAGACCTTTAGGGATCCTTAAATACACTTCATTATCAATCACGCCCAATATTGAATCAGGTTTCAATTCTCTGAGTTGCTTGTTGACAATTTTTTTAAAAACTGGTCTTTTCTTTCCTCTTACGTTGGGTTGATAGGTAAAAAACTTATATCCATTTTCTGTCGCAGAGCCATCAACCATGCTATTGACCACATGTTTCCAGGTGCCTGGCAAATAATCATATTGCCTTGCAAGCCTAATTCTCCGAACATTTTTGTTTTTCGATGGCAGTGTGTCCATCTTGACCAACCCGCTAAAGTCAACTAGTTTGTATTGCGAGGATTTCTCTTTTAGCGTGGCCCTGTTTAAATGAATTGTCCATCTGTAGCCCAACGTGGCATCTTCGACAACAATTGGGTTTATAGACTGCACGTAAACATTCTTTTTATCTATGGCAAATCTTAAGTCTTCTAAGTTTGTAATATGCGTTAGCTCAGTAAATTTTGACTCAATTAACTCCGATTGAAAATAATGACTTAAGATGTCCCATTCCGAACTCACCGGAAATCTCGGGGCTATTGGATATTCCCTAGTAATGTTTTGATCTGCTAATGAAATCGTAAATTGATTTAATGCAGTAGCGTTAGGTTGCGCATTTACCTTTAATGCGGTAAGCTTTTTTTCTGGAAGATAAAATCCAAGCGTATAAGGCCCAGGTTCCAGATTGTTTAACTTGAAGTGCCCCCATCTGTTTGTTGTACTTCGCGTCATTCCATTATTAATAAAAACTTCAACTCCTGCTAAAGGTTTATTAGTTACTGAGTCGCGAACCATACCTTGTAAGTCAGCTAATTCACCATGCATGGCTAATATTGATTTGGCTTCTTCAGCGATAGGATCATAATCAAACGGGAGTTGCTGGTCGATCCGAATCATGTTAAAATAACCACCCCTTTTGTAATTGATAGGTAATTTAGGTTGTCCATTCGGCCAGACGGGAATACCTTCTTGCGGCACATCTAAATACGATAAGGGGAATTGAAATCCGGGCGCACTTCTGTATGCCTTAGGAACAATTTTGTTGTAATAAATAATCCTATATACGTCTTTTGGAAGTATGCGCAAGTCATCTTTTGATTTATTGATTATTAAATTTGCATTTCTAATTGATTTTAGCCTATCGTCCATTAAAGCTTTCGCCATAGATGCAATTTCCAACTCTTTTTGGAATGAATTGAATGTTAGATTTAACAATTGATTGGGATTAAAAACAGTAAAAGCTTTGGAATCGATTATCTTAAATCCTTCTTCTTCAACTCGCTCTTCCAGAATTGATTTGAATAGATGTGTTTCTGAACCTCGATAAGCCTTCACCCTGCTTCTTTGCCAATGGATAGCCTCTTGCTTACTTCGCGCAACGAGGGTGTCAAAACGAATCCATGCCAAATAATCAATAGAGTTAATCTTTGAATAGGCGTAGAAATCTTTTAAGGTAACTTCAAGTCGATATCCCAATAATCGGTTGTCTATTAAAATTGGCTTTGACGCTGTCACCCTTAACCCCTCGATTGTTCGGTCAAACAATAATTCCCGCGGATTTAAAATAGTTGCCTCTTCGGAAGGACCAACGAATTTTAATTTGAATTCATCAAAATCTCTTCGCCAGTTTCGGTCTCTCTTTCCTTTTACTGAAATTTCGTTCAAAGCAAAGTCTTGAGAGTTCAGGAAAATTTTTACTTGAAGTTCTGTTAGTGGATTGATGATTATTTCCTTGGATTCTGATTTATAACCCAGCGAACTTACAATTAATTGGTATTTCCCGATCGGAACTTTTGTTAAAGTAAACCGTCCCGTTGTATCTGTTGAAGTTCCTTTTGTTGTTCCATCAAGAAAGACATTTGCAAACGGAATAGGTTGGTTAGTTGCTCCGTCTATTACAATTCCTTTGATATTCCTGGTAGGTTGCCCAAGCCCCTGTCGAGTGCTTAAGCCAATAACGGTGCAAAGAATAATCCAAAAGGTTTTACTACCAATGATTTTTACTTTTCTCATAGCACTGGAATTAAACAAACCACCTTAATAAAAATTACTTGATACCTTCCGCTAAAATACCTCCTAATCCTTCCTTTAAAATCAAGTCGTTAAAACTTTTTATGTCATTATCAAAAAGCGATTTTGCTTCTGTTTGATAAACTTCTGATAGCTTCTTCAAATCGTTATACAAATCGTAACACCCCTGCGTTGGTTTGGCATCTTGTCCGTTAATAGTTGCCAGCAGATAGTTCAATTGTTCGTCAAACTTCGGAGGATAGTTGATGGGGTCTTGCCCCGCTTTATTTTTTGTTTGAATCAGTTTATCTTCCATAGCGGTTAGTTTTTTTGTAAGTTCACCCGCTTGTTTTTTTACTGACGCTTCTTTTCCAGCCTTCTTTGCACGTTCTAACAATAAAGCAATTTGAGATTTGGCTGATCTGATTTTCCGTATCACTTTATGAGTGGCATTAAACTCGTCAACTACCTTCTGGGCAAGATCATATTGCGCTTGCAGGTCGTCATTGGTGGCTGTCCAACGAGGATCTTTATCCACTTCAAAAAGCTGAGTTTGTACGGTGTTGTCATATGATAGTTTTACTTGGTACTTTCCTGTCGGCACGGTCGGACTTTCCGGATTTCCATACGACATAACTGCTCCTTCTGTAACTTCCGGATTCGGCTCGGCTAAATCCCAAGTTATTTTGTTCAAACCGGCCTTTGCTTCTAGTTTCTGCTCATGCTTTGTAACGTCAGCTTTTGTTGAAAATACTTTTAACGCAATGCCTTTTTCTGTTAGAAATTCTACGCGTAAAACTTTCGATGTATCGGGCTTGTCTTTCAAATAAACGAATGAATTGACTCCACGCGGAGCTGGCTCTGGCGCGCTGTTTCCACCGAAGCCGTATTGTTGAGTACGATAAGCTTTTTGCGGAGCGAAGAGCGTAATTTTGCTTTGAGCGACTTCAGTTTTCCATTGATTGATAGGGGAGAGGTCGTCTAAAATCCAGAAGGCTCTTCCTTGAGTCGCAATCACTAAGTCATTGTTTTTAAAAAGCAAATCGGTGATGGGCACTCGAGGCAAGTTGAGTTGAAACTCATTCCAGCTTTTACCATCATCCAGCGAGAGGTAAATTCCGAATTCAGTACCACAGAATAGCATTCCTTCGCGCAGCGGGTTTTCTCTCACTACGCGGGTCGTGAAATCTAATGGAATTCCACTTGTAATCGACATCCATGTTTTGCCGTAATCTTCCGTCTTAAAGACGTAGGGTTTAAAGTCATTTAATCGGTAATTCTGAACGGTCACAAACGCTTTCCCTTTTTTGAATTGCGATAGGTCAATTGAATTAACGGTGGCCAATGGCGGTAATCCAATTGGAGTCACGTTCTTCCAGTTTTTACCTGCATCCACGCTAATATGCACCAAGCCATCGTCAGAGCCAGCCCATAAAACTCCTGGCTCAAGAGGTGATTCTTCAAAGGCAAAAATGGTATTGTAATTCTCTACACCAGTATAATCATGTTGAACCGGGCCTCCTGGTATTTCTTGATATTCTTTTTTATTGAGTGTCAGATCAGGGCTTATCACCGTCCAGGTTTGTCCACCATCCAATGTTTTATGAACATACTGCGAGCAATGGTAAAGAACTTTAGGATCGTGCGGAGAAAAAGTGAGAGGCGCATTCCATTGGTACCGATATTTCACATCGTACAACGGCAAGCCATCATGCAATTGCGGATAATGCGTAACAATTCTGTTGTGACCTTTTTTTTGATCGAAACGATACAACTCTCCTGTGTAATTCCCTGAATAAATTACCGATGGATCTTTCGGGTCGACTGCCACATGGCCGCTTTCACCGCCCCAAGTTATCCAGTCCATAAGAGGAGAGCTCCCGCCTCGAGGAGCACTTGTCACCGAAATACTGCTGTTGTCTTGCTGGGAGCCGTATACGCGATAAGGAAACGCGTTATCCGCCTCGACACGATAAAACTCTGATGTAGGTTGATTAAATTGAGTAGACCAGGTTTCTCCACCATTTAAAGTAATACAGGCTCCGCCATCGTTGCTATGAATCATAACTTTTGTATTATCTGGATTAATCCATAGGTCGTGGTTATCACCGTGAGGCACTCTGATTCGATTAAAATTTTTGCCTCCATCTGTCGACTTCCAAAAATTAACATTATTTACATAGACCGTTTCTTCATCTTTTGGATCGGCAAAAACATGGGTGTAGTACCAATGACGGGTGCGAAGCTCGCGATCTCCACTAATTCTTGTAAACGCCTTTCCACCATCGTCCGATCGATAAAGTCCACCTTTTGCATCTTCAGGGGTTTCTACTAACACCCATACTCGTTGAGAATTGGCTGGCGAAATTGCAATTCCGATTTTGCCAAGTATTCCAGTTGGTAAACCGCTTTCCAGTTTTGTCCAACTATCGCCACCGTCTTTTGATTGATACACTCCTCCATCGGGGCCTCCATCAACTAAAGTCCAAGGCTTGCGTTGAACTTGCCACATGCCCGCAAACAAAATTCTTGGGTTGTTCGGATCCATTACTAAATCCATGGCTCCCGTTTTGTCGTTCACAAAAAGAACCTTCTCCCAATTCTTTCCTCCGTCCTTGCTTCGATAAACTCCGCGCTCTGGGTTCGCGCCAAAAGGATTTCCAAGCACGGCTGCGAATACCAGTTCAGGATTAAGAGGATGAATTTCGATTCGACCAATTTGTCCTCCTTTGTCAAGGCCAATAAGTGACCAAGACGTGCCGGCATCCGTGGATTTGTACATTCCCTTTCCAATCGAAACGTTACCCCGAGGATCAGCGGAACCTGTTCCAACATAAATTACGTTTGGGTCGGAGGGAGCCACCCGGATGGACCCAATTGAGCCAACCTTGAAGAACCCATCGGAAATGACAGACCAACTCGTTCCAGCATCATCGGTTTTCCACACACCGCCTCCCGTTGTTCCCATAAAAAAAGTGTTGGGCTTCGATGGTATCCCGGCCACGGCTGTAGATCTGCCGCCTCGGGTCGGGCCAATGTTTCGATATTTCAAACCTTCAAACTGTGAAGCAAGTGTAGGATTTACAGGTGGAGTAGGCTTGACAGGTTGAGAAAAGGTTAAAGACGGGGAGATGCAAACGGAAAATAGAACTAGCAGAATTGATTTCATGGAAATTAAATTAGTTGGAAAAGATAACGGAAAGTAAACTTGCTGCAAAAGAAAATTTGCTGGCTTCATTTTTGAAGTGCTACTTTTGAATTTTATTTGATAGCACAGCATGAAGAAAATAGATAAGTTCATTCTCTCCTCTTTTTTAGGCCCTTTTATCCTTACTTTCTTAGTAGTGGTATTTATTCTGCTTACCCAGCATATGCTTAAGTATTTTGATGATATTATTGGCAAAGATTTGGGATGGGCTACGTTGGGCACGCTTCTTTTCTATTTCTCCATTTTCATGACGCCTGTTGCCCTGCCCTTGGCCATCCTATTATCCTCTTTAATCACGTTCGGAAACTTAGGTGAGTATTTTGAGCTCACAGCAATCAAGAGCCTGGGAATATCGTTGACAAGAACACTTGCACCAATTTTTGCGGTAGTAGTATTATTAACGGGTTTCGCGTTTTTAGCTAATAATTATTTAGTTCCGAAAGCCGCGCTGGAAGCTTACAGTCTGCTTTATGATATTAAACAAAAGAAGCCCGCCCTCGATTTAAAAGAAGGTGCGTTTTATTCTGGTATCCCCGACATTAGCATAAAAGTAAATGACAGACTTCCTGATGGAAAATCCCTAATGGGCGTGCTAATCTACGATCATCGTGGAATTGCAGGCAATAAGAAAGTGATCATGGCCGATTCCGGCAAGATGTACACCATTCTGGATAATCAATATCTGAAACTCGAATTGTTTAATGGATTTGAATATGCCGAAGGGGGTAATGCGGAGAAAGGATTGAGCAATGGGCAGGACCAAGACTTGCGAAAAACTCAGTTCAAAAAAATGCAAGTGGTGTTTGATCTCTCCTCATTCAACATGAGCAACACGGATAAAAAATGGTTTCAGGGCAATCGCATCATGAGAAATGTAAATGAGTTGGAGTATGATATGGATTCCATGAGGCAGCAAATATTAGGGCATGAGCTTGAAATTTACAATACTCAAAATCAACTCTTTAACTACCATTTCAAAAAAGACACTCTGAAACTTCCTAAGGCGTTGGAGGTTTTTAAAGTAAACAAAGATTCGCTCCAAAAAGCTAAGTTCACCAATGGCTCGCAAACGGTTAACCCCGAGAAGCCGTTCTATACTCCAAAAGATTTCATCGTGGGAGTAAAGACGAAACCATTTTCAGACAGCCTTTTTAGAGCTCCCGCTGCTGCAATAGAGGCTACCTCGGCATTGAGCAGGGCTAGATTAGTGAAAAGCCAATTGCTTAATTTCAACTCCCAAATCAAGGAGATTGATTCTGAATTCAAAGTTCATCAAACCCAGTGGAATAAGATTTTTTCGAATTCGTTGGCATGCATTGTTATGTTCTTGATTGGAGCTCCGCTTGGCGCCATTATAAAAAGAGGAGGGCTAGGCGTCCCCGTTTTGATTTCCATTCTGTTTTTTATCATTTTTTACGTGTTTGGCATTCTTGGTGAAAAATGGGGTAATAGGGGCGTTATGCCTGTTTCGGCTGGGGTATGGATGGCCGACTTTATTCTATTGGGCGTTGGTTTTATTTTTTTACGTCAAGCGAGACAGGATGTGAGGCTATTTGAAGCCGATTTTTACCTCGTAATTTGGGATAAAATCAAAATTTGGCTAAAAAAGAAAAAATTAATGAAAGTAAAGGCAGGAAACGAGTTGTGATTTGAATAAAATCTAATATTTTTGCGGATTAATTGACGAAAAAAGAAACAATTCACCGATGTATTTGAATTCCGAAAAAAAACAAGAACTTTTTAGCAAACATGGGTTTGCAAAAACAAAAACCGACACAGGATCACCTGAATCACAAATTGCCCTATTTACTTTCCGGATCAATAGCTTAACCGCTCATTTGAAAACATTCCGAAAAGACTTCTCAACCCAACAAGGCCTTTTGAAACTCGTTGGTAAAAGAAAAAAACTACTAAATTATCTGATGAACAACGATATTGGTAGGTATCGCGCCATTCTAGCGGAATTGGAGCTAAGAAAATAATGCAGAAACAATAAACGGAGGGGAACCAAATCTAGGTTCCCTTTTCGTTTTTACACCTTATCAAAACGGCCTGTAGGCCGTTTAAACCTTTTATATAATGAATAAAATAATTACAAAAAGCTGCTTGTTACCCGATGGCAGAGAAATTACCATTGAAACTGGAAAACTAGCTACACAAGCTGATGGATCGGTGGTACTTAAAATGGGAAATACTATGTTACTCGCCACGGTGGTAGCAAATGTAGATGCAAAAGAAGGAACAGATTTCCTCCCATTGTCAGTTGACTATCAAGAAAAATTTGCCGCTACAGGAAGAATTCCAGGCGGATTTTTGAGACGGGAAGGTAAACTATCGGACTATGAAGTACTTATAAGCAGATTGATTGACAGGGCTATCCGTCCCTTATTTCCAGATGATTATCACGCAGATGTGCAAGTTGGAATTCAGCTAATATCGGGTGATGAAAAAGCGTTGCCTGATGCGTTGGCAGCTTTTGCCGCATCGGCTGCGTTATCGGTTTCTGATATTCCATTTCAAGGTCCAATTTCTGAAGTAAGAGTTGCTCGTGTTGAAGGTGTCTACATAATCAATCCTACATTAGAACAAAAAGAAAAAGCTGACTTAGATTTGATTGTTGCTGCCTCCATAGAAAATATCTTGATGGTGGAAGGTGAGGCAAAAGAAGTGAGTGAGGACGACATGCTCGCGGCACTGAAAATCGCACACGAGGCAATAATAACGCAGTGCAAAATTCAGATTGAGCTTTCAGAGGCCGTTGGTAAAACGGTTAAAAGAACTTATAACCATGAGGTAAAAGATGAAGAGTTCAAAAAGGAACTTCATCGCTTACTTTATGACAAAGTCTACGAATCAGCGAGGTTGCAAATCGCAAATAAAAAAGTGAGGGGTGAAAACTTCGGCAACATTCTCAAAGAATACCTGGCAAGTCTCCCAGCCGATGCGGCAGTTAATAAAGACTTGGTAAAGAAATATTACAAGGATATAAACAAAAAAGCGTGTAGAGATTTAGTGTTAAACGAAAAAGTCCGGTTGGATGGTCGCAAAACTAAGGAAATCAGGTCTATCTGGTCAGAAGTCGATTATCTTCCCTCTGCGCACGGATCAGCAATCTTTACGAGAGGAGAGACTCAATCGCTGACCACTGTTACGTTGGGAACAAAATTGGACGAACAAATGATTGACGGTGCTATGTTTGATGGCACATCTAAATTTATGCTTCACTACAATTTTCCAGGCTTTTCAACTGGCGAAGTAAAGCCTAATCGCGGGGTAGGAAGACGAGAAGTTGGTCATGGCAATTTGGCGTACAGAGCGTTAAAGAATGTTTTGCCCCAAGACGAGAACCCGTACACGATTCGCATTGTTTCTGATATTTTGGAATCAAATGGGTCGTCATCAATGGCAACTGTTTGTGCCGGATCGCTTGCGCTGATGGATGCTGGTATTAAAGTTACTGCGCCCGTTTCTGGAATTGCAATGGGTATGATTTCCGATAGCTCGACTGGTAAGTATGCCATTCTTTCAGACATTTTGGGAGACGAAGATCACCTCGGTGATATGGATTTTAAAGTTACCGGAACCGAAAAAGGAATCACCGCCTGCCAAATGGATTTGAAAGTGGATGGGTTGACGTATGAAGTATTAAAAGAAGCATTGGATCAGGCAAAAGAGGGAAGGCTTCATATACTGAACGAGATGAAGAAAACGCTCTCTGCTCCTAAACCTGATTTGAAACCTCATACTCCTAGAGCGTATACTATTATCATAGAAAAAGATCAGATAGGCGCGGTAATCGGCCCTGGTGGAAAAGTGGTTCAGGAGATTCAGAAAACCACGGGGGCAACCATTGTTATAGAAGAAACAAATAATAAGGGAGTGGTAAATATTTTTGCTACCAATCAACAAGTGATGGATGCGGCCGTGAAGCGTGTTAAAGCAATCGTGGCGATTCCGGAAGTGGGTGAAGTATATGACGGCATAGTGAAATCGATTATGCCTTTTGGAGCGTTTGTTGAATTTATGGCGGGTAAAGACGGCTTGTTACATATCTCCGAAATCAAATGGGAACGGCTTGAAAACATGGAGGGTGTGATGGAAGTAGGTGAACAAGTAAAAGTTAAATTGGTTGAAATAGATAAAAAAACGGGTAAATTCCGTCTTTCAAGAAAGGTATTGTTGCCAAAACCTCCTGCAAAGAAGGAAGAGGCACCCGCAGCATAATTTTGTGGCCAACCATTTTTGGAACTAAATTTTCCATTTTACGTGTTTGAATGAGTTTAATACAGATAAATAGATGAGACAACTTAAGATAAGCAAGCAAATAACCAACCGCGAAAGCCAATCGCTTGATAAATATCTTCAAGAAATTGGTAAGGTAGATTTGTTGACACCGGATGAAGAGGTTGAATTAGCCAAAAGAATTAAGGAAGGCGATCAGATTGCGTTAGAGAAGCTGACAAAAGCGAACTTGCGATTTGTGGTTTCGGTTGCTAAACAGTACCAAAATCAAGGTTTATCGCTGGGTGATTTGATTAATGAGGGCAATTTAGGCTTGATAAAGGCAGCCCAACGTTTTGATGAAACGAGAGGATTCAAATTTATTTCCTATGCTGTTTGGTGGATTCGCCAATCGATTTTGCAAGCCCTTGCAGAACAATCAAGAATTGTACGTTTGCCATTGAATAGGGTAGGATCTTTGAATAAAATTTCAAAAACCTTCTCAGAATTAGAGCAAAAATATGAGCGCGAGCCTTCGCCAGAAGAATTGGCAGAAGTGCTTCAGGTAACTACTGCCGAGGTGGTCGATACCATGAAGATTTCTGGTCGCCATGTGTCCATGGATGCCCCTTTCGTTCAAGGGGAAGAGAATAGTTTATTGGATGTACTTGAGAACGATAGTGAAGAAAAGCCGGACTCTGGGTTGATGACCGATTCGTTAAGAAGAGAAGTTCAACGCGCATTGTCAACGCTTACGCAACGCGAATCGGATGTAATCACACTTTATTTTGGATTGAATGGTGAACATGCCATGACACTCGAAGAAATTGGTGAGAAGTTTAATTTGACGCGCGAACGTGTGAGACAAATAAAGGAAAAGGCAATCCGAAGATTAAGGCATACCTCACGAAGTAAAGCACTGAAACCATATCTTGGCTAAGACAATTTAGCATAATTTAGTAAAGGTCTTTAGTTTTCTAAAGACCTTTTTTTATCTTGAATGCGTTAAAAAGTTATGAAATCGCCATTAAGATGCTCTATACCCAACAGCATGATAGTCTCAGCGATTCCCCCGCTTGCAGCGGGACAGGCAATGTAGGAACTAAAAAAAATATTAAGAGATGAAAACAGAAAGCAATAAAGTAGTCATTATCGGGTCGGGCCCCGCGGGTTACACCGCTGCAATTTATGCCGCCAGGGCAGGGCTAAAACCCATTCTTTACACAGGTGGGCAGCCGGGCGGTCAACTCACTACCACAAATGATGTGGAAAATTTCCCGGGTTATCCCGATGGCATCAATGGCCCTCAGATGATGATGGACTTACAAAAACAAGCGGAGCGTTTTGGCACTAAGATCAATTACGGAATGGTTACTGCGGTGGATTTCAATAATTATCCTTTTACCTTGAAGGTGGATGAAAAACTTGACGTGGTGGCAGAATCGGTAATAATTGCAACGGGTGCTACGGCCAAATATTTAGGACTTCCCACTGAGGAAAAATATGCGAACCGCGGGGTTTCGGCCTGTGCCGTTTGCGATGGTTTTTTTTATAGAGGTAAAGAAGTCGCTGTGGTAGGAGCGGGGGATTCTGCAGCAGAGGAAGCATCTTACTTAGCAAACCTTTGCCCAAAAGTTCATTTGATAGTGAGAAGAGATCAAATGCGTGCCTCCAAGATTATGCAGGAGAGGGTGAAAAATAATCCTAAAATTCAAATCCATTGGAATTCGGAAACCGAAGAAATACTAGGTGATGAAAATGAAGTAACGGGGGCAAGACTTGTCAATACAATCACAAAAGAAAAGGAAACAATTTCAATTGCCGGGTTCTTTCTGGCCATTGGCCATAAGCCCAATACCGAAATATTTAAAGGCATTTTGGAAATGGACGAAGCGGGATATTTAGTTGTGAAACCCGGTACTACCAAAACAAATATCGAGGGTGTTTATGCTGTGGGTGACGTTGCTGATAGAGTTTACAGGCAAGCAATTACTGCTGCCGGTACCGGTTGTATGGGCGCGCTGGATGCCGAGAAGTTTTTAGTTGCCAAAGAAGCCGAACACGTCAGCTTACTATGAAATTAGATATTCTTGTGGTTGCTGCCCACCCCGATGATGCTGAGCTGAGTTGCGCAGGCACAATTCTCCATCACGTAGCACTTGGCCATAAAGTAGGAATTGTTGATTTAACAAGGGGCGAACTAGGTACAAGGGGAACAGCCGAAACGCGAAAACAAGAGGCGGAGGATGCAAGCAGCATTTTAGGAGTTTCGATAAGGGAAAATCTGGGATTGGCCGATGGTTTTTTTACAAACGATTCTGCTCATCAAAAGAAAGTCATTACGGCCATTCGAAAGTATCGACCAGAAATTGTCTTGGGCAATGCTATTTATGATCGGCATCCCGATCACGGAAGAGCATCCGAGTTAATATTTGAATCTTGCTTTTATGCAGGATTGGCCAAAATAGAGACAACGGACGAGCAGGGCAATGCGCAACTTCCTTGGCGGCCAAAGGCACTTTATCATTTTATTCAGACGCTTTCGCTGAAGCCCGATTTTATAGTAGATATATCTAGTACATGGCAAAAAAAAATGGAAGCCATACGCGCCTATAAAACCCAGTTTTACGACCCCGCCAGCAAAGAGCCGGAAACTCATATTTCAAGTCCGTTGTTTATGAAACTTGTGGAAGCCAGGGCGATTGAGTTTGGAAGCGTTATAGGAACTCAATATGGCGAAGGCTTTACCGTGCGTAAAACAATGGGAGTAAAGAGTTTATTTGATGTGTTTTAGGTCTTTGAAGCTGCTCGCATTTAACCAATTCACCAAAAAAGGAAAAATAGATGACTAAGGTGCCAGCCTGCTAATTCGCCAAGCACCATCATGAAGTATGTAAACAAGTCGATCGTGCAAGCGGTTGGATCTTCCTTGCCAAAATTCAATTTGGAATGCTTCCACCGCAAATCCGCCCCATTGATTTGGCTTGGGCAAAACTTCTGCATCCTTATATTTTTCTTCCAGCTCGGCCACACGTTTTTCCAGTGTTTCTCTATCCTTTATAACGCTGCTTTGGGGCGATGCCCATGCTCCGATTTGGCTTCCTTTTGGGCGACTCTGAAAATACGCTGTCGAGGCGTTCTCTTCTATGCGCTCTGCAATCCCTTCTATTCTCACTTGACGCTCTAACTCCGGCCAAAAGAAATTCAGCGCACAGGCGGGGCTTTGCTCCAACTCTTTTCCCTTGCTACTTTGATAATTGGTAAAGAAAAGAAATTTATTCTCTTCGATGCCTTTGAGCAAAACAATGCGCGAGGTGGGTCGGCCAGCAGCATTAATAGTTGATAATGTCATGGCATTTGGCTCCAAAACCTCACTTTCAATAGCTTCCCTAAACCAATGATTAAACTGTTTGATCGGGTCTTGATCTACGTTTTCAATTAGTAATTCGCTTTTTGTGTAATTCTTCCGGATATCGCTCAGTTTTGTCATAAATTATTGTATTTATTCAAACGCAATTGCTTATTTACGCCTTGTTGTACAATAGTAAACCTTGTTTTGTTATTGCTTATCAAAAAAACAGGAAAAAATGGAATTCTTTAATTACAAAACAAAGCTGCTACCACAAAAGGGGCGTATTTTAGTCTCAGAACCTCATTTGCCCGATCCTAACTTCGAAAGATCCATTGTGCTTATCTGTGAACATAATGAGGACGGTTCAATTGGGTTCATCTTGAATAAGCCCTCAAATTCTATGGTAAGTGAATTATTAGAAGGAGTAAATAGTTTTGATCTGCCCGTTTTCATTGGTGGCCCGGTAGAGCAAGATACGTTGCATTTTATCCACCGATATGGGTCGCTAGACGGAGCCACGGAGATTGGCGAAGGAATTTACTGGGGTGGCGATTTTGAAAGATTATTATTTTTGCTCGAATCCAAACAATTATTGCCTGAAGACATAAAACTGTTTTTGGGTTATAGTGGATGGGCTGCGGGGCAACTGGAGGAAGAACTGGCGATTGATTCATGGATGATAAGTGATCGGGTGGATGATGAGCTTTTGTTTGAGACCGATTCTTCTAAAATGTGGCGAAAGGCTCTTCAGTCGATGGGAGGGCGATTTTCCCTTTATTCCAACTACCCCATTGATCCGCGATTAAATTAATTAAATCATTTTAGTACTTTTACCGCTTACAGTTGATTTGAATTGCATGGAAAACGAAAAGGAATTGCAGGTGGAGTTGGAAAAGCCGACTTTAGAGACGGCTCAGTTAGGTCTAAAATTGACTGACGAAGATGAATTTGTTGCTGCTCACGAAGAGGAGGAGTTAGAAAATACGTCCGAATTGATACAGGTAGATTTCGCCACCTTATCGAAGCACGAGTTAGTAGATCACGCAAAGGAGCTACTTACAAGAAATGATTTTAAGAATGTGGATTCAATACTTAGGGAGATTAAATCCGCCCTCGATGCGCTAAAGGAAAGAGAACGGAGCGAAGCTCTCCTTAGATTTAAGGCTGATAATGGTGTGGAGGAAGATTTCGAGTTTAAGACGGATGAACTTGATCACGCTTTCGACATTACGTACAAAGCACTACGTGATAAAAAGCACTTGTTTTTTAAAAGCCGGGAAGAACAGAAAGTAGATAATTTAAAACGGAAATTAGATATTCTAGAAAGGTTAAGGTCATTAACAGAAGTGGAGGATTCTGAGAATAGCTTTCATCAGTTTAAAGAATTACAAACAGCTTGGAAGAACAGCGGGCAAGTGGCACCTGCTCACGTTAAAACCTTGTGGGCGAATTACACCGCTCTGATAGATCGCTTCTACGACAATAGAAGTATTTATTTTGAATTGAAAGAGCTGGACAGAAAGAAAAATCTTGAACTCAAAAAAGAATGCTGCGCGCGCGCTGAGCGCTTATTAGGAGCAGAGAAGATATCAGAAGCCATCAAAGAACTGAATGAATTACACAATGAATTTAAGCACATAGGTTCGGTGCCTCGTGAAGAAAAAGAAGCATTATGGACGCGCTTCAAAACAGCTTCTGATGCACTTTACGAAAAAAGAGATGAACATGTAAAGAAAATAAATGAAGAACTTCAAGGTAACTTAACAGTGAAGTTAAAGTTGGTAGAAGAACTAGAAGTGCTAGCCGTGTTTCAAGCTGATAAAATCAAAGATTGGAATAGTAAAACGCAACAGATTATTGAAGTTCAGAAGAGATGGGAATCAGTAGGTCCCGTGCCTCGCGTGAAGATGAAAGAGGTAAACAAAAGATTTTGGTTAGCCTTTAAGTCTTTCTTCAACAATAAAAATTCTTTCTTTAAGCGATTAGATACTGAAAGGGAAGCCAATTTGAAACTGAAGCGTGAACTTGTGCAAAAGGCAGACGAGCTAAAAGAAGGTTTAGATTGGGAGAAAACAGCAAATAGCTTAAAAGAACTCCAGCGGCAATGGAAGGAAATAGGACCTGTGCCAGAGAAATTCCGCGAAAGTGTTTATCAAGAGTTTAAAAAAGCGTGCGATCATTTTTTTGGGCAGCGAAGAGAACAGTTTGAAAAACAAGATAAAGAGCAAGAACAGAACTTGCAGAGGAAGCAACATATTTGCGAAACGTTGGAAAATCTCTTAGAATCCAAATCAGGTTCAATTGATCAATTGAAAAGTTTACAAACCGAATTTAATGCTGTTGGCTTTGTCCCCAAATCATCAATTAACACCATCAGAAACAGGTTTAATGAGGCGGTGAACAAATTCTTAGCGTCTCTCGGCAATATCGAAAATAAGGAAAAGGTAATGTTGGAGGTACAGCTAAACAACTTAAAAGGCGACCCTCAAGGAGAAAGAAAACTGTTACAAAAGGAGCAGGCGATTAAGAAGCAGATACAGAGTGTAGAAAATGATATAGCTGTTTTAAGAAATAATTTGGAGTTTTTTGGGAGATCTAAAAATGCCGATAAATACAAAGAGGAGTTCTCGAAAAAGCTCAGCGAAGCAAACGATCATCTAATTCAATTGAAATCGCAGCTAAAATTGTTGAATACTGTTTCTTAAAACACTTGTAAAACCAACTTCTTCCTCTATTTTTGCAACTCAATTTTAAAAAAGGCCTCCTTAGCTCAGCTGGTAGAGCAACTGACTTGTAATCAGTAGGTCGCTGGTTCGATTCCGGCAGGGGGCTCTGAAAAATCGGGAAGTTACTTTAGTTTGTAACTTCCTTCTTTTTTTTTAAACGTACTGGGCTGCGAAAAGAAGGCATAATTTCAAGAAATTAAAGGCCTGCGAATTCTCAACTCGTTGGTTACAACAGCCATTTATCCAGTATTCAATTTGCTTAAAACAAGAACAAAGGCGGTTAAACGAAAATTTTGACAAAAAAGCTCAAAGTATATCTGAATTATTAAATGAATTGGTAAATTTAGAGCGGATGATTAAAATAGTATTACTCTGCGCATTTGTTTCTTTGCCTTTGTTAGCGATAACTCGGACAACACCCGATGTGATGGAATTTACCAGTATATTCCCTGCAGTAGTAAGCAATGGCTATTTAACATCCAGGTTTTGCATATTAGAGCCATTAATCTCTTTATGAAGGCGATTTGCATAAACTTTTTGCACATTAAAAAGCTTTTGGCGATTCTCCAGCCTTTTGGCATGCTATCCGCTCAGGTGGTGATGCAAAATACCCATTTCGGGGTATTTACACGCGCGTTTTTTTTCTTTAGGTTTAGATTGCGAAAGGTCGGCTTATGAAAAAAATAGCTACACTCGCCTCCTTTGCCCTGTTAGTTATGTTGGCACTTCCCACGGTGCTGGTGGCACAACCGGGCACACTCGATGCCTCCTTCAACCCGGGAACGGGAGCCAATGCCGCAATCATGTCCGTTGTCTATCAGCCGGATGGCAAGGTGCTGATTGGTGGAATTTTCACTACCTACAATGGCACGGCAAGAAATAGTATTGCGCGGTTAAATGCCGATGGCAGCTTGGACGGGAGCTTCAGCCCGGGAACGGGAACTAATAATATCAATTCTGTTGCTTACCAGCCAGACGGCAAGGTGTTGATCGGTGGAGGTTTCGCTACCTACAACGGTACGGCAAGAAATCGCATTGCCCGGTTAAATACCGATGGCAGCTTGGACGCGAGCTTCAACCCTGGAACCGGAGCCAATTTATTAATCCAGTCTGTTGCCTACCAGCCAGATGGCAAGGTGTTGATAGGGGGAGATTTCACCACATACAACGGCACGGCAAGAAATCGCATTGCACGCTTAAATGCCGATGGCAGCCTGGACGTGAGCTTCAACCCGGGAACCGGAGCCAATGTCTTAATCCTTTCCGTTGCCTACCAGCCAGATGGCAAGGTGTTGATAGGGGGAGATTTCACTGCATACAACGGCACGGCAAGAAATCGCATTGCCCGGTTAAATGCTGATGGCAGCCTGGACGGGAGTTTCAACCCGGGAACGGGAGCGAATGTCGCAATCTATTCCGTTGCCTACCGGCCGGATGGAAAGGTGTTGATCGGTGGACATTTCACAACGTACAACGGTACGGCAATAAATCGCATAGCCAGCCTAGATATTGATGGCAGCCTGGCCGGGAGCTTCAACCCGGGAACAGGAGCCAACACCGGTATCCGGTCAGTTGTCTACCAGCCGGATGGGAAGGTGTTGATCGGTGGAGATTTCACAACGTACAACAGCATAGCAAGAAATCGTATCGCCCGGTTAAATGCCGATGGCAGCCTGGACGGGAGCTTCAACCCGGGAACGGGGGCCAATAGTACAATCCGAGCCGTTGCATACCAGCCGGATGGCAAGGTGCTGATCGGTGGAGATTTCACCACATACAACGGCACAGCAAGAAATTATATCGCCAGGGTAAATGGCGATCCGCAACTGCCGTTTATCACCATCTGGAACACCAATAATCCGGGCATTTCCTCCTCTACTAAAATCCGAATCCCTACCACGGGCACGGGCTATAACTATACTGTCTATTGGGAGGAAGTTGAAAATCCTGGAAATAACGGAACAGCAGGGCCCTTTAATGATGGGAATGTGCCGCACGAGATTGATTTTGGTGTAGCCGGGACATACAGGGTGGAGATTACCGGAAATTTCCCGCAAATTTTTTTCAACGCGGCTGGAGATAAGGAGAAAATCCTGACGGTAGAGCAGTGGGGAGGTATACCTTGGACATCCATGAACAAAGCTTTTCAAGGATGCAAAAATTTAACAATTCCAGCAACTGATGTACCCAACCTTAGCTCGGTTACCGATTTGACTTATATGTTCGCTGGAGCAGTAAGTTTCAATCCGGATATTAGTAGTTGGGATGTAAGCTCCGTAACCACGATGGAAGGAATGTTTGCTGGTTGCACTGCTTTTAATCAGAACCTTAGCGCTTGGAATGTGGGTTCCGTGACCAACATGAGGGCCATGTTTGAAAGTGCGGGGGCCTTTAAAAATGGAGATCAGCCACTATCATGGAATACCGCAGCAGTGACGGACATGAGCGGTATGTTTTACGCATGCTACAATTTTAACGCTGACATCATTAGTTGGAATGTCAGTTCCGTGCAAAGTATGTACGCCATGTTCACGTTAGCTTACAATTTTAATCAAAACATCAGCGGATGGAACGTGAGTAACGTAACGAACATGAATTCTATGTTCAATGGGGCCTACAGTTTTAATCAGCCTATTGGGACTTGGAACGTAAGTTCGGTCACCAGTATGAGTAATTTATTCGGTGGGGCATTCGGTTTTGATCAGGATATCAGCGCATGGAACGTGAGTAACGTTACAAATATGTCAACTATGTTTTACGGTGCATCAGCCTTCAACAATGGTGGCGAACCGCTGTTGTGGTCAACAGGAACGGGCACGGGGGCAGTAATCGATATGAGTAACATGTTCTCAAACGCTACATCTTTCAATCAGAACTTAGGAACTTGGGACGTAACCGCTACCAACGACATGACTGGCTTTTTTGATAACTCGGGCATGTCCACTGCCAATTATGACGCCACGCTGGTTGGTTGGGCTGGTCAGGCGGTTATTCCTAATGTAACGTTGGGTGCAGCGGGTTTGCAGTATAGCGCAACAGGAGCCACCAGCCGGGCTGCATTGACAGCCTCTCCGAATTTTTGGAACATTACTGGTGATATTGCCCCTCCACCACCCACCCCGCTTGTGAGTTTGGCTGGCTATTTTTCCACCAACGATATTTATAAAACGAACAAGCAGTTAATTTATACTTTTTCTGTGGGTGTTAACGGTTTGTCTCCTTCTGCTGCAACACTCGAAACTGTGAACTTGGGGCCAACCCAAGGCGATTATGATAGTAACGATATACCAGAATTTCAACTTTATTATAACACGTCACCTGACTTTGCTGGTGCTACTCCAATAATAGGTTCAAACATTCCTTCCTCAGGAGCTGGAGAACCACTAACCTTTAGCGTCTCTCAAATTATTCCAATTGGCTCTATAGGTTATTTCTTTGTAGGAGCGAAAGTAAGTCCATCTGCAGTTTCAGGAAGAGAAATTTCCATCCCTTTCCCTTCATTCACAGATTTTATTTTCTCCACCATACCTGATAACGATGGAAGTTCTTTGGCCCCAAGTGGTACAAAAACAATACAAGATGCACCTCTCCCTGCACCCACCATCACCTCCATTTCCCCTGTTTCGGTTGAGCAAGGCAAAACAATAACCATTACAGGAACTAACTTTGGTGCAACTCCGGTCGTGTATTTGGGCGGGGTACAAGCGTCTGTAGTATCGGTTTCGCCTAAGTTTATGGTTACCGTGCCTTATGGAGCTAGTTCTGGGCCAGTAACGGTGCTAAACACCACCACGGGTCTTTCTGCCCAATCTTCGCAACATTTAACGATTTCGTATGCTGGGCCTGGCAAAATTGAAACCGGAGGAACACCTACCTTTGTTGACCCACCCACCCCCTACGCAGGCGGGGCGGGTGATCAACCAGGGCTGGTAGTAGCGGATTTTGATTTGGATGGAAACCCTGATGTGGCTAGGATTATAGAGGAGAGCACGCCCGGACTTGGAGAATTAGCGATTTCTAAAGGATCAGCGAATGGCTCACTTTCGGGAGCAATTGCTTATGCAGGCATTCCCATCATAAGAGATATGGTAGCTGCCGATGTAACTAACGATGGCAAGCTTGACTTAATCACCACCAACGAAGTAGACAACTCCATTTCAGTCTATATCAATAAATCTACCGTCAACAACATGAGCTTTGAAACTCCTTATACGGTTGATTCCGGAGGGGAGAGCCCTGCGGGACTGGCGGTTGCCGATTTGGATCTAGATGGCCTCGTGGGAATTGTTGTCGTCAACAGGGGTTCGAATTATGTTTCCATTCACAAAATAGTTCAATTATCGCCCTTCCAGTTGGAAACGCCACCCGGTAAATTGCCTACGGGCTCTGATCCAGTTGGTATCGCTATCGGGAACTTAGATAATGGAATTGCCCCCGACCTAGTGGTAAGTTTATTTGGTGGTTCCAATGCTCAGGTGTTTATCAATAAAAGCACCCCCGGCACGTTTACTTTTAATCCGGCTATTAGCCTTGCCGCAACACACCCCGAGGCTTTTTCAGGGTTTAACCCTGGCGCGGTGGCCTTGGCCGATTTAGATGGCGATGGGGTGTTTTTAGACATTATTGTGGCCATGTATAACGGTAGCGTGGTGCAAGTATTTAAGAACGCCAGCGAGGGCAACTTTGCACTTGGCCCTTATACCACTATTGATAACAATGCGTTCAACAACCCCACCGACATTGCCGTAGGCGATATTGATGGCGATGATAAGGTAGATATTGCAATTGCCAATTTAAATGGAAGCCCGGTGGTTGTTCGCAACAAGTCCACTCCGGCCGAATTAAGTTTTGAAGCGCCCGTACCTTTCGTGATTAACGAGGCCAGTATGGGCATAGCAATCAACGACCTTAACAAAGACGAAGCTCCTGAATTGATTGTGAAAGGTGAGAATAGTCTGTCAGTGCTTGAAAACACCAATAGCGTTGTGCCACCTCCACCACCTTCCCTTTTCCCTCCAGGCAACAATGGGCTGTATTTTGATGGAATAGATGATTATGCTTCTACCACCACAGCACAGGTAACTACACCTCTCACTACCTGGGAAGTGTGGATAAAACCTGCCGAACTCAAGACGGGTGTTATCCTTTCTACGCTTGCGCCAAATGGTTCTGGATTAGCTGGGTTTGATTTGCGTTTGCTGTCGTCAGGACAAATTCAATGGAGTTTGGGAGAAGATGGCAACAGGGACATACATACCTCTATCGCTTCTGTGGAGGTAAACAAATGGACTCACATTGCTGCAACTTATGACGGAGCTGACCTCCGGATTTTTATTAACGGAGTGGAGGATAGTTTTATCGATTCTTCTCGTACACCGGATGCCACAAGTTGGCTTATTATTGGCACTGCCTACGATCTTTACTTCCACGGCCAGATTGATGAAGTGCGGATTTACAATATTGCACGCACGGCTGCACAAATTTCTGTAGATCTTGCTACCGCAAGTGCATCAGATGGTGTAATGATCTACTTTCCTATGAATGCCACGACCGGGCAGCAAATTTCAAATACAACACTTTTTGATATTACAGGCCAATTGGGTTCTAGTGCAGGGATCGATTTAGAAGATCCTATATGGGCTATCCGCGTTACCTCTACAGATGACAATGGTACGGGCACTTTGCGCGAGGCACTGGCACAAGCAGATACCGATACCAATCAAAACTATGTTGATTTCTCACTCCAGCAGAGCTCAATTACAGCCGTTAGTACTATTAATCTTGTGACAGGCGCGCTTCAGGTTGGCGAGAGTGTTTTTATTGATGGCTATTCAGCCTATGGTGCATCGCCCAATACCAATAATTTTAACCAAGGCACCAATGCACAACTTCGCATAGAACTCGATTTTACTTCCGCGCCTTCGGATGCTGATGGCCTTACCTTAGTTACAGGTTCTAACAGCGTAGTTCGTGGTCTTTCTATCTACGGGTTGCAGGAGGATCAGAGCAGGGCATTGTTGCGCATTGGCGCATTGAGTTCAGCCAACACCATTGCCGGTAATTTTATTGGTATGCGCACCAATGGCAGTGACCCAGAGAATAGCGGAGCAGGCAATGGCGTAAATGGTATTTTAATTGAACCAGGATCAACCGATAACCTTATTGGTGGAGGAGACCCACAGGCTAGTAACGTTTTTGCTCACCTTCCCTACCGAGCAATAGAGCTTGGCGGTGGTGCAGACTACAACATTATACAACGCAATTATATTGGTACCGATTTAACTGGAAATGCACCAAGCGCAACTGCTACGGTTAAGCTTACTCGTGTAGGCATCCAAGCTTCTAATACACTAAACCTTACCATAACAGAAAACGTCATCGGTAATGTACCAACACTTTCTGGTATCAGTCTAAACAATGCTAACGGAACGATCATTTCTAAGAATTTTATTGGGGTTTCTCCTATAGCAACCGCTATTCCAAATGGGGGGGAGGGTATTTACATTATAGGTGGGTCAAAAAATTCTATTATTGGAGGTATAAATGACACGAACGTGATTGCGTATAACGGCACTGGTATTTATATGGCAGGGCCTGGTAATGACGGAAACCTAATTTCTGCCAATAACATTTTTGCCAATGTTTCTAGAGGTATTGACCTCAATGGCGTGGGTAACTTAAATAAAACAGCCCCTATTATTTCAGCAGCAACTCCTAATGTAAACACTATCTCCATACAAGGTACTTCGGAGCCAAATAACTATGTCCAGGTGTTTAACGATACTCCCCAAGCAGGTGGAGGAGACCAAGGAAGACAATTTATTGCCGAGGTGCAAGCTACTGGTGCAGGCGCTTGGAGCTACACCTGGGCTAAACCGCCATCAGGTCAGCGGATTACAGCAACTGCCCGCGATGGGGCTAACAATACTTCCGAGTTTTCTGCTGCTACAGTTGTAGCATCCGCTCCAATCAACGCCCTTAACGCCCTTGACCTTACCGCCTCTACTCCAGCAGTAACCGCCTACTCAGTGCGTAAGTTAAGCAACGCTTATACTGGGCCGCTGATGAGAGTTAACATCCTTGAAGTTTATTATGATGTGTATCCGGATGCGTCAGCCGGTAAGATCATTTCCCTCTCTTCGCCAGCGTCTTCCTCCGTTGGTGGTTACAATGCAGGGATTAAACCTCCCTCAACCACACTTGCGGCAATTCTTGGAACAGAAACAGCATCGGTAGCTATTTGGTATGACCAATCGGGTAATGGAAGAGATGTAAAGCAGCCACTTACGACCAATCAGCCCATTCTTGCTTCAGGTGGTGTTATCACATTAAAAAATGGTTTACCTGCTGTTTATTTTAACAACGACAAACTGGAGTCCGCTCAGTTTAACAATGCGTACAATGATAAGTTTACCTTGGCCATGGTAGCGGGAGTTAATAGTAATCTGTCGTTGAATACCTTTGTAAACAAATCCTATAACTTCGAAGCAAATCCGTTTGATATTTACAATGGCAATTTCTATTACGGGCAAGCGAATGCTCCCCCAGTTTCAGGTGGAGGCACCAACCAATTTACCACTACTAATGAGATTAATGCTTCTTCCGGCTACTCACAATGGACATTCAGCGCGGATAATTTTTTTGCCAATGCGTATAGAAATGGGTTAAGTAATGGAACAGAAAATTTTGAGACAAACTCAGGCAAGCCAATCGTAGATAGCCCTGCTACGCCTATGATTTTTGGTTCCCGCCAAGATGGTGCCACCTCCCTCGATGGCTGGATAACCGAGTTTGTTTCGTTTAATAGCGTGCTGAGTGACCCGGATCGAATAAAGGTTGAAAATAGCCAGAAGAACACGTTTTTCAATCCTCCTCCGCAAGGCTTGTATTTAATTGCCCAACAAGGGGCGCTAAATGCGAATTGGAACACTGTACCCGGTGCATCAAGTTACAAAGTATATGTGGGCGAAAGTCCAATTACAACCATTGGTACACCCTATGCTTCTCCTACCGAAAATTCAGTGTTAATTACCGGCCGCACTGACGGCACTCTTTACTACGTGCGTGTTACCGCAGTGGTAGGTGGAAATGAAACAGCGCTCAGCAACCAGGATGCAGCTGTACCTGGGCTCAAACCAGGCAACGCGTTGAGTTTTAATGGCACTACTGCTTATGTATCAGTTCCCGATGTCCCCGCCTTTCATTTTGCCAATAACCAGCTTACGTTTGAAGCTTGGGTAAACCTTCCTGTTCCCGCCAATGGAAGCGACATGCAAACTATTTTAGCTAAGACGAAAAATGGAGGAAGTAACACGTTTTTAAATTTTAACATAAATACGGAGGGAAAGCCAACGTTTGGCATGAACGATGGTACCACTAATTTTAGCGTTATTGGTCCAAACCCATTGCCCGCTAGCACGTGGACACACCTTGCAGCAAGTTACGATGGCCTAACGGCCCGATTGTATGTGAATGGGGTGGAAGTTGTTAATAACACCACGAATATTAATCTCTCTTTTGTTAATAGCTCTGCACCGGTTGAGATTGGCAGGGAAGGCAACGTAGGTCGTTATTTTAATGGCCTTATCGATGAAGTACATGTTTGGACTACTGAGCGTACGCAAAATCAAATTGCCAATGATGCCAGCTTTGAGCTGCTTGGCAGTGAAGGTGGGTTAACAGCGGCCTGGCATTTCAACGAACCTGCTCTCACCAATATTGTTTACGATGCCACTCCCAATGCAAATGATGGTACGGTTACCGGAGCAACGTTTGTGGCCTCGCAGGCCATCGGCCCCATTATCACTTCTATCTCGCCTGCTTCGGGTGTTGTTGGCTCTTCCGTAACACTTAATGGAATTGCCTTTGACAATGTTTCGGCAACCAACAATGTGGTTTCCTTTACCAATTTGGTGCCCGCAACCGTTACGTCATTTAGTCGCACTGCCGTTACCGCCACGGTACCAGTGGGTGCCACCGATGGGCCCATTTCGCTCACCGTGGTAGGTCAGCCGGGGATATCAATAAGTCAGTCGTTTGTGGTGGTCATACCTGCTCCCACGATCACCTCGTTCTCCCCAACCTCCGGCCCAGTAGGCACTTCCGTAACCATTACAGGAACAAACTTTAACACTGTCCTAGCCAATAATATTGTTGTTTTTGGCGCTACCCGTGCCACCGTTACAGCCGCCACCGCCACTCAACTTACTGTTACCGTGCCTGCTGGTGCCACCTATGCACCCATTACTGTGCTTAATGCTGCCAACGGGCTGTTGGCTAGTTCCAACAGTAATTTTACACCTACGTTTTCCCCTAACAAAGGCAGCATTACTGCGGTAGATTTTGACCCTAAAGTAGACTTTGCTACGAGTACTAATCCATATTCTGTGGCCATTGGCGATTTAGATGGGGATGGCAAAGCAGACTTGGCAGTAACGAATTATAGCAGCAATACAGTGTCTGTTTATCGTAATACCAGTAGCAGTGGCTCTATTACCAGCGCGAGTTTAGCCACTAAAGTAGACTTTAACACGGGTACTAATCCAATCTCAGTAGCCATAGGCGATCTAGATGGTGATGGTAAGGCAGACTTGGCCGTGACAAATTATAGTATCAATACAGTTTCGGTTTATCGCAACACCAGCAGCATCGGGTCTATCACCTCCACAAGCTTTGCCACAAAAGTAGACTTTACTACAGGTTCTAATCCAATCTCAGTAGCTATAGGAGACTTAGATGGCGATGGCAAGCCAGACTTAGCAGTGGCGAATAGAGATAATGTGACAGGCAACACTGTTTCTGTATTCCGTAATACGAGCAGCAGCGGCTCTATTACCACGGGTAGCTTTGCCTCTAAAGTGGATTTTACCACAGGGTTAGGTCCGTATTCTTTAGCCATAGGCGATTTAGATGGTGATGGCAAGGCAGATTTGGCCGTGGCAAATTATAATAGCAATACAGTTTCGGTTATTCGCAATACAAGCACCATTGGATCGATTACTTCCGCAAGCTTTGCCCCAAAAGTGGACTTTACGGGTACTAATCCAACCTTTATAGCCATAGGCGATTTAGATGGCGATGGAAAGGGAGACTTGGTGGTGCCAAATTATAGCAGCAATACAGTTTCTGTTTTTCGCAATACAAGCAGCATTGGATCGATTACCACCGCTAGCTTTGCGGCAAAAGTGGACTTTACAACGGGTACTAATCCACAATTTGTAGCCCTAGGCGATTTAGATGGTGATGGCAAAGCAGAGTTGGCCGCTTCTAATTATGGTAGCAACACAATCTCAATACTTCGTAACACAAGTAGTAGCGGATCAATTAACACTTCCAGCTTTGCCCCCAAAGTAGACTATACAACGGGTACAGGTTCAAACCCATATTCAGTTGCTATAGGCGATTTAGATGGTGATGGTAAGCCAGACTTGGCAGTGGCGAATAATGGCAGTAATACAGTTTCTGTTATAAGAAACAGCCCTGTTTTTGCTCCTACTGTTACTAGTTTTACTCCCACCTCTGCTATTAGCGGTTCAACAGTAACCCTAACGGGAACTAACTTTACAGGCGCAACCGCAGTAAGCTTTGGAGGCACTGCCGCGGCTTCTTTTACAGTAACTTCCGCTACCACTATTACCGCTGTGGTTGGTGCAGGAACTACAGGAAGCATAAGTGTAACAAGCCCAGGTGGCACGGGCAGCAAGGCAGGGTTTACGGCATTCCAATTACCCCCACCCACAATAGCGGCAGCAGGATCAACAACGGTGTGTGCGCCAGGCACAGTTTCCTTATCGGCAGCTACTGCTTCTTTTACAGATCTTTCGTATCTATCCAACACAATCGGAACTATTGGCGCAACACAATGGCAAACCTTCGTGCCGGTGGCAGCGGGGGTAACTACTGCCATCAGGGTAAATGTAAACGGTTGCCAAACATCAAATTTCACGTTTAACCTGTATAGTGGCTCGGGTAATTCAGGTACGTTGTTGTTTTCTACCCCTGTTAGCTATTCGGGCTGCTCCGGTCTTTATACCATCAATATTCCTGCTTCGAATAACTTAATACTAACTCCGGGCTCGACCTATACATTTGAAACTGTGGGTGATAGTTTTGGTTTAACAGCAGGAAGCGGAGTACCGGGTTCCTATTATTCTTCTACGTACGGGCTAAACCCAGGGTGGAGGCTGAACTATGAAACGGAGATAACGCCCTTTGCGGGAGCGTACCAATGGTATAAAGATGGGACTGTAATACCAGGTGCAACTTCTGCCACCTATTCCGCCACCATCACAGGGTCGTACACCTGTGTGAATGTAAGTGGCGCATATAGTTCTGCGGCTTCCAATGCAGTCAGCGTAACGGTGAGTAATTGTCCGCCTACCATCACCTCGTTCTCCCCAACCTCTGGCGCTGTTGGCACTTCCGTAACCATTACGGGCACAAACTTTAACACTGTCCTAGCCAATAATATTGTTGTTTTTGGCGCTACCCGTGCCACCGCTACTGCCGCCACCACTACCAGTTTAACGGTTACCGTTCCTGTTGGTGCCACATACGCACCTATTACCGTGCTTAATGCAGCCAATGGCTTATTGGCCTCTAGCAACAGCAACTTTACACCTACTTTTTCCCCCACCAAAGGCAGCATTACCACTGCCGATTTTCAGGCCAAAGTAGATTTTACCACGGGTTCAACTCCTTATTCAGTAGCCATTGGCGATATAGATGGGGATGGCAAGGCAGACTTGGCGGTAGCGAATCAGAACTCAAATACCGTTTCTGTTTTCCGCAACACGGGTAGCAGCGGCACGGTTAGCTATGCCTCCAAAGTGGATTTTACTACGGGTACAGATCCTTATTCGGTAGCCATTGGCGATATAGATGGGGATGGCAAGGCAGATTTGGCGGTGGCAAATCTTAACTCAAATACCGTTTCTGTTTTCCGCAACACGGGTAGCAGCGGCACGGTTAGCTATGCATCCAAAGTGGATTTTACTTCGGGTACAGATCCTCGTTCAGTAGCCATTGGCGATTTAGATGGGGATGGCAAGGCAGACTTGGCGGTAGCGAATCAGAACTCAAATACCGTTTCTGTTTTCCGCAACACGGGTAGCAGCGGCACGGTTAGCTATG
>JBIKRT010000029.1:0-47506 GCA_044349005.1 Cyclobacteriaceae bacterium
AAGCATAAAAAATCTGCAAGGTTTTAAAGATAAAACCCGACTTTCTTGCAGATTGTTTCAACTCAATTCGATCGATTTTATTCAAAAACTAATCCCATTGGGCTTTTTAAGGAGTGACTAAGTAGGCGTATTTAAAATGAAAATCATAAACGTAGTATTTCTGCTATGGACAGTGACTATAGCTTCGTGTTTAACGATTATACCTGGCCGTATCAACGGTAGGTTAAAACCTCTGGTTGCTTTGACGATAATACTAGCAATCGTACAGCTATTAGTCGAAGGTTATTATTGGCAATACTTGCCAAGCTATGTATTGATAGTGCTTTTAATAATCATTGCGCTTTTCTTAAAAAAGACCAATAGTAAAGCACAAAATAGACTTCTTCATATTGCGCTAGTTTTTTTGATCATGTTCTCTATAGTCCCATGGACTATTTTTCTTCCCATTCCAAAACTGACTAAACCCCAAGGCTATTATAAAGTAGGCACGAGAATATTTCGCTGGGTGGACGGTGAACGGCCTGAGCCAATAACAGAAGATCCAAAAGACAAGAGAAATGTCGTGGTTCAAGCATGGTACCCGACTGTGCAAGAAGCAAAAGGCATCCATTCAAGTTATGTGGACGGGTTGGATAATTTCCCAAAACAAATAGGGATAATACCAGACTTTATATTTGATCATTACGATCAGGTTGAGACTTATGGGGTGCTGAATGCACCAATTTCAAAGGAGCAGAATCGATGGCCCGTCATTCTGTTTTTAACAGGAAACAACGCATCACGCGCCTTTTACACAAGCCTTGCAACAGGGCTTGCCAGCTATGGATATGTCGTATTGATGATCGATCATCCTTATGAGGCCATGATTACCCAACTTGCCGATGGGAAGATCGCAACAACTATTGAAGTACACCCAAGTGGTAATCCTGACCTAACTAAATTCATGAAAGGTCGCCTCGACACACGAATTGCAGACGTAGAGTTTATTATAAACCAATTAGGCAATACAAAAGTATCTCCCGAAAACTTTTTGTCCTTCCTTGATCAAACCCGTATAGTCATTGCAGGCCATTCGTTGGGTGGCGCTTCTGCCGCTGCTGCAATGGCGTTTGATTCACGAATTAAAGCCGCTGCTAATGTTGACGGTACATTATATGGTGACTTGCCAAAACCAAACGGGCCACACCCGTTCCTGTTGCTGGAAAGCAATAAAGCAGAACATGATCGTTACCTACGGTATGAAAATGGAAATCAAAAATTGTTCAGGCAATTTGGTGGTGGATACAGGTATGAGATAATTGCGGCCGACCATTATAGTTTTACTGATGCTCCGCTTCTGCTGGCGTACCCTACACGTTTTCTTGCGGGCAGCTTTCTAGGGTTTGGTAATATTCCAGCAAAGACCCATCATGCGACTGTGGATATTTTGAATACGTTCTTTAAAAGTGCTCTGAATGGTAAACTTTCTGGAATGGATTCAGTTGCTAGTCGTCATCAAGGCATTATTCGAAAGTCAATTGATTAACATTTCCTTCTTATTTTCAAAGTGCAGTACAAAACCGATTCCTCGCACTTGTTGGTCTTCTTGACCAACAAGCGTGAACGAAGTCAAGCGTTTTTGTTGGTGAATCACCAACAAAGGCAAGGGCAGAAAGCACGACTTTCACATCCTCGTTTCGCAACAATGCACCCAACTGCCCACCAAACAAAACTAATTTACCTCCGTTTGTGTTAGCTCAACTTGTTAGTCCCATTTTTTACCCTTTAGCCACCTGATTTTTTGAAACGCAACGAGATAGTTTTAGTAGCCTTAATGGCACTCCTCAACTTTACCCACATTTTAGACTTTATGATCATGATGCCGCTGGGCAATATTTTAATGCCCCAGTGGAATTTGAACAGCTCGCAGTTCTCCATCATCGTGTCGAGTTATTCGCTGGCAGCCTTTGTCAGCAGCTTTGCCGCCATCTTTTTTGCTGATAAATTCGATCGCAAAAATGTATTGCTCGTAGCCTATTTTGGTTTTCTGGCCGGCACTGTCGGCTGTGCCTTTGCCACCAATGGTGCCACCATGATACTGGCCAGAGCGGTCACCGGCATTTTTGGCGGACTGATCAGCGCACAGGTGTTGAGCATCATTGCCGATATTATTCCCTACGAGCGCAGAGGTCAGGCCATGGGCATGTTGATGGGAGGCTTTGCGTTAGCATCCGTGGTGGGCGTTCCGTTAGGATTGTACCTCGCCAACCAGTTTAACTGGTACTTCCCCTTCCTGGTGGTAGCCGGTCTTGGCGTTTTATTGCTTCCGCTCCTAATGCGCTATGTACCGAATGTAAGAGGACACCTCGCCAACCCTATTCCGCTGAAAGGCAGAATAGAAAGTTTCGTTCACATCTTTTCAGACCGCACGCAAATGACTGCACTGGCGTTTAGCTTTATTTTGATCATGGGGCATTTTCTGATCATTCCACTTTTTAATCCCTACATGGTGTATAATGTAGGTGTGCCGCAAAAAGATACCCCATTGATTTATTTATTTGGTGGTATCAGCTCGTTGATCACCGCCCAGTTTGTCGGAAAGTTGGCCGATAAGTATGGCAAGCGACAGGTGTTTGTGATAGCCGCAGCGGCTTCACTGATTCTCATTTTAATGGTCGCGAATATGCCGAGAATTCCGGTGTATTGGGTGCTGATTATTTTTTCGGTTTGGTTTAGTGCGGCCACCGGCAGAACCGTGCCCGGCCAGGCCATGACTACGCAGGCAGTGACGGCTAAAACACGTGGCAGCTTTATGAGTTTAAATTCCTGCATGCAGTCGTTGGGTACAGGCTTTGCGGGCTTGCTCAGTGGCTGGCTTACGTTCAGTGACGCTAGCTTTGCCATTCATCATTACGATTACCTCGGCTATTTGAGCGCCATCCTCATTCTTATTTGCATAGCACTTGCTATCCGCCTCGACAAGCTGCTAGTAGTGAACGGGCTGAAGTAACGCCTGCCTTAGTTGGTGTTCCTCTCCACTGGTCTTAGCGTCCGCTAAGACCCCAAACTTTTTCTTCGTTCCACGTTTGGTGTTAGGGATAGGACGCGGCTTCGGAAGCGCGCCACTGCAGAGGCACAAACGTTGTACGTCAGGCGGTGGGACGACAAGAAAGTTAGTAGAAATAGTTAAATTTGAGATTATGAAGACAGGAACATACAATATTGACTTAGGGTTTGACCAGATTTTGGATTTGGTGAGACAATTACCCAAAAAAGAGAAAATTCGTCTTTCAAAAGAACTTGAGAGGGAGGTTATTGACAGCAAGCTGACAACTTTACTGAAGGCTTTCAAAACAGACGACCTTGACCAAGATACGATCAAGAAAGAAGTAGAAATTGTAAGGGCTGAACTATATGCCAAGTCAAAGGCCAAGTAGGGTAATCATCGACACTAATCTTTGGATTAGCTTTTTAATTGGCAAAGAGTTACAAAACCTTAAAGACCAAATTACTACGGAGAAGGTGAGACTCATTACAACAGAACAATTAATCACCGAACTCAAAATTGTTACCGCACGACCAAAACTTCAAAAGTATTTTGACCAAGACAAAATAGTAGAGTTAGTCTCCTTTCTGGACATCGTTTCAGAAAAAGTGAAGATTAAGAATATTGAGCAAATTTGCCGTGACCCTAAAGATGATTTCTTATTGGCTCTATCCAAAGAAAGTAAGGCGGACTATTTAGTTACTGGTGACAAGGACTTATTAGAAATAGGAAGGTATGCCAAAACAGAAATATTGACAGTGAGTAAGTTTAAAGTGAAAATTAAGTAACCGCCCGAACGCACAACACGAAAGCCCCCCACTGGTCTTAGCGTCCGCCAGAACTCCAAACTTTCGAGCGTCAGCTGATGTTCAGTCAAATTAATGTAGTTGTCTATGGGCAGAAAGTACAAATTTCACGATCATAGCAAATTGTATTTTGCAACTTTTACAGTTATCAATTGGATTGCTTGATAGCAGCGCAGCAAATTATGTTGGTATTAGAAAAGGTAAGGTGGAATTGATTTATTTGGAATAAGTTATACAAGCGGACGCTTGTTGAATTATAGGTCTTAGCGGACGCTAAGACCAGTGAATTGGGTGTGTAGTTTTGTTGGTGAAGAACACAAACAAGGGCAAAGTGAGTAAAAAAAAGAATACCAACTTTCGGTGGTTTTCGTGTGTCGTATCTTTATGAACCATAATTTGATAGCCAAAGGAGTAATACAGGCGGCAATAATCTGCTGTTTACCTCTTTTGTGGTGTTGCTCTGAAAAAGATCCTCAGCCACTTATTGAAGGTCTCCCGGTGGAGATAAGGTCATTAAAGCTAACCCGCTCACCGTACACTAGCGCTGAGACCCTGATTGCAAATGGGTTGAATTTCATAGATTTTAAGTTAGATGCATACAACGCAGAGGGTGTGCCTTTATATTTTGATTCTAAGAAAATTGTCATCCAAATAAATGGCATTGATGAGTTGGTTTACCCGTTCAGATTCTCGACTACGTTGGTCGGATCTTATAAATTTTCTTTGAAGGGGTACACCTCTACCGAAGGTGAAAACGAAATAGTGATAAGAGCCATTAAGCCACCAACGATAGAAACAATTAGCTTACCGATTGTATTTCATTACATTAATACGGGCAATAATCCATTATCAGATAATGAAAAAAAGGTGATTGCGGATACCTTGAGAAAAACACTCGTTAATACAAATCAAGCATTCGCAAATAAAAGAGGATCAATGGATCCCAACGCCACCGAAATTGGTATTCAATTCAAATTCGCTTTGAACGATCCATTTGGCCAAGAACTTGAATGGGCTGGGATTAACTTTATCGAACAAAGCGGCAATCCATTTAAAGGCGCTGAAGCACTGGAGCCATTCATTTGGAATGGGAATTTTTGGCCTCCAAAAAAATACATCAATGTTTGGGTAGCCGATGTTAACTATTTTAATAACGGTGGGAAATTTAGTTGGGCATATTTTCCTGATCTGATTCCATCGCAACGAAGTTATCCCGAAAGTATTTACGGTGTAGTCTTTCAACAAGCAAACATTAATAGCGATGAAACCCTAACCCATGAACTCGGCCATGTATTTGGGTTATTCCATGTATTTAATGAATCTTGTATTGATCAAGATAATTGCACTGATACTTGGAACTATATCAGAAGCACCAATGATTATGGCTATCCTCAAAATACCATCTTCAAACTAAGTTGTGCGAAGGTATTGTTTGCCGCAACCAATTATATGGATTATCTTCCGTGTGACTTTAATACGTTCACTTTTCAGCAACAAAAAATCATTCAAAACACGTTACTTAAATGCCCCTACCTACCGACCAAGAGAAATTCCAGCGGACGAAAATTTAACATTGAAATTCTTGAACACCGATTAGCTACTTCGACAAACAGAGCCGTGAAGTAAGCGATTCAATTGCCCGTCAGAAAACAAGTTTTTATACTATTTTAAAAAATCTTGTTTATCTTGGTATCAACACAAATGGCCTAAATGAAACTTGTTCTGCTACTCGTTTTAATATTCTCATCTTTTATTGTCAACGGCCAAGCCGACTCCACGAATATCTACTTTCAGGCAATCCTACATTACAACAACTACCTTGAAGAAATCAACTCAGACGATAAAGAAATCTTTATCGAGAAAAATCAGGAGGTAACGGAGATGCTCCCATCGCAGATAGGAAATCGAAAAATTGTTTTGTTAACCTTAGCAAATTCAACAGAACATCACAAAAGAAACCAGAACATGATCAAATACATTAAGATCTATCCCGGTAAAATACAAGACGACAAAGTCGATATTAGGCTTATGCCCTACTACAGCCAATATCAGGGCAAGAAAAATGGTTTTGCAGTCGCCATATCTGATCACCTTACCATTCATTTTCAATTTGATTGTACTACCCGAAGATTTAAGTATTTGAATACTTCCGGCAGGATGCCGTTGGATCTGTATAAAAAATAAATTCGTTTGGTAGGGGTATTTCGTTTTCTGATTGTCATTAAGGAAACAACCAGAAAAATGAAAACAATTTCAACATTTACCCTATGTATTTTAATGTTTGTGATCACCTCGCAAGGTCAGGAAGAATACCCTCTTGGCCGTTTTAGTAAAATTGTCGCCTCTCCCCATATCAATGTGTTCTTAAAAAAGGGAGAAAAAGAATCCATCAAACTAGTCTATTCAAATGTAGCGCCTGAGAAAATGAATGTGGTATTGCATGGCAACCGTTTAAGTCTTTTTCTCGATGACGCCAGAATCATTGAAAAGAACAGGTACACAAATCGGTTGTACAACGATGCGACTGTTACTGCTTATGTTACCTATGTAGAGCTAACGGCAGTGGAGATGAGAGGAGAAGAGGAGTTATATTCGGAGGATACAATAAGGGCAAAAAAGTTCAAGTTGCGGGCGTACGGAGAAAGTGAAATAAGGCTGGCTGGTGTTGATGCCAAGAAATTTAAAACTTCACTTTATGGGGAAAACATTCTGAAAATTAAAGGTGGCTTTGCCACCCACCAAGTGTATCGCCTTTTTGGTGAAAACAAAATAGATACAAGAGGTATGAGAAGCACTAGCGCATCGGCCAGAATCTACGGAGAAGGGAGAATTACACTGAATGCAGCCAAACAAGTTGTGATCAACGCCTTCGGTGAACCGCAGATAAATATTGAGGGAAATGCCTATGTAGCGAAAGGTATTGTAATTGGCAGAGTCGATATAAATCACAAGCTATAGCATTATTTAATCTTATAATGACCAGCCTCAGCTCCCTTCTGAGGCTGTTTTTTTTAATAAGTACCAGCTCTTTTCCCTATAAGAGGTTTACAAAAGAAAATCTTTATCATTGTAACCTCTAATGAAATAAACTTTTGATAGAACTCTTCTCATTTAAGCTGTTCGCTCAAGATCTTGCTATTATTGGCCTTGTGGCCTTGTGCATAGGCATGGCAAAAACGGGAGTGCATGGAGCCGGAATGATTGCGGTGCCACTCTTGGCGACTGTGTTTGGCGGGAAGCTTTCTAGTGGAGTACTGCTGCCGATGCTTGTTTTTGCCGATTTGATTGGTGTGAGGTATTACAATCAACATGCTTCTTGGAAGCACTTGAAAATTCTGTTTCCTTGGGCTGCTGTTGGCGTGCTTGCAGGAACACTTGCCGGAGCTTATATAGATGATAAAATATTTAAAATGATTATGGCCACAATCATTTTTTTGAGCGTGGGCATCATGATTTGGCTTAAGCAAGGCGGCAAAGAAAAAATTCCAAACAGTAAAGTGTTTGCCGCGACCACGGGTATAGCAGGAGGTTTTACTAGCATGGTGGGAAACTTGGCCGGATCGGTAATGGCCATTTACTTATTGGCCATGCGATTTCCAAAAAATGCTTACATCGGCACCACTGCTTGGTTTTTTCTAGTTACAAATTGGTTTAAAGTACCATTTCATCTATTTGTTTGGCATACGGTTTCATTAGATACAGTATTACTAGATATGCTCGCAATTCCAATGATTGGCCTGGGTGCCTACTTAGGAATCATAATAGTAAAGCGCATACCTGACAGGTGGTATAGATGGTTCATAATAGCATCCACGTTGGTGGCGGCACTATTTATGATTATTTAAAACGCCTATCTCTTTAACATTTTAAAAGGAAAAAAAAGAATAGCGCCTATAAATTTGAAAACAAGTTCCAACGAAAATCCTATTATTCGAAATGGCAGCAATAGCAACCAAATTAATGGGAGCAAGAAAATGAGAACTAGTGCGAAAGGCCAGCAAAGGGCAAATAGTATACACCAAAGAAGAATCGCTACAATTGATCGCATGAAAAAGCTGTTGGTTTTTTAACTTGCAAAACCGTTGCCAAACCACCAAAGCTCGATTTAGGACTTACAGGGCATATTAAACTTCAAAAGCCATCGAAAACGTACGATCTACTGCGCGGTTATGTACACGCTCACAGTTTTATTAGCGGCTTACCCAAAAGCGCCTGAATAAAAACAAGGGAAGTAACCACAAAGTAAACGAGGCTTATTACAACGACTACTTTTACATTTCTTACCAAAAAATAAGAAAGCAACGGTAACAACTGCAACGCATGCATGCCAATAAAATGTGCTATTCGAAGATCTCCAGCCCGAACACTCCAGTTAGTAAGCGGCAAACCGACTCCCCCATCAGGTGCACCAATTGTGTGCGAAAGCTTAGCACCCATCATACCACCTTCAAAGGCAAAAACAACAAAAAATAAGATGCCGAGCCGAATACCCCAAACATAAGAAATGGGCAATTCTGGGAAATCCTTCACAAAAAACAAATAACCGATGTAGGCGGTCCATAAAGTAAAAATAGAAATAGCCAAGCCCATAAGGCTAAACATAGCGCCATTAAAAGCACTAGAGATATTGAAATGCGATAGCTGACCTTGAGCGGCTCTCAACGTAATGTAAAAAACTTCAAAGCTTAACACCAACACCAGCACCCAGCTATAAATCTTTACAGGAAGCGGTTGGTTGAGATAACTCATATACCATGCCATTGACCAAGTGACTGCCACCGTAGATAAAAAGAATTTTAACGGCTTAACAAAAGCATTGATACCTAAAACTTGGGTGGTAGTGGTTTGAGTCAAAAGCAGGCACGCAAGCGCACCTAAAACATTTATCCAACCAAACCAAAAAAGTAGCTCGTTTCTACTTTGGAGTTCAAGAAAAAAGGTTTTCATGAGAGGGTTATCACTTTAATTTGTCAAGCTAATAAAAAACTTAAGAATTAAAGCAATTTGACCAATTTGCCTAAGCTCCAGCAAAAGACGCAAGTCCTTCTTCGGCAGTCTTATCTTTTAAAACCTCTCGTAGCGTAGCTAAATCTTTCATAAATTGGGTTGACAGAAAAACAAAAGTAATAAACCGTTTAAAATCATAAGAAGTTCATGTGCGCAAGTCTACCTTGGATTTTTCAAAAGAAGGTTTTTGGAAAAATGATTTATTAATACGGCTAGCAACAAGCCAAAGCTGGCGAATCCGATGGCAATGAAAACAAATTGCTCTTTAAAGAAAGAGGAATCCAACTCAAAGTAATACCCGATAAAATAACCTATCGAACTCACAAATGTTGCCCAAACTAAACCTGACAACGAGCTAAAGAACAAAAACTGAACTGCTGTAATGTTAGTCATGCCTATCATGAGCGGAATTACAATTCGAAAACCATAAAGAAATCGATAGCTAAGTAAAAGTTGTATGCGATTACTTTGGAAGAAAAGGTTTACGGGTGCAAGTTTCTCTTTTAAGGATGGCCTGCTATCTACAAAATAGCGTCCGTTGATTCTACCGATCAGAAAGTACAGCCAGTCGCTTAGAAACGAACCTAAAAACCCAAAAAAAATCACATAGAAGAATACGGTGGCGCCCGAGCTAGAAAGTGCCGAAGCGACTAACAAAGATGTTTCTCCTTCGAAGAAAGTACCAATCGATAACGCCAAATAGCCTATTTTATCTATAATGTCTTCCATCCAACTAATTGTTCAGCAAGGTAAATAGTCTAAAAGCACCCTTTAATGCTTCGGTATTACCAAATTATTTTCTTTTAAAATCGCCAAAGAAATAGTATTAAAATCAATTATTTATCCTTTAATTTTGCGGTTGATAATGAAAAAAGCTGTTCATACAATTAAAGTAGTTGGTGCTCAAACCAATTTCTGCCCCGCAGGGGGAATTGCTATGCCTTACTCCCAGACTTGGTCTGTTCTTTTTGCCACGGTTTCTGCGGCAATAGGAAGCTTCCGAAGGCAGATTCGGATTTGATACTAACGCATCGCGTTGTGTCTTTCATCTCAAAACATTAATCACCTTTTAATTCATTTAAAGAATTGGATACCTCATCTATAATCGTTCGAGTGGCTACCACCAACGACAAGCACTATTCAGAGACCATTACAACAGAAATGGAAGAATCTGCGAAAGCACGCGGCACCGGCATTGCCAAACGCTCACCGCTCTACATTGAGCAAAAAATGGAAGAGGGAAAGGCAATTATCGCCCTTACAGCCGAAAGCACATGGGTTGGTTTTTGCTACATAGAAGTATGGGAACAATCTGAATACGTTGCCAACTCAGGCCTTATCGTTTCACCCGCGTTTCGCAAAACAGGTGTTGCCACTGAAATCAAAAAGAAAATTTTCGAACTCTCCAGAAAAAAATATCCACAATCAAAAATCTTTGGATTGACCACCGGATTGGCCGTGATGAAGATTAACTCTGATTTAGGGTACGAGCCGGTAACCTATTCTGAACTTACCAACGATGAAGCGTTCTGGAAAGGATGTCAAAGTTGTGTAAACTTCGATATCTTGACGAGCAAAAATAGAAAAAACTGTTTGTGTACAGCAATGCTTTTCGATCCGGTAGAAGCCGCCAAAAAAGCAAGCGAAGCCAAGCCTCTTCCCGAAATAAAGAAAAATAAAGGCTTTCGCGACAAGGTAAATGTATTTGACCGGTTGGTGAGATTGAAACAATATGTTTGGCTTAAAGGGTGGAAGAAAAAAGACGAGGAGGGTAATGCAAAAAAGAATTCTATTCTTAGTCTGTTTTTCTTCTGGTAAGTAAAAACCAAATCGCCATTAAAGTAGGCAACACATAACAGTATAATAATCAGCAAGCGATGCAATGAGATTTCAAAAAATAAAATTAATAATACATGAAATGGCCATTAAGGTGCTCTACACCTCACGGAATCTTAATTTGGCCATTCCACGTGACCACTCAAACAATTATTAACACATGAATAAGAAAGTTGTCTTGGCGTTTAGCGGAGGATTAGATACTTCCTATTGCGCTATTTATTTATCGCAAGACCTAGGGTATGAAGTACATACCATCACAATAAATACAGGAGGTTTCTCCCCAACCGAGATTTCGGAAATCGAAAAAAGAGCGTTGAGCTTGGGGGTAGCCTCTCATAAAACGGTTGATGAGACTAAAAATTACTACGACAAAGTGATAAAGTTTCTTGTGTTCGGTAATGTTTTAAAAAACGGAACCTATCCACTGAGCGTAAGTGCTGAGCGTATGTCGCAGGCGTTGGCTGCAGCCACTTATGCACAAGAAATTAAAGCAGATGCTGTAGCGCATGGTAGCACTGGTGCGGGCAACGACCAAGTGCGCTTTGATATGATCATTAACATTCTTGCACCGGGTGCAGAAATCATTACACCCATTCGCGATCTAAAATTAAGCAGAGAACAAGAAATTGACTATTTGAAATCAAAAGGAGTAATTTTCAATTTCGAAAAAGCAGCTTATTCCATCAATAAAGGAATTTGGGGAACATCCGTTGGCGGAAAAGAAACATTGAATTCGCTGGGCATGTTGCCAGAAGGTGCGTGGCCTACACAGGTTACAAAGCAGGCGAGTGAAGAAGTAAAACTTACTTTTGAAAAAGGAGAATTGGTAGGTGTAAATGAGTTGAAATTTTCCCATCCAACAGAAGCAATTCAACAACTCCAGGCCATTGCCGGGCCTTACGGAATTGGAAGAGACATACATGTAGGCGATACCATTATTGGTATTAAAGGCAGAGTGGGTTTTGAAGCAGCAGCACCTGTGTTAATTATTAAAGCACACCATGCCCTAGAGAAACATACACTTACCAAATGGCAACTAAGTTGGAAAGATCAACTCGCACAGTTCTATGGCAATTGGCTGCACGAAGGTCAGTATCTTGACCCCACCATGCGCGATATTGAAGCATATTTGACAAGTTCACAACAGCATGTTACGGGCGAAGTGTACATCACCTTGTATCCCTATCGTTTTCAAATCAACGGTATTCAGTCTAAATACGATTTAATGTCTTCTAAGTTTGGAAAGTATGGCGAGATGAACTTGGGATGGACTGGTGAAGATGTGAGAGGTTTCTCAAAAATATTTGGAAATCAAACTATGATCTACCACCAAGTGTCAGAAACCGCGAAACAATGAAGAAAATAAAAGCAGGCATAATTGGTGGAGCAGGCTACACAGGCGGGGAAACCACGCGCTTGCTTTTGAATCATCCAAACGTTGAATTGGTGTTTGTGCAAAGCAGAAGTCAGGCCGGTAAACCTTTACACACCATTCACAAAGACCTAATCGGGGAAACCGATTTACTTTTTACAGAATCCTTAATAGAAGAGGTAGATGTACTGTTCTTATGTTTAAGTCATGGCGAAAGTAAGAAATTAGTAACCGATTATAAGTTCAGCCCAACCACAAAGATCATCGACCTTGGTAACGATTTCCGTTTGAGTGAAAAATCAGGTGAACGAGAATTTATTTACGGATTACCGGAGATAAACCGCGAACGGATAAAAAACGCAAAAAACATTGCTAATCCAGGCTGTTTTGCTACCGCCATTCAGTTAGGATTGCTTCCGCTCGCTCAGGCTGGTTTGTTAACGGAAGTACATACCACCGGAATTACTGGCTCCACAGGCGCAGGTCAAAAACTACAAGATTCAACTCACTTTACCTGGCGCGCTAACAACATTTCCGCCTATAAAACACTTACGCACCAGCACTTGGGCGAAATCTCTCAAACACTTAAAAAGGTCCAGCCGAATTTTGATTCTACCATAAACTTTGTTCCATGGCGAGGTGATTTCACCAGGGGTATTTTTGCGACATCGGTTGTTTCATGTGAGTTGAAAGTCGAAGAATTAGCCGTTTTATTTAAGGGCTTTTATTCATCTCACCCCTTCACCTTTGTTAGTGATGAGATGATAGACATTAAGCAAGTAGTTAACACCAACAAGTGTCTATTGCATTTGGAAAAGGCAGGAAACAAACTAGCAATCCACTCAACTATTGATAACCTTATAAAGGGCGCCTCTGGTCAAGCCGTGCAGAACATGAATTTGATGTTCGGATTGGACGAGACCACTGGACTTAAGTTAAAGTCAACTGTTTATTAATATTAATCTATGAAATCGCTATTTAGATTCTCTATACCAAAAGGCATGACTACGAGGTCTCACGTCTAAATACTAATGTCTTACTACTAATTTAAAAAGATGAAACCATTTGATGTCTATCCTCTCTTTCCCATAGAGCCTGTCAAAGCGAACGGATCTTGGCTTTGGGATAAAACCGGGCAAAAATATTTAGACCTTTACGGAGGTCACGCAGTCATTTCCATTGGTCATTCACATCCTCACTATGTTGAGTCATTGAAGGCGCAATTAGATAAAATTTCATTCTACTCAAACAGTATTCAAAATTCGTTGCAAGAACAATTGGCCGAAAAACTGGGTAAATTAAGCCGATACCCTGAACACCAGTTGTTTCTTTGCAATTCGGGAGCGGAGGCAAATGAAAACGCGTTGAAGCTGGCGTCATTTGTTACTGGCAGAAAGAAAGTAATTGCGTTTCAAAAATCATTTCATGGAAGGACTTCAGGAGCAGTAGCGGCCACAGACAATCCAAAAATTGTCGCGCCATTTAATGCCAATCATGAAATTATATTTGTGCCATTAAATGACGAAGCTGCGCTGTCAAACGCCATCTCAGATCAAGTGACTGCCGTAATCATTGAAGGCATTCAAGGCGTTGGCGGCATTCAACTGCCTCATGATTCCTTTTTGGAGTTCATTGCCAAAAAATGCAAAGAAAATAATGCCTTGTTGATTCTTGACGAGGTTCAATCAGGTTATGGAAGAACGGGCAAATTTTTTGCACATCAATACTCATCGATAGTTCCGGATATTATCACGATTGCTAAAGGAATGGGAAATGGCTTTCCTGTTGGCGGAGTGATGATCCACAAAGACATAAAACCGTGGAGCGGGATGCTAGGAACAACATTTGGAGGAAATTACCTGGCATGCGTAGCCTCTTTAGTGGTGTTAGAGGTAATCGAAAAAGAAAATCTGATAGAAAACGCCTCTGCGCTAGGAACGTATTGGATGGAGAAATTGAAAGAGTTCTCATCGATTGTTGAGATACGAGGCCGAGGCTTAATGATCGGTTTTGACCTGCCCGAACAACTGTCTGGGTTGCGAAAAGATTTGCTATTCAAACATCATATTTTCACGGGCGAAGCAAAACCCAATACCATCCGGCTGTTGCCATCGCTTGCTCTTAAAAAAGAAGAAGCCGATCTTTTCTTAGAATCACTGTCACACGAATTCTCTAAATTACAAGAACTGGTTTAAAAATGCAAAATTTCATATCCGTTGAAGATGTCTCTGACCTTAGCGACTTAATCAAACGAGCATTAGTTTATAAAGAAAATCCCCTGCTGGATCAGACGTTGGGAAGGAACAAAAGAATTGGTTTATTGTTTTTAAATCCAAGCATGCGCACCCGCTTGAGCACACAACTGGCAGCCCAAAATTTGGGTATGGATGCTATTGTTTTTAACGTTGGGCAAGATGGATGGTCATTAGAATTTGAAGAAGAAGCTTTCATGAGCGGTAATACTGTAGAACACGTAAAAGATGCCGCCCCCATCTTAGGAAACTATTTTGACATATTGGGTATACGTACGTTCCCATCATTGAAAAACAAGGAAGATGACTACAGCGAGTTGTACATAAAGCAATTCATTAAATATGCTGGTATACCAGTGGTAAGTCTTGAAAGTGCAACGCTACATCCCTTACAAAGCCTTACCGATTTAATTACGATCAGCGAAACATTCAAAGAAAAACGAAAACCTAAAATTGTACTCACGTGGGCACCACACGTGAAAGCACTTCCGCAATGTGTTGCAAACAGCTTTTCACAATGGATTAATGCATGGGGTGAATCGGACTTCATCATCACACATCCCGAGGATTATGAACTAGACCAAAAATTTACAAGAGGTGCTACAATTATTCATGACCAAGACGAAGCACTGCGTGATGCTGATTTCGTTTACGTAAAAAACTGGAGTACCTACACAGACTATGGCAAGATCTACACAAATGATCCTGAGTGGATGATGACAAATGAAAAACTCGCTTTAACAAACTCGGCAAAAGTAATGCATTGCCTACCTGTGCGAAGGAACGTGGAGTTAAGTGACGAAATCTTGGATGGCGTGAACTCCATCGTTACACGGCAAGCGTCCAATAGAATCTGGGCAGCACAAGCAGTTTTGAGTGAGATTTTGAAGCGTCAATAGCAAGAGCATGAAAATGGAGAGATTATTTATTGTAAAAATTGGCGGAAATGTTCTCGATAATGAACAGGCGCTGAAATCATTTCTAAATGATTTCGCTTTTTTAAAAGAAAACAAAATTCTAGTGCATGGAGGAGGAAAAATAGCCACAAAAATTGGCGAACAACTAGGGATAAAATCAAACTATGTTAATGGCAGGCGTATAACTGATGAAGCTACAAAAGATTTAGTAACCATGGTTTATGGTGGCCTTGTCAATAAGCAACTAGTAGCTAAACTTCAGTCACTTGGTTGCAATGCCTTGGGCCTAACAGGAGCTGACGGAAATGCAATTAGGGCAACTAAGAGGTCAGTTAATGAGATTGACTATGGCTTCGTTGGCGATATCGCGCCCAATCATGTGAATTTGTCATTGATTCAATCTTTGTTAGATCAAAACGTAAGTTTAGTATTTGCGCCCTTAACCCATTCGGGAGGCAATGTATTGAATACGAATGCCGATACGATTGCGTCCGTACTTGCAACAGCACTCAGCAAATATTATGATGTGCGATTACTCTTTTGTTTTGAAAAAAACGGAGTATTGGCAGATATCAACAATGAAAATTCTGCCATACAAAGAATAAATAAAGAAACGTACAATGAATTACTTGCCAATGGATCACTAGCTGATGGCATTCTACCAAAGCTTGAAAATGCGTTTGCGGCCATTGACGAGGGAGTGAAAGAAGTACTCATCGGTCATGCAAATGATTTAATAAAAAATACTACGGATCATACGATAGGCACTCTTATAACTAGGTAATCATGGTGTTCACGAAAGAGTATCTTTACGAAAAAGCGCTTGAATTGTTGAAAGAACTAATTCGTGTTCCATCGTTTAGCAAACACGAAGACCAAACTGCAGAAAAGATTGAAGAGTTTTTAAGAAAGCACGAGACAAAAACACATCGCGAAGGAAACAACGTTTGGTCGGTTTCAAGAAATTTTGATGCATCCAAACAAACTATCTTACTTAACTCACATCACGATACGGTAAAACCAAATTCAGGATATACGCGAGATCCTTTCCTACCATTAGTTGAAGACGGCAAGCTCTATGGCCTTGGCAGCAATGATGCGGGCGGCCCTTTGGTATCCTTAATAGCCACGTTTCTTTACTTCAATGCAATGGCAGAGTTGCCTTTTAATCTTGTGCTAGCGGCAACGGCTGAAGAAGAAATATCTGGTTTCAATGGCATAGAAAGTATTTGGCACCTACTTCCAAAAATTGATTGCGCCATTGTTGGTGAGCCAACCCTTACCGAAATTGCTATCGCAGAAAAAGGATTGTTGGTAGTAGATTGCTTAAGCAAAGGTAAAGCTGGCCACGCAGCTCGCGAAGAAGGTGTGAACGCGATCTATGAAAGCTTGCGAGATATCGAATGGTTTAGAAAGTTCCAGTTTCAAAAAGTATCGCCAACATTAGGGGAAGTAAAAATGTCGGTAACAATGATTAATGCGGGCTTGGCTCATAATCAAGTTCCCGCTGAATGTCACTTTACGGTGGATGTAAGAGTAACAGATAAGTATACTTTAGAAGAAGTTTTAGCTACTATTGAAAGCAATGTTTCGTGTGAAGTGAAGGCGCGCTCGTTACGGTTGCGCTCTTCGGGTATTGACGACTACCATTTCTTAATTCAATCGGCAACGAAGTTGGGCAAGAAATTGTATGGCTCTCCGACTACATCCGATCAAGCTTTGATTCCGGTTCCATCGATAAAAATGGGGCCAGGTGATTCTGCAAGATCACATAGCGCGGATGAGTTTATTTATGTGAGCGAAATTAGAGAGGGTGTTGATTCGTACGTTGAGTTGTTGGAGAACTTGTTACCAGTTACCAGTTCCTAGTGCCATGAAAAGTTATCGAGAATTAGATATTTACAAAGAATCCAAAAGGCTAGCCATTGAAATTCATGCGATTTCTTTGAGTTTACCGAAATTTGAATTGTATGAAGAGGGAAATCAGATTAGAAGATCTTCAAAATCCATAACTTCAAATATTGTTGAAGGTTATGCGAGAAGACAATACAAAGCTGATTTCATTCGGCACCTTATCTATGCCCAAGCAGAATGTGATGAAACCATTGTTCATTTAGATTTTTTATTCGAAACCGAATCATTCAAGGATGATGTTTCCTATTCTAAATTGAAGAAAGATTACGACTTTTTAAGTAAACGCATAAATAAATTTATTCAATGGGTAGAAATTAATTTGAATAAATCAGAAACCAAACAGGCAACAAGCAACTTGTAACTAGTAACTAAAAATGAAACTCTGGCAGAAAAATAAAGACTCGCTAACGGAAGTAAGCGCCTTTACGATTGGCAACGATAAAGAAATGGATTTGTTTCTGGCCAAGTATGACGTATTGGGATCGCTGGCCCATATTAAAATGTTAGAAACCGTGGGGCTACTAGAAAGCAACGAATTAACAATTCTTTCTACGGAATTAAAAAACATTTACAAACAAATTACAGAGGGCAATTTCTCGATTGAAGAAGGTGTTGAAGACATCCATTCTCAAATAGAACTGTTGCTAACCAAAAAGCTAGGTAATGTTGGCAAGAAAATTCATAGTGGCAGATCACGTAATGACCAAGTACTTGTAGATGTTAAGCTATTTATACGAGCGGAAATTGAACAGCTTGTAACTGAATGCACACAGCTCTTCGATTTGTTAATTGAAAAAAGTGAGCAGCATAAACATGCGCTGCTTCCTGGCTACACCCATCTCCAGCTTGCAATGCCATCATCATTTGGTTTATGGTTTGGCGCATATGCCGAAAGCTTGGTGGACGATCTTATCACATTGCAAGCAGCCTATCAAATCACAAACAAAAACCCGTTGGGATCGGCTGCAGGCTATGGTTCATCTTTTCCGCTAAACAGAACATTAACAACAGCGTTACTTGGGTTTAATGACTTAAACTATAATGTGGTTTATGCTCAGATGGGGCGTGGAAAAACGGAAAGAATTGTTGCCTCGGCAATGGCCAATATTGCTTTTACGCTCAGTAAATTGGCAATGGATGCGTGCCTTTACCTTAACCAGAATTTTAGCTTTATCAGTTTTCCGGAAGAATTGACTACTGGGTCAAGTATAATGCCGCACAAGAAAAATCCGGATGTGTTTGAGTTAATTAGAGGCAAGTGCAATACCCTGCAAGCATTGCCAAATGAACTCGCCTTACTAACATCAAATCTACCATCAGGCTATCATCGTGATCTTCAATTGCTGAAGGAGAAACTATTCCCAGCGTTCACTACGCTAAAACAGTGTTTGCAAATGACACAGCTAATGTTGTCAAACATTGACGTGAAAGATGCTATCATGAACGATGACAAGTATAAGTTTGCCTTTAGTGTAGAGGAAGTGAACAAATTGGTTTTATCGGGTGTTCCTTTTCGGGATGCTTATCAACAAGTTGGCAAACAGATTGAACAGGGTAAATTTGAGTATTCAACAACGCTAAACCACACGCACGAAGGAAGTATAGGCAATCTTAAAAATGATGAAATTAGTCGGATGTTCAGGCAAATCGTCAATCAATTTGATTTTAACAAAGTAACCATGGCATTGAACAATTTACTAATCGATCGTTAATCATCATTTTTCCTCCATCATATCTTTCAATTCAAGCTCAAGGGCTCTTGTGCTTATAAAAATTTCGTCTAACGAAAGGATTAAGGAAATCAAAAGCAAAAAAAGACTGACGCCAAAGGTGCTAAACGCCCAAACAGGGTGTTCAAAATACACCAACAACATAGATAGTACACAAAAGAAAAAACTAGCAATACCACTCGCCTGCATTTGTTTGATAAGGGTGAGCCTTCTGAGTAAGTTCTTCACTTGAAGTCGAATAAGGTCTTGATTGCTGGCGTCTTCTTTGTATTGCCTGTTTAGGTTTCTAATCAATGTGGCCAGCGCTAAAAATCGATTGGTATAAGCAAGCATGAGCAACGTAATGGCTGGAAAAAGCAGTGCAGGTGTATTGATAGTAAATTGCATAGAAAAAGGAAACTAATACCTTTGCACCAAAGTTACCAAACGTTCATGACGCCCCAAACAATATTATTTCTCATTTTAGGTATTTCCACCATCAGCTTTGCCTTTGATCTTATTCTGGAGATACTGAACTTAAAAGCGCAACGGAAAGACATTCCCGCTGAAATTGCCTCCTTTTACGAGCAAGAAAAATATTACAAATCGTTACAATACAACAACGAACAAACACGGGTTGGATTTTTAAAAGAGGGCTTCGGTTTTTTATTGTCAATGACGATTCTGCTTACTGGCGGTTTTGGCTGGTTAGATAGCTTTCTAAGAAATTATTTTACCAACGAGATACCGCTCGCGTTGGCCTTCTTCGGATCGATCATGATTTTGTCTGATCTGTTGACAATTCCGTTTCAATTGTATGATACGTTTGTAATAGAAGAAAAATATGGTTTCAACAAAACTACTGTAAAGACATTTATTGTCGATAAGCTAAAAGGCTACGCACTTGGTTCCATCATTGGCGGAATACTCATCTCGGTGCTGTTGTACCTTATTCAATCGATTGGTCCGAATTTTTGGATTTGGTTTGGGTTAATCGCAATTAGTTTCATTTTTTTCGCAAATATGTTTTACTCGTCTTTGATTTTGCCTCTGTTTAACAAACTAACACCTTTAGAGGATGGCGACTTAAAGAAAGCGATTGAGTCGTTCGCCAAGAAAGTAGATTTTCCATTGGACAATATTTTCGTAATGGATGGCTCAAAACGTTCCAATAAAGCAAATGCTTTTTTCTCAGGGATGGGCAAAAAAAAGAAAATTGTCCTTTTCGATACCCTTATTAAAAATCATAGCACCGATGAATTGGTAGCAGTGCTCGCTCATGAAGTAGGGCATTTTAAAAAGAAGCACATTATCTACGGATTTGTACTGTCGGCAGTCCAAATTACTTTTACCCTCTATATTTTGTCTCTTATGGTTTTCAACCAACAGTTATCGCTCGCGTTGGGTGGAACACAACAAGCGTTGCACCTAAATCTAATTGCGTTTGGAATATTGTTCTCCCCTATCTCTGGAATAACAGGTCTGTTAATGAGCATCTACAGTCGTAAAAATGAATTTGAGGCCGATGCCTACGCGAGAGAAAAATTTAATGGACATTCGCTTTCAAGCGCGTTAAAAAAACTATCGGTTGATTCGTTGAGCAATCTCTATCCACACCAGTGGTATGTCTTCTTTCATTACTCTCACCCACCCTTACTGGAAAGACTGAAAGCATTAGAAAAATAACTTTTTATTAAAGAGCATAGTTTATTTTCTTCTAATGCTGTTGCATTCTAGCTAGATAAAGAAGTAAGAACTTCAATGACTTTGGCTGCATCTTTCTTATCGACAAAAATATGATCGTGAAAAAACGCTGCGACCACATTACAACTTATGCAGTTGTTTGCTAGCGCGTTTGAAAAAGTTGCGGTTAACCCGACCGCATCTAGCGAGGAATGTACAGCAAGGGTAATCCAAGCCATAACAAACGTGTAAGGCAACTGCAGTCGAGCAGCTAATTCCCTTTTTAAAACTAGAGTAGTGGCCTTGTCCTCCTTAAAATGCATGATAACCTCTCGAAAATTAATTTGCAACGTATCGGGCAAAACGCAAAAAACGTAGTCGCCAACGTGGTGCTTAGGCTTCAGCTCCTTTAATAGAATTTTTGAAAATCATTTGCAAAATAAAATAAATCTACTTTTCAACTCTTTGTTTGTTCAAGCGAGCTGAGCCGCTTGAAGAACAACTTTTTTAGCAATGCCTACTTCTCTACGCAACAAACTCGCCTGTTGTTCCGCATAAATATATGAAATCGTCTCTTCCCTTACTTCATTATCACATTAGAAATTAGATTGCCAACAGGTCTTTCAGGTGTGTAAACCAACTCGAGTAAAGCCGATAGGGTTTTTGCGATCTGATTTTGATAAACCTGATTCTCTTTCATTTCGCCTAAAGCAGGCGTATCAGGACCTAAATAGGCCATCCAAATTTGACCTGACTCTGGCACTTTTTGACCGTGATCTTTCCACGATTTGCTGTCATTACCACGGCCATGATCGCACGCGACAATTAGTGTTGTTTTGTTCTTATAAGTTGGATTTAATTGAAGGTAACTCCACAATTCGCTTATCCAACGATCGGTGTAATTCGCTGAGTTCAAATAAGCAGCATACTCTCCTTCATGCGCAAAGTCGTCTGTTTCATCGAACGACAAGTATAAAACACGTGGCTGCGTTTTCTTCAGATACTCGAAGCCAAAATAAAATGTGGGTACATCAATTCTGGTTTCTCCAAAAAGGCTCGGCAAGGAACTGTTCAACACATTCAATAACTTTTCACCCTCGGTCAATTTGTTGCCAGTCGCATTCATCATACCAGAATTCACAGGTATTCCGTTTCTTTTATCGTTAATGATGTAGGGAAACACATCCCACGAAGCAAAAGCCGCTACCTTTCCTTTAAATGCAGGCTGTGAATTGATAAACTCTAACACATTGGTGTTTGGGTTATAAAATTTTTCATTGCTGTGTACACGCTCATTATCAGCAGCACCCGACAATAACTCATTGTAGCCAGGGTATGAGAATAGCTGGTTGTTGGTAACATTTGCAAAACTATTAAGTTTTCGGTTTCCATAAAGCTGACCTTCTTTGGCAATCGTATTCCAAAAAAATGGTAGCAGCACTTTGCGCCTTTCATTCACATCTTCTCTCCAATACTTTTCTTTTAGCTTGCGGTCTTTTATATGTGATTGCTGTTTGAATAATGAAGAATCGGCTCCATTAAAATTTCTTGCCAGCGCATTCCATCGAGCGTGATAAGAATTATATTTTCCGTTTTCGTCTTTTGACCCTGCGCGGAAAAACCAAGCGTAGCAACGAACACAATTATTATCATCCCTCTTTTCATATTCTATTTTGCAGTTTTGTGCTGTTCATAGAAAGATGCTCTTTGTTCCTCCTCATCGTCCATTTTAGGACCTTCTAAAATCTTCTTCATATCGAACGTTTTTTTATACACATTTAAGGCTTTTTGAGGATCAAAAATGCGTAGGTCACTTGTTTCTAACGTATAAGGGGTAAAGTCTGGGGTACTGGTAAAGAAATCTTGAAGCAAAGAAGCGGTTGCATCGTACTGGTTTACATAGGGTACATTTAAAATATTGTAAACTGTTTTGAGTAGAGAACCAAAGTTAGCATGTGTGTGAGATGTATAACCATGCTTCACGTACGGTCCGGCCATCATTAACACCGAACGATGCGCATCAATATGATCTACCCCACCTTGCGGATCGTCCTCCATCATAATTACAAGCATATTTTTCCAATACTTGGTGCGTGAAAGAAAATGAAGAATCCGCCCGATGGCCAAATCATTGTCTGCCATATATGAATGCACATAAGGATAGCCCGCTTCTGGCCGTGGGTCGGCTCCATGATCGTTAGGCACTTGCATGGCGATAAGGCGTGGCATTTCTTCTTTTCCATTAATCCATTTCTTAGTAAACTCCTCCTCAAATTGATCCATTCGATATTGATCAGGAATCTTCATGTTGAAGCCCGCATAATTCCAACACGTATTTTTATAGAGAGCGTTGGCCATTGGAAACACAACAGGTTGTTTTGCACCGAAAACCGTATGGTTCCATTCCTCCCAAACGCCTGCGGACTCATTGGCTTCACCAAAATTATAAAACGGAATTTTATTTCGATCGAGTGCCTCCCACATCCCTCCTATCTCATTATAGTCTTCTGGATCATTTCCACCCGAAGTCTTAGGAAACCGCCTACCCGGTGCTGAAGAAAATGTGTTGAATTTGGAAGGAGCTGCCGAGTTTGCCTCTACATACTCGTTAGGTATAACGCCACTTAGCCAATGGTGGCCATGAATAGAGGCATCTGAGTCGCAATAGAAATTATCAGAATAGGCAAATTGCCTGGCGGCCTTATGGTGATTTGGCATCACGCGCAAGCCGGTGGCCTTACTCTTCATAGAATCGGGCAAGGTGTATTCGCAATTAACGCCAAATCGCGCCAGCGTTGAATCGCCTTTGCCTTCTTTAAACTGACCAAAAACTTCATCGTAGGTTCTATTTTCCTTGTTTATGTAGACAATATACTTGATGGGGCTTTCGCGAAGGTTGGGCAACGGAGGCAGCGGATTTTTTCCATCATCGTCTAGTTCGCTTTCGCGGAAAGTATTGTCGAGCACTTGCTGCGTATAGACACTTAGCTGTTCTTTTGTAGGTACATCGATCGCTTGGAGAGTACCCAATTGAATGTCCCCTATGTAAGTACCTTGAGGTGGCTCAACAAATGTGGCACCTCCGTTTGGTCCCGCCCCATGGCCGCGAGCCGAAATTACGTATAGTTTTTTCTCATCGGGCGATAATTTAACGCGGGTCGCGCCCCAACCTGTGGGAATTAGTCCTTTTACTTTCCTGGTCTGCAAATCAACCACCGCTACAGCATTAAAACCAAGAAGAGCAACATACAAAGTAGTCTCATCCTTGTTTATTTCAAGCCCGAAAGGCATCAATCCTCTATAAGAATCGATTCGCTTATCGACCTCTAGTGGTATTTCTCCTTTGAGTGTATGCGTCTGCAAATCAATCACTGAAATGTTATCATTCGTAGCATTCGACACGTAGGCATACCTTCTACCCACTGCAACCGAGTTAGGACTAGCTCCACCCACCACTTCGGCTCCTTCTATAAACTGACCTATTTGGTTACCTGTTTTATATTGATCAACTACTTTATTTGTTTTCAAATCAATCGTCCATACGCTCATGGCCTCTGGCACCAACGCACTGCCGAGACCAGGTATCTGTCGGCCATCTTCCCATTCAACGCCCTCTTCCATCTGCTTTGTGTAAGTGCCATAGGGTGGTTTATCTAACATCATCGTATCACGATTTTCCTTTGTAACGCCCGGCACAGTGGGGTATTCAAACAAACCTGCATTAGCGACAAATGCCGTTTGTCCATCTTTACTGATCGAGATGCCAAAAGGAATTCTGCCAACTTTAATGGAAGCAATTATGTTATGGCTACGCAAATCAATTCGTACCATCCTAAAGTTTCCTCTATCTAAAACAACTAATTGGTTAAGCTGGTGATCAATGGCAATGTCTGAAGTGAAGCTTTCTTCATAGTTAACTCCATCGAACGAACCATTTAAACTAATTTCACCCATCTTTTTAAATGATTCAACATCCATAACCACCACGTTGCCCTTGTCTCCCCCGCTCAAGTACGCCAGCTTTGAATCTGCTGAAAATACGGCACCCAAAAAAGAAGTTCCTTCCAGAACCGAGGGGATTTTTTTGTCATAGCTTGGGATTCTTATGGCGGAATCAAGCTCATTTGCTTTCGCGAGGGTAACAGTGCCGTTGTGATGCAACACCAAAATGGTTTTGCCATCGGGGGAAACAGTCAAGCCGTAAGGAGCGCGATCAATACGAATAGTCTTTCCCGCAGGGGTTACGTATCGCCCACTAGGCACAACTGAATTTCCATTGATGTTGATAATGGAGTATTCATTCATGCCAGGCACTTGAAGCACCTTCACTTTTTTGTGGGGCTGACAGCTTGAAAAAAAAACAAACCCAATAATCCAAAAATAGTTTCTAGCCATTTTGTATACAATTACTAAATCAAATGCGACCAAAAATAAAAAATTCCAGAGCTTTTGAGGACTCTGGAAATCAATTAAAGAACAATTGGCAAATATCAATTAAAGCCTATGAATACAGACTTTGGTTTAGGATTGTTAACATCTTGAAAAGTAATAGCAGCATCAACGATGTCTGCATTTGGAGTATTTGTGGAATTGTAGATGGAGTGCCTAAGTTGGCTGGAAGGGGAAGCACTAATTTGATATAAACTTTTTGAAACTCCATTCTGTTTGTACGTTCCACTTATCATCAATTGGTATCGAGAATCCGGACCATAACCACCCCATGAACAATGACCTTTTTCTACCTCATTGTAGCAAAATGCCTCAAAATAATTCCTTGTATCTGTTCTAATCACCACAGTTTCATAACAGGTATAGGCCTTGTCATTGAATTCATTGTCATAGCACAATCTTTCAACCTGTTCATATACCGGCACATTTACCGTTGCCAAAGTTAGCTCCGCAACTAATCTAGCTTCCCATTTACAGTATTGGGTTTCTCGATCAGTAACTGTAATGCTACTTCTTTGATAAAAACTAAACCTTGCACCAGAACTTCTATCAACATTCCTCTCAACTTTGTTTACAGCTATTTTTAGTGATTTATCTGTTTCCGTGACTTGGTTCAACAGTTGAATTTTTGATTTGTCACCATCTTCAATAATTTTCAAATAATCATACGAATATTGAAATATTATATTACCAACTTTAACGATACCATCTTTATTAACTAAAGGTGCTAAATCAATTCTATAAATATTTGTAGTCAGAATTCCGTTACCTAAAGTTTTAAAAGAGCTGAGGTTATTAATAACAAATTTTGAGTGTGTTTTTGCATCCACATTTCTGTCACTTGTTTCATTTACCAACTCTTCCTCAGCCTTCAAACCCTGTTCAAACACATTTCGCATAGAGGTAAATTTGAGTTGATCCTCCCACTTTTTGACTTTTGAAAATTCCCAATCAGCAAGCTTCGTAGCTGTTTTTTCAAAAGAATCATTATTTGGGAAGACTAAAAAGCCGCTTTCATCCAAATATATATCGGCTTTCTGTTTGGTCATTTCCACTTCATTATTGCTATCGCATGAGAACAGAAGTGCAAACACAACTAAATAAGCCGTCAAAGATTTCAATTTTTTCATGTTTCTATTTTTTTTGTTTTACATCTCGAAGAAAACAACTAAGACTTCTCTATTTTTTTTAAATTAAAATTTATTTCAAACTAAACTTTAAAGCACCGTGAAAGAAATCCAGAGCTTTTTAGGCTCTGGAATTTATTTAAAAATCTTTGCACAATTCATTACTTGTTTATCCAAAGATCGGTATTGATATCCTCTTTGGTAGTTCCAAATTGTGAAGTTAATGCCGCGTTATAGTTAGATGTATTGTATTGACCTTCAGAAGTAGGATAAGTCCATCTCTTTGGAATACGTCCGCTATTTCCATTCCCGGCTTGATCCTTGAAAAATACTGGAACACCAGTCCTCCTTTGGTTATAAAAGGCTTCCCATCCTGAATTCTGGAAGAAGGCCAAATATTTTTGAGTAAGTATCTGGTTTCTTCCACCTTCAGTATTTCCTTCATACTTTACCTTTGTTTGATTATAGTAGGCATCTAAGTCAACTGGCACTGTATATGATTGATAAGTACCTAGGGCATCACCTTCCTTTAGATACGTAGCAGTCAAATTACCCGTTTTAATGCCATAAAAACTCATCGAAGCAAGAATACCATTTTTGTACCATGCCTCAGCATCAGCGGCCGTTTTACCAGTAACCCAGTTTCTATTGTACGCCTCAGCAATGTTAAAGCACAATTCCGGATATCCAATCTGAATAGTATTCTCAGCAGTATAACCATCATAATAGCGCTTACGATTTTGGAATGAATATTGACCTTTTTGCGCTTTGGTAGACATATCTGCTAAATCTTCATCTGACCTTGCACCAGCAAAAGAATTAAAATCTGTTAAGGCTGCGCCAGCTTTTACTTTTTCGATAGTTGGCTCGGCTACAACAAAAATTCTTGGATCCTTTAACTCGATAAGAGGATTCATATAGGTCGCTGCCATATTTTCGCGCAAGGCATTAAATCCATAGTTATCCTTGTTTCTGCCGTACTTATTGAATGCATCATTGTAAACGTAAGACAAGTTATCAGCATTGGAAGTCAATATAGGATACTTGCTTGGGTTATTAATAACTTCGGTAAACTTCTGCTTGATAGCAAGTTCACCGTCTGCCTCTTTCTTACTTAGACTAATCAAAACTCGTAGCTTAAACGTGTTGACCACCTTTTGCCAAGCCCTTAAGTTATTATTAGTTGAAAAAATATCTCCAGATAACGAGTTATCGCCAGCAGCTATCAGGGAAGTCAATTCAGTGTTGGCTTCCTCCAGGTATTGTAAAGATTTAATATAAACCTCCTTCTGGGTATTGTATTTTGGCTTAATGTTTTCAGCACCCAAAAGAGCTTCTTCTACTGGAATGTCGCCCACGCGCGTTGTCATTTTAACAAAATAATAAGCGCGTAAAAATTTACCAATGGCAGAATACGGATTAACATCCTTCGCACCGGTCTTCTTAGCCTCCTCTTCCATTTTGATTACGTTTTTCAACGTAGTGAAGTTTAAACCAGTGGTAGTCCAGTTGTATTCATTATTTGCATAATAGTTGTAATTACTGCAATAAAACTGATTCCAACGCATTACATCATTCCAAGTCCCGTCCGCCAACTCAATCAGCGCACCATTTAAAACAAGTGATGCCGAAACAGATACAGGTCGATTAGGATCCTTTTCAAGTTCCTCGAAATCCTTGCAGCTAAAAGCAACAAAGGACATTATTAGGGTGAGTAGTATTGATAATTTTTTCATTATGATTTTCATTATTGCTTTTACTTAATAATTAGAAAGTAACATTAATGTTTACGCCATATCTGCGGGTGGTAGGTGTTTGTAAGTCAGCAGAACCTTGGCGAGTAGCAAACTGATCGATGTCCATATCTTTCGATGCAGCAAAGTAAAGAAGGTTACGTGCGACAAACGAAACATTGAATTGTTTGATGGAATTTCCAAACCACTTAGTTGGCAAACTATATCCCAACGTAACTTCTCTCAGTTTTGCGTAAGTACGACTCATCATGTTTCCCTCTTGTGTATTGTAGTAGAAACTGATATAATCTTGAAGGAATTGCTTGGTTGTGTTAGGGGCAAAAGAAAGCTCATTATAGTTGGTGATTTTTCCCTCTACATCATAATTAATCTTTCCACCATTCAATACAACGCCCTGGCCTAAATAAGATTTAACACCCAGCACATCGTTAGCTCTAGCAACCCCCATGTCGCCCTCAACCGTGGCAATGTGACGGCCTCCTCTAAACGCTTGGCGTTGAATTTGATTTTCAATTACACCTCCAACGCGACCATCAAATTGAAAGCTTAGTGTTACTTTCTTATAGGAGAATTTGTTATTGATACCAAACACATAATCAGGATCAACATAGCCTAAGAACTGAGCAACAGGAGTACGTGTTGCCTTACCAGAAGCGTCATGAATAATGTTTCCATTTGGATCTTTGGCAAAAGCAGAGTTATAATACCCATCCACCCTATCTCCTACTTTAATATAGCGAGCACCTGAACTACCGCTAACAAAGGAGTTTGTCGGCCATTGAACAATTGATGGATCTTCCGGATAAATTTCCTTCAATGTTTCTCGATAAGTTGCCCAGTTTACTAACACGTCCCAGTTAAGCCCATCCGGATTTCTTAATGGCGATCCTGAAATTGAAACCTCCCACCCTTTACGCTGTGTCTTAATACCATTCTTCAAGGCAGATGTATAACCGCTGGCTTGTGAGGTAGTCAAAGAGAAAATTTGAGGCCCTAAATCTGACTGGTAATAAGTTACATCCAACCCAATTCTGTTTTGCAAGAATTTCGCATCTAAGCCAACCTCCACAGATGAGTTATAATCAGGCTTAATATTCTTGTTATTTAATTGATTTGTATAATAAGCTGCTGGTTGGTTATTGTATAAAAGCGAGGTATTGTATACTCCCGCATTATCGAAGCCTGGTCCATCATAAGAAGAGAAAAATTGTTGGCCGTATCCTATAAAATAAGAACCTGATGGATTTGCACCTATTGAAGATCTCGTTAAGCCCGAACCCACGTTAGCATAGGAAGCTCTGACTTTAAAGAAAGAAATAGGTTCAGGAATTCTTACATAATCGGAAATAACCGTGCTCGCAGAAACAGAAGGATAAAAGAATTGATTGCTTCCAGAAGGTAATGTAGAAAGTTTATCTACTCTACCCGTTGTAGAAACGTTGATAAAATTCTTATAAGAAAAATCTGCTGAGTAATACGCGCTACCCACTTGCATTTCAGAATTCCAGCTAGCTGCCTGTATTGGGTTTCTTGAATTACTAAAAGAGAAGCCAGCTGGGTTTAATGAAGAGGCTGGCACATTCAAATAATTAGTAGTAATATAACTTGAATTATAGCTGAACGAGCGAAGGTTTGCCCCCACCAATGCTTGGATCGTAAAGTCAGGGGTAATCTTTTTGTCAAACTTTACCAATAAATCTGTATTATTTTCAAACAAGTTTCTTCTGTCTTCTCTATAATCACCGCGTGTTTCTTCACGTCCATAAGATGTAGCCGAAGTAGGCATTCTCTCTGGCCTGAACACATTATAGGTAGTAACATTAGAACGTAGTGTTACATCTAAATACTTGTTTACTTTATAATTTAACGAAGCAAAACCATATACATCCGTTTTATAATGACCGCGCAACCATTCATATGTGCTGAAGTAAGGATTGTTATACCGCTGATACTCGGCATAAATCTGTTGTGTACCTTCCTTCCCTTTTTGCCAGTAGTTTCTCATGTCATCAATATCCCAGTCAGCAGCACCCCAAATGATGATGTTGTAGATCATACTGTTAGGACCATAGTTAACGTCAGGAAAATTAGGGGTAGTTTGATAATTGTAATTAATGTTTGACTCGAACTTCAATTTATCGGAAAACTTGTAACCGATAGAAGTATTAAAATTGAAGATGTCTAGTTTTGTATTAGGAACAAGCCCTCTTTGGTTAGTATGAGATACAGAAAACCGAATGTCCGCTTTTTCAGTCGATGAACCAACAGAAAGGTTATTCGTTAACAATAAGCCATCTTGTAAAAATCTTTTCAAGTTGTCCTTACCACGGTTTGTAAATGGAGTTGGTATTCTCTTTCCAGTAACAGGATCAATTGGGCTATCATACTGAGCCAACAGTTGCCCATTCAATGCGGGACCCCAAACATCATAATCATTGTCATTCAATCCACCTCCTTTACCGTCAACAAATGAATACTTTCCATGATCGCCAGGGCCGTATTGATCTTGCACTTTTGGTATTGCTAAGAAGCCGCTTTCCACCATCGTGCTTGAATTGAAATCAACCGAGAAGCCTCGTCTATCACCAGAACCTTTTCTTGTTGTAATCAAAATAGCACCGTTACGACCTCTAAATCCATATAACGCAGCCGCATTTGGGCCTTTTAGAATAGTATATGTATCGATATCATCCGCGCTTAAATTCCATGTATCGGAGTTGATAGGAACACCATCTACAACGTATAAGATGTCGGCATTTCCACGAAGTAAAATGTTTGGCTTACGTAATAACTCAGCGCTTGCGCCTACTTGCAACCCGGCTACTTTACCTGCCAATGAGTTGATCGGATTGGGCTCCCGTGCTTTAGTTACATCTGAACCATTAACCTTTTGCGTAGTATACCCCAACTTCGCAACATCCTTCTCAATACCCAAAGCCGTTACAACTACTTCTGACAGCTGTTTGGCATCTGACGTCAATGTAACGTCAATCTTTGTTCTTCCAGCTAACGAAACTTCTTGTGTTTCAAATCCAACGAAAGAAAACACTAGAACATCATCATTGGCACCTACGTTGAGTTTAAACTCACCGTTTACATCTGTGGTAGTGCCATTCGCTGTGCCTTTCACAATGATGTTTACACCTGGAAATGGTTGTTGATCTTCGCTTGAAACAACCTTTCCTGATACCGTACGCTCTTGAGCTAGTGCGACATTACTCGCAAAAACCCCAATAAGAAGAAACATCACTAGTTTGGCCAGCGATGCAAACTTCTCTACTCCAAGTAAATTTCTTTGCATAATAAAATTGTTTTGTGTGGGTTTAAATTTCACTGAGCAAAGTTTGGAAAAGGAAACTGCGTATAGTTTAGACAAAAGTTATCTCTCCGTTACTCTTACCTACCTAAATTGAATCTTTTGTTAACGTTAACTTAATTTACAAATAAGAAACTAGTTTATTAGCCCATTTTCGAGGTTTAACCTTGATAACATTGAATTAACAATCAAAAATGGCCATAATTGGTATTTTATTTTCTAAGCGCCATTTACTATGTTTACATATAGTAAACAATTGAATAATCATGATTGACACCGAAGTAGTTTCGAAAATCGCGCAAAAAATGAAGGCCATTCGCTTAGAAAAAGGAATGACAATACAAAATCTGTGCGACCGCACGTCATTGAGCAAAGGGCTAATCTCCAAAATTGAAAATTCGCGTACCATACCCAGTATGCCTGTGTTTGTTAATTTGATACAAGCATTGGGTGTGCCACTGAAAGATTTCTTTGAGGACTTAACCTACCTTATAGGTAAAGATTATATTCATGTAAAAGCCAAAGATTACAGCACAATAAAAAAGGAAGATAGACCTGGATTTAATTACCTTCATATTCTTTCACAAAGCATTGGAAGTTGTACGCTAGAGATTGCCATTCTTACACTTGACGGTAAAACTTCAGGAAAGCCCACCATAACTGATGGCTTCGAATACAAATACATTCTGCAAGGTACTTGTGAATACACTATCAACAGTACGAAAATAGTATTGGAGGAGGGCGATTCGTTATTTTTCGATGCTTCGAAACCACATTTCCCGACCAATCAAAATAAGCAAAAAGTGGTTATGCTCGTCCTTTATTTTTTAATGTTGAAATAACAAGTAGCTAACATAAATAGATCATTTTTACAACTTATTAGTATCAATCGATGGAAACGCATTTTGACTTAATAGTAGTGGGCGCAGGAGTACTTGGAACTTTTCACGGCTATCATGCAGCACGACTAGGCAAACGAGTATTGCTTACAGAAAAAGATCAATATCCCGTAAACGCAACTGTCCGCAACTTCGGTCAGGCAGTTCCATCAGGCATGCCAGAAGACTGGCTGGAGTATGGCAGAAGAGGATTGCATTTTTATAAATCGATACAGGAGGAGTTTGACATCAGCGTGCGACAAAATGGATCGGTTTATATTGCTTCGGATGAGGATGAACAACAATTGATTCATGAATTGAAAGAGCGTATGGATCAACGCTCGTATTCGTGTCAACTAATGGATACGGATCAAAGCATGGCAAAATGGCCTTCGCTAAAAAAATCATATTGCAAGGAGGCACTGTTCTTTCCGGAGGAAGTAAGTGTAGAGCCCGAAAAATTAATTTATCGATTGCTAGCATATTGTGTGAGTAAATTTCCTCACCTCATCTATAAACCTTCTACCACAGTGATTGATTGTGATAGCAATGGCAACAGTGTTACTATTCGCACCAACCACAAAGAAACGTTTACTGCCAATAAATTACTGGTGTGCAATGGCGGTGAATTCAAGATTTTGTTTTCTGACTTCTTTCAAAAAAGTGGAATTCAAGTAAGTAAGTTGCAGATGTTACGCACGCTGCCAATGCCTTCGGTGTCGTTGGATGGAAACATCCTTACTGGTCTTACCATAAGAAGATACGAATCGTTTCAGGAATGTCCTTCCTTTAACACAATCAAAACGCCTGATCATTTGCTCGAATTAAAAAAATGGGGCATTCACATCCTCTTCAAAAAAGCCGTTGATCACTCGATTATCATTGGCGACTCGCATGAATATGCCGATGTAAATCATACCGATGACCTCGGCTTTTCTACACACGAGTTTATAAATGAACTAATGTTAGCGGAAGCTGAAAGAATAGTAGACTTCGATGTGCGAAAAATTGCAACCGCCTGGGCAGGCTTCTATCCACAACATGCTGAGAAAGACATTGTAGAATATGATATCGATCGTTGCATTCATATACGCACCGCCATCGGTGGCAAAGGAATGACCTCGGCTTGCGGTTATGCGGAGGCATCTATACATTCGCTGATGGGTTGTTAATTTGAAAATTTGAAGATCAGACAATTTGAGAATTTGAAGATCAAACAATTTGAAAATTTGAAAATGAGACAATTTGAAAATTTGAAGATCAGACGATTTGAGAATTTGAAGATCAAACAATTTGAGAATTTGAAGATCAAACAGTTTGAGAATTTGCAGTTCATTTTCAAATCATCTCATTTTCAAATCATCTCATTTTCAAATCATCTCATTTTCAAATTAGCTCATTTTCAAATTACCAAATCATCTCATTTTCAAATTATCAAATTACCTCATTTTCAAATCATCTCATTATTGAATCATAAAAATCATGTTTACCAACTTCCACACCCACAGTCACTATTGCGATGGCAAAGGCGAGCTATCTGATTATATAAATGCAGCAAAAAAACTAGGTGTAAAGGCGTTGGGCTTTTCCTCGCACGCTCCCGTGCCGTTTGATTGCAAATGGTGCATGAATGTTACGTTGCTTGAATCGTATTTAGATGAAATTGAACTGCTAAAAAAGAATTATCAAGACATTGAAATTTATAGCGGATTGGAAGTGGACTATGTGCCAGCAAAAATTAGTCCGTCAGAATTTAAACAGGCACTCGACTATACCATCGGCTCCATTCATTTTGTGGAGCAATACGAGAACGGCACCCCTTGGGAAATTGACGGCCCTCACCTCCCCTTTTTAGATGGCCTTTCAAAAATATTTAACAACGACATAAAAGAAGCGGTCGTTCGCTATTTTGAACTTACGCGCGAAATGATCGATCAATCGACCCCCACCATTCTGGGGCATTTGGACAAGATAAAAATTCAAAATGCGGGAGATAAATTCTTCCGCGAAAGCGATGCCTGGTACCAAGAAGAAGTTAACAAAACAATACACCTGATAAAGAAGGCGGGAACTATTGTGGAAGTAAACACCCGTGGCATTTATCAGAAGAAATCGGCCACCACCTATCCAAGTCCCTGGATACTGGAGAAATTAAACGAACAAAACATTCCCATTACAGTAAGTTCAGATGCCCATCATCCAGACGACATCACCAATCAATTTCACGAAACCTTTGTGTTGTTGGAGCGCGTTGGTTTTAAAAAAGTTTCTACCTTGTGGAACGGAGAGTGGAAACAACTAGCCTTTAATGAATATGGATGCATTGCAGACAAAACCTGAATCGGTAATTACAAAATGGCTAAAGAATTCTAACGGGTTTTTATTTTCATTATATGCTACACTCGCTGCCTTTTGCTTATATACTTGTGTCTATGCTTTTAGAAAGACGTATTCGGCTGCTACTTTCGAAGGGTTACAATATGCTGGCATCGACTACAAAGTTTGGTTGGTTACATTTCAAGTGGTGGGGTATGCACTATCAAAGTTTATCGGTATAAAAGTTATTTCAGAATTAAAAGCACATTCCCGATCGTTTGGTATTCTATTGATGGTAGCCATAGCGGGCACATCGTGGCTTTTGTTTGGACTGGTGCCCGCTCCGTATAATATTATTTTCTTGTTTACCAACGGACTGCCACTGGGTATGATTTGGGGCATGGTGTTTGGCTACTTAGAAGGTAGGCGTTTTACCGAAGTGCTGGGCGCTGGCCTGTCGGTTAGTTTTATATTTTCGGCAGGTCTTTGTAAATCCGTAGGTGGTTATATCATCCGCGATTGGGGCACCTCCGAAACGTGGATGCCCTTCGTAGCCTCTTGCGTTTTTATAGTTCCACTCCTTTTATTTCTTTGGCTGCTCGATCAGCTCCCGCCTCCATCAGCATTAGATGAACAGATGCGTACCAAACGCCAGCCTATGAATGGCGAAGAGCGAAGGAACTTCATAAAAAGCTTCCTGCCCGGTATCATTCTTTTTGTGTTGGGTTACATGCTGCTCACCACCTTTCGGGAATTCAGAGATAATTTTTCGGCCGAGATCTGGAAGACGTTAGGCTACGGCAATTCACCCGCCATTTTCACCACTACAGAAATACCCATATCCATCATCGTGTTAATTGTAATGGGAAGCATCATGGTAATCAAAAACAACCAGCTTGCGTTAATGGTCAATCACGGTATCATCATTTTTGGTATGATGCTTATAGGCCTGTCCACCTATTTGTTTGAACTAGGTCAATTGAGCCCGCCCATTTGGATGACACTCATTGGCCTTGGTTTGTACTTGGGGTATGTTCCGTTCAATAGCATTTTCTTTGATCGCCTGCTGGCCGCCTTTAAGTATGCTGGCACTGTTGGTTTTATAATGTACGTAGCCGATTCGTTCGGATACCTCGGCAGCGTGGGCGTGCTCTTCTTTAAACAATTTGGCTATGCTAATCTAAGCTGGCTAAACTTTTTTATTAGAGCGGGTTATTTTATTTCCGTATCCGGAACACTTTTAATTAGTGGATCGATGGTATATTTTCATTACAAGCACAAAGGTTGGACAATTGAAACAATCGAACGAGTGCAAAAATGAGATGTTGAAATGACAGCAGCTTGGCTGGCTTTGCGTGGCTCTCGCTGTTATTGTTCTTCTTCAACAACACCCTTGGATAAAGTTAGGGCGTATTCGGTGAAGAACGTGGACGAGGGCAAATTGTAAGATTCACCCGTATTCTGGAACAAATGAAATTCTTGCTCATTCATTTGAAAAGGCACATAAAATCTGTTTCATTTGGAAAGACGTGTAAAACAAATGGATAAAACAGTTAAAGCAATTAGCTATGAAAATTGAACACATTCAAATCCCTGCGAGAGATGGGTATATGTTATCTGCTAAGCTATTCCTGCCTGCGGAGTTGAGCAAGGGCTTTGTTCAAATACACAGTGGAACAGGAATACCTCAGAAAGTATATTCAAATTTCGCTTCCTTTCTGGCAGAAAACGGATTCACCTCCCTTACCTTCGACTATCGGGGCATAGCAGAATCAGCACCACGGATTCTCAAAGATTCTAAAGCGAAAATAAGCGACTGGGGAAGATTGGATATGTCGGGCGTCTTTGATTGGGTGCTTTCTAACTTCCCAAATCAAAAGAAAATTATAGCCGGCCATAGCATGGGTGCACAAATGATTGGGCTGATGGATAACCATAAAAAAATAGACCAGTTGTTCTTCATCGCCTCGTCAACCGGATATTGGCGCGACATGAGCAGTCCTTACAAGTGGCTGCCCGCTTTTTATTGGTATTTTCTTATACCTCTTCACACGAGGCTGTTTGGATATGTAAACGCCATGAAAATAAGTCAAGGTGAAAACCTGCCAAAGGGTGTTGCCTTAGAATGGCGAAAGTGGTGTACACATCCTAATTACTTCGACCCCGAATTTGGAAAAACACTAAACCCAGTGTACTTCGACCAAATAACCACCCCTATTAAATCAATACAGATCCAAGATGATCCACTAGCGAATAAAGTTACCGCAAATAAGTTGTTGAAATACTTCAAGAATGCCAAGATTGAAGTAGAGGAAATCGATCCTAAAAATTATGGGGTAGAAAAAATTGGTCATACTGGTTTTTTCTCTAGAAAATTCAAGGATAGCCTTTGGGTGAAGATAATGAGTGAAATGCATGGATAAGGCCTTTACTGAATCTCGGGTACTTTTCATCCATCTTATAAAAGAGAAAAATAGGTGGACGTAAAAAGGTGTTGATGGATTAATCCAACGTTCTTATTAAGACGGAAACCGTTAATGCCGGCTTCCTTTTTTGGTTTAAAACATCAAGCGTGTAATCAGTTATTTAAACTCACATCTTGCAATTTCTCGATTAGCGGTGTGGTGCGTTTGCAACGTATACTTTCCTAAATCCTGAAGCTTAGTATCGGCCAAAGATCTTGAAAACGATTTCCCTTGGGGCGGGCTGCTCACTCCTTACGCATAGGATTGATTTGGGTTAAGAAATATCTGTTCTAGTTATCTTCAAATACAAATTCCCAGATTTTTGCGTTAAATTATAGCTAAGATTCAAAATTAAACAGCTTTGTAACTATGTGGCGTTGGCTGATTCTGTTTGTTACCGCATTCCCTCTTTTGGTTTCCGCCCAAACATTTCGGGTAGAGGGAGTGGTGCTGGAATCTGGCGGCTACCGCCTTTCGCGCGCAAACGTGCAAACGTCTATCAAAAAAACGGCTGTCACAGATTCTACGGGCAACTTTGTTATCGAGGCTCCAAAAGGAAACTTGCAAATCAACATTTCACATACTGGTTACGAAAGGTTCTCGCAGCCACTTTTTGTTACGCGCGATACCCTCGTCTATTTTTTTCTGGAAAGTAAGAGCGAACAACTCAAGGAAGTAGTAATCTCTGCCGATCGTACCCTGCAATCGGATCAATTTGCAACCACTCGCATGAGCACCAACACACTCAGCGGAAAGGAAATTAGCAGCATACCCGTGTTGGGTGGCGAAGCTGACTTGATAAAAACACTACAGTTGATGCCGGGGGTTACCAAAGGTGCAGACGGCACTACCGATTTGTTTGTTCGCGGTGGAGCTGCCGATCAAAATTTAGTTTTACTTGATGGCGCTCCCGTTTACAATACGGGGCACCTTTTCGGCTTTCTTTCCGTCTTCAACCCAGATATTTTAGATAAAGTCGAGTCGATTAATGGCGCGTTTCCATCCGAGTATGGGGGCAGGTTATCTTCTATTTTAGACGTTAGTTCGAAAAACAATTTTTCGACCAAGACAAGAGTAAAGGGCAACATCGGTTTGCTAGCCACTCGGCTAATGATAGAGCAACCGCTCATTAAAGACAAACTTTCAGTTTGGGTAGCAGGACGAAGAACGTATGTAGATCAAGTGGTGCGGGCGATTGGCCAAGAGCTGCCCTATTACTTCTACGATTTCAATGGCAAAATCATTTACCGCCCGCGCGCCAATAGCCGCGTGGAAATTACTTTCTACGAGGGAAATGATATCCTTGGTTTCGCCAATCTTTCACGAGGCGCGTTGCGCAATCGCAATATTTCCAACGAATTTGTGTTAGGAAATTCTTCACAAACACTTCGCTGGGATCGCACCTATAGAAATTTTAGTTCTTCGTTTTCTGTTTATCGAACCGCATTTAGATATTCCATTCAAAATACCTTTCTCGAGAATAAATTATTTGTTAATTCCAGCATTGTTGATATCGGAGGCAAGTGGGTGTTAAGTTCTGACTCCGTCAAGAAAAATGTATTAATTAAAACGGGTATCGAACTCATCCAACACCAAGTCGCGCCCAATCGCATTACCACGAGTGGTGAAATATCAGAATTGCTCAAGTCAAGTGCTACTACACCACAAACATCTTATGAGACCAGCGCCTTCATTCAAGCAGAAGGTAATCTGCTGACCAAATTGCGGTACAGCGCAGGTTTGCGAATTTCATCTGCTTTTGTAGATCGCACGTTTTACTATAATCCCGAGCCTAGAATTGCGTTTAGGTATTCGCTCGATTCAGCAACCGCGCTCAAGTTCAGCTATTCTCGCATGGCGCAATACTTGCACCGCGTATCGAGTGCAGCCGTGGCATTCCCAACCGATATTTGGTATCCCGTAACACGAAATGTAAAGCCGCAAACAGCCGATCAAATTGCATTGGGAATTCAACGCCTTTTGCCTCGCCAAGACTTATATGTAAGCGTAGAGGGTTACTACAAATGGATGAATCAACTGATTGGCTACAGGGAAGGCGCTAGCCTGTTGCTAAATGTAAATTTTGAAAGCCAATTGGTGCAAGGGCGGGGCCGCGGATATGGATTGGAGTTTCTATTTGAAAAAAGAAGCAGGAAAACTAACAGGGTGGATTAGTTATACATGGTCGAAAGCAGAACGTCAGTACGATGCGGTCAACCAAGGCCAGTGGTTTTTGGCTCGGTACGATCGAAGGCACAATGCCGCGCTGGTAATGAACTATCAGCTTTCAAGAAAATGGTCTGTCTCAACCGTGTTCGAGTTTATTTCAGGTTCGCAGTTCACGCCCATTATTGGTCAATATGTCGTTCCTGCACCTACGTTGGTCGGGGTTGATTTGATTCCAATGTATGGCAAGATCAATTCAGTAAAGTTGGCTGATACACATCGGTTAGATCTGGGAATAAAATTTCGTCCTCGTCCGGATAAAAAATTTCAGGCCGAATGGTTTGGCGGAGTTTACAATGTGTACAATCGAGCTGCCCCTATTGGCGTTTTTATTAGACCCAATGGAGACGGTTCATTTCGCTATGAGCAGCCTGGACTTTTTGGGCTAGTACCTTTTGTTAGTTATGGATTCAAATTTTAGAAATATGAAATCGCCATTAGTTTACTCAACACCCAACAGTATGATTATAAGGTCTCACGTCTCTATACGAATGTCTAACCACTAATTTCAACAAATGAAAAATGTGTTTCAACTTATTGTGCTTGTATGGCTGTTAGGTTCTCTGGACAGTTGTATTCCCGATCCGTTGCCAGTCGAAGATATTGAAAAGTTAAAACCAAAGATTGTGGTCTCCACTCAGTTTGTTCCGGGCGGGGCGTTGGTCGTCCTGATTACACGCAGTGTAGGGGGCGTTGGATGCTGGAAGAGGCTCTGACCCACAAGGCCTAATTGCTCAAATAGCCTTAGACAGTGCTAAGGTTTGGCTGTCGCAAGAAGGCCGAGTTGACGTGCTACCCGATTTGGGAAATGGACTCTATGGTAACATCATTCTTGATCTTCAGGCTAACCGCGATTATACATTAACCGTAAAGACAAAAGAACTAGGAGAGGTTTCAGCGACCACAAAACTAAAACCCCGAGTGCCCTTTGAAACAGTTAAATCGCGATTATATATTTCGCCCTACGACACAGCTGCATTTGTCAATTACAATCTTCAAGATCCCACTGGCCCGAATTGGTATATGATCAATGTTCAGAGGTATTCGCAGAAAAACAAGACTGCGTCCTACTTAAACCCTCGCCTTTACACGCGCCTTCTTCGCGATAGCACCAACGATGGGAAAAATCTTCAAGAAGAGTTCAGGGTGTTGTTTCAGAGATTTGCTCCAGGCGATACAATGGCTGTATTTCTTTCAAACATTAGCGAGGAATATTATGGGTTTCTGAAACTTCGAAATGATAGGCGCTACAACTTTAGTGCATTCGCCTCCGAACCACTTAACTTTAACAGCAATGTAAAAGGTGGCCTTGGCTATTTTAACTTACACCTGCCTGATGTAAGGATTTTTGTGCTAGAATAGACAAGAAACATTCCGGCCGGTAGTTAACCCCCGAGGCGGGAAACAATACCTGACCGTACGTTAGAAGATACAGATCGCTTTGTTTCTCGCGATGACGGCCACGAAAAACGAATCACGAACAACCAACAACGAAAGAAGGCCAACGCGCTCATGCTTCGAATGACTGATAGACTAAATTAAGAGATAGTTTCTAAGGCGTCAAGACACCCTGAAGGTGTCAGACGCCTTAAAAGCAACATCACACCACCCCGCTGTTCGACCGGGCCAGCGCGCTCATGCTTCGAATACAGAGTAGACTAAATTATGAGATAGGATTGCCTCAAGCGTGGTGGGTAGATAATTAAAAAGCGTTATTAGCCAAGCGAAAAAGGGCAGAAACACGTCAATTAGCTGCCTAAATGTTAACCTTAATTGATTTTTACCTTCCTGACAAACATAAATCGTTATAAAAAAGACAAAAATCATAGCATACAGATAACTTTCAGTTGCCAATTCATGCGGCAAATAATGTATCTTGGCATGTCTATGTTACGGTTTATAGCGCAATTGCCTTTTGTTAATTTCTTTAAAACAAAGCCCGAATCCAATCAAACGTATTCGGGCGATGAGCGAAGCAATGTTATTTACTCTCAAATTCTCACACTTACCATCTTATTATTTTTAATAAACTTCTTTCAGGATGTGTTCACTGAAGAGGTAGCTATCTGGGGGGCTGATCTTTTTATGGTGGTAATAGTGAGTGGTGTATTGGCCATGAGCTTAAAAGGCTTCCAACTGGCGAGCAAAGTTTTAGGGTTCATATTAGTGAACCTTGCCCTCACCTACTTCACCATTAAAACCGGTAATAAAACACAGGTAAACGCGCTTTTCTTTCCAGCCATCGCAACTTCGTTTTTAGTATTTGGTGCCCGACACTTTATCATGGGCTTTGCTTTTAGCATCGTCTCGTTCTGCTTAATCATCTGGTTCGAGGTGTACACGTTCAATAATTTCATTCCCAATACACCCGCACCAAAACCCGATTTAGGCGGCACACTTATCAATTTATTTTCGTCTTACAGCATGCTTATTGTAACCATTATTGTGCTGATCAGAATTAATGCGTATTACGAAAAAAATCTATAGGAAGAGAAGAAAAAGCTGCAAGTCGCTAATGAAGAACTAGATCGTTTTGTGTACAGCATGTCGCACGATTTAAGAGCTCCGCTATCAAGCATTAAAGGACTTGTGCAAATTGCGCAAAAAGAAGTTGACGCTTCTCAGCTGGCACAGTATTTCCCCATGATTGAAGACCGCGTAGAAAAGCTAGCCAGCTTTACCGAAGATGTTACCAACTATGCCCGCAACTTAAGAACGGAAATTCAACATGTACCCGTTAATATATTAGAAGTGGTTAACGAGGCGTGGACCACGCTGAAATTTATGGACGGCTATGCAAGTGTGCAACTTATGCCTGACTTCGACCCAAAGTTTACCCTTACCATCGATAAAGTACGATTAAAAATAATAGTAAATAACCTACTATCTAATGCAATAAAGTATCAGGACTATGGGAAAGCAGAAGGAAAACGATACCTTGCACTAACCGTTGCCCAAACCGAAACGGAGACTGCCCTACAATTTAAAGACAATGGCATTGGCATACCGGGTGACCAATTGCCGCTGTTGTTTAACATGTTTCATAGGGCAAGTTATCAGGCCCAAGGTTCGGGGTTAGGCCTTTTTATTGTTAAGCAAATGACAGAAAAGCTTGGCGGTATTATTAGCGTTCAATCTACTGATAAGGAAGGCACTACTTTTACGCTCACATTTAAAAATGTGAACGCTTCTTAGCCAAAAGTTTACGCGATGGATGTAGGTGCACTTCAGCCCTTCTGTTTTTGTGCTGTCTACCAATAGTATCGGCCGTCCGATCGGCTTAACTTTTTGCCGGCCGTTAACAGAGTTGAATAAAACCGATTGCCTTTCACAAATTAATATCGTAAAATTAACATCAAATACATTCATCAACCCACCCCACTATGAAAGATAACGAAAAGTCTACCCTCAATCGCAGGAAGTTTATCGGAGGTTTGGCCTCGGCCGCAGTTTCATTTTCAATCGTGCCGCGCCACGTATTAGGCGGATCAAGCTTCATTCCACCCAGCGATAAAATTACCCTTGCCTATATTGGCTTGGGAACTCAAGGCCTCAGAGAAATGCTTCCGTTGCTGAGTACTCCACAAATCCAACTTGTTGCCGTTTGCGATCCCAACAAATACGCCATTGGCTATAAGGATTGGGGGCCGGAATGGCTTAAGAATGAAGTAAGAGCTAAGATCAAAAAATCGGATTGGCAGCCGGGAGGCGATAACATAATTCCGGGTGGAAGAGAAAATGGTAAAGAAATAATTGACACCTACTATGGCAACGTTAGGGGTAACGACAAATTTAAAAGTGTTACTGCCTATGCAGATTTCAGAGAGCTTTTTGAAAAGGAAAAGGATTTCGATGCAGTGAAAATCATGACTCCAGATCATCTTCACGGCCTGATCGCCATTGCTGCGTTGAAAAGAGGCAAACATGTAACCATGCACAAACCAATTTCAAATAGACTCTTAGAAGGTAAGAGCGTGGTAGAGTTGGCAAAGAAAACCAACGCAACAACTCATTTAATTGCGTGGGATAGTAACGGCTCCATGGACGCAATCATGAAATGGATTAATGAAGGCGCCATCGGAACCTTAAAGGAAATACACAATTGGACCAACCGCCCCGTGTGGCCACAATACCCCACGCTGCCCATCGACAAACCTTCCATCCCCAACGGGTTAGACTGGAACCTATGGCTTGGGCCAGAAACGGTAAGAGACTATTCGCCAAACTACACCAACATGGTGTTTAGAGGTTGGTATGATTTCGGTGGCGGATCGATGGCCGACATGGGTCATTATAGTCTTTGGTCTGTATTCAATGCGCTAAAGCTGCAAAGCCCCACCGTTATTGAACCGAACAAAACACACGTTTGTGATTTTAATGGCACGAGTCCTTTTCAGGTTAACAATGATTTCTCTTTTCCTATGGCCAGCTCAGTGCGATTTAAATATCCGGCAGTCGGCACACGACCTGCCATTGATTTATGTTGGTATGATGGCGGCATGCGACCACCCGCACCAGAAGAACTGTACAACCAAAAGAGAGCAATGCCAGCCGAGGGAATGATGTTTGTAGGCGACAAAGGGAAAATTCTTTCGGGCTTTCAACTAGAAAATCCAGAAATTATAGCAGGAAAATCAACGGGTGAGAAAAGTAAAACCGAGCCACCCGACAATAGCCCCGAGCGCTATATACCAAAGAAATTTATTGAAAGCTGCCTGAACAAAACGCAATGTGCCGGAAGCTTCAGAGATGCCTGGCCAATAACAGAAGCCGTTAACTTATACGGAGTGGCTTTGAGGACTGGCAAAACGCTATTTTATGATGCGGCAACAGCCACCATCACCAACCTGCCAGAAGCAACTAAATACCTTACAAGAGAATACCGAAGTGGCTTTGAACCTGCTTCGATTTAATTAACCATTTCAACCAACCATCTATGAAACCCATTAACAGAAGATCGTTCTTAACCAAAGGCGTAATAGGCTTAACCGGTGCTTCGCTTCTTTCCACGCAGCTTGTTCAGGCATTTGAAGAAGCCAAAAAGGAAAATCAGTTTATTGGTTTTCAAAGTTGGGTGGTGCGCGAAGATATCGAGAAAGACTTTATAGGCACGTTGAAAAGCATGGCTTCACTCGGCTATAACCAGATGGAATTATGTTCACCTGTTGGATACAAAGAGTTAGGTTTTGGCGGATTGCTGAAGTACTCAGCGAAAGAATTAAAACAAGTAATCAATAACGCAGGAATTTCGTGTATTAGCAGCCACTATGGGTTTAATGAACTAAAGAAAGACCTGCAAGCAAGAATTGACTTTGCGAAAGAGTTAGGACTAAGTCAAATGATACTATCCTCGTTTGGTTTACCTGCCAAAGCAATCATCACCGATTGGTTAAAGGCTGCGGATGAACTCAATAAAATTGCTGAGGTCGCCAAGAAGTCCGACATTCAAATTGGTTATCATAATCACAACGAAGAATTCACAAAACTTGAAGGCCAATTAATTTATGAAGCGCTGCTAAAACAGCTCGATGCGGAGTTGGTGAAGTTACAATTTCAAGTATGGGTGGTGAGTATCGGCTATACGGCTGCAGACTATTTCAAAAAGTATCCAGGTCGTTTTTTATCCGCGCATCTTTCTGACTGGACTGGCACAGCCGAAGAGCAAGCGGTGTTGGGCAAGGGCAAAGTAGACTGGAAAGGTTTCTTTGCGGCTGCGAAAACCGGAGGGTTGAAAAACTTTTATGTTGAAATGGATAAACCCGTATTGGGTGAAAGCGCCAACTACTTAAAGACAATTTTATAATGCCAGACGACCTGCTGGAGTGGTACTGCGAGTTTATTGACACCGCCAAAGTAACCTTCCGCAAAACTCCGCAGTTGCTAGAGAAATTGGGCATTGTGGTGAAGGAGTAATTAGTTTAAGTACGATTTGATAAAAGAAAGCCGAAAGCCTGAAAGGGTGAGTAGGCTTTTTACTTATAATGGAAGTAAGCGCAATAATGTTGACTGTATTTTGCTAGTTTTAAGAATAAAGACGAAATAGTAAAAGATAGCCGACACTACAAATGGCATAAAGCCAGCCAAAAATTAGCAGTTGAATAGGGAATCGGTTTTTGAGTCAATTATATTACACGGAAAAAGAACAAAGTATGAACGAAGGAGCTAAGTATTACAAATGCGACTTTCAAGTGCACTCCCCACGTGATTTGCAATTCACTGGGCAAGCCTACATTACTGACGATGAAAGAAGGGAGTACTCGAAGAAATTTATTAAAGCATGTCGCGAAAAGAATATTCACTCCGTTGCAATAACTGACCATCATGATTTATGCTTTTATCCATACATAAAGGAGGCCAGTCAAATTGAAACAGATGCCGAAGGCAACCCGATTCACGAACAAAATAGAATAGTAGTTTTTCCAGGATTAGAACTAACATTGGATGTACCATGTCAAGCACTCTTGATATTTGATTCAACCTTAGAAATTACCGATGAGCTGACAATTAAAATCTACACAACTTTATCAATTCAAAACCAGAATGCCAAAAGTGAGTCAAAAACTAGTCCTATTAATAGGCTTCCTTTTAGAAGTATCAATGATGTTTACGAAAAGTTAAATTCAATCGAAATTCTAAAAGGTAGATTCATAGTCTTTCCAAATATTAAAGAAGGCGGTGGCGATTCTATTCTTCGAACGGGATTTCACAATGAATATGCCAATGGTCTTTTTGTTGGCGGTTACCTTGACAGAGGTCAATTTGAAAGCCATAAAGTAAAGCTTGGTTGGAACAATATCATTAACGGGAAAATAGAAGCTTACGGCAACCGCTCAATAGGTGTATTTCAGACTTCTGATAACAGAATCGAGACATTTGATCATTTAGGGATTTCGGCTTCTTGGGTCAAATGGTCAGTACCAACTGCTGAGGCGTTAAGGCAAGCATGTTTAGCGAAAAAATCAAGGATTCTTCAAGAAGAACCCAAATTACCGCTAACTAGAATTTCTAATGTTAAAATATCTAAAAGCAGCTTTCTGAAAGATATTGGCATTGAATTCAATCCGCAATTCAACGTTTTAATTGGAGGCCGCGGGTCTGGTAAATCATCACTTCTACAATATATTTCTTGGGCCTTAGGGAAAGATGCCGAGCCGGAGAAGAAGATTGAATTAGATAAATTTATTAAGAATACTCTTACAGGTGGAGCTATCGAACTCACCGTTATCAAGAACGGAATTTCTCATGTCATTAATAGAACAATTGATGAATATCAATTGAAAATTGGCGAGGATGCGTGGCAAAAGACTAATAGTCAAAATATCGTTTCCATAATCCGTGCTGATTCATTTGCACAAAAAGAATTGAGCAAACATGAAAAAAACAGAACCACTCAATTAACTAAGATTATTGAAAACACAGTCGACAGTGGTGTTGAGTCGATAAGGAGGCAACTTGAAGGAAATGCGAATCGAATTAAAGAGGTTGCTGCCTCATTTGAATCTTATCTTGCGAACAGAAAATCGTACTCAGATTTAAAAAATCAAATTGATTCTATTGAGGAACAGATAAAATCATTGAACAAACAACTTAATGATGTCCCGACAGGCGACAAAGAAATAATTAAAGATAATAGTTTAATTGCATATGAAAAAAACCTTATAAAGAACTCAGAATTACAAATTGGTGGGATTTCAAATCTCGTTACTGCAATTCTGAGTAAAGGGGATTTTAATTCAATGCTATTTGAAGAAAGTGGAATTAAAAATCTTGAAGTGATGAAAACACTTTCTTTACACCATGACGAAGTAATCAAGACAATAAAGTTTGCTTTGGAAGAAACTCTTGCTAAGGCAACATCAACTGTTTTAGACGAAACTAAGAAAGCACTTATCGATTTGCATAGGAGCCACGATGCAGCTTACGTTGAGGCAAGAGCAAGACAAACTAAATTTGAAGAGATTTTCAAAGAAATTGAGGAACTCAGAAAACGTTTGGGAATATTAGTAGATGATAGACAGCGAGTGCAAGAAACCTTATCCAAGCTAAAAGGCACAATAAAGCAATTACAAAAACTTTTCTTTGAAAGAAATCAACTCAATCTAGTTTTATACAAGCTGATAAAGGGTGCTGTTGTAGATGTCGTTGGTAAAAGTGAAGGCTCTATTGAGATTGAACTTACGTCTTTAGGAAACATTGAACATATTATTCAAAAATTTCTATCAAGTGTAACCAGTAGCAAAGGACAGCCTGAGCGAACTTCCGGATTCTTTAAAGGATTAATCAAAGGTAACAATACCTATAAAAAACTCCTGAAATTTTGGCTATCCATATACAGATGGTAAATGGCTGAGAATTTTGACAGGTTGTAAATATAGATGACTGTTTTGAATTTTGCATAGTTGAACTGAAACGGAAGCGGGCTCTGCTGAGGAGCAACCTGCCAGGGTTACG